>OY764692.1:0-47500 GCA_963668285.1 uncultured Lewinella sp. | reverse complement strand
CGAAATGCATTTAGGTGCAGCGTCGTGGAAAGTGTGCCGGAGGTAGAGCTACCAATAGGGCTCGGGGGCTTCACCGCCTACCAACCCCTGATGAACTCCGAATGCCGGCACGACTGTAGCGGCAGTGAGGCGGCGGGTGCTAAGGTCCGTCGCCGAGAGGGGAACAACCCAGACCATCAGCTAAGGTCCCTAAATTCGGGCTCAGTTGTTTGGAACGATGTGGGGATGCTAAGACAGCTAGGATGTTGGCTTGGAAGCAGCCATTCATTTAAAGAGTGCGTAACAGCTCACTAGTCGAGCGTTCCCGCGCGGAAAATACGCGGGCATAAGTCCGGTACCGAAGCTATGGATGTCCGTAAGGACGTGGTAGGGGAGCATTGTAGTCGGCGCTGAAGATGGGGGGTGACCCCGGTTGGAGCGGCTACAAAAGCAAATGTAGGCATGAGTAACGATAAAGGGGGTGAGAAACCCCCTCGCCGTAAAACTAAGGTTTCCGTATTCGATGTTAATCAGAATCGGGTTAGTCGGGTCCTAAGGTATAGCCGCCAGGCGAAGCCGATGGCAAACGGGTTAATATTCCCGTACCCGTCTCCGTTAAAAGCGACGGAGGAGTGTAGTTGGTGCGTACTGACGGAATAGTACGTTGAAGGCCGGTTAAAACTGGCCGATAGTACTCAAAGCCCTTCGGGGCGGCGAGATAATCCAGCGAAGCGCCTTCCAAGAAATAGCGAGGATGACGGCCCGTACCGTAAACCGACACAGGTAGTTGAGGAGAGTATCCTAAGGCGCTCGAGTGATTCATGGCTAAGGAACTAGGCAAATTAGACGCGTAACTTCGGGAGAAGCGTCGCCTCCCCCCGGGGAGGCCGCAGTGAAAAGGCCCAGGCGACTGTTTAGCAAAAACACAGGACTCTGCTAAATCGCAAGATGAAGTATAGGGTCTGACACCTGCCCGGTGCCGGAAGGTTAAGGAAGGGGCTTAGGAGTAATCCAAAGGTCTTGACTGAAGCCCCGGTAAACGGCGGCCGTAACTATAACGGTCCTAAGGTAGCGAAATTCCTTGTCGGGTAAGTTCCGACCTGCACGAATGGTGTAACGATCTGGGCACTGTCTCGGCCATGAGCTCGGTGAAATTGAAGTATCGGTGAAGATGCCGATTACCCGCAACGGGACGAAAAGACCCCGTGAACCTTTACTACAGCTTCACATTGCATTAGGGTATAAGATGTGTAGGATAGGTGGGAGACTTCGAAGCTGGCACGCTAGTGTTGGTGGAGTCGTCCTTGAAATACCACCCTTCGTATACTTTGATGCTAACTTCCATGAAGTGGAAGGACCGTGTGTGGTGGGTAGTTTGACTGGGGTGGTCGCCTCCTAAAGCGTAACGGAGGCTCGCAAAGGTTCCCTCAGCATGGTTGGTAATCATGCGAAGAGCGTATGAGTATAAGGGAGCTTGACTGAGAGAACGACAGTTCGACCAGGTGCGAAAGCAGGCTCAAGTGATCCGGTGGTTCCGTATGGAAGGGCCATCGCTCAAAGGATAAAAGGTACTCCGGGGATAACAGGCTGATCTCCCCCAAGAGCTCACATCGACGGGGAGGTTTGGCACCTCGATGTCGGCTCGTCACATCCTGGGGCTGAAGAAGGTCCCAAGGGTTGGGCTGTTCGCCCATTAAAGTGGCACGCGAGCTGGGTTCAGAACGTCGCAAGACAGTTCGGTCTCTATCTGTTGCGGGCGTAGGAATATTGAGAAGATCTGCTTCCAGTACGAGAGGACCGGAGTGGACGCATCTCTAGTGTATCGGTTGTGGCGCCAGCTGCATCGCCGAGTAGCTATATGCGGCATGGATAAGCGCTGAAAGCATCTAAGCACGAAGCCAACTTCAAGATGAGTATTCCCCTGAGGGCCGCGGAAGATGACCGCGTTGATAGGCTACAGATGGAAGTGCGGTAACGTATGGAGTCGAGTAGTACTAATCGCCCGACAGCTTCCTTTTTTTCTTTATCGCTGCGGCGGTAGAGGGAAGTTCTGCGAACGAAGTAAGTTATTGTTGTACCGATGGTATGACCTGAGGCTTATGAGTGAGTGGTCAAGGACTGGCTGACGCTTAACAGAATATATATAAGTAAGTATTTACATCAGCAAACTAGGTCTTGGTACGCCCGATCGTACGGAGAAGTTACTAGGATTGCTCACGCTCTTTTATCGCACTTGTTGATCGTTCACTAAAGAAACGGGTTGGCCGTCTACCGCAGGGTAGGCAGGTTGATCGCACGACTTTGGTGGCTATTGCGGGCAGGATCACCTCTTACCATTCCGAACAGAGAAGTTAAGCTGCCCAGCGCCGATGGTACTTGGGTTCGACCCCGGGAGAGTAGGTCGCCGCCAATTTTTTATGAGAGCCTCATCGCCGACAGCCGTCGGTGCTGGGGCTCTCGCCTTTTGTACCTATACCGTCAGAACAACTATCCGCATTTCTCGACGTTTTCCGTATACTGTAGCGTAATCGCAGATCACTGAAAACTAACACCGATGCTATATCTAGCTGCCCTATTGCTTTGCTTGTGGTTTTACCGTCAGCAGTTCAAAGACGGTACCCTCTGGATGCTCGCAACCTACGCCGCGCGTCGGTCTACTGCTCTGGCAGGACTACACTAGCGTATCCACCGCCAATGCCGCACTTCCCAAAATAGTACGCGACTTCATCCTGCTGGGTATGGTCGGCTTCGTGCAGAGCCTCGCGGTCGCAAAACGCATTTCGATCTGGACGGCCATCATTATGATCTTCTTCCTCTTCGCCGGCGCGCACTATCTTAACGAAGTGATCGTCAAGCAGAAAGACGACGCTACTAGCGGAACCACCGAGCACCAACTGCTAAGCCCGCTCGCTAACGACGCGGAACTGCTGGTACAAGTCGACGGCCCGGACGGGGAGAATACTTTGCGCCAACTCGCTAGCCAACGTGGTTGGACGGTCCAACGAGCGTTTACACCCAAAGATGCCTCGACTACGGACTTGGACGACTATTTCACGCTCGACGTGGAAGACGTCGCAGACGCGGAGACAATCCTAGGCAACACAGCCGGCGTCGAATACTTCGAACCAAACGAGCAAATACAGGTAGCCCCCATCGTTTCAGGCATGGACGAGCGCGACCCATCTACCAATAATTTGCTGGGTATCGATGACCCGTTCACCGATCAGCAGTGGTCCATGCGCGTCTTGAATATGCACGAATACTACGCCGAACTGGCTACGTCAACGCCGCGAAAAGTCGCGAAGATCGCTATCCTCGATACCGGTGTGGACGCAAGACACGAGGATTTAGGCGACAACTACTTCTCGGTCGACCGCCGCTACGACAACGACCCGATGGGGCACGGCACCCACTGTGCGGGGATCGCGGCCGGCACCACGAACAACGGTATAGGCATCGGATCTCTGGCAGGGTCTGGCAACCAACCATTCGTACGGATAACCAGTATTAAAGTGCTCAATGCTGCTGGCATGGGCACTCAGAAGTCCATCATTGCCGGCATCATCGAAGCCACCGACGAAGGTGTTGACGTTATTAGCCTATCATTGGGTGGGGCCAGCAACGGTAGCCGTCAGAAAGCTTACTCTAAGGCGGTCGAATACGCCAGGAAGCACGGCGCGATAGTTATTGCCGCCGCCGGCAACAGCAACATGGATGCGTATAACTACGCCCCGGCAAACGCCACCGGTATCATTACCGTAGCGGCTTTGGACGAATACCTACAACGTGCCTCCTTCAGCAACAAAGTCAACCGGCTAAAACGCGGCATCGCGGCACCCGGAGTGGCCATCTACAGCACTACACCTAACGGAACTTATAAATCCTACAGCGGCACGAGTATGGCCTGCCCCTTCGTGGCCGGGCTTTTGGGTGTCATGAAATCCATCGACCCGGAGCTACAGGCCGATCGGGCTTACGATTTGTTACACGCTACCGGTAAGGACGTCATCGATGGCGTAGCAACCGGCAGGGTAGTACAGCCCGCCGATGCCATCAGAGCGCTCAAACAAGCTCTTTAAGACCCTGAATTGTCTATGGATTTACAACTAAAGGGCAAGACCTTCGCCGTTGGCGGGGCCACCAGCGGCCTCGGTGGCGCCATCGCCAGGGCACTCATCGAGGAAGGAGCAACCGTGATCGGGATAGCGCGCACTAAGTCTACCCTCGACGAAAGAGCCAGCGAGCTAGGGGCGACTTTCGAACCGTATGCGGCGGACCTGACCAATGCCGCCGACCTCCCGGCCCTCTGCGACCACCTGGTTGCTCGAAAACTCGACGGTTGTGTATTCAATTCGGGCGGGCCGCCTACGGGTACGATCGAAGAACTGACCATGGACGACTGGGACGGTGCCTACGCAAGTACGCTGCGGTGGAAGGTACAATTAGCCAGCGCACTTCTGCCAGGTATGCGGGAGCGCGCCGGCGGTCGGATGCTTTTCGTGGAAAGCGTATCCATCAAACAGCCGATCGATAATTTGGTGCTGAGCAATGCTATGCGGGCGGGGGTAGCCGGTTTCGTTAAAACGCTCAGCCGGGAAGTCGGCGATTTTGGGGGTCACGGCTAACATCCTTGCTCCCGGTTACCACGCAACCCCCCGGATCACCAACGTTCTGGAGAAGTCTGCGAAGATGCAAGCGGTGGATCTCTCGACCGTTGAACGGCAATTCACCCAAGAGACCCCCGTCAATAGATTAGGGCGGCCGGTAGATTTTGCTGCCGTTGCACTGCTGTTACTATCCCCCGCCGGGGGCTACCTTACCGGCCAGACCATATCCGTGGACGGTGGGTTGGTGCGCCACATCACCGGATAAGGTACGCGGTCGCCTTAAAGAGGATAATTAACTGATGAGCTACTTCAAGAACAAAGATCGCGATCTCCCCGAGCAAGCGGTATACCCGGGGATCGTCGGTCGTTTCATCCATACGGATAAGGTTACGATTGGGGACTTTAGAATCGCGGCGGGTACGATACTGCCCCAACACGCTCACCCCCACGAACAGATCTCTACGGTACTGGAAGGAACCTTTGTGTTCCAGGTGGGGGAAGAGACCCGACGTTGCGGACCGGGCGACGTAGCCACCATCCCACCGAACGTACCGCACACCGGCGAAGCCTTCACGGACTGCAGGGTTATCGATGTTTTCAGCCCGGTACGCGAAGATTACCGGGAGGTAACGAATCTACTATTAGATGGACTTAGATCACCGACCTAAATCATTTTTCATCCAGGTAGATGGTGCATCGCGCGCCTAGCTCACGCCCTTTCTCCAAAACGCCAGCACGGGTTTATCCTTTAGCGGCGACCCCGACCTACGGAGGGGGATGCTTCGATGACTGTGTTTCCCGCCGCACTGAGTACCGACAAGGTGACCGCCGGCAACCCTGCCTCAAGCCCGCTAATTACTCCTTAAGTCAGGGGCGGTAGCACCTGACGACCTTGCACCTGCGTCCTCGCAAAAAAATCATTGGGAGAAAGTGATGAACGCGGGTGCATTTTAGTTGGGGGTGCAAAAATCAGTCGCAATGGGCGGGTTTTTGGCCGAAGACAAAAAATGCTGGTTTTATCAGTCTGTCCCTTACTGATTGGTAGGTAGAATGTAGGCACATACCACGACAAAAGGCCCGTTAGTGTATGTAGGCCGCGCTATTGGTAAGCTTGCTTGCGTAAGCGGGATGAAAAACTGCATGCGTACGTTTGTCTAGAATGTTTTTGCTATGTATCTTTACGTATCACGTCTTTCAAAAAAATCGACTAAACTATCTAAACTTCAAGTATAGTAGTCGCATAATCCACGAACGGCATCTTTCCTAGCCACTAATATTTAAGGTATTTAATCGGTAATTCTCCGCCTTAATCGTGCTTTAATAGCATTGATGAGTCAAATATCACATTGTCAATTGGTTAGTAATGATGCTTTACTTCTCTTGAGGTAAATGGCTGTTCATCGATCCCAATCAGTAGTTACTACCACCCGGTAGAGCTGCTTTAACACAATGTCTCAATCCCAGTAAATCTTTTCCCTCCCGTAATGTAGGTAACCCTACGTAGTCTGGCGCTTCAGGTAATCTCTGATAGCTACCTGCAGCGTGCTTCAGTGGCATTGAACTCCCGTAGTTCGGTAGCGCTACTTCATGCATACATCACCGGAATTGATATCTATTTAACTATCGCATGCAAGCACTTTTACCTTCGCACTTTAGCACACAGCTGTCCTTCATTCTACTCACTTTCGTTTTCGCTACCCCGCTCTTTGCCTGGCAGGGGGGGGAGCCGGCGAACGACCCTTGGGAAGCCCGCATCAACTTTCAGGATGAAGGACTTACGCCACCCGCCGGATACGTGGCTGACGTAGGCAAACCCTTCGGATCGGCTGAAAGTGTGATCAACGTAAACGCGATCGATTATAGTTATGGCTGGCTGTTGGCCGAGAACGGATCGCCACTCGATCTATCCGACGCGAGTAACTCTCGGGGTAACGGGCGGAACAGGCTACCCAGTACGGCTGCCTACAACGGTGCCTCCGATCAGGAAAAGCTGGAGGGGACCCTGATGCACTTTCAGGGTGATAATATCCTTAGCAACACCAGAGCGCCGGCGTGGGGAACGCAGAACCGCGCCAAGGAAGGGTACTGGGAAATTGAAATTCCTAATGGCCGCTATTCGGTAACTGTATCTTTGGGAGACGGCGGAACTGACCTCGATAGCCGCCACAGTGCTACAATTGAAGGTATTACGATCGTCCCCGCCTTCATTCCTTCGGCCGGAGAGTCCAGAAACGAAACCCTGGTCGTCGACATCACCGATGGCGTACTGACCCTGACGGGCAGGGGAGGTTTTAATACCAAGATCAACTACATCGAGATCATCGAAACGACCGATCCGGTGCTGGTCACCGATCCATCGGATTTTGCGTTTGCGCCGACACAGATCACTACGGAACTCGAGTTCGGGCAGTCGGCAACGGTAAACGCTACACTCAACGGAGGTGCTTCGGGTACGGTGGGGATGGTTAACAACGACAACCTCTACGATACGGACAAGAACGATACCGGGCGGAATGAATGGTTGACGCTACCCACCGACGTAACGCTAAGCGAGCTCACCTTTGCCCTCGATGCCTCACAACTCGCCGTAGGCGATAACCGGGCGGGAGAAGTGATCGCTACGGCCAAAGGGTACTTCCCGGCGGAACTGGATTTAAGCCTCGCCGTCGTTGCGTCACCGGCCAATAAAGTCACTATTCCTTTTCGGATGAATGCAGCCGGAGGAGAATACGACCTTGACGGTGATGTATTTCAAGCCGAGGATCTGTCTTTCCTGGTATCCGATCACCCGGCGAACCAACGAGTTACGGATACCTCTCCCTATACACCGAACCCAGGTAGTACGGGCCTGTATTTCCCGCGCCGGTACTGGGAGGACTTTTCGTACAACATCCCCGTAGAAAACGGTGAGTACGAAGTAGTGCTGCACATGGTCGAGAACTTCCACACCGCCGCCGGCAAGCGCATCTTTGACGTCCTGATCGAAGGAGAAGTAGTGATTGACGATATCGACCTCTTCGTCGAACGGGGTAAAGGAAGCCTTTTCCTTTCGTCCCACACCACGAATGTAACGGACGAAGTATTGACTATTCAATGGCTGGCGAGCGTAAATAATGGTATCGTTCAAGCAATTGAAATACTACCGGTAGCCACTACAAATACCGCGCCGCAACTGACTGGAAGTCAGGAATTCGATATTGAAGAAAATACCATCAGCGGTACTGCCGTCGGAACGATTGAGGCCAGCGACGCCGAAGGTGCAATCACCTACTCCATTGCCGCCGGTAACGAAGGCGTATTCGCGCTCGACCCCGAGACGGGTGCTTTAAGTACCGTAGCCTCCCTCGACCATGAGACCCAGGATACGTACACCCTCACCGTAGAGGTGAGCGATGGCGACCTGACGGACGTAGGAACGGTGACCGTCAGCGTCACGGACGTCAACGAAGCGCCTACCATCTTCACTACGGCAACACCTGAATTTGGTGAGGCCCCCTTAGCAGTCAGTTTCGATGCCTCATCGAGTAGTGACCCCGACACGGACGCAGCCCTTACTTACAGTTGGGACTTCGGCGATGAGGCCGGTGTATCTACCGTGGCAACTCCTACCTATACTTACCTGGCAGCCGGTGACTTCATCGCCACCGTCACCGTAAGTGACGGCGAATTTTCGGCTACCGACTCGCTTTCCATAATGGTCACCGAAGCGGTAGTGCTGAGTAGCGCCAACGATATTCTTGCGTTTGAGCTGGTCGAGCAATCCGGGGCGGTAACCATCGATACTACCGCCCACACCGTTGCCATCGAAGTCGCGGCCGGTACGTCGGTGACGGCGCTTACGCCGACTATTTCGGTTTCCGGGGCAGCTACCGTCGAGCCGGCTTCCGGAGTAGCACAAGACTTTAGCGCACCGGTAATTTATACCGTCACCGCACAGGATGGAAGCGAACAGAGCTGGGAGGCTACCGTAACGCAGGCAGTCGCTGCCGGCTTCTCATTCATCGAAGATTTCGATTACCCCGCGGGTGATCTGGACGGAGCATCGGGAGGCGTATGGACGCTATTCCCGGGCGATAATTCTAGCTTCCCTTTGGTCAACCGAGGTATTTCCCCGAATACCAATAACCACATTGCCTTAAACGGCCAGAATGGTACCCACGACTACAATACGTTGATCGATAACCCGGTCGACTTGGTAGCCGGCCAGCCATTTTACTTTGCTACCTATTTTAAGGTAGACGAATTAGGTGGCGGTTCTTCCCGCGTTCGCACGGCGGTACGCATAGACCAACGCGCGGCCAACGGTACCCTTACCGAGGGGTCGAACGAATGGGTGCGACTACAAATGCGCAACGGACCCGGCGGCGGCGTAGAGGCACGGATCGGTCTTGCGGGCTTTAGTTCCAATAGTGGCACGGAAAATCTGGCCTTCGGTGAAACGATCCAGTTTGCCGTTCGTGGTATCTGGGATGGCGCGAACACAGTTAATTACGATTGGACCATCGCCCCGCAACTGCAGGAGGCCGATAACGACTGGACGGTAGCCGGTACCCACACCGTAAGCGGTACCCCGGTCCTGGGGCGCATATTTATGAGCACTACCTCGAACGCAAACGTCGTTCAGGTAGGCCCCGTCAGATTGAGTACGGATTATTCGGAAGTAGTTACTGAAGTCATCGAGAACTTACCCACTGCATCGTTCACTTACGACGTGGACGGTCTTTCCCTGGCGGTTGATGCGGCCGGCTCTTCCTCCACGAATGGTACGGTAACTACCTATGCCTGGAGTTTCGGTGACGGTGCTACCGCTACCGGCGAAACCGCCTCGCATACTTACACCGCGGCGGGTACCTATAACGTGACGCTCACTGTAACGGACGAGGCGAATCTGATCGGCGAGGCTACGGAAACCGTAGTCGTGGAAGAACCCTTCGTGGCGACCTTCCCCTATCAGATCAACTTCCAGGACGCGACTACCACCCCTCCGGCCGGGTACCTTACCGACTTCGGCCAGGCATACGGTACGAAGGACGGCGGATTGACCTACGGGTGGATCAAGTTATCCGACGGGTCGCCGATCGACCTGAGTCAGCCAAGCAGTGGCGCAGGACGTAACCGCGACACCGACGATAATTTTGACCTCGAGCTGCGCCAGGAAACACTGGTACATATGCAGGGCAACACGATTTGGCCTAACGATACGGATGGCCGCGGCAACGAGGGCGTCTGGGAAATCGAAGTTCCAAACGGTACGTACGAGGTGAGCCTGAGTGTCGGCGATATCGACGTAGAGAATAATACGGAAAATATATCCGCCCACTACCTCCGCGTCGAGGGTGTAGTCGCCATCCCGGTCTATTCCGTGGACAATTCACTTCCCGCAGGGGACCCCGGCCGCTTCACGACCGGCTCCGCTACGGTCAACGTTACCGACGGTAAACTGACCATCGACGCGGACGACGCCGCGGGGCAGGCCGTCAACACCAAAATTAATTACGCCATAATAGCTGAGGCGGCGGCCCTCAACGCCGCCCCCATCGTGGAAGATCAGACCTTTTCGGTTGAAGAAAACGCTACCGGATCCGTCGCCACCGTAGTCGCTAGAGATGCCGATACCGATGACGACCTCACCTTCGCCATTACCGCCGGTAACGATGCGGGCGTATTTGCCATCGACGCCAGTAGCGGCGCACTATCCGTCGTTGCCGCTCTGGACCACGAAGTGTCGGAAGAGGTTGCCTTCACCGTTACGGTAAGCGACGGAGAGGATACCGACGACGCGAACGTTACGATTCAGGTAACCGACGTCAACGAAGCACCTACAGCTTCCGCGGTAGCTACCCCCTCCACCGGCGCCGCTCCGTTGGATGTAGCCTTCAATGCGACTACTTCTACCGATCCGGAAGGCAATATCGCTTCGTATACCTGGGACTTCGGCGACGGGAGTACGGAGGTTACGGGCGTCAGCGTCGACCATCAATACACGGCTATCGGGACCTACCGGGTAACGCTCACCGTTGCTGACGATCAAAGCCTGACCGATCAGACTACGCTCACGGTCACCGCTACCGAGACGCCAAATAATGCACCTATTGCCTCCTTTACGGCTAATCCTACTACTGGTAAAGCCGATCTGTTCGTGGCCTTCAATGCATCGGCTTCCAACGATTCGGACGGTGCCATCCCGTTCACGGGATACGCCTGGGATTTCGGAGACGGTAGCACCGGCGGTGGTATCGCTAACGCCCATTTATATACGAGCCCTGGCGTGTACACGGTGAAGCTAATCGTCACTGACGATGACGGCGCGCAAAGCGTACCCGTCACGCAGGAAATCACCGTTTCCGCAAATAGCGAACCCGTATTGGCCGCGGTTGGCGACGTGACGGTCGAGGAAGGTGGTACGATTACCGTTAACATCAGCGCTACTGACGCGGACGACGTCGACGTGCTAACCTTTACGACGACTAACCTACCAACCTTCGCGGAATTCAACGATGGGGGAGACGGTACCGCCACGCTCGTTCTGCGCCCCGCTGGCGGCGACGTAGGGGAATACGCCGGATTGGGAATCTCCGTCTCCGACGGAGAGGCTACCGACTCGGAAACGATCACACTCACCGTGACGTCCGAAGCCGACCCCTGCTCACCGATCAGTACTCTGACGTGTGACGATATTGCCGTTAGTCTTCCCTACGCTTTGAACTTCACTGGAAGCGAAGGTGGCCTAGCCGCCGGTGACGGTGGTTCGGAAGTTGGTTTTACTATGGTTCAGGTTCCTTCCGCGCGAATCGTGGTCGATAACCCCGTGTTCAGCGGTGACGTACCCGGTTACGAGCCCGGAAGACTCGCCGTGAATAACGGCCAGCTTACCATCACGAGCACGAAAGGTATCTTCTTCAGTCGGCCGGCCGATCGGGATAACACCAACTCTCAGATCAATGCCTTAGGCCTTGGCTACGATTCACCAGCCGGAAAATACAGTGTACGTACGATCCTCAATCAGCCGAACTTTGCCGGTAGCGCGGGGAACAGCTCCCAACAGGCAGGCATCTGGTTCGGATTGAATGAAGACGAAGTAGCCAAACTCGTACTGGTCAAGGTATCCAATACCACCCAAAAAATTCAACTGCAGGTAGAAAGCCAAAGCGCTGCCGCCGAGGGCGATCGCATTCTGGAATTCAACTCACCCGATTTCGCGATAGCCGGAGTGGCTAAGGTGGCGCTGCGCTTAGAAGTCGACCCTGCTTCCGGGGCCATTGCCGGGTTCTACTCGGTCGACGGCGCCGCTGAGGTGAAAGTTACCCCCACCAATCAGGCGGATGCCCCCGGTGAGTCACTGCCCGTCCCCGCAGCCTTCCTCGCCGGTGTCGATCACGACGGTACTACCGCCACGCCTACGCTTACTTATGCCGGTGTATTCGCCACTCACCGGAATGCGAACGCCAGCCAGACGATCGATGCTTCCTTTGACAACTTTGCTATCGAGCCCGTAGTCGTGAAGCCTACCCTGAGCTTCCTTCCCAGTAGCGTCTCATACGAGTTTGTTCGGGGCGATACACCCGTAGATCAGCTCATTAAGCTCAGCGCGAGCGATAATTCGAACCCCGTAGTCGCACTAAATGACGACCCCAACTCTCAGGAGTGGTTGATCTTGCCTACCGACCCCGTAACCGTCGGTGAGCTGACCTTCGGCATACAACAAGACCTGCCGCCAGGGCAGTACGGCACCACGATAACCGCGCAGATGGATGGCTACGAGTCCGCCGAGCTCTTCTTTTCGGTGACCGTCATCGACGCAGCCGAAGCCTTCTTCAGTGAAGTTCGCCCCACCGACGGGGCCGTCAACGTGCCGGTTAACGGTGCCGAGGTTGTCGCGGTCGTTACCACTACCGGTGGCTATGAGCTGGACTTCGGCTCGGTCGAGGGTAACGCCAAGCTCTTCGAAATCACGGCCGGTGGCCGGGTAGAGGTGCCAACTAACCCCAACGATACGGGTGGTGGTGATGCCGTGATCCTAACCCCGCAGGAAGGCCTGAAAAACTCGACCACCTACGAATTGGTGCTCGATGGCATCCTGGCGCAGAAGTCGGACGACAGAAGCCTCAAAATACCCTTCGACGTGTTCCGCTCTACCTTCACGACGCAGTCCGAAGAAGATACCAACGCACCCGCCAACCTGGAAGGCGTAAGCTTTACGCCGGTGAAGGGTAGCGCGTTGGGCCAAGGTATTGCCGACCGCTTCTCCAGCTTGGTCATGGGCCCGGATGGTAAACTCTACGGAGCTACTACCGGTGAGATCATTAAGCGCTGGACGGTCGAGGCTGACGGTACGCTCAGCAATCTGGAGGTACTCGACATCGACCTGCAGGGCAGCAACCACCCCGAAACGGGCGTGCCCTCTTCCGACAATCGCATCATTATCGGCTTCACCTTCGCCCCGGAGGCAACCGCCGGTAACCTCATCGCTTACGTCACGCACAGTGCGGCGACCTTCGCGGACGCCCCGGAATGGGATGGCAAGCTCACCCGCCTCAGCGGTGCAACGCTGAGTGAGGTCGATGACGTGCTGATCCACCTTCCTCGCTCTACGAAGGATCACCTGACCAACAGCGTCGTGGTCGGGCCGGGTAACGATCTATTCATTACTCAAGGAAGTAACTCCGCCGGTGGTGACCCGGACGGCTCCTGGGGCTTCCGCGCCGAACGCCTACTTGCCGCCGCCATCCTGCGCGTAGAAGTGGACAAACTGCCCGCCGAGCTCCCGTTAAGCGTATACACGACGGACGATATCAGAACCATCAACAACGCGCCTACGAATAGCTACGCTATGACGGACGCGGAAGGAACGTATAACCCTTACGCCACCAACTCACCCGTAACGCTGTACGCTACCGGCGTCCGCAATGCCTACGACATGGTATTTCACACGAATGGTTGGCTGTACATTCCCACCAACGGAACGGCGGGGAACAACTCCTCTTCCCCCATCACCCCTGCTTCGGCCGACTACGTAAACCTCGATAACCAAGGGGTGCGCCGTCCGGACGGTACCTACTACACCAACCCCAATATTCCACGGGTGAACGGAGGGGAAACGCAGAAAGACTGGCTGTTCAAAACCATGGGCGGTAGCTATCACGGCCACCCGAACCCTTACCGCGGCGAGTTCGTCCTCAACCACGGCGGTGCTCCCTATTCCGGCCTACCCGGCCAGATGGATAGCCCGCGCCGGGACGTAAAAAAGTACCCCATCGACCTCGGCCCGGATGAGAATTACCTCGAGGTAGCCTACGACTTCGGTTTCAACAAATCACCGAACGGAGCCATCGAGTACCGCTCGAATGCCTTCGGCGGTAAGCTGAAAGGTATGCTGATGGTGACCCGCTTCAGCGGTCAGGACGACCTCATCGTCCTCCAGCCCGGTAACAGTACGGGTGACGTCATCTCGGCATTCGCCGACGTCCCCGGTCTCCAGGGCTTCGACGATCCGTTAGACGTCATTGAAGACCCGGCAACGGGTAATCTATACCTGGCGCAATACGATCGTAGCGCCCGCGCTGCTGGCAACCAGCAACTGGTGCTATTGCGCGCTGACGTACCGGTCGTGGATCAGGCCGTCATCGCCCTTACTCCGAAGCGAGTAATTACCGATCAGGTTGTCGGTGCCGGCCCCGGCCCCGACGTCGAGGTAGTCATAGAGAATACCGGTGCCGTCGCGCTGCGGAACGCTTCGGCGATGCTGACCGGAACCCACGCTGAACAATTCAACCTGGATGCTTCCGCCCTCCCGGCTACATTGGCCCCCGGCGGATCAGCTACCGTAATCATCAATTTTAACCCGCTAACGGAAGGACCGAAATCCGCCCTGCTCACCGTTACCGGCCTCGACGTACAAGCCGCCACGGCTGACTTGCGCGGCCTGGGTAAAGACGGTGTCGGTGGTAGTAACGAGCCTTCGCTCCAGTACGTCTTCAATACCTACAACCTCGGTATTGACGTGGGAGACGAGGACGTCACGACTAACATCATCGATCTGCCGGCAAACACTACCTACAACGGCCTGCTCGGTGATGAATTGGATATCCAGCAGTTCGAACGGGTAGGCGCCGGGCCGGTGACCCTGGAGCCACTTGCAGTGTACGGGCCGGAGCGCGACAATCCGATCGTCGAGTTCGGCTTCTACAACAGTGGAGACGCCGCCTCGACCAGTACCGTATTCAGCGTTAATAATACGTCGACCGGAAATGGGCAGACGCTGAACCCGACTATCGAAGGAGCACTAACCTTCGACCCCGGCACGGAAGATTTCGGCTTTTTTAGCCGCTGGGAATTCTTCGGCGGTCGCGAGCTATTTAGCGAAGACGCCCTGAACACATTCAGTGGAGCTATCCCGCACCACGTACGCGTCTACGCCTTACCCGGTGAGGAGAACGCTTACGTGATCGCTACGGAGGAGCACATAAACGGCTTCGACTACCAGGACGTGGTCGTGATTGCCCGCGGTCTCCGGCCCGTGGCAAACGAACCCGTGGCCACGGGTACCATCCGCATTAATTTCTCGGATGCCGACACCGACGCACCGGAAGGCTTCTCCAAAGACTTCGGCCAAGCGTTCGGTAGCCGTGGGGACCTAGAGTACGGTTGGGTAACCCCCGGAACCGGTACGCCGCTAAGCATTGACGACAACGGACGGAACCGCAACGTAGGCGGTATCGAAGCAGCGGCCAACACATTGGTGCACATGCAGTACGACGACACCAATGGCAACCTGGGTACCCGGGTCGAAGGCGCCTGGGAGATTACCCTTCCCAACGGCGACTACGAGGTGACGATCGCCCTCGGTGACCCGGAGAACGACAATACGACCGGTACTCGCCACGTAGCTAACGCGGAGGGAGTCACGGTCGTCAACCGGCCCGCCGCAATCGCTTCTGGCACCCCGAGCGGCAACTTCTTCGTTGCCACCCAAACCGTGACGGTAGCCGACGGTCGCCTGACCGTCGACGCGACCGGCGGGTTCAACACTAAGATCCTCTACCTGACGATCCAGCCGGAAGTCGTCCAGCCGGTCGCGGCGCTGCGTATCAACGCGGGCGGAACCTCCGCCTACACCGACGCCCAGGGTAACGTATGGCAGCTCGACGCTGATCTCGTTACCGGCGAGTCGGAGATCGACGCTAAAACATTCAATGTTACCGGAACCGACGAAGACGATCTCTACCTAGAGTACCGCTTCGCGGCCAACCAACCCGCTAACGCACCGGGCACCGATTGGGGATACGAAATTCCAGTCAGCTCTTCCGGGCCCGTTACCGTCAAGCTCCACTTCATCGAGCCGTTCTTCGGCGTACCCGGTACATCCGGTGCGGATAGAGGTGGCGCCGGGCGGCGTCAGTTCGACGTGGCCATCGAGGGCCAAACGGTACTGACTAACTTGGACCTGAATGCGGAAGCGGTCACCCCCGGTACGCTCATCGTCAAGACGATCGAAGGCGTCGCGGTGACCGACGGTAACCTGACCATCGATTTCAACAGCGATATCAATAACGCCATCATCAGTGCCATCGAGGTCATCGGCCTCGACGACCAGGAGGTAGACCCCATCGCTTTCTTCTCCGACGTGACGCCGGGTAACGGCGAGACCGACGTATCGATCAACGGCTTCCAGGCAACCGTAGCAATCACCACCTCAGCCGGCTACGAATTGGATAAGGCCACCGTTGCCGGAAACGTCAAGCTGTTCGAGCAGACCCCCAGCGGCTTGGTAGAAGTACCATCTAACTCGAACGATACGGGTGGCGGCGACGCCATCACGCTGACGCCCGCTAACGGGCAACTCCTGGAGTTCTCAACGACCTACGTACTACAACTGTCGGGCGTAGAGGCTAACCGGATCGGCGACCTCGACGATCGCATCACCTTCGATGCCTTTACCTCGCAGTTCACCACTGCGTCCAGAGCCGACACGAACCCCCCTGCGGACCTGGAGGGTGTAGCGTTCACGCAAGTTAGCGGCACCGACCTCGGGGCCGGCGTACTCGACGAGCGCTTCTCCAGCATGGTGGTCGGGCCCGACGGCAAGCTGTACGCCTCAACGGTTGGCGAAGTGATTAAGCGTTGGGACATGGCCCCCGACGGTACTTTGACGAACCTCGAAGAGCTCACCGTGAACCTCACCGGCAGCGTGCACCCCGAAACGGGCGTAGCCGCTTCCGATAGCCGCCTCATAATCGGCTTCACCTTCGATGAGAACGCTACGGCGGAAAACCTGGTCGCCTACGTCACGCACAGCGCGCTGGAGTTCACCAATGGCCCTGAGTGGGACGGTAAGCTGACCCGCCTTAGCGGGCCGAACCTACAGTCGGTTCAGGACGTCCTGATTCACCTGCCGCGCTCCAAAAAGGACCACCTCACGAACAGCGTGGTTACCGGACCCGAAGGAGACCTATTCATCTCGCAGGGCAGTAACTCCGCCGGTGGCGACCCCGACGACGCGTGGGGTAACCGCCCGGAGCGCCTGCTCGCCGCCGCAGTGCTGCGGGTGGAGCTCGATAAGCTACCGAGCGTGCTGCCGCTCAGTGTTTACACGACCGACGACATCGCGGTTATCAACGCCGCGCCGGCCGGTGGCATCCTGATGACCGACGGTGCGACTTACAACCCTTACGCGGTTAACTCCCCCGTAACGCTCTACGCTACCGGTGTACGCAATGCTTACGACCTGGTATTCCACAGCAACGGTTGGACGTACATCCCGACTAACGGCACCGCCGGTAACAGAAGAACCTCGCCGGTCACGCCCGCCTCGGCCGATTACGTAAATCGTGACCCGAGTGGCTTAGGCGTTCGCCGCCCCAACGGTACCTATACCACCGATGCCACCATCCCCCAGGTGTTCGGCGGTGAGACCCAGAAAGACTGGTTATTCAAGTCTATGGGCGGTAGCTACCACGGCCATCCGAACCCTTTCCGCGGTGAGTACATCCTCAACCACGGTGGCGCTCCCTACTCCGGGCTGCCCGGCCAACCTGCCGGATCGGCCACCGACGTAGGCAAATACCCCGATAATCTGGGTCCCGACCCCAACTACCTCGAAGTTGCCTTCGACTTCGGCTTCAACAAATCACCGAACGGTGCCGTCGAGTACCAAAGCAATGCTTTCGATGGAAAGCTGAAAGGTATGGTCCTCGTCACCCGCTTCAGTGGGCAGGACGACATCATCGCCCTACAGCCGGGTAACAACTCCGGCGATATAATCGCCGCGTTCGAGAACATCCCCGGTTTGCAGGGGCTGGACGACCCGCTCGAAGTGGTCGAGGACCCGACTACCGGTAACCTGTACGTAGCCATTTACGACCGCGATCAGGGACGGGGCCAACAGTTAATCCTACTCCGCGCCCAGGACCTGGCTGCTCCCGAAGCTACGATCGCCGCGGCCCCGAGTGAGCTCATCTTCGAAACGACGACGAACGGCCAAGGCCCGCAGGACCCGTCAGGAACGGTGACCATCACCAACGACGGTACTACCGATCTGGTTATTTCCGGCGTCTCGATCACGGGTGAGTTTGCCAGTCAATTCAATTTGGGCGAGTCCGCAGGTGCAACGATTCCGGCGGGAAGTAGCAAGGATTACACCGCTACTTTCGCTCCGACCAATAACGATGACTTCGGTTACCAGGAGGCCGCCCTGGTGTTCACCAACAACAGTACGAATGACCCTGAATTCGAAGTTGGTCTCCACGCACTCAAAAAGCCCGGTTACGAAGGTCGCAACGAGCCTGCACTGCAGGATGTAGTCGACGCACTCGGTATCGGTATCAACGTGGGTTGGACCACCCTGACCAATACCATGGCCCCCACCCCGCAGGGTGAAGAAGTCCTGGTACCTCTTTTCATCTCCGCCGGGCCCGGTGAGGTAACCATCACGCCGGTAGCCCGCTATTCTCCTGCCGAACCGCTTGGTTTCGGATGGTACACGAACGTCGATGGTACGATCAACCGCAACCAGGTCGGCGTCTTATCCGACGGACTCGACCAAGCCCAGACGCTCTTCCCTGAGCGAAACGCCGGCTCGGACGCATTCGACCCACAGGGTGCCTTTTTCGGTATTTTCAATGATTCTCCGCGCTTCGGCTTTAGCCATACCCAGGATCAACTCAACAATACGGCGACAAACGGGTCGCAGCACCGCGCCCGCGTTTACCCCAATAAGAACCGGGACGGCAGTATTATCGCGAACAGCTTCCTCGTAACCTTCGAGGATGCGAACAACGGTGATTACCAGGATTACTGTTATATCCTGACGGGCGTCGCCCCGTACGAACCCGGTGCATTGGTGCTGAGTTTCGCCCCCAATGAGCTGGACGTCACTGCCTCCAACGGTAGCCTGTCCGATCCTTCCTCTTCGGTGCTGACTGCCAACAGTGGCCTCGCAGCCGATCGGGTAACTCTATCTGCCGACGAGGCCTGGGTAATACTGCCCGGCGAAGTATCCCTAGGCTCGCCGATGGACTTCGCCGTAGATGCTACCGACCTGGCCAACGGTACCTACGAAGCTACTGTCACCGCTAACGCACCGGGCTACGCACCCGCCACGTTGCGCATTACGGCGACGGTAGCGGATGAGGTGGTCTTCTCTACCCGGATCAACTTCCAGGACGGCAGCTTCACCCCCCCTTCCGGCTACACCGCCGACGAGGGAGCGGCCTACGGTAGCCGTGGCGAAGGCCTGACCTTTGGCTGGATCGACCCGGCTACGAAGAACCCTACCGACAACTTCGATGCCGCTCGCGGCGCCGCCCGGGGCGTGACGAACGCCAGCCCGGACGAAGACAAGCTACTACGGTCGCTGAACATGTTCGATCGCGTGGGCCGCAACACGCCACGGGATTGGGAGATCGCCGTACCGAATGGTACTTACGTGGTGGAACTCGCCGCGGGCGACCCCGACTTCTTCGACAGCCGCCATACCATCCGCGCCGAGGGGGAAACCGTCATCGATGACTTCGTGCCGAGTGCCGGTAACTACTTCGCCGTAGGTAGGGTGACGGTCGACGTCCTGGACGGTAAACTGACGCTGGATGACGTGGGCGCCGGCGCCGGCGAACTGGGTAACTCAAAGATCCTGTACGTCAACATCGCCCCCGTGGGCGATGTCGGACCGACCGTTGCGGCTACGCTGGACGGTAACCAGGACGGTGAGGGTAAGTACCGCGGAAACGTCACGGTCACGCTCGATGCAAGGGATGCCGGCCAAAGCGGCGGAATTCAATCCATTCGCTACAGCCTCGACGGAGGAACGACCTTCGAAAACTACGCCGCACCCTTCACCCTGTCACTGCCCGACGGCGCTACCCAGGCCGACTTTACGTTGAATCTGGAAGCTACCGATGCTAACGACCGGGTGGGTACGAACGTAGTATCCCTTACCATAGTCCAGCCTTCGGGGGCGATCGTCCGTTACGAGAACCTCACCAAGGTACCCGGTACCGACCGGGGCTTCCCCGCTGAGGACTACTTCACGTTCCACCGCCTGCGCAACCCGGAAAACCGTGACGGGGACGTCCTCAAAACGCACGACCAGAACGTGGTACGCATCCACAACGACGGTGTAAACCCGCTCCTAATTAGTTCGCTATCGGTCGACCCCGATAACTTTACGGTCACCGGCATCACCATTCCACCGGAAGGTCTGACGGTAGCACCGGGCGATTTCGTTGACGCTACGCTGACGTTCGTACGCACGACCGGGCCGAACGGAGTTCTCTATACGGAAGATCTGGTGTTGGTATCCAACGCCGATAATGGGTCGGAAGCCACCGCTACGCTTCGTGGCGCCTACATGATCGCTCCGGAAGGCGGCCGTGAGTTTACCGCCCAACAGATATTCCAAAGCTTCGGCTGGTTGACCGAGATGGGGCGTGACGTCGACGGAAATATTCAAACAAGGCCGAGCTCCGACTATCCGACCGACGAACAGGTCGACAGTGGCCGTGAGGGTGACATGATTCTGTCCGAGCTCTTCGTAGCCGCCGACGATAGTCAACCCGTACAGATCCTCCAGCTCGCCGCCCTACACGGGCCCGGTGGTGCCGGTACGAGCTTACGGTCCGCCGGTGGTAACAACCTGAATATTTCCTACAGGCACGGCGGGTTATACCACCAGAGCCTACTGCCGAAACTGACCGACTCGAGTAACGAGATCGCCAACACCCGGGGTAAGCCCGGGCAGCCCTTCCTGATCAGTATCGCGAACTACCGTACCACTGGTGGCGGAGAAAATAGCGTACGCCCCGACGAACTACTTGGCGTCCGCGTCTACCGCGTGATCGATAAGGACGGAAAGGTGATACCGAATGAGTACATCGTTAACCAGGATTACATCGGTAGCGAAGGCTGTGGAGCAGGGTCGGCGAACTGTGACTGGAACGACAATACCGCCTACATCATCAACGCCCGCCCCCAGGGCGTACCGACGGCGCTCGCCATCAACGATACGACGGCGCAGGTATTCGAACTGCTGACTTACGACGTATCCGGCTCGTTCGCTAACGGCTACCCGGGTAACAGACTTACCTATACCGCCACGCTAGCCGACGGAAGCCCGCTTCCCGGCTGGATACAGATCGACGAAGTGACGGGTACCCTGACCGCCAACGCTCCTTACGCCGAAGTAGACAACGTATTCGCGATCGCCGTAACGGCCACCGACTACAATCTGCTGACCGCGGCCTCCACCTTCGTCATCACCGTCGAAGATGATAACGTGACTTGCACGGTCGACGCGAATAGCGACGGTCAGGCAAAGGAACTCAGCTGCGATAACGCTACGGTGCAACTGAGTGGAGCTACCTCCACCGGAGTATACCGCTGGACGGGCCCCAAAGGCTTCTCTTCATCGGAGGAGAACCCGACCGTCAGCGAATCCGGTATCTACACGCTCGCTACTACTGACGGCCAGGACCCGAATACCTGCCCGGTAACCAGTACGGTGGAAGTGACCGAGAACGTCACCCCCGTAGTCGTTACGATCTCCGCTCCGACTGAAACGTTGACTTGCTCGGTTTCCGAAATTACGCTGACGGCGGGCTCCGACGACGTCCGTTCTATCTCCTACCAGTGGTCGAACGCCGCCGGCACAGTGAGCGAAGCGGGAGCCGACCTGACCGTAACCGAAGCCGGTGTGTACACCGTCACCGCTACCGCAGTGGGTGGTTGTACCGGTACGGTCGCGATTACAATAGACGAGGACCTCACCGTAGCCAACGCAGGTAACGGAGGAGCCCTCACCGTTTGTAGCCTCGATGCCCCGGTAGACCTCTTCGCCGAGCTACAGCAGTTTGGCGGCGCACCCGAGAGCGGTGGTACCTGGGCGCTGAACGGTACGGTTGTCAGCAATACACTCGACCCGGGTACGGCATCCGAAGGTACCTACCGGTACACGATCGCCGCTAACGGGACCTGCCCGTCGGCAAGCGCTGATATCGACCTGACCATCAACGCCGCTATCACTTACTATCCCGACGTCGACGAAGACAACTTTGGCGATGGAGGCGGTGCGGTAGCGAGCTGCACGCCGATCGCTGGCTTCGTAACCGTTGCCGGAGACTGTGACGATTCGGACGCAGGCATCAACCCCAACGCCACCGAAGTTTGTGATAACCTGGATAATAACTGTAACGGCTCGACCGACGAAGGCCTCAACTGTGGAGGTGACGTCTTCGCCGTACGGATCAACGCCGGTGGCCCGGCCGTTAGCTACCTGGGTGAGCAGTTCGCCGCGGACAACAGCTTCGCGGGTGGTAAATCGTATACCAACAATGCGGCAACCGTACCGACCCTCTACAAAACGGAACGGAGCGCCGACGCACCCTTCCAGTTCTCTTACGACTTGAACGTACCGAATGGTACCTACGAGGTCAAACTGCACTTTGCCGAGATCTACTTCGGTGCGAACGGCGGTGGACCGGCGGGCAACAGCCGGCGCAGATTCGACGTGACGCTCGAAAATACTACGGTACTCGATAATTACGACATCAACGCTGACGTCGGCCCACAAACCGCAACGGTGAAAACCTACCAGGTGACCGTCACCGACGGCGAAATTAACATCGAGCTGGACGCACGGGCGTCCTCGGGCGGCATCGACCAGCCTAAGCTCTCTGCGCTGGAAGTCGTATCGACGTCTGCGGGCACGCAGCAATCCAGCTTCTGGCTGGAAGCCGAATGTGCCGCCGTAGGCAGTACCTGGGTAATCGCCGAGGCGGCCGGTGCTTCCGAAGGTGCCTTCACGTGGGCGCCGAACTCTCGCTCGACGGCGAGTGCACCGGCGGACGCCCCGGCCGGTCGCATCCGATTCAGCCTGAACGGAGCCGAAGCCGGCACGTACTACCTCTACGCACGCATGGATGCCCCGAACTCCTCGGAAGACAGCTACTGGGTGCGCATCAACGGTGGCCCGTGGCAGCGCTGGTGGCAGAACCTGGGTACCGGTAATACCGGTTTCCAGTGGAGAGCCTTCACGTTCAACACCTTCCAGCTATCGGCTGGTGCCAACACCGTTGACTTCGCCTACCGCGAAGGACGGACTAAGCTCGACAAGGTTTACGTAAGCAAAACGCCAGGCATCCCCAGCGGCATCGGTAGCGAAGCAAGCAATTGCCAAACTGTCGTGAACCAGCCGCCGGTAGCCGTGGCCAACTTCTCGCTGACCAGCACTTCGGCCCCCGCCATCGTTCGCCTGGACGGCACCTCGTCTAGTGATGCGGACGGAACGATCGTTAGCTACGGTTGGTCGCTCAACGGGGGGCCATCCTTCTCCGGTCAAATCGCTAACCGCGCACTGAACGCCGGAGAGTATACCGTGGTACTAACTGTGACGGACAACAACGGAGCCACCGCAACGGACGTAGCGAACTTCACCGTCACGCCGACCGATACTGACAAGGACGGGGTACCCGATAGTGAGGATAACTGCCCCGACACACCTAACGCCGACCAAGCGGACGGCAACGGTAATGGCGTAGGTGACGTCTGTGATGAAACCGCCTCCCCGGTCGCCAACTTCTGGTTGGAGGCCGAATGTGCTACGATCGGATCGAGATGGCTGGTGGCGAACGCTAGTGCCGCCTCACGTAGCGAATACGTCTGGGCGCCGAACGATAATTCTACGGGAGGGGCTCCGGCTGATATTGCCGCCAACCGCGTTCGCTTCACGCTAGACAATACCGAGGGTGGTACGTTCTTACTGTACGCCCGCGTCAACGCACCGAGCGGCCAGGAGGATTCTTACTGGGTCCGGATCAACGGCGGCCCGTGGCAGCGTTGGTGGCAGGGCCTCACCACGACCGCGAATGCATTCACCTGGAAAGCTTTCACCTTTAATTCCTTCCGGTTGGCCGATGGTTCCAATACCATTGACTTCGCCTTCCGTGAAGGACGCACGAAGCTCGATAAGATCTACGTCACCAAAACGGCGAGCGCGCCAAGTGGGCAGGGAGCCACGGCAAGCAACTGTGAGGTTCAGCCTAACCGGCCACCGATCGCCGTTGCGTCCGCCACCCTCGCCGGCCCCACGGGCCCCACTACCGTCCAACTCGACGGACGGCAGTCTTCGGACCCCGACGGTAGTATTATCAGGTACCGTTGGTCCGTCAACGGCGGGGCCGTTATCTCCGGGGCTAACCCGTCGGTATTCCTACCGGCCGGCGACTATACCGCCGTACTGACCGTACTGGATGACGCCGGCGCTACGGCGACGGATGAAGTAAGCTTCACCATCCAAGACGGGCAGCCCACTGAGAATGCTTTCACCCTCGAGGCGGAATGCGCGCAGGTCGGTAGTGGCTTTGTAACCACGAGCCGCCCGAATGCTTCTAACGGCAGTGTCGTATTTTGGAATGGTAACTATTCCTCGACCAATCCACCGGCCGACGTAGCCGCTAACCGCGTGCGCTTCACCGTCGAGAATGCCGAGACCGGGACGTACTCCATGTTCGCTCGCGTCAGAGGGGACGGATCTACGTTCAACTCCTTCTGGATCCGGGTAAACGGAGGTGCCTGGGCACGCTGGTTCTACGGTCGCGACGTCGACCCGAGTGGATTGACCTGGAAGCAGGTGGATGAGTTCGCCATTCAGCTAGGTGCTGGTGTGAACACCATCGACTTTGCTTACCGCGAACCGAATACCTTCCTCGATAAGGTACACCTGAACAAGACCGGTCAGCAGCCGAGTGGCATCTTCACCGTTGGTACCAACTGCGGTGATAGCCCAACGGCGCCGAGAGCGTCTACCTTCTGGATGGAAGCCGAATGCGCCACGGTTGGAAGTAACTTCCGCAGGGAAGGCCGCTCCGCCGCTTCGAATGGCGATGTGGTCTCAACTTCGCTTCGCTCCGATAACGTGCCGCCGGCCGACGTGCCAGCCAATCGCGTACGCTTCGTTATAGACAACGCCAACCCGGGTACCTATAACCTGTTCGCTCGCGTGAGGGGTGACTTCAGCTCGTTCGACTCTTACTGGGTCCGGGTAAACGGTGGCACTTGGCTGAAGTGGTTCTGGCGAACCGATGATGCAAGTGGCCTGGTTTGGAACGAAGTCATCGCCGAGAATAGCTACACGCTGACCGGTGGTACCAACACCATCGACTTCGCCTACCGCGAACCGAACGTATGGTTGGATAAGATCCACCTGAACCAGACGGGCGCCATGCCTTCGGGTCAGGGTGGAGCCGCCACGAACTGTTCGACCGCCACTCAGCCCATGGCCGCGAAGTCTGCTAAAGCCGAGACGTCCACTCTCGAAACGGCGAAGCCCGGCTCTCTGCCTGCTTTCGATGATACAGAGGTACTAAAGGTGTACCCGAACCCGGTAGTCGATCGGCTGAACTTCAAACTCGTCAACGAGCACGAAGGAGACGTGCGGGCGTTCATCGTCGCACTCAACGGTGGCGTAGTCCGCGAAGTCAGCTTTGTAAAGGTTGGGCAGCAGTTGACGGCCGATCTTCAAACGGCTGATTTAGTACCCGGCTCTTACCTACTCCGGATAGTGAGTGGGGAGGAGTTCCGGCAAAAGATATTTATCAAGATACCATAGTGGTCGATAAATGCTGACGGGCTAAGATGATTGCTCTTCCCGTTCGAACCCTGCACCTGCGTACTCGCCCGACTCTTAATTTGAGTTTTGCGAGGCCGCAGGTGCGGGGTTTTGTAGTTGAGGCAAGGCGGTAACGAGCGCCTCGATACGGTCACCCCCTGCACTGCCTGTGTGTCAGTTCGTTAAATAGTTTGAAAATAAAATTTTTATTTGTGGTGAGATGTACGCCAGCTTACACTAGTGGAAGATTGTTTTATCACCCCTAAATTCTATTTAGGCAGATATTGCTCTCGTGCCGGTCTGAAAAGGCCGGTTTGCCACCCACCATAAACGATGCGCCGCCTTGTTATTGCCAGCTAGTAACTGTATATTAGAGTAACAAAAATAAATGTCATAAAAAGAACGCAAACTCACTGTTAGACCTTTAGGGATCTCACGAATCCACTTGCCTTTTGAAAATCTACCGGCGCGACTAAAGCGCTTGATTATCACACGCTGTCCGTGTTGATAAGGTGGAATGCTGTGCCTGAGCGAGGTTTAATCGCAGGTTCCAATACCCACTTTAATCAGGAAGGTTAGTATATCCGCCGATATCCAGCTCGAAGCGTATGGACGAGTTTAGCGGACGTTATTCCATTAATTGAACAATACCGTTCATAATTGATCCCCCCCCCCGAATCGTATTGCGATTTGCCCTTTGGTGATACTATTATGATCATGCACATATAAATCGATCATTTCCAAACATTACCGCTAGGCGGATTCAGTACTAGCGGATAGAGCTTCCAATAAGGAGATCTCGTAACTCCCGGTTACGGTATCGCAAACATTTTAAACATATGAGATTATCGTCCGTCCGGGCGGCACGTGCAGTGCTGCTTACTGCCCTGTTAATGTGTTTTTCGCTCGCACATGACTTACGTGGTCAGAGCTTCTCCCAGAGTAATCTGCAATTCGATGGCGCACCCGGTGTCAGCAACGGTACGTCGCTGATGTTCGGCCCCGACGATCGCCTGTACGTACTCAATATAAACGGTACGATAGATATCTATTCAATTCAGCGCAATGGCGTAGATGACTACACCGTCATCGACTCGGAGAAGTTATTGGACGTCAAGAACATTCCCAACCACAATGACGACGGCGCTTTTAACAGCGGTAACAACCGCGAGGCTACCGGATTGACCGTTACGGGAACGGCGGCCAACCCCATCATCTACGTGACTTCCAGTGATTCGAGGGTCGGCGGGCCGAGTGGCGACGCTAACCTGGATACCAACTCCGGCGTCATTACTCGACTGACGTGGAACGGGAGCGGATGGGAGGTGGTCGACATCGTACGCGGTCTCCCCCGGTCGGAAGAAAATCACGCTACTAACGGCTTGGAAATCGTCACGATAGGTGCCACGGACTACCTGATCGTATGCTCCGGCGGTCACACCAATGCCGGATCGCCTTCGGACAACTTTGCCTGGACTAC
Organism: uncultured Lewinella sp.; assembly: GCA_963668285.1. Classification (GTDB taxonomy): domain Bacteria; phylum Bacteroidota; class Bacteroidia; order Chitinophagales; family Saprospiraceae; genus Neolewinella. Next base: position 20,337 of record OY764692.1, on the reverse strand, counting down.
CGAGTACGCGCTATCGGCGGCGATCCTGTCCGTCAATCTGACTCAACTGGAAGCAATGGACGTCAAAACGGATGCCGTCGCTAATCGTGAGTATATCTACGACTTACCAACGCTCGATGACCCGACGCGCGCAAATAGCAACGGAATCATCGACCCGGATGCGGCTGGCTACGATGGCATCGACGTGGGTGACCCATGGGGGGGCAACGACGGACTGAACCAGGCCATGGTGGTTATCGGAGGGCCGGTACAGGTCTTCTCCGCGGGCTTTCGCAATTCCTATGACCTGGTGGTCACCGCGAGTGGCCGGGTATACTGCACCGATAACGGTGCTAACGGTGGCTGGGGCGGCTTACCGGTTAACGAAGGAACGGCCTCGGTCACTAACGACTACGTAGCCGGTGAACCGGGTAGCACGGAACCCGTCGGCGACGAGCAGGTAAATAACAAGGACCACCTTACCTTGATTACGAGTGATATTCAGAGTTATGTATTCAACAGCTTTTACGGAGGGCACGCCGCACCCATTCGCGCCAACCCGGCCGGGGCGGGTCTCTTCACCAACCCTACGTTTAACGGATTGGAGAACTCGATCTTTCGTACCCTGATCTACGATCCTACCGGATTGAAAGGGGAAGGCTTCACGAGCGACCCGGAGATAGCGTTACCCGCAAACTGGCCGCCGGTACCGACGGCGCTGGCCGACGTACGCCAGGCTGACTGGCGCGGACCGGACCTGAACAACCCGGACGGCCCGAACGACGAATTGATCACCGTGTGGGGAACCAACACCAACGGCATCGACGAGTATACCGCTTCCAACTTCGGCGGAGCGATGCAGGGCGACTTGATCGCCGGCAAGAACGGTGGCATTTTACGGCGGGTACAACTGAATAGTGACGGTGGCCTGGAGGAGTTCACCCCCTCGTTCATTTCTAACCTCGGTGGAAATGCCCTGGGTGTTACGTGCAATGGCGATAACGATCCCTTCCCGGGCACGATCTGGGTCGCTCCCTTTAACGGTACGATCAAGATCCTGGAGCCACAGGACCTCAATTGTTTCCTACCGAGCGACGCCGAATACACTGCGGAAGACGATAATGACCTAGACGGTTATACGAACCAGGACGAGATCGACAACAAGAACGACGATCAGTCCATCGAAGACGTCATCTGTAACGGCGGCAGCCAGCCGAACGATTTCGATAAGCCAGCCGGTGGCGTGCTGGTTTCGGACCTCAATGACGACGACGATGACAACGATAACGTCCCCGACGCTAGTGACCCTTTCCAGTTAGGTGACCCGACCGCCGGGGGGAGTGATGCCTTCGCGCTGCCGGTACTCAACGATCTGCTCTCCGACAATCAGGAACTGGGTGGCTATTTCGGCCTCGGTTTTACCGGATTGATGAACAACGGCACCGCTAACCCGAACTGGCTGAACTGGCTGGACCGGCGAGACGACCCCAATGACCCGAACCCCAACGATATTCTAGGGGGAGCCGTAGGTGCTATGACGATGCAAATGACCGCGGGTACCGCTTTGGGTAGCGCGAACACCCAAGAAAAGGCATTCCAGTACGGCGTGCAGGTCGACCAAAGCACCGGCACGTTCACCGTAGAAGGGCGCCTATTTAATTTTAATGACAACCTGCAACTGTATTCTACCGGAAACGGCGAGGTCGGTATCTTCATCGGCGACGGTAGCCAGAGCAATTATATCAAACTCGTACTTACCTCGGATAACACGCTCGAAGCGTTACAGGAGATCAACGACGTAGCGCAGACTCCACTGGTCGCTAACGTGACCGCAGCTCAAGATATCATCATGTACTACGATATCGACCCCGCTACCGGATCCGTGACGCTGCGGTACGAAGTCGATGGGGGAGGCATCGCTACCCTCGGCACGATGAACGCACAGGGTAGTATTTTATCGGCCATACAGACCAGCGGAACCGACCTGGCGGTAGGGTTGATCGGCTCATCGAACGAGGCCGGCGTAGAAGTCGAGGGCACGTGGGATTATCTGTACGTACAGAGCCCGGTACCGTTCGTCGAGCAGGTACTGCCTGACGTAGATGCCCTCATCGGCGGGGCCGACATCGACACCGATCTGGACGACTTCTTCGGCGATGATGAAGGCGATGACAACCTGACTTATAGCGTCGTGAGTAATACGGACAACTCGGTTGGCACCAGCATCGGCGGTAGTACGTTAACCGTGACTATCCCCTCGAATACCGCGACGGCCGTCGTGACGATCCGTGCTACTGATGAAGAAGACCTGTCCGTCGATCAGTCATTTACCGTCCGCGTATCAGACGAGCCGGTTCCGGTACTTCGCCTGCGCGCTAACGGACCGACGATAGCAGCCACTGACGGTGATAATCCGGACTGGGTAGGTATTCAAGGCGGCGGCGCGCAGAGTGGTGCATTCAACGGCCTGACCTACGGGGTGAATACCGGTAATCTGTCTACTCACAACATTACCGGCCGCCATTCGTCGCTGCCGGCTTACGTTCCGCAGGCGGTATTCACCAGCGAACGGTGGGACCCGGGTGCCGCCCCAGAGATGGAGTTCACCATTGGTTTGCCGAACGGGGACTACTTCGTGCGCCTGTACCTCGCCAATGGGTTTGCCGGTACCGCCGGCCTCGGTTCTCGCGTATTCGACGTCCTTATCGAGGGTGAGATCGTCGAGGATGATTTCGACCCGGTGGCCTCCTTCGGCCACCAGACGGGCGGCATGGTGGAACACCCGGTCACGCTCGAAGATGGCAATCTGAATATCGCGTTCGATCGCGTAACGGAAAATCCGTTAATCAACGGCATTGAGATTCTCTCCGTGGGCGAACTCGCAGCGCCGATAACGATCGGCCCCATCGCCGACCAGACCGACCGGGAAGAGGAGGAAGTCATCGCCGAGGTAATGGCCTTTGGCGGCGACCCGAACGAGAACTTCGCGTTTAGCGCGAGCGGCCTTCCTCCCGGCGTTGGGCTCGAGCCGACTACGGGTGTATTTTTTGGGGAGGTACTTACCGGAGCTTCCGATCAAAGCCCCTACACCACGATCGTAACCGTAAGTAAGCCGGGTAGCAACCCCGTGCAAACCACGTTCAACTGGACCATACTGGAACCTGTGGTAGACGCGGTCTGGAACGAGCAGAATGACGATGAGAACCATACGGCCCGCCACGAATGCTCTTTCGTACAGGCCGGCGATAAGTTTTACCTCTTTGGTGGTCGGGAAGGTACCGGTGCGCTGGATGTATTCGATTACCAAAGTAAATCGTGGAATTCGATAGCTAAGCCTACGGGGATACCTGCTTTCAACCACTTTCAGGCGGTAGAATATCAAGGACTCATCTGGGTCATTGGTGCCTTCAAGGACAACAACTTCCCCGTTGAAGCACCCGCGGACTTCGTTTATGCGTACAACCCCGCGAATGACGAATGGATCCAGGGGCCTGAGATTCCCGCCGGCCGCAAGCGGGGTTCTACGGGGCTGGTGATGCACGACGATAAATTCTATATCGTTGGCGGGAATACGATCGGCCACGACGGTGGATTTGTGGCGTGGTTCGACGAGTTTGACCCGGCTACGGGTGTTTGGACGGCACTAGCCGACTCGCCCCGGCCCCGTGATCATTTCCACGCGGAAGTACTCAATGGCAAGCTGTATGTTGCCGGTGGTCGCCTTTCGGGTGGCCAGGGAGGCACCTTTGCTCCATTGATTGCCGAGGTGGACGTTTACGACTTCGCGGCCGGCACCTGGTCTCAGGTTGCCGACCTACCGACACCCCGGGCGGCGGCTTCCGTTGCCAGCTTTGGGAACGAACTGTACGTCATTGGCGGTGAAATCGAGACCGACTTGCAGGGTAACGTAATCAACGACGCCGTCAGCACAACCGAGGCATACGACCCGGCTGCGGGCACTTGGACTACCAAGGCAGAACTGATAACCGAACGCCACGGAACGCAAGCGATCGTATCCGGTGACGGTATTCACATAACTGCCGGCTCCAACAGCAAAGGTGGCAGCGGAACGATGAAGAATATGGAGTTCTTCGGTACGGATAATCCGGCCGGTAACCCACTCACCGCGAGCCAGGTGCAAGTACCCGCCAGCGCAAATGTTACTACTACCGCGCCCGCAACGGTAACCGTTAGCGTAACCGGCGGTAATGTGGCCACGGTCATTACCGGTGTAAACATCACCGGCCCGAATGGTGCCGCTTTCACGCTTCCCGATGCCGTCGAGTTCGCCCTGCTTGAACCCGGGGCGAGCCTCGGCGTCGAAGTTGGCTTCATCGGTTCGGCGGATGCTACGGCCGAACTCGTCATCGCCTACGGAAGCTCCAGCACTGCCGTCGTACAACTGAACGGTACGGCCGCCGCGGCCGGAACTGTCCTCTACCGCGTAAATGCAGGCGGCGTGGTGGTTCCATCGCACGATAGCGACCCGGTGGACTGGTCGGCCGACCAAGCCACGGCGAATGCCGGTGGTAGTGCCGCGACGGGCACCCCCTCGGAGTATTATAACACGACGCCCCCCGCGGCGGATCAGACTTTTGGGGTTGCGTTTACGGGCGATAACGCCACGGTCTACCCCGATGCCCTGTTCGCTACCGAGCGCTACAGTTCGACGCCGAACCCCAATAGCATGCAGTGGGATTTTCCGGTAGCTAACGGGGACTATACCGTCAATCTACTCTTCGCGGAGGTTTGGTCGGGGGCTATCGAGGTCGGTACGCGCGTATTCGACGTGGAGATAGAGGGGAATATCGTTATCGAAGAGCTCGATCAGACCGAATCGTATGGACACAATACGGCGGCGGTCGCTACCTTCCTCGTCTCCGTTACGGATGGTAACTTGGATATCGATTTTATTAAGGGTACCGAGAATCCGAACATAAAGGGTATTGAAATCATCGGTGGCGGCAATGCGGCCAACAACACCGCCCCTCTGGTTGGCGTCCCAGTCGATCAGGTAGGAGCGGAAGGAGCGACGGTATCGTTGCAAATCGATGCCACGGACGAAGATGCCTGCACCGGTCTGACCTATAGCGCTACCGGCCTGCCGCCTGGCTTAAGCATTGATACGAATACCGGTTTGATATCCGGGACGCTCGAGGAGGCTACCGGAGACGGTAGCGGTGTTGCCGGTGCCTTCATCGAGGAAGATGGCATCGTCGTAATCGAGATGGAATCCGCAGCGTCTCTACCGGCTTCCTGGCAGACGGCCTCTACTTACAGTACCGCCTCGACCCCCGATATCAATGCGCCGAACTCCGCGACCGGTGGTGACTTCATCGTATGGCAAGGGCCTCAATCCACCGGAACACCCGGTAACGCCCTGATTACTTACCCCGTCAAGATTACCCAGACGGGTGAGTACCGACTACAGTGGCGTAATCAAGTAGGCCTCGGCGCCAACTCGACCGAGCACAACGATACGTGGGTCAAAATTGAATCGGACGCCTTCTTCGGCACGAAGAATAACGGCGAAAGCATCGTCTGCCCCAGAGATATAGCCGCGACCGAGAACGAGTGTATGTCTACGGAAACACTGGAAGGTTCCAGTTCGGACGGCTGGTTTAAAGTTTACAGCTCCGGTGCGCAGAACTGGAAATGGAGTACCAATACCAGCGACAATAACGCGCACCAGATCTTTGCGCGATTCGACGAACCCGGTATTTACAATATCCTCATCTCGGTGCGGTCGAGTTCTCACGCGATCGACCGAATGGTCCTGCACCATACCTCCGCATTTAGCGGAAATCCACAAAGTTTGAGCTTACCGCAATCCGACCAAACCATCGGTGGCAACGCCGGTGCGGCGGTGGGGAGCCCCCACGCGGTCTCCATTACCGTTGCCGATGGCTGTATACCCTCGCTGAGTACTTCGGTGAGCTTCATCTGGGAGGTGAGCGACCAGCAGTCTACGGGGAGTCTAGCGATCACCGCTACCTCGCAGGGGCGTAACAACGACCATAGTGGCGCCCATACCGTAGAGCTATACGACTTGAATGATCTGTCGACACCAGCGTATACGTACAGTCCCTCGGCCAATGCCGCCGGGGTAACGAACGTCTCCGGTTTCGTTCCGGGAACGTACAGAGTAATGGTTACCCGCGCAGGATATCTGCAGCGAGTGCAAGAACTGACGTTAGGATCCGGAAATAATTCCGCCGATTTCGGCCAACTGCTCGCCGGTGACCTCAACGCGGATAACCTGATCAACATTCAGGATCTCGGCCTGCTGTCCGGTACATTCGGTCAATCGGGGCAAGCATCCGACGTCAACGGAGACGAGGTCACCAACATTCAGGACCTGGGCCTCCTCTCCAGCAACTTCGGTACGTCCGGAGAATCTATCGACAATAATTAATAATCACGGAAATGGGGGAGGGGAGTGCCCGTCACTGCCCTCCACCCGTAGTTTCTTATACCCTGACTTTACGCAAATCCACTCCTTATGCGAAGTATTTACTTTAATAGCCGTCGCTCTCGCTGGTTATCCTCTATAAATTCCAGGTTCAGTCTATTGCTACTCTGTCTCTTTCTAGGCGGTATGGTGAATGCTCAGGTAGATTTGGTTATGACGCCGTCCTCTTCCTCGGTAGCGGTAGGTGACGAGTTGACGGTGACCCTAGTCGTCGAAGCAGGTTCTACGGACCTAAATAGTATTGAAGCTTATTTGGACTACGACCCGGCATTCGTGACGGTTACTTCCGTGACCTACGAAGCCAGCGATGAACTTCCGGTACAACTTACCGACCCGGAGGATTACGAAGAACAGGAGGAAGGTCAGATCAATGCGGTATCGACGCGTTTCAATACTTCCGTAAACGGAACTTTCGATTATCTCTCCATTAACCTTACGGCCATTGCCGCGGGGAGTACCACTATCGATATATCTCTCGATGCAGGGCCGCCACGGCGCGTGTCCGAAATTTCAAATGGTAATGGCGATGCGTTATTAAGAAATACTACCGAAGCCAGCATAACCATCACCGGTGCGGCAACCACGCCCGTAGTCACCATCGGTGGAGATGCGAATAAGGTGGTGATGGAGGACGGTACACTCACGGTGCCCATTTCAGTCTCCGATGCGGATGGTGATGACCTTACCGTAATGGTGAGTACCGTATCCGACGAGCCTCAGCTGCTCAATACTAGCAATGCCGGCACCTCGGTGGATCCATATCCTACTACGGCGGACGGTTTCTTAACCGTTACGGATGAGTCAAACAGCCCCGGAAGCTACAGTGCTAACCTGAACTTCAGCCCCACCTTCGGAGACGGTGGTGGAGCCAATGGCGATGGCGACGGGCAGTACACCATAACGGTTCAGGTGATGGACGGAGAAAACACCGTTTCCGAGCCCTTCGCGTTGACGGTGACGGATGTCGCGCAGACGCTTTCAACCACCGCCGTTACCCGCATCGAAGCGGAATCGTTCGACAACCAGGGCCCACCCAACCCCAATCAATCGGGTAACAATGGAATTGGCGTCGAGATCAACCCCGCCCCGGGCGTCATCAACACCGCGTTCACCCACGCCGGTGATTTCGCCGAGTACGAAATTGACGTCCCACAGGAGGGTACTTACCAGTTCACCTTCGAAGTTGGAAAGAACCAGGGGGGAACCGCCTTCATGGACATCAGCGCCGACGGGGGGGCGACTCTAGGAACCATCGCCGTAGACGTTACGGGCGGTTGGCAAACGTATGAGTCAAGAATTGTAGACGTCGAACTAGCTGCCGGCCCCCAGACGCTCCGCTTCGACTGGAGAGGGTCCAGCTTCCTGTTCAACACGGATTATTTCGACGTCGAGTTCGCCGAGGATGCCGCCCCGACGGTCAGCATCACTTCACCCGATGACGGCGACACCTTCGTTGAAGGAGACGACGTAACGGTACTCATTGCCGCTACGGATGACGTCGCGGTCACGGAAGTCGAACTCTTCGACGGTACCACCAGCCTGGGTACGGACGATACGGCACCCTACGAATTTACTATCTCCGGCGCTACCGGAAGCTATAGCCTAACGGCCACTGCCTCCGACGGTAACGCTACCACGACGTCGGCCGTCGTAAACATCAACTCTATCGTAGCGAACACCGCACCCGTCGTAACCATCGACGCACCGGTTGACGGAGCCAGCCTTACCCGTGGCACTAACGTAACCCTGACGGGGTCGGTGACCGATGCGGAAAATAACGCTCAGGCCGAGGATATCGAGTGGACGTCGGACGATACGCAGATAGCCTTCACCCCCACGAACGGAACCGGTGCGAGCATCACGGCACGACTCATCACGCCCGGCCCACAAATCATCTCTGCCTTCGTGGCCGACGCCGGTGGCTTGAATGACCGGGACGAGATTACCGTTAACGTTTCCACGCCCGGAGTTACCCTTACCTCACCCGGCGGCAATGGAACCGTCCGCGGTACCGACGTCCAGATGAACTGGACAGCTACGGACGTACTATTCGATCTGGAAGAGCACTTCCACCTTTATGTCGTCCCACCCAGCGGAATCATCGATTATGACCAACGAATATCGACCAGGATGGCGCGGTTCCCGACCTCCTTTCGCTTGTCGGCAGCCGATGGTATCATCCTCGGCGAGAACACCGTTGCAATTCGGGTAGCGAATCAATTTCACGAGGAATTCCTTACCGACCCGAACGACCCCGATAGTTACGTACAGGATATCGTGACTTTCAACGTGGTAGCCGACGAACTACCCGGCAACTGCGATAATACCCTATACCGGGTGAACGTAGGCGGGCCGACGGTCGCTTCCATCGATGGCACACCGGTGGATTGGAGTGGAGACACCGGGGCTACCGGCGAAGCAACGAGTTCCCCGTTCCTGATCTCGCACAACGGAAGCACCTACAGCGGGAGTTCCGGCGGCGCTCACCCCGGCCCTATTGACGTATCCCACCCCTCCGTGCCTGCTTCCGCACCAGCTTCGATCTTCAATACGGAACGGTTTAACGGTACGACCGGCGCTAACATGAAATGGGAGTTCCCCATCGAATCCGGTACCGAGGTGGAGGTAACCTTACTATTCGCGGAGCTTTTCGGCGGGGTCAGTAAGCCCGGGGAGCGTCTGTTCGACGTAGTGATCGAAGGCCTCGTGCGCGACGGTTTCAACGATATCGACCAAATCGCAGTCGCCGGACCAAAAGGTGCATTCAGCCGTACCACCACGGTAACGGTCAATGACGGCACGTTGGACATCGAGTTTAACGTAGGCGTCCAGAGCCCCGCACTCAAGGGTATTCAGATCTGCGGTATTAACGGCCCGGCGGACATCACCCCCCCGGTAATTACTCTGCTTGGTGACAACCCACTGAACCTGACCGAAGGCGACAGCTACACCGACCCGGGAGCAACCGCATCCGACGATACCGATGGTGATATTAGCGGTGACATCGTAGTTGGTGGCGACCAAGTCGACGCCAATATGGCCGGGGAGTACGTAGTGACCTACAACGTCACGGACGCCGCCGGCAACGCCGCCACGGAAGTAACGCGGACGGTGAACGTCGCCGAAGCGGTAGACGACACCCCCCCGGTAATCACCCTGCTGGGTGACAACCCGCTCAACCTAACGGTAGGCGATAGCTACGCCGACCCGGGAGCAACCGCCACTGACGACACCGACGGTGACCTTAGCGGTGACATCGTAGTTGGTGGTGACCCGGTCGATCCCAACGCAGCAGGCACCTACGTAGTCACTTACAATGTGAGTGATGTCGCCGATAATGCCGCAACTGAAGTGATGCGCACCGTAGTGGTATCCGATGAGGACTTCGCCTGTGCTAAAGTTTCCATTGCTTCCGGTGGCTCGCTCGCCCAGTCCAGTACGTTTGGCGGTGGCGTGATGATCGCCAACAACTCCGCGGGCAGCCTGACGATCACCTCCGTGGCTTTTGACCTGAGTACTGCCATTTATCCCAACATGGTATTCGACCCGGTCGGCACGGCCGGCGACAATACCGCTAAGTGCGTTCAGGTAGTTTCCGAGTCAGGTGGTGACTCCAGTACCGGGCTTACTATTCCGGGCAACGCCGGAACGGGGGACGACCCCGATTGCACCGTACCGTTCTCCGAAGAGGTCGAGCCCGGCTCTAACGGCTATTCGGTAATGACCCTGGAGTTCACTGACTTCGAACCCGGTGAGGGCATTAACCTGGCCATCGACATCGACCCAACGAGCATCAAAGGATTTGCCAGCGCGGGTAACGCAGGTGCGATATCCGGATTCGAGCTGATCGGCTCTACCGTTACGGTGACCTTCTCCGACGGATCGGCCGTGACCAGCGAGCTCTACCGTACGCAGCCCAGTAGCGTAACCGCATCGGAAAACTTCTTCTACGTGGGAGCTGAAACGGCCGCTCCCGGCCTTACCGTACTGGGAGCCACCGGAGCCAGTGACGTAGCGGGCTTCACCGACGCCACCGTCACCGCCGAGGCGCAAACGGTACGCATCAGCGGCAGCCCCGGTGACGCGGTTTCACTTTTGGTACTGGAAAGCACCATCGAGGACCTCGGCCCCGGCGTAACCCCCGGCCCGTTCGAAGCCAACAAGCTTCAATTCGTTCAGGAATTCGACGCTACCATCGGATCGGCCGGAACGGTTGACGTCGCAGTAAGCCTGGACGACAACGCCAGCGGTGAAATCTACCACCTGGTTGCCGTCAAAAACCGTACGGCCAGTGACGCATGCGGCAACGGAACTACCAACACATCGGAGGTGTGGCGCCTAAAGGTCGACCCGGTTGCCGGCGACCCCAGCGTGTTAGTCGAGATCACACCGGGAACCGGGCTGAACGCCTCCACTTTCGGAGGTAGCAGTTCCTTCCAGATCACTAACCAATCTAGCGGGAACCTGAAGGTGACCGGGGTCTCCATCGATCTTTCTACCGGTATTCTACCCGATATGGTATTTGACCCCACCGGCAGTGGCGGCGATGCGACGGCTCAGTGCTTTACCGCAGGCAGTACCGCCGCCGCCGTCGGCCTGGTCGATCCGGCAGACGACTGCGTTAACCCTTTCTCCGGTGAACGCAACGGAGGCTTCGACGTGATCAAGACTGATTTCACGGACTTCGACCCGGGGGAGAACTTTTCCTTCAGCGTCGACGTCGACCCCAACAGCATCAAAGACGTACCCGGTGCCGGCGGGGCAGGATCGGTTTCGGGCTACGAGATGATCGGAGCTACGCTTACGGTCACCTTCAACGACGGCTCGGCCATTACCGGCAGCATCTACGAAGACGGTAGCCTCGGTGGGGGCCAGGCTGTGCTGAATGGCGCTCTGCCATCAGCTCCGTCAATCTCCGTAGGCGGGCTCGGCGCCGAAGCAACCGTCGGCGAACTCAGCCAGACCGTCACGGTATCCGGTACGCCCGGAAACAATGTATCGCTGTTAGTGATGGACTCCCGCCTGTTCATTCAGTCCGGCGAACCACCCTTCAACGTGCAGGATGAAACCTACTACGCCAACGAAGCTATGTCCGGTAAGGACGTATACGCCGCCGTAATCGGTAGCAACGGTACGGTGGACATCGAGATTACTTTACTAGAAACAGCCGGCTCGGGCGATACCCCCGACGGTGGCCTTAACCAGCTGATCGCGGTCACCTCCGATGGTGCCTACGCGGTCGACCAGCCAGTTAGTGCCACGTCGAACGTGATCACGCTGCTCTATGACCCGGCGCCCGCTCCAGATACGGACGGCGACGGCGTGCCAGACGCTGATGATAATTGTGTCGCGATTGCCAATGCCGACCAGGCCGATCTCGATGGCGACCTCGAAGGCGACGTTTGTGACGACGATATCGATGGCGACGGCGTTCCCCAACGATGACGACTGCGACCCGCGCGACGAACTGGTTGGTGAGGCCAGCGTGTATTTCGCGGATACGGACGGCGACGGCTTCGGTGACCCCGGGGTATCCGTCACTTCGTGTGCCACCCCCGACGGTTTCGTACTGATCGACGGTGACTGCGACGATACCGACCCCACCGTTAATCCCTCAGCGACGGAAGTCTGCGACGGGATCGACAACAACTGTGACGGCCAGGTTGACGAGGGCCTTAGCTGCGGCCCCGCCGGCATCACTTCCTACTGGTTGGAGGCCGAGTGTGGCACCGTGGGTGGTAACTGGACGACCGGTGGCGATGCAAGCGCTTCCAACGGTCAGTTCATCGTACTCGAGTCCGGTAACTTCTTCAATAGCCCTCCGGCCGACGTGCCCGCTACCCGCGTGCGCTTCGAACTGGATAGCGCCGAGGCGGGTCTGTTCTACCTCTACGCAAGGGTAGACGCCCCGAGCTCGAATGACGACAGCTTCTGGATCCGCGTTAACGGCGGTACCTGGTTCCGCTGGAACAGTGAGTTCACCCTGAACGCAGGATTTACCTGGAACGATCTCTCCGCTAATCCGATTACGCTGGCACAGGGCGCGAATACGATCGATATCGCCTACCGTGAGGATGGTACGAAGCTCGACAAGATCCACGTAGACCAAGTGGAGGGCCTACCAACCGGAACGGGCAACGAAGCGACCAACTGCGATATGGTACCTAATCAGGCACCGGTAGCCGTAGCTGACTTCAGCCTGAGCAGCCCGACGGCGCCTTCCAACGTTACCCTCGACGGATCGGGGTCGTCCGATGCCGACGGTAGTATCACCAGCTTTAGTTGGTCGATCGACGGTGGCGCACCGATCAGCGGTGAGACGATCACGGTAGAGCTAGGTGCCGGAATCTACACCGCCGTACTGACGGTAACGGATAACGACGGTGCCACTGGCACGGACCAGGTGATGTTTACCATCAACGAACCCATACAGGATGCCGACGGTGACGGAGTACCGGACGCTGACGACAACTGCGTGGACGTTGCTAACCCAGACCAGGCGGATGCCGATGGCGACGGTGTCGGTGATGCCTGTGAGGAGCCGGACCCCGGTGCGACCAGCTTTACGCTCGAAGCCGAATGCGCTCAGGTAGGGTCCAACTTCGTAACCATTGAAAACGGATCGGCCTCGAACGGTAGCTTCGTAACCAGTAACAACGGCTACTCGTCCGCCAACCCGCCAGCTGACATTCCCGCTAACCGTGTTCGCTTCACCGTCAGTGGTGCCGCCGCTGGTAGCTACAGCCTATTCGCCCGCACCAGGGAAAACGACGCCGCTTCCCGTAATTCGTACTGGGTACGGGTCAACGGTGGCGCCTGGGCCAGATTCGTCTGGACTAACGGCGATCCTAGCGGCCTGGTCTGGAACCAGGTGACCGGCGGTACGTATGACCTGACGGACGGTAGTAATACTATCGACTTCGCCTACCGTGAGCCCGATACGCACCTGGACAAGATTCACCTGAATCAGACGGGTACCACCCCGAGTGGTGTGTTTACGCCCGGCACGAACTGTGATGACGAGCCAGTCGGCGCGAACAACTTCACGCTTGAAGCGGAATGCGCGCAAGTAGGCTCCAACTTCGTCAGTACTGCTAACGGATCGGCCTCGAACGGATCCTACGTGTTCAATACCAACGCCTACTCTTCCACGCGGCCTCCGGCCGACGTCGCGGCTAACCGCGTACGTTTCACCGTCTTCGGTGCCGCTGCCGGAAGCTACAGCTTGTTCGCACGGACCAGGAACAATGACGCCGACTCACGCAACTCTTACTGGGTGCGCGTGAACGGGGGCTCTTGGAACAGGTTCGTTTGGACCAACGCTGACCCTAGTGGGCTGGTCTGGAACCAGGTTACGGGTAGCCCGTTCGACCTGACGTCCGGTACCAACACCATCGACTTTGCCTACCGGGAGCCAAATGCCTTTTTGGATAAGATTCACCTGAATCAGACCGGCGCCCAACCGAGTGGCGTATTTACCCGCGGTACGAACTGTGACGACGGCCCGGGCGGTACCAACAGTTTCGTCTTCGAGGCGGAGTGCGCGCAGGTAGGAAGCAGCTTCGTCGACATTGCCAACGCGGCCGCCGGTAACGGAACTTTCGTCAGTAGCAACAATGGTTACTCTTCTACGAGTGCGCCCGCCGACATCCCCGCCAACCGGGTACGCTTCACCGTACAGGGGGCCACCCCCGGTGCCTATAGCTTGTTCGCCCGTACTCGTGGCGACGGTAGTAACTTCGACTCCTTCTGGGTCCGCGTCAATGGCGGATCGTGGAACCTCTGGTTCTGGCGGAACACCGCCCCGAACGGCCTGGTGTGGAACGAGGTAGTCAACAGCCCGATCGACCTGACCGGCGGTACGAATACGATCGACTTCGCCTACCGCGAACCGAACGTATGGCTCGATAAGATCCAGTTGAACCAGACTGGCGTAATGCCCGCCGGGGCTGGTGCTACCGACGCGAGTTGCGGAACAGCCACTGCCAATAATGCCAACAGTAGGATGACCAAATCCGAGTTGATCGCCATTCAAAAGGAGAACCCGACCGACGCATCGGTAGCTACCGACGCCGACCTGCTGCAAGTCTATCCCAACCCGGTAGTCGACCGCCTGAATTTCACGCTCGTCAACGAGCAAGTAGGTGAGGTGCGTGCATTCATCGTTGCCATCGACGGCGGCATCGTGCGCGAAACGCGGTTCGCCAAGGCCAGTGACCGGCTTTCGGCTGACCTGCCGACTTACGACCTCGTACCCGGTTCCTACCTGCTTCGTATCGTGAGCGGTACGGACGTCCGACAATCGGTATTCATCAAAACCCGCTAGTAGAGATGCATAGCTGACGGAACGGGCCGGCCTTGCTCATTCCTTCCGATCCATGCACCTGCGCACTCGCAAAAAAACGTCTTTGGGCGGAGCGAGTGCGCGGGTGTTTTTTTGTTGTAACGAAGGCCGCATTAGGTAATCTAGCGACAAAACAAAAGAATTACGTATAGTCCAAAAATTTGAAACAGAAAGATTTATACACCGGTATTGTCGTTTTAATTGCATTAATCATGATTTCATACCCATTTAGGCGTGGCTGCTGAATTAATATTAAAGCTCGACGAGGTGTAACACACTCGTTTGAGCTAGTATTAATCCACGTAGTGTGGTAGCTTTACCATAACATCTAACTAATTATTTAAAATTGTAAGTCCATCGACGAGGGGTGCCATTGAAACCCTTCGTGCTGCTTTTCGACCTATTCATCGCACCGGTCTTCGCCAACAAACATCTCACGTTCAATAGCGACGATTGTCACCAGCTCGGTACACACTGTAGCCCGGTTACTGGTATTGTTTTAGATTACGAGCAGAACTGTCACATACACTTAGACGCCTTTCCATATGTCCTCACGAATCACACTTGCTGCGCGCTGCGCAGCCCTCCTGGCTATTGCCTTATTTACCGAACTAACGCTTTCCGCTCAAACCTGCCCGGAAATATCAACCCTGTCCTGTACGGATATAGAGGTTGATTTGCCGCTCTCCCTCACCTTCGACGGTACGGAAGGCGGGCTCCCGCTGAGGGCGTCGAACACGCTCGGATTTACCATGGCCCAGGCCCCTTCCGCTCGCCTGACCGACCCTGCGCTCGACGGGCCACCCTCGAACTCAAGCGTTCCGGGTTTCGAGCCGGCAAAGCTCGCTATCGGCGGCAGTAAATTGACAATCACGTCCAATAACGGCTTGTTCTACAGTCAGCCTTCCGGTACGCCAAGTAGCACGCGAACCAACTCCCAAATAAATGCACTCGGAGTAGGCTTCGCGCCGATTTCGGACATTATATCCATTACCGCTACGCTGGATCAGCCGGACTTTAGCGAAAGCGCGGGGGATCGGTTCCAGCAGACCGGTTTATGGTATGGCCTGGATGAGGATAACGCCCTCAAACTCGCGGTCAATAAAGCAAACTCTGCCGGGACGGAACAGCATTTTGAACTCCTGATCGAATCGACGAACGGGCCGAATACGCTGGACATCCGCTCCATCAAGACCGGCCGCATCCCGGTCGATCTCAGTGCCACGATCAGCCTGAGAATGGAGATCGACCCCGTTACCCTAACGGCCATCGGCTTTTATTCCATCGACGGCGGCCCGGAAGTTCGACTGCTGCCGACTGCGCAAGGCGACGTGGCGGGTAACACGCTTCCCATACCACAAAGCTTCCTAAACGGTACCGATCACGACGCTTCCCCCGCCACTTCCCCCCTGACCTTTGCCGGCGTTTACGCCAGCCATCGCCGGGCCGGCGGCAATCAATCGTTTGACGCCGTTTACGATAGTTTCGCCGTGATTACGAGCAGTAATACACCGGCCGTCGTTAATGACGCGACGTTCGATGTTTCCGAGGGCGAGGCCGCAGGTGCGGTGATTGGGAATGTAATAGCAAGCGACGCTGACGCTAACGACGCCGTCAGCCTGAGTATCACGAATGGCAACGGGCAGGGCCTCTTTGCAATAAACCCCACGACGGGAGAATTGACGCTCCGCGTCGGCTCCCTGGACGCCGAAACGACGACCCGCTATACCCTTACCATTAGCGGTACGGACGGCAAGCAGCAGGTACCGACCGAGGCGACGGTGACCGTCAACGTAACCAACGTAGAGGAGCCACCGATAACCAGCCTTTCAGCCAACCCGACGGAAGGCACCGCCCCGCTGAGCGTAACGTTCGACGCCAGTGAAAGCAGTGGGCCGGAAGCCGATGACGTGCTGACCTATACCTGGGATTTCGGCGATCGGAACTCAGGGGCTAACAATACCGCGACGGGTGCGGACGCCCAACACACCTATAACTCGGGTGGTGCGTATACGGCAAGGTTGACCGTTGACGACGGCACGAGCACGTCCACGCAAAGTATTTTAATAATTGTCAACGAAGGCAACCGCTCGGCCGGTTGTACCCCTATTTCTACTCTTGACTGTGCCGACATCGCACAGCCGCTACCGATCGAACTGGCCTTCGATAGCGAGCAGACCGGCATACCCGCCGGCGCCGGGGGAAATACCGGCTTCACGATGGTGCTCAACCCTTCGAACCGCTTGCCCGAAGACGGCCCGGTATTCGACAATAACGTCCCCGGCTACGAGCCCAACGAATTGGAGGTCAATGACGGGCAGCTACTCGTCACTTCGCACAAAGGCATCTTGTTCAGTCAGCCGGCAGGTACCCCCAGTAGCACGGAAACGAATTCTCAGATTAATGCTCTGGGTACCGGCTTCGTCGCGCCGGGTACTAAGTTCAGCATTACGGCCACCGTCGACGCGATCGATTTCTCGAACACGCCACCGAATGGATCTCAACAGGGGGGTATCTGGTTTGGCCTAGACGAGGACCGGTACTTCAAGCTCGCGACGGTAGAGCGTGCTAACCAGGCTGAGCAGCACATCCAACTGGTCCGCGAAAACCTGGTCAATGGCGTAGAAAGCGATATTGTCGAAGTTAACCCACCGAAAATAGTCGTCGCCGGAGTAAGTAAGATCCGCCTGCGAATGGAGATCGACCCCACTACTAATAAGGTAGCCGGGTATTATCAGCTAGATGACGCCGCCGAGGTCAAGATAGCCTCCGCCGAAGGGTTCTCGGACGTCGGCCTGCCTACCTCCTTTCTTACCGGCGTCGACCACGATAATGACGCAGCGACGGCCCCGCTGTCCTACGCCGGGGTGTTCGCCACCCACCGGCGAGCGGAGCCTTCGCAGACAATCGAAGTAGCCTTTAACGACTTTACGGTGCGGGAAGAATCAGCCGCTCCATCCTTTACGTTCGGGCAGGCGAGTATTGACGCCACGGTTCTGGAAGGCGAAGCGCCTTCCGCCGTCAGCGTAGCCCTTACGACTACCGATGGCAGTACCCCCACCGCATCCTTCATCGATGACCCCGACGCCTCCGAATGGTTAATTCTACCCGCCCCCCAGGCGCCGGGCCAGGTCAGTTTCGCCTTTCGGCCGGGCCTTCCCCCCGGTAACTATAGTACCACGGTTTTTGCTACGGCGGACGATTACGAGTCGGCGGGCATCCCCATCAGCCTGATCGTCAACCCGCTTGATTCGGACGGTACGTGGAAAGTATCCACGTTCAATATCGTAACTGACGAGGTAACGCAAGGCAACCCCGAGGGGAACCTGTCGGTGACCGTTACCAACACCAGCAATGAGGCCATTAACGGCATCGCGGCGAGTGTAAGCGGGCGCGATGCTGCCGTTTACACCATTGACGAGGCGGCCGTACCCACCGATCTGGCGGGTGGCGGTTCTTTCACCATCGATATAGACTTCGACCCGGAGCGGGAAGGCGCCCACCTGGCATCCCTGAACCTATCGGCGGCGAATGCCGGCTCGGTCGTAATTAGTATGAGCGGGCTTGGTAAGGACGGTGAAGGGGGCGCCAATGAACCATCCCTTCAGTACATCTTCGATACCCATCGCTTACCGATCAACGTAGGCGATCAGGATCCGTCGACCAACCGTGTGGACCGGGTATCGGGCACGACCTACAATAGCGTGCTGGGTGATGAGGTCCGCGTACCGTTATTCGAGCGGGTAGGGGAGGAAGTAGTGACCGTCGAGGTATTGGCCGTGTTCGGGCCGGAGGCCGCCGACCCCATTGTCGAGTTCGGCTATTACCCGGCGGGCAGCCCGGCGGCAACTACCGAAATATTCTCGGTAGGTAACGGGGCGGATCGAAACGGGCAAACGCTTACGCCAACGATCGACGGCAAATTGATCTTCGACCCCGGTGCGGGAAGTTTCGGCTTCTATAGCAAGTGGCCGTTCTTCGATGGCCGGCAGATCAATAGCGAAGATCCTTTAAATACATTCACCGATGCCATCCCGCACCACGTTCGGGTTTACGAACTGCCGGGTGAGGAAAATGCCTACGTGATCGCGACCGAGGAGCACACCTCCGGCTTCGATTATCAGGACGTTGTAGTGATTGCGCGCAACGTCCGCCCCGCTTCCAGTACCCAGGTGGCGGATGCCATTCGGGTCAACTTTAGCGACCAGGCCTCACCAGTCGTTCTTGGTTACTACAAAGATTTCGGGGAGCCATTCGGTGACCGTGGCGATTTCGCTTACGGTTGGATTGTACCGGGTACGACCGCCCCCCTCAATTTGGTAGGTAACGGACGCAACCGCCCCCCGACCCCGGATGACGACGCCCGCGAAGAAACGCTCATGCACCTGCAATACGGTGACGTGAACGGTAGCAACGGCATTGCCGCCGAGGGAGCCTGGGAGATCGCCATCCCCAACGGAGCTTACGACGTAACCGTCGTTGCGGGGGATCGGCTCGCCGAAAGCTTTGTCGGTACGAACCACGTGTGTGCGCGCCGAAGGAGTCGTGGTCATCAATAATGCGGCGACCATCAACGCACCCAATAGATTCGTAGCCACCAAGACGGTCGAGGTACGGGATGGCAGGCTGACCATCGATGCCGCCGGCGGCACGAATACCAAAGTGATCTACCTGACGCTTACGCCGGTCAGTGGCGACCCGGTTGCCGTTTTTGCCGACCCCACCCCGAGTGACGAGGCTTCCGGCGTAGAAGTCGTTGACTTCCAAATATCCGTAGATGCCGTCACCAGCGCCGGTTATAGTCTGGATCGCCGCACGCTAACCGGCAACGTGAAGCTCTTCGAGCGGACGGCAGACGGGCGCCTCGTCGAAGTACCTTCCAATTCCAACGATACGGGTGGTAACGATGCCGTAACCCTTACACCCTTGACGGCACTCAAGTACTCCACAGACTATGTATTCCGTATCGACGGCGTGGAGGCTTTCGACGTGAGCGACGTTGACAAACGTATCCAGTTCGAAGTATTCACCTCCACGTTTACCACGGGTGAACTCGACGATACGAACCCACCGAGAAATCTGGAAGGCGTATCCTTTACCAAGATCAAAGGCAGTAGCCTAGGGGCGGGCGTAAACGCGCGTTTTACCAGCCTGGTCGTAGGGCCTGACAACCGGCTCTATGCATCGACCACCGGTGAGGTCATCAAACGGTGGGATATCAACCCCGACGGTACCCTCGCTAATCTGGAAGAACTGACGGTGAATCTCTCCGGCTCGAATGACCCGGTAACCGGTACGCCGCTATCGGACAATCGAATCATCATCGGCCTCGTATTCGACCCTGCTTCAACCGCGGATAACCTGATCGCATACGTCACGCATAGTTCCAAGGTATTCAACGGCGGAAAAGCCTGGGACGGTAAACTCACGCGACTATCGGGTAGCAACCTGGAAGTGGCCGACGACATTATCGAACACCTACCCCGTTCTACGAAGGATCACCTTACCAATAGCGTCGTATTCGACCCGCAGGGTATCATGT
>OY764691.1:0-15163 GCA_963668285.1 uncultured Lewinella sp. | reverse complement strand
CGATTCCATGACGGATAGTGTGCGCGGATACGTCGATGCTGCCGGGAGCTTCACCGGTATCGCGAGTTGCGGCGATCCCGCAAACGGAACTTTCGCAATCGATGATGCTTCCGCCTGCGCGACTTACACGGCACCGCAAATGGGCGGGGTGCGCGATACGCTCTGCTTAGTGGTCTGTGACGACCTCGGCTTTAAGGATACGACTACGCTGATCGTTACCGTGCCCCTGCCTCCCGATACCATACCGGAATTCGTCCCTATGGACAGTTTGCTGACGGTCTGCCTCGATACTACCGAGCTACCCGGCGACGTCACCGGCGCGATCTTCTGTGAGGAACCGATAAACGGCACGGCCGGCTACGATCCGGTCACGGGCTGCATCGACTACCAGCCCGACCCGCTGTATACGGGTTTCGATACCGTCTGCGTGGTGCTCTGCGACAGCGAAGGCTTCAAGGATACCACTGTAATCACCATCATGGTGACCCCGCCGGTAGATACGGTGCCGGTTGTCACCCCGATGGATTCTTCGGTCACGGTCTGCCTCGATACCACCATGCTACCCGGTAACGTGACCGGCGTACGCTTCTGCGATCTGCCCGACAACGGGACCGCCGGGGCTTACGATCCGCTGACGGGCTGTATCGAATACATTCCGGATGCCGGATTCGTCGGTAACGACGAAGTATGCCTCGTGCTGTGCGATGACCTGGGCTTCAAGGACACCTTCTCCATCCAGATCATGGTGACCCCCCCGCCGGGCACCATACCCGTGATCACACCGATGGATTCTACGATCACCGTATGCCTGGATACGATGATGTTACCGGGCACGCTGACCGGTGCCGTTTCCTGCGGCGAAGCGGTCAACGGAATAACCGGAACCTACGTCGAGGCCACCGGCTGTATCGATTACACGCCCGACGCCACGTTCGTAGGTCTCGATACCTTCTGCGTCGTCCTGTGCGACGATCGGGGTTTTAAGGATACGATTACGGTCACCATTACGGTCATACCGCCGCCCGACACCATCCCGGTCGTGACGTTCGTAGACTCAACGGTTACGGTCTGTGTGGACACCACGATCCTTCCGGGGGCAATTACCGGTGCGATCAGTTGCGGGGGGCCGTCGAACGGCGCGGCAACCCCCCTCGATGTCACTACCGGCTGTATAGATTATACGCCGGCCCCCGGTTACGAGGGGTCCGATACGATCTGTCTTATCCTCTGCGACGATCGAGAATTTAAGGATACCATCCTTATCCCGATCGAGGTCATTCCGGTCAATTTGACCATCGCGAACAACGACGTCAACCAAACGCCATTCGAAACGCCGGTCTCCGGTAACCTACTGACCAACGACGTCGACGAAGAAGGCGACGGTCAGGTCGTTACCCGCTTCTTCGCGGACACCGACGGTGATGGTGTCGCGGATAATGAGGTAGTACTCGGGATGAATACCCCCGTCTTCGGAACGGATGAACTGGGTGACACCGCCCCGGCAGGCTCCATAACGGTGGCTATGGATGGTACCTACATCTTTACCCCCGCGGACGGCTTCGTTGGGGAAGTACCCGGGGCCTACGATATTACGGACGACAACGGCATGCCCGCTACGGACGGCGCCACGCTAAGCATCACCGTCGAAGCCGGTGACGACCCCGTAGTGCCCCAACCCCCCGTTGCCATTGACGACGTAAACGGGACGGAACAGGGCGTCGCGGTGAGCGGTAACGTCATTACGCCCAATGATTTCGACCCGGAAGGGCAGGACATCTTCGTGACCGGTGCCCTTGTGGATACCGACGGGGACGGGGAGGTCGACGATCCGCTGCCGATCGGTACCGCTACGCCGGTATTCGGGGTCAATGTTGCCGGTGACACCGTGCGGGCGGGGGTCGTCACCTTATCCCCGGAGGGCACCTACGACTTTATACCTAATGCTGAGTTTATCGGTGAAGTCTTGGTCGGTTACACCGTCCGGGATGAAGACGGGCTAACGGATGACGCTACCCTGTCCGTCACCGTAGTTCCTACGCCGGCGGTGAATAGGACCTTTGCTAATGACGATTCAAACTCCGCACCTGCGTCCTCGCAAATGAACGGAAGCGTGCTGGACAACGATTCGGACCCGGAGATGGATCCACAGACCGTCACTTTCGCCCTGGACAGCGAAGGCGACACGATCGTTGTGGGCATACCGTTTACACTGCCGAGCGGAGGAACGCTAACCATCAACGAAGACGGTAGCTACGACTACGCCCCCGCGGTCGGATTCGTGGGAACGGAAGTCGTACCCTACGGCATCACGGACGACAACGACGACCCGGCAACGGCCCAGGCAACTCTTTACCTTACGACGACGCCGGTACCCAACAATACGGTAGCGGAAAACGACGTGAACCAGACCACGCCAGCCATGCCGGTATCCGGTAACCTACTCACCAACGACAGCGATGAGGAAGGGGACGGGCAGTCCGTTCAGTCCATTCTGGTCGACAGCGATGGCGACGGTATGGTTGACGACACGCTCACGCCGGGCGTTCCGACCGTCGTATACGGGCAGGACATGGACGGGGCTATCGTCCCCGCCGGCGAGCTTACAGCTGGTACGGACGGCTCCTACAATTTTAATCCCGAGCCGGACTTTATCGGTGACCTTACCGCCCAATACACGGCGGTGGACGATAACGCTAACCCCGCCGGCGACAATGCTACGCTCAGTATCAAAGTGGTACCGGGTGACGACATTATAATGGTCGACCCACCGGTTGCGATCGACGACGCAGTCACCACCGAGCAGGGTACGCCAGTGGATGGAAACCTGTTGACGCCGAACGACTACGACCCACAGGGCGAGCCGATCACGGTCGTTTATGCTTTTATAGACGGCGACGGTGACGGCGTTACCGACGATCCCCCTGACCATTGGTAGCCCGGCCGTTGTGTTCGGCATTGACATCGCCGGAGATACGGTGGTCGCGGGCAACATCGAGTTGAACGAAGACGGGGCCTTCACCTTCGAGCCCGAGGATCTCTTCGCCGGCGAAGTACTTACCGATTACACGATCGAGAATGAAAGCGGGCTTGTGGACGATGCTACGCTGAGCATTACCGTTTCCCCGAACGTGGCGGGCAACGGCACCTTTGCCAGCGATGACGTGAATACCGGCCCGGCCGGCGAACCGCTAACCGGTAACGTCGTAGACAACGACCACGACCCGGAGGGAGACGAGCAAACCGTAAGCTTCGCCGTGGACGCCGACGGAGATACCATTACGGTAGGTGAGGCGTATACCCTCCCGAGTGGCGGCACCATCACGATCGACGAAGACGGCAGCTACGACTATACGCCGGCCGACGGCTTCGTGGGTACCGAGGTGATCCCGTACGGCATCGTGGATGGCAACGGTGGCGACCCGGCAACGGATATGGCCACGCTGTACCTCACTACGACGCCCGTACCAAACTACACCGTGGCCGAGAACGACATCGCAGTCACTCCGGTGGATACGCCCGTCAGCGGAAACCTGCTGACGAACGACTCCGACATGGAAGGTGATTCCCAGAGCGTGCTTACGGTGGTGTTCGACCTGGATGGCGACGGTATTGTAAACGATACCCTGCCGCTCGGTACCCCAACCCCGGTCTTCGGAACGGATACGGTCGGTAACGTGACCCCCGGCGGTACGCTGACGGTGAATGAGGATGGCAGCTACGACTTTAACCCCGAACCCGGTTTTGTCGGCGACATCAGCGGTAGTTACGTGGCTACCGATGACGACGACGATCCGGCTACGGACGATGCACAAATCAGCCTGACTGTGATTGACGGCGACGACCCCGTCCGGGTGGACCCGCCGCTGGCTATCGACGACGTCAACTCCACCGAGCAGGATCTGAGCGTAAGCGGTGAACTCGTTTCTTCGAACGACTCCGACCCGCAGGGTCAGATGCTGACCGTCACCACGGTCACGGCCGATCTTGACGGCGACGGTACGAATGAAGAAGAGGTACCCGTGGGTACCCCGACGCCGATCTTCGGTACAGATGTAAACGGCGATACCGTGGTAGCGGGCGTGGTAACCGTGAATGAGGATGGCAGCTACGACTTCGACCCCGAGCCCGACTTCGTCGGTGAAGTGAACCTGGGCTACACGATAGCGAACGAGTCTACGTTAACGGACGATGCTACCCTCAGTATTACCGTTAACCCGCTTCCGGAGGACAACGAGACTTTTGCTAACGATGACTTCAGTACCGGACCGACCGGTGAACCGCTAACCGGTAACGTCGTAGACAACGACCACGACCCGGAGGGAGACGAGCAAACCGTAAGCTTCGCCGTGGACGCCGACGGAGATACCATTACGGTAGGCGAGGAGTATACCCTCCCGAGTGGCGGTACCATCACGATCGACGAAGACGGCAGCTACGACTATACGCCGGCCGACGGCTTCGTGGGTACCGAGGTGATCCCGTACGGCATCGTGGACGGCAACGGTGGCGACCCGGCAACGGATATGGCGACGCTGTACCTCACTACGACGCCCTCTACTAATGTCACTTTCGCCAGCGATGACGTCAACGTCACCCCCGCCAATACCCCCGTCGGCGGCAATCTATTGACCAACGATTACGACCCGGAGGGCGATGACCAGTCGGTAGCGACGGTCATCGTGGATGCCGACGGCGACGGTCTGGTGGACGATACCATCACGCTGGGTACCCCGGTCGAACTGTTCGGCGTCGACTCCAGCGGTAACGTAGTGCCGGCGGGTACCCTGATCGTAAATGAAGGTGGTAGCTATGCCTACGACCCCGACCCGGACTTCCTCGGCGAGGTACCCGTCACGTACACTAACGGAGACGACAACCCCGGCCAACCGGCGAGCGACGATGCAAATCTGACCATCTCCGTAATCGAGGCGGACGATCCGGCCATGATCGAACCCCCGGTCGCCATCAACGACGTGGCCGGTACGGACCAGGGCACCCCGGTGAGCGGGAACATCCTTACGCCAAACGATTTCGACCCCAATGGCGAGTTGCTGACCGTCACGGCGGTACTGGCCGATACCGATGGAGACGGTATGGCGGACGATCCCTTAGTTGTCGGCACGCCGATGCCGGTATTCGGAGTTTCCGTGGGTGGTGACACTATCCCCGCCGGTGAGCTCGTGGTCAGTGAGGACGGTAGCTTCACCTTCAGCCCGTTACCGGACTTCGTCGGTACCGTGCCGAGCGGCTATGAGATCAGCAACGAAAGCGGATTGACCGATAATGCGACGCTTTCCGTCGAGGTCGTCCCCGATCCGGTTGATGACAACCAGACCTTTGCCAATGACGACGTGAATACCGGCCCGGCCGGAGACCCGCTGACCGGTAACCTCCTGATCAACGATTCGGATCCGGAAGGCGACGGCCAGACCGTCACCTTTGCCGGTGACTCCGAAGGGGAGTTCATCCCGATCGGTGAACCATACGTCCTGCCCAGCGGCGGTACCATCGCGATCAACCCCGACGGAAGCTACGATTACTCGCCGGCTGACGGCTTCGTCGGTACCGAGGTCATTGTGTACGGGATTACCGACAGCGATCCGAACGCCCCGGCAGCGGATATGGCAACGCTGTATCTGACGACCCTCGGTGAAAATAATTCGACCGTAGCCCTGGACGACGTCAACCAGACGCCAGCTAATACACCGGTTAGTGGCGACGTCTCAACGAACGACGTCGACAACGAAGGGGACGGCCAGACGATCGATCTGCTCGTAGTCGACCTGGATGGTAGTGGCACGATCGACGATACGGTCACGGTCGGCGAAACCGTAACGATATACGGAACGGATGCTGCCGGAAACGTAGTCCCTGCCGGTCAACTTACCCTCAACGCAAGCGGCTGCGACGCTGCCGGCGATGTTTCGCCAAGGTTAGCCGCATTCATCGTCGAGAACGACGGCGGCTGTTACGACTTCGTTCCGGCACCGAACTTTGTCGGATCGACCAGCGTGCTTTACGGCGTCACGGACGATAACGGTACGCCGGCCTCCGCCACGGCCATCCTGACCATCGACGTGCTCGGGCAAGGTACCCCCGGGGCCCCGGTAGCGATCAACGATGCCTACCTGACCGAATCCGGCACGCCGATCAACGGTAACGTGATCGACCCGAATGATTACGACCCGAACGGGGAATTGCTCACGATAACGAACGTGCTCGCCGATAGTGACGGAGACGGTATGGTAAACGACGTGGTTACTATTGGCGCGACGGTAGACGTTTACGGCGTCAATACAGCCGGAGATGCGGTGGTGGCCGGCGAGCTGGTCGTTAATGAAGATGGTAGCTTTACGTTCGTCGCCGTACCTGGCTTCATCGGCGAAGTACCGGCGGCCTACGAGATCACGAACGAAAGCGGCCTGAGCGATACGGCCGATATCGAGCTGGAGGTCATCGGTGACCTCGGCAATGCCACCTTTGCCAGCGATGACGGGAACGTCGGGCAGACCGGAGTACCCCAGTCGGGCAACGTACTCGCCAACGATACCGACCCGGAGAATGACGGCCAATCCGTCAGCTATGCCTTAGCAGCAACCGGCGATACCATCCGAATCGGTATGCTCGTAACGCTACCGAGTGGCGGTGAATTTACCCTGAACGCCGACGGTACTTATGCTTACCAACCGGCGGCCGGGTTTGTAGGTACCGAGGTCATCCCCTACACGATCGCTGATGACAACGCGGTCACGCCGGCTACCTCCGCCGCTACCCTTTACCTGACCACTTTGCAGCCACCCCTTACGCCGGAGATCATCCCGATAGTCACTTTCCAGAATGTACCGGTCGAGGTATGCTTCGATCTGAGTGAATTAGAGGGCGACGTCGCGCAGGTGCAAAGCTGTGGAAACGCGGAGCAAGGTTCATTCGGGCCGGTGGACGCTACCACGGGCTGTACGGTCTATACGCCGGGATTGAACTTTACCGGACGGGACGCCGCCTGCTTCCTACTCATCGACAGCAGCGGAACCGTCGACACGGCCTTCGTGAATATCGAAGTCGTTAGCGATACCATAAACGTTGCCTGTATCGCCCGCATTAACGTAACGCTCGATGACAGTTGCTCCTTTAATCTGATCGCCGAACAGGTGTTGACCGGCGAACTGCCGGCAAATCCGAACGAGGTACTCGACATCGTCGTCCAGGATGGCTTTGAGGAGAACGGTAACGTCATCGACGGCTGTGGAGAGTACATCTACGTGGTCAGCGTACCGGATAGTAGCACCATCGCAGGCTTTACGAGCTGTTGGGGAACGGTGCTTGCCGAGGATAAAACGCCGCCGGTGCTGGTCAGTACTCCCGCTGGGGTCAACGACCTGCTCTGCGTGGACGTGGATGCGAATAACCTCAATACCCTGACGCCCGCCATCAGCCGCTGCTTTGAAGTGGACGGTAGTGGAGCCATCATCGAGGGTATGATGGATCCTGCACTGCTGGCTATCCTCTCGCCCGATCGCTTCGATGACTTGAGCCCGGATACGGCCATGATCCCGGTCTTTACGGATAACTGCGCTTCCTCGCTCGAGGTCTGCGTCAGTGACGTCGTCGAGGCGAGTGGTGACGGTTGCGGTGCTACAACCATTACGAGGTTCTTCACGGCTAGGGTGGCTGACGGGTGCTCGGCTGACATGCCCTCGGCCGACGAGCAGAGCTCGGCGGACGCGTTACGGACTAGCATGACGCTTACCTTTAACCGGCCGACCTTCGCCAATTTGACTTTGGATAGCATTGCGCCGGTCGTCGAGATCGAAGCCTGTGCTACCCTCGACGCCCCGGCCGAGTTCCTGCCCCGGGCCGCCGACTACCCGCTCCTCGTCATGGACGACGGGCGGACCATCAACCTCGGCGACCCCGGCAGCGCATGCTCGATGGGCCTCGTAAGCTACACCGATAGCCAGAACCCCATCCGGCCCTGCCCGAACACGGTCAAGTTCCAGCGCACCTTCACGGTGGTCGACTGGTGTGACCCGACCAACGTC
The DNA here is from genome assembly GCA_963668285.1 of uncultured Lewinella sp. Taxonomy (GTDB): domain Bacteria; phylum Bacteroidota; class Bacteroidia; order Chitinophagales; family Saprospiraceae; genus Neolewinella. The sequence goes on along the minus strand of OY764691.1, from coordinate 7,124 downwards.
ATCAACTACACCCAGCTGGTGAAAGTGGGCGACTCGACCGGCCCGGAGATCACGGGCTCGACCGAACGCATTTTCGGCACGAACGTACCGGAAGCATGTTCCGCCGTCGTTCGCCTCGATGCAGCGGGCGTCGGCACGCTCGATGCCTGTTCCGGCACGACGAACGAACTGACGGTGACCATCTTCCCCGACGGTGACGTGAGCCGGCGCGGCTACGGAAGCTATACGATCGACCCGACGAACGGCGTGGCCGAAGTGAGCGACCCCCTGCCGGTGGGTGCCTACACCTTCAACTACACGGCGACGGACGAGTGCGGCAACGTCTCCTACCTGAACGTACCCTTCGCGGTCGTCGACGGGCAGACGCCCTTCATGGTCTGCGAAGATGGGCTCAACGTCAGCCTCGGACTGCCTACGGGCACGGCCATCCTGACGGCGGCGGAAGTGGACGCCGGCTCGGCCGACGACTGCTCCGGCGGCGAGCTGACCTTCGACCTGGCCTACTCGGACGATATGAGCGTGGTACCGACCGAGTTCTCCGAGGAGCTGAACTTCACCTGCGCCGACCGCGGCGTGCAGTTCGTGACCCTGCGGGGTACGGACGCGGCGGGCAACGCCAACACCTGCTGGCTGGAGGTACTCGTAGAGCTGAAAGACTCCACCGGCGCGGGTTGTGTATGTGACATTACGCCACCGGTACCGGTCTGCGAGCAGATCGTAACGGCGGTACTCGAACTGAGCGACACGACCGACGAAGCTTTGGCCTGCGTGTTTGCCGCCGACTTCATCACCGAGCCGGTGGTGGACTGCTCGGGCGGCGCGGTGACCCGCTTCGGCATCGTACGCGGTGGCGAAGGCCCCGCTACGGCGGAAGATGACAAACTGATCGTGAACTGCGACGACTTCAGCGACTTCGTAAGCGTAGAGATCTACGCCTTTGGGGATAATTTCCCGGGTGAGGAGGCGCGCTTCTGCCAGGCCCTGATCGCCGTGGAAGAAGGCGACGGCGTCGTGTGCGGCCAGGGCGGCAACCTATTGGGCAGCATCCTGAGCCAGCGCAGCGCGCCGGTGACGGACGTGGAAGTGACCCTGACGGGCGAGAACGACATGGACGAGATGGCAATGACCGACGAGGCGGGTACCTTCCGCTTCGCAGGGGTATCGTTCGGCTTCGACTACACGGTACAGCCCGGTCACACGATACCGGTGAACCTGCAGGAGGTGAAAGTCTCCGACGTAGTGGCCATCAGCCGGGTGATATTGGGTACGACAACCTTTGCGAGCGGCTACGACTACGTGGCGGCGGACGTGGACCAGAACGGGCGCTTGAACGTGCTCGACATGGTGGCGATCCAACGGGTGATCCTGGGCCTGGACGAGACCTACCGTTCGGGAAAGACGTGGCGCTTCGTGAGCGAAGACCACGAGCTGACTACGAACGACTGGTTCGAGGCCTTCCCGGAGGTGTACAACGTGAACGACCTGCAGGCCAACGTACTGGATGCGGACTTCGTAGGTATCGAACTGGGTAACGTCGTGACCGGTGGCCGGGCTAGCCTGGACCTGGAGACGGAAGACGCCGAGCTGGAAAGCGGGCAGACGCACACGATCCGGTTACGAAACGCTGAATTGATCGGCTGGCAGGGCACGTTGCGCTTCGGCCGCGACCTGGAAGTGACCGAAGTGGATTACGATGGGGTAGGGGGCTTGAATGCTGCTTTTCTCGGCGAAGGCCTGCTGGGTGTATTGCTGCGGGAGGCCGGCGAGCTACGGGTTAGGGTTCGTGCGATCAATCCCGTTCGGCTGTCGGAATCGGTGGAGTTGACGGATGAGTTGGTTGTTCAGGAGGGCGTCCCCGTTGCCGGGGGTAGTGCACTGCTGGGTCTTGCATTCCTGCAAAACTCCGCACCTGCGAACTCGCCCAAAAATATCTTGTATCAGAACGTACCGAACCCGGCCATCGACCGTACGGTGATTGAATTTGACCTGGCCGTAGCCGGTGATGCGACCCTTAGCGTCCGGGACGTGCGCGGTAGACTGCTAACCACACGTAGCATTGGTGGTATTGCGGGCCGCAATCAGGTCGTACTCACCCGTGCCGAACTAGGTGCCGGTGGTATCTACACCTATACGCTCGTCAGCGGCAAGTTTTTTGCCAGCCGGAGAATGACGGTGGTACGCCGGTAAATACTAAGGGGGGCAGGCTGCTCTACTCAGCAATTTGCCCGGCTCCCATTGGGCGAACTGTTTAGTCACCGGTAAGCAGGGCATCGAAACCGTTTTGCGATCTCGACACGGTAGTTTATATTTGTTTCGACTTCAGCTGTACGCGTTTCTCTACTTTTTACAGACGACCTAATTTGCTTAGTATACTTGTACCGGCCCCTAGCAGGGGGCGCAGGACAACTATCAGGAGAATCAACGACGTGTTACGGCTGGCTTAAAGCCACTCTCATGGACATTCGTTTCGACCGATTTTCACCTTCCGTTCCTTTAATTCTACTACTAGCACTACTGATTCCGCTGCTTGGTTACGGCCAAACAATGACGGATACGGACGGTGACGGTATCGCTAACGTGGACGAACAAACGGGGGTCTGCGATTTAGTCACCGCCTTCGGAATTGATTTTCAACTGGTCAACGTAGCGGATCAAACTTACCAACTGCTACTCGAGGACGGAAGCTTCACCACTTTACGCGTCTCTATCGAGAACCGAGCGGCGGACCCCCCGCCGGCTAATGCCTTTACCGGTAGGCCCAACGGCAACTTCGCTTTACGAGGCTTTCCCCGTAACACGCGAACCCTTGTGTTCGAATCCGACGTGCCCCTGCGGTACCAGCTCAAAGCGAGGGACGCGGCCGTAGCGGGGATCGGTAATTTCGAATCGAACGACCGGGTCATTGTGAGGGCCGCCGCGGGAGACGTTATTACCCACCAGCCCGACGATGGGGGGATTTTCGGTATCCGAACGGACGACGGCAGCGATGCATCCTTCATTAACATGCGCGCGAGTGCGCAAACGCAACCCATCGGCCTCGTCAACGACGAAACCGGTACGAACCCTACTAACATCTCCAACCACGAGATCAACGTGACCACCACCCGCCTGGAGGTCAGCGGTAATACCAAGAACCCCAACGAACTGATGAACCAGCGGTTACAGATATTTAATGTCTGTACGGGCACTGACTCCGATGGAGACGGCGTAGCTAACGCCGTGGATCTGGACAGTGATAACGACGGCATTCAGGATGCTATCGAAGGTGCTCTGGACACTGCATTTATTAATATCGATTCTGACGGCGATGGCTGCTTAGACGTCAATGAAGCCTACGCCGAAAATAATACGGAAGACTTCGACGAAGATGGGGACGGGCGGTACGGCCCGACGCCGGTCACCGTCGATGAAGACGGACTGGTTACTTCCGGGGCAACGCCCCCGAGCTATGCTTTTGCTAACCAGGGTGAAGTCGCCGGCGTCTACGACGCGGGCGATCAATCCGCCTGTGGGCCGGACCTCGGCGCATTCGACCTCGATGGCGACGGTGTGATGGCCGCCTCGGACCCCGACGATACCGACCCCTGTAATCCGAACCCGGATGCGGCCACCTGTGGGGCTGACTTTTGCGGAGATATGTGCCGCGTACTGCTCAACGCCTCGAACGTGCCCGGCCTGACGGCTAACAACACTCCCCAAAGTTCGGCGGCCCCCGTAGACTTGAGCGATAATTTCAACCTGCCGGCCGGTAGCATTCTGATGGAGTATGCGGACTGGCAGCCCATTAATGCCGGAAGTAGCGGAGTTACCAACTCCAGTACTTTAACAACTATAACCTTCAGCGGTACGGTACCGGTGTCCATCGAAGTGCAGAACGGCAGCGTACTGGGCAATGGGGATGCTGACGGATTAATCTCACTAGACGGCATCGGCTACCGATTTACCGGCGACGTCTTAAACCGCAACAACATAATCTACGATACGATCGGGCCGGATTATAGCGTCCGCCGGACTACCGGATCCCCTGGCCAAGTACTGATGACCTGGGAAAGTATCGTTCCTGCCACCAGTATCCAGATGACCACTACCGCCACTTCGAATAACAACTGGTGGATCCGGATAACCCCTACCGTATGCCCCGCCGTCATGGTCACCGACTCGATGCGAACCTCCTCGCCTACGACCGCCGACGGTACGGTTGAGCTTAACTTTTCTAATGGGCCGGCGCCCATCACCTTCGACCTTGACGGCCCTACGCCCCTTACGGGGCAAATGACCGATGGGGACGGGAACTATACGACTAATAACCTGCTGCCCGGGGAGTATACCGTGACCGGGGCCACCGACGCTAACGGCTGTATGCCGACGGTCGACCTCTCATTTACCATCTTAGGCGACCAGCCGATCCCCTTCGATTGCGATCAGGTTTACATTGCCCCCGCGAACGTGCTACGACTTGCCCAGGGTAACCCCGATGCGGGAACGGCTACCGAAGTATCGGATATACCGTACCCGCCGGGTAGCGCTATTTCATTTTCCGGTGTTCGGCTCGATGATGTCGATTACATAATTACTTCATCCGACGCAGAAGACCCCGTATACTGGAACGGCTTCTCCTGGGCGGACGCTACGGACGGGGCCATTCCGTCGCCGGGTAACCTCGGTGCCGGGCTCACTCATTTCTACAACCTGGTATTAGGGTCGACCCCCTTTGTACGGCCGACGGTAACCAGATACGACATAGCGGCCCCTGCCGCCCTTGGCGACCCGATCATCGACGTATCCTCGGCGACCGAACTACCGACGCTGAGTATATTTCCGCCCTTCCTCGCCTCGAATGGTTTAGTTACCTCCCTGCCCGTCGACGCTGCGGACAATTTCTACATCATGTACTACCTGAGCGACGTAGCTAGGCTGAGTAAATTCAATCCCTCGGGTGAGCTGATCGACGAGTACGTTTCGGAAGCCCCCCTTCCGGGAGCATCCTCCGGTATTGCCGACTTTACCGTTGACGGAGATACGATACTGTACGCCACCCCCGATGGGGGCATCTACCGGGCTACCCTGCTTGACGCAGTTATTACGGGAGAACCGACCCAGGTGCTGGACTTCCCACCCGCCGAGATAGTAGTACAAAATATTTCCGCACTCATCACTTGTGTAGGCGATACGGTACCCCCCTCCGACCCCTGTGAGTTCCTGACGGCCACTGTCGCCGGTGCGCAGGTAACCGCGGAGGCTTCGATCGGGGGCAATGACGCCGTAGTCGGTGGGCAGATCACCACCAACTCAGTAGCACCCGACTTCCAGTTTGAATTGATCGACGCGGAAGACCTGACCGTGACGCTTACGGCCAACGCCGGGTCGGCTAGCCCCGCTACCGTGACCACCGGTGCCGAGGTGCCACCGGGAGCCTACTATTGGCGCGTTACCGAAGTGAACCGACCGATGTGTCTGCTCGACAGCTCCGAGATATTTATCGTCGAGGATTACTGTACCGCTAACCCCTCCGACCCGACCTGCCCCGGCGGCAGAGACGATGATGGCGACGGCATATCCAACTTCGTCGAAGACCAGTGTGCGGAAGCGTTTAAAATTCGCTCCAATATCACTTTCACGGCTTTAAACATTTCAAACAATGGCGTTGACGTAACCCAATCCTTCAATATCGGCCCCGGGTCTACCCTTCAGCCCCAGATTTCGGTGAGTGATTTTTCAACCACTAGCGCTTCTCCCGCCAGCGGCCTTAGACATTCCTTCACCGAGCCTACTGACGTTATAACTTTTGGTATTGACGAACCCGAGGCCGGCGAGACGATTGAAGCCAACTTCACTTTCGACTACCCCAGGCTAGCATTCATCAACACCGATGCGGCGAATTCCGTGTTCAACGCCGAGGATACGTTGATCATTACCGCCTATACCGCAAGCCAAACCTTTGCCTGGACGGTCAATTCGATCTCGGATGCCGTAGTCGTCTCTAATGAAGGCAGGACGATCGTCCTTACGGGGACCTCGGCGGATCAACCCTACGGCGCATTCGATTTGGCGAGCACCGAGGAAATTCCCTCGTTCATTCTCCGCAATAAAGTAACTACCAGCAGTTCTCAAATCGTGCGCACCCAACTCACCGTGCAAACGACTGCGTGTGACGCCGATGAGAATGGCCTCTTCGACTTAGGGGATGCCTGTTACCCCGATAATATTGTCGCGGCGGCAACTGTCGTCACCGAACCTGACGGGCCGTTCTCCTCCAACGGGGAGATCGCCGTGGACCTCAGCGGTGGCGGTGACGCCTTATCCGCGGATTACTCCGCTACGCTCGTAGCCAGTGACGGAACGGAAACCACGCTTACCGAGCCGGCTGCCGGTGACGGTGCCCTCGTGACGATCAACTTTACCGGCTTGATGGCCGATACCTTCGACATTTTCACGTCCGACCCGTCGGGAAGTTGTCTGGATACCATTTCCGTCTTTCCGCTGGATGACGCCTGTGAGCCCATCTCCTTCGATTTCACGATAACTCCGCCAACGCTTCTCGGTGGTACGGACGCGCAAATAGACCTGGCATTTACCGGTGGCACTCCCGAATACTTCTACGACTATACGGGTGAAAGCAACGCCGCGAACCTTGCCACGGCGGGCGGAACCGCTACCGTTACCGGGCTGACCGCCGGCACCTACACGTTTACGGGCTTCGATATGAATGCTTGCCCCGTTACGGACACCACGGTCACCATCGACCCCGGCCCCATGTTAATGGTGGATACCACTTCCACCGCCAACCCTACCGTCCCCAACGGATCGGATGGCGAGATCACCTTTATGGTCGAATTCGGCCGTGGGCCGTTCGAGGTGAGCTACGTCGACCCGGAGGGCTCTCCGGTCACCCTGACCGGATTAACACCGGACGGAAGCGGCAACATCGTAATTAGCAACCTCGACGGCGGCGACTATACGATGATCGTCGTAACGGATAACGGTACACCCACCCAGACGACCACCGTAGGCGACGTAACGCTGACGGCACCATCCTGCCCGGACCTGACCGTAGCGAGCCTGGACACCATACCCGAAACGGGCAGAAACGCCAGGGACGGGGAAGTAACGTTCACCCTCAGTGG
>OY764690.1:0-21408 GCA_963668285.1 uncultured Lewinella sp. | reverse complement strand
GCGAATCAGCAGGAGTAGCCGCCGGAACGGTCGAAGCCGTCTTCTGCTCCACCGTGGGTGCCGATGATGCGACGGGTTCCGTTCGTACCGGAGCAGCTGCCTTACTCTGTCGATCGGGAGAGGCCGGGGCGCGGGGCCGGAACTATGGCGGGTGATTCTGCGGGCGGGCTCGGCGGCGGTGGGGTCGTCTTCTCCGGCACTACCGCGGTCGGCTCCCCTACCGGCGAAGGCTTCGGAGTGTTCGTGGCCGTAACGACCCCGGGTGGTGGGGCCTTTCCACCGATGGAACGCAGGGTGACTTCCACCGGCACCGTTACCTTTCCGGTCAGGCCGATGATTCCGGCGGCACGCTCGCTTACCTCTACCACCCGCCCCCGGATGAACGGGCCCTTGTCGATGACGCGAACCCGCACGCTTTCGTTATTGTCCAGGTTTCTGACCTCCATGATACTATTGACGGGCCAGCTACGGTGAGCGGCCACCAGCTCGTTTCGATCGTACGTAAGGTTATAGGCCGTTTCGGCACCGTCGTACTCCCGGCTGTAGTAGCTGGCCAGCCCGGTTTCCGTATCGCCTACGAGTTGAGCCGAAAGCGTTGTGCTTAATAGACAGAGGACGAATAACGGACGCATAGTAAAGCTTTGTGGAAATTAAAACCAAGGCCACGAAGATACTGTTGTCACTCTTCCGCGGCCGCAGCCCGAATCGTACCTTTGCGGCCTTTTTATAGACCGCCGGTCGGAAATCAGATTAGTATGAGTAAGCACGGACGCGTCCTCGTCGCCATGAGCGGAGGCATAGACTCTACGGTGACCGCCATGATCCTGCACGAGCAGGGCTACGAGGTCGTCGGCATTACCATGAAGACCTGGGATTATGCTAACAGCGGCGGGTCCAAAAAAGAAACCGGTTGCTGCAGCCTTGATAGCATAAACGACGCGCGCTCCGTGGCGGTTTCCATGGGCTTCCCCCACTTCATCATCGACATTCGCGATGAGTTCGGCGACCACGTTATCGACAATTTCGTCGACGAATACATGGCCGGTCGTACGCCCAACCCTTGCGTACTCTGCAACACCCACATCAAGTGGAGCGCCCTGCTAAAACGCGCCGACGCCATGGACTGCGAGTTCATCGCCACCGGCCACTACGCCCAACTCAACCAAACCGGGGCCGGGCGCTGGCACGTACGCAAATCGGCCGACGACCATAAAGATCAATCGTACGTCCTCTGGGGGCTGAGCCAGGAGTGTATGGGCCGCAGCCGCTTCCCCCTCGGCCACATGACCAAGCCGGAAGTCCGGCAGCTCGCCTACGATTACGGCTACGAGGAACTGAGTAAGAAAGCGGAGAGCTTCGAAATCTGTTTCGTGCCCGACAACGACTACCGGGGCTTCCTCAAGCGCCGCCTGCCGGCACTCGAAGCGCAGGTGGCGGGGGGGGATTACGTATCTACCTCCGGGGAAGTACTGGGCCAACACGACGGCTATCCTTTTTACACCATCGGCCAGAGAAAAGGCCTGGGCATGGCTTTCGGCGAGCCGATGTACGTCACCAAAATCGAAGCTGCCACCAATAAAGTAACGCTCGGAAGGGTAGGGGACCTGATCCGCAACGGGATGACCGTTGGTGGGCTCACCCTGCAAAAGTATGCCGATCTCCCGGGCCAGGGCCTCGAATGTGTGACGAAGGTTCGCTACAAAGACAAAGGCACCATGAGCATGGTCGAGCAGCTTTCACCGAGCTTGGCGAGCGTGGAGTTCTACGCCGACGTTCGTGGCGTCGCCCCCGGCCAGAGCGCCGTATTTTACGAAGGGGACGACGTCGTGGGGGGCGGTCTGATCCAGACCAGCCGCTAACTACCCATAAAACTTACCGCTTATCGGAGTTTTAGATTTTGGCCGGGTCGACGTCATTATGCTATCTGTTAAGTGCTGAATACCGGAGTGTAGTGATGGCTACACGAGAATTTTCATCGCGCCGATAGGGACTAAATAGCCTGGAATGAGGTCGAAAGTGTAATCGCCCATAAGCTCTTGATCCCGTATCATCATTACCTTTGTAGCGGACTAAACCCTACTATCAATTTACGCTATGCGTCTTCTAATCACCATCCTGGCCGGCAGCCTTGCCTTTTTCTCTTCCGCCTGCTTGAAACAGGAGTGCCGAACCTGCGAAGCATTTACCTTCGACGCCGAGAGCTTTAACCCGGACTACGCCGAGCGCGACATCGTTCTGCGTAATGTCGCTACCGACGAGGAGATAACTTTTGCATTCGTCCAGCTATTAAATAGTAACGAGCAGGAAACGTGCGCCGACGTCAGCAGCCCTGCGGATATTGCATGCTCCTCCGCGGGTAACGCCGCCTATCGCAGTCAGGAACTGATGATCGATATGAACCTGGGTTTTCAGGCTACTGATGAAAACACCGACGTGGTCATGGCCTATTCGTTCAAGGGTACGGCGGCAACCCAGTTCACGCCGACGCACGCTTTACGTAACGCCCCGGACATTCAGCTGGTCGCCGACCGCGTCGTTCAGTTGGATAGCCTTCCGCTAGGCGATACGCTGCTGCTCGACGTGATCGATATAAGACAGCCCGTAGAGGCTTTCGCTACCGTTGGTGCCGTATTGCCGGAAGCCGGCCGCTTTACTAACGTATACTTTCGCGAGGGCGGCGGCTTGTTAGGCTTGCGCGACGTGAACGACCGCGTCTATATCCGGCAAGACTGACGGCGGGGCTGCCCGACCAAAAGAATTACCCTATGACACCCTATGAACACCCCCTTAACGAGGCTTTCCCCATCCCGTCGGTTGGCGGTGAAAGCCATCCTTTGCCTGCTATTTACCACCCAACATAGCACCTGCGTACTCGCCCAAAATTCAAATACCGACCATGCATTAATCATCAACGAACTGATGGTGGACCCGACCCCGCCGCGCGGTCTGCCCGATGCCGAGTACATCGAATTGTATAACCCCGGCCCGCTCCCGGTCGATCTCGGTGATTACGCGATTGCAAGCGGAGGCCGACCGGTAAACCTCGGCGGAACGCTTCCGCCGAACGACTATCTGTTGCTGGTTGACGATGCCGACCTTACCGCATTCGATCCGGCGGCGCGCAACGTGTTGGGTATCGACCTTCCGCGGCTTACGAACGGCGGAGATCGAGTGACGCTACTCCGCGGCGCGGATACCGTAAGTCAGGTAGTATACACCGATGACTGGTACCAGGACGAGCTGCGCGATGGCGGCGGATTTAGCCTCGAATTTACGGGTATTAGGGGCGAGGACGCAGGATGCAAGGGTCGTTGGAGAGCAAGCATGGCCGTCGTGGGCGGAACGCCGGGTTCCGTGAACTCCACACGCGACCTACCCGCCGATACCACCGGACCTAAGCTGGTCGCATATACCGCAGGCCTACATAATCTGGATTTACTATTCGACGAAGCCGTGACCGCTCAGACAGGTGAATTCATACTGCTAAATGGAGACGATGAAGTACCTGTTTTGCAAGACTTTACCGCAACTGAGCGTGAATCGATTCAACTGGATTTATTGGATAGCCTCGTGCCGGGCACTCTGTATGAACTGCTGCTTCCCGGGCTGACCGATTGTAGTGGTAACGCGGGCGCGGAAGCCACCGTCGAAGTCATTCTTCCGACCGAAGCCGCCGCCGGCCAGGTCATCATCAACGAGCTGCTTTTCAACCCCGCCGCCGGCGGACATGACTTCGTCGAGTTGTACAACCCGACCAACTCCGCTTTTCAGCTGTCGGGGTGGACGCTGACCAACGTTCAGTCGACGACGCGCAACGCTTCGGTTAATATTACGGGCAATGTGCTGATCAAGCCGGGTCAATACCTTGTTCTGACGGCCGACCGCCACCAGCTGATCGAGCGGTACCCGGACGCGGAAGTGGGTTCGGTAATCCAGCAAGACCTGCCTTCCCTTCCCGACGAAGAAGGTAACCTTACACTACGGTCTGCAGATCAGACGATTGACTCATTCGACTACGATCGCCACATGCACACGCCATTCCTGCGCGATCTCAACGGGGTTAGCCTGGAGCGACTGGACCACCGCGTACCGACCAATCGGCCCGCTTCGTGGGCGAGCGCGGCGACTGGCGCGGGCTACGGAACGCCGACCCGGCCGAATTCTCAAGGGAGGTCCGGCGAGGCGGGGGCGTCGGTACCCCTAAGCCTACCCCGGTCGACCTTCAGCCCGGATGGCGACGGTTACGAGGACGAACTACTCATAGCATACGCAAACGTCGCGGTAGGTACCCTCGGGCGAATGAGGGTATTCGACGGTAACGGCCAGCCGGTAAATACCGACATCGAGGAGGAGTTGCTCGCCACTTCCGGTACGCTCGGGTGGGACGGCACACGCAACGATGGAAGCGCGGCGGCGACGGGCCCGTACGTGGTATTGATGGAGTTGATCTACCCCGGCCGGTCGGCGGAGCGTGCAAAATTTACGGTCGTGTTGGCGCGGCGCAGCCGGTGAGGAGAGTACGTTGTTATCTCGGAATCTGTATCTGACTAGTATTTAATTACTTATAAGTCGGCCGTTAAGCGTACTTTTCGCTTGAGAATTGACTTTAACACCCACGAAAATCTAATTTCAGGTATTGAAAACAATTTTTAATTTTTAGGGCTCTTATAGAGCTGCACTGTCGACTATTGCCTTTCAGACTACTGATACCATGCGTTCAATCCTTTTCACATTCTTCCTGTTGCTCAGTCCGTTCGTTTTCTCCCAGCAAGCTGCTTGCGAGCGCGGAGATTGCTGGAACGGATCGGGTAAGTTCCGCTTTGCGGACGGGGCCACCTATGACGGCCAGTTCCAGCGGGGTAAATTCCATGGCCCCGGCATCATGCGCTATCGGGACGGCGGGCTCTACGCCGGGCTGTGGAAGAGCGGCTGGCAGGATGGCCGCGGTAAACTGACCCAGGGTGACGGCACCGTTTACCTGGGCACCTTCAAACAAGGGCGGCGGTACGGTGAGGGAAGCGTCACCTTTGCCGACGGAAACCGCATCGTTGGCGACTGGGTGGACGACCAGGTGGCCGGGGTAGGGACGTTCTCGTTCACGAACGGCGATCGCTACCGGGGCAAGATCACCGACGCCCGGCTGGAGGGGCAGGGCACCATGGCGTACAATAACGGCGATATCTATACGGGGAAATGGAAAGGGTCAGCGCGGGAAGGAAAAGGCATTATGCTATTTGCCAACGGCACCCGTATCGAGGGCGAATGGCGTGACGGAGAGTTTTTGGCGGATTGGGGGGCACTCGGGTACCAAGGCGACCCCGCCGCCGCTACCGACTGCCGCTACGGGTGCCCCCGCGGCACCGGCCGCATCCGGTACCCCGACGGTCGCTCTTTCGTGGGCGAAGTACTGAGTGGCCGCCCGAACGGTAACGGAACCCTTACCTACCCCGATGGTAATCTATACCGGGGGCACTTGGTCGATCACCAACCGGAGGGGCTTGGCGTGATGCAATTCGCCGACGGCACCATCCACGGGGGCATCTGGGCGGAAGGTCAGCTTTACCGCCGGCTTTACACTGCCTCGGGCCAGCCCCTCCGCGAAATAAAGCCCGACGTCGACGAAGCCGTAAAAGTCTGGGCCGTCGTAGTCGGTGCCGCCCGCTACAACCACATGCGTACGCTTCGTTACACCGACGACGATGCCTACCAATTCTACGCCTTCCTTAAGTCGATCGAAGGGGGGGCACTACCCGACGAGCAGGTGCGCGTATTGGTGGACGACGACGCCACCCACCAGAATATTCTCAAAGCTACCAGGGAGGTATTCCAGCGAGCCGACGATAACGACCTGGTTTTGTTCTATTTCTCCGGCCACGGCCTCCCCGGTGCCTTCTTGCCGATTGATTACGACGGCACCTACAACCGGCTCGAACATCAGGAGCTCCAATCCGCGCTGAACGCGAGCCGCGCCAAACACAAACTCGTCATCGCCGACGCCTGCCACAGCGGGTCCTACGCAGTAGAGGATAACCGCCTGGCGGCCAAGACGGGTAGCCGCGGGTCAGCCCTCGCGGCCTACTACGACGGCCTCGGCCGCGCGGACGCCTCGACGGCCCTGTTACTTTCCAGCAAGGGGGAGGAAATAAGCCTGGAGGACGGCGGGCTGCGCTCCGGCATCTTCAGCCACTACCTCATCCGGGGCATGAAAGGGCAGGCGGATAGCAACCGCGACCTATTGATTTCCATCGACGAATTGTTCGACTACGTCCACCGCGAGGTACGCAGCTACACCGGTAACGTGCAGACACCGACGCTCACGGGGCAATTCGACGGTACGATGCCGGTTGCGGTAATCCGCCGGGCACGCTAAGGGACGAACGGCCGGCTAGCGAATATTGTAGTACGTAACGGTTGGCGTTTCGAGGTAAGCGCTGACCGTCTCCTTCGGCTTAGCGGTAATCCTCAAAGCGATTTGGGGGGAGAAGTTGCCGTCCCGCAGCGTCCCAACGTCAGCAACGACTTCGAAATCTCGGTAGCTGACGCGTTCGAAGGCCCCCTGCGGTAAAGCTACGCGAATGCTGACCCGCTCGGGCGTAATCTCGTATTGTTCTTCCCCTGGGGCGTTGACTACGGTCACCGGTACGGATATGCTTCTTTCGATGTAAGGCTCGGCGCGCACCGTATACTCAGTTTCCGATCTGCTCAGCGTGACGTTTTGCTGGGGCATGGCGAGTAATAACTCTCCGTTACGCCGGCCGGTCACGTCACTTAGGTTCAACTCAACGGTCGACCAGCTTTCGACGTCCTCCAGCGCGTCGCCGGAGGCGTTCACGGTCACGCTGTCCGGCGTCAGGTAAAAGCTATCAACGATGACGTAACCGGCGGCGGGCGTTACCGTTACTTGCGGAATTATCGGCACGCGCTTGCCTGCCAGGGGGGTGGTCAGGAGTGGGATCGACTCGAAGTTCATGTAGTCGACCGATAGGGCCCCGCTGGATAGGTTACGGCGGATTTGCTGTTGCAATTCGTCCCGCCGCAGGCGCGTATTACTCTTGTCGCGCGCGTCTACGGTTACGGGTAGCGGGCCGGGCCGCAGGCTTTCCCAGAGCAACGTCCACCCCTGCCCGGTGACCTCGACCTCGATATCCTTCGGCATATTACCTACGAGGATGCGTTCGGGGCTGACGAGGTAGTCCAGCGTGACGTCACGCTGTATCGTGTATTCCTGCGATAGGTTGAGGATGAGCCAGAAGATAAAGGCCGCGCCGATGCAGACGGCAAAGACCTTTCTGTCGGTCTCGGCCATCTGTTGCCAGGGGTTGTTACTTATCCACTTCCGTAGGGAAGATAGCATCGGTGAGCTCTTTTGAGATGGCGTTCTTCGTCACCCGAATGTACGTTTTATTACCCACGTTGAGCGTGATGATGGCGTCGTCGATCTTATCCACGTGGCCGAGTATGCCACTGGCGGTAACTACCTGATCTCCTTTACTTAAGCTATCCATAAAGGTCGATTGCTGCTTCTGTTTGCGCCGTTGGGGAATGATCATGAAAAAGACAAGAACGACGAGCATGAGGATCATGAAGAAGCCGTTCGTCATGAAACCCCCGCCGCCTGCTTGCAGCATTAAATTGAACATAGATTGTCAGTTATTGACCCGCCCGGTCAGATAAATCGTGGTAGTGGCCGGGTAGGTATTTGCCGTTAGTTGAATCGGTTTTTTCTGGTAGCCGCCTTTGTTTTGCGTATCAAAGGTAACCTTAATAACGCCCGAACCCCCCGGCGGGATGGCCGCCCCCGGGTAATCGGCAACGGTGCATCCGCAGGTGCTCCGCGCGTTCGTGATCAGTAAAGGTACTTTACCCCCGTTACGAAAGTCGAACTCGTGCCGTACGACCCGCCCCGCCCTCACTTCTCCGAAGGGATGTTCGACCTCCGAAAAAGTTAGTTTTGCAACGTTGATCGTATCCAAAGTCCCCTGATCCACCGGGTTGCGAATAATGGCCGCATTCGGCCCCAAATCCGCAGTGCCGGATTTGAGCCCTTGTGAGGTTGCAGGCTGGCCCTCCTCCAGCTTCGTATCCAGTCGGGACGCCGGCTCGCAGGAGTAGAGCAAGCACAGGACAAGACACCATAGCGCAAGGCTCGTGAGCGAGCGCCCGAAGGCAAGCATATTGAGAGGTTTGTGAACGCTAAGGTAATATTGAGGGCCAGACCCACGGTCAAAAGTCAACCCTGACTTGCCTCCGGCGTTTGCACGCCATGCCGATTTTTCTAGTAGGTTTTATGGGTTCGGGTAAATCGTACCTCGGTATCCGCTTAGCCACCAGACTCGGCCGCCCATTCGTGGACTTGGACTCGGCGATAGAAACGGGGGAGTCCATGACGATTACCAAAATATTCTCCGATAGGGGAGAGGCGGCATTTAGAAGACTGGAAGCGAGCTATTTGAGACGTATCGAAGATCCGTCCAGCGTAGTGGCCACCGGGGGCGGGGCTCCCTGCTTTCACGGTGGCATCGACTACATGAATGACCGGGGTATTACGGTATTCCTCGACCCTTCCGTGGAGATCCTTTACGAAAGGTTACTGCAGGCTAGAGCACACCGGCCACTTCTGCAGAATGACCGTGAGCTGAAGCAACTAATTGAGCGTAAGCTAAGCACGCGTAGACCGATTTATGAATCAGCAAAGATCCACCTTACCTATGACGACCCCGATGGCGATGTACTCACCCTGTTGACGGATCGCCTTGAAAAGTCCTACGATGTATACTGAAGCGGGTTCCCCCCGCCGTTTCTAATTTCTAACCTTGAAACAGATGAGAGCACCGTACATGCCGCTTTATATTCTACTTGCCGCCTCGGTACTATTCGCCGCGTCTCTCGGCGCGCAGGGAAGAACCGAGACGGGTATGTACTTCGTCGGGTTCGCCGACAAGGCAGGTACCTTAGGGTCGATCGATAACCCAGCTACCTTTCTATCGGAAAAGGCACTTCTGCGCCGGGCGCTACACCAGGCACCCGTAACCGAGGTGGACCTTCCACTAAGTGAAAACTACGTTAGTGCCGTGCAGGAAACCGGCGTGAAACTTTGGTTGAAGAGCAAATGGATGAACGGCGTCGTCGTTGCCGCGGCGGGGCCGCAGCTAGACGAACTCCGGGCCCTGCCTTTTGTGGATACCGCTTACTACGTCGCCCCGGTGCAGTATGACCGCCCCTCCACTAAGCCGGACATTCCATCCTTCGACCGGCCCTCGCCCCGGCCAGACACCATCCCCGTCAGTGAAAGCTTTTACGGCTACGGCTGGCGTAACATCAAGGGTATGAACGGTGATAGCCTGCACGCGTGGGGCTTCCGGGGCCAGGATGTATTGGTGGCCGTATTCGACGGTGGCTTCCCTTTCGTGAACTATAAATATTTCCTGGGCTACGAAGAAGACGCGCAGGTGCCCGCTAATTACGACGTGGTGCAGCAGGACAGCACTGCCTTGGACGGGGGTACGCACGGGGCAACCGTGCTGAGTACAATGGCGACCTTCCGCCCCTTTCTCTTCGTCGGCACCGCCCCGGCCGCCCGCTACCTGTGTTTTACTACCGAAAACAGCCAGGGTGAACACCGGCTGGAGGAAATCAATTATGCCGTTGCCTTAGAGTTGGCGGATAGCGCCGGCGTCGACGTAGTCAACAGTTCCCTCGGTTATTCGACCTTCGGGGAGGAGAGTATGAACTACACTTACGAGGACCTGACCGGTACGGTGAGCCCAGCTTCACGCGCCGCTACCCTTGCCTTCCGGCGGGGTATGATCGTCGTGACCAGCGCCGGCAATTCGGGTGCCGACCCCTGGAAGTACATCAGCGTCCCCGCCGACTCGCCGGAAATTTTTGCCATCGGTGCACTCAATCGCGACGGTAGCCGGGCTTATTTCAGTAGCATCGGCCCTACACCCGACGGCCGCATCAAGCCCGACGTGAGCGCACTCGGCGTTGAGGTCGCGGCAATGACTGGGTCGGGCCGCGCGGTCACCGCCGCCAACGGTACCAGCTTGGCCTCCCCGTTAGTGACCGGTTTAATTGCCTGCCTGCGTGGCGCCGTGCCAGATGCGACCAACCAGGAGATACTGGATGCCATCCGGAACACGGCCGATCAGGCCGATAGCCCCGGCCCCGAACGAGGTTACGGGCAACCGGATTTTGCCGCCGCTTACCGCCAACTCATGCGCCCGCGTCAGTAGATTGTCAACGGACTCCAGATTCAGAAAACCTCAATGAAATTTCTCAAAGCGTTTGTCCCTTCGCTCCGAATGGGTTAATTTTACCTACAGTGAAAGCGCAACCTTCATCCGACCTTTTGGTTCTGGAGTTGCACCGCCCACGAAGAATTTATTTGGTATCAGTAAGTTGGAACGAGCCCTGGCCGTGCGCGGTCGGGGTTCTTTATTTTTTGAAACGACCCTAACTTACTGGACGATAAGCATTAAGAGCGGTCAAAGCGCAAACGCTCGCCCTTCTGTGCCTCGAAAAATAGACCCCGGTCGTACACCAGGTGCCCACTCACGATCGTCTGGCGTACTCTTCCCTCCAACTCCATGCCTTCGAGTGGTGACCACCCGCACTTATAGAAGATGTTGTCCTGGGCAACCCGCCATCGGGTAGCTGGATCGTAGATCACAATGTCCGCCCACATACCTTCTTCCACATAACCCCGGCGATCGATCTCAAAGCATTCGGCCGGCGCGTGACACATCTTCTCCACAATACGTTCTAAGGTGATCTCCCCCCGCCGCTCGAAGCGCATCATCATATCAAGACTGTGCTGGACGAGCGGTAGGCCACCGGGGGCCTTGAAGTAGTTTGGGCTCGACTTTTCCGCCGCCGTATGCGGGGCGTGGTCCGTAGCGATTACATCGAAACGATCGTCGAGTAGGGCTGGCAGCAGGGCCGACCGGTGCTTCTCCGCTTTGATTGCGGGGTTACATTTAATTTTGTTACCCAGCTTATCGTAGTCATCGGCGCTGAACGTCAGGTGATGTACGCACACTTCGGCGGTGATGCGCTTTTCCCGTAGTGGGATGTCGTTGCGAAATAGGGATATCTCGTCTTCCGTGCTGATGTGAAGTATGTGCAGACGGGTATTGTGGCGCTTTGCAAGTTCGACGGCCAGACTGCTACTCTTGTAGCACCCCGCTACGGAACGAATATTCGGATGTTCCGTGACGGGGATTTCCTCCCCATACCTATCCCGCGCGGCTTGTGCATTGGCCCGGATGGTGGTTTCGTCCTCACAGTGGGTAGCTATGATGGAGTGGGCTCTTCTCGAAAAGCGCTTCCAGGGCCCGTTCGTTATCCACGAGCATATTGCCGGTGCTGCTACCCATGAATATTTTGAGTCCGCAGACATCTTTTGGGTTGGTTCTGACGGCCTCGTCGAGGTTGTCGTTGGAGCCCCCCATGTAAAAGCTGTAGTTCGCGGGGCTACAGGCGGCGGCAGTCCGGTATTTCTCCTCCAATAGCGCCTGTGTAAGGGTGTTTGGCTTGGTGTTAGGCATTTCCATCCACGAAGTAGTCCCCCCCGCCACGGCCGCCCTACTCTCGGTTTTTATGGTTGCTTTATGCGTGAGCCCAGGCTCCCGGAAGTGTACTTGATCGTCGATGATACCGGGGAGGATGAAGCAACCCTCCGCGTTGATTTCCTGATCCGCCCGCAGGTCGATTTGCCCGCGTCCGACCCGTTCTACGTAGCCGTCCTTTATAAACACATCGGCCGTAAAGCGGCGGCCGCGGTTAACTACGGTGCCGCCCTTGATTAATATGGAGCCTTTTCGCATGAACGTTGATTTACTGGCGAAGATAGTTACGTCCACCCGGTGAATTACCCGGAACTTAAGGTGGCTTTAGTATTTCCCGGTAAAATTTTAAGACTCTGATGTGCAACCTACGCTTGACGGGTTCGCCCTTGCTACCAACAACCCACATTCATTTACCTACAGTACTGTATTATGAGATATTACTTCTTCCTTTTCCTCTGTTTATCCGCGGCTAGCCTGACCGCTCAGAGCGGACCGAACCCCACCGACCCCATTCTAGCCTATAGGGCTACCGAGGCAACCTACGATCTGAACGAGTTCAGTAAACTTCCCGCGAGCGTACCCTATTGGGCGATCTCGATCTGACGGGCGCCTGGGGCGGGCCTACCTACAATTATTCGATGACGGGCGACGACTGGGCCCTCGTTCGTGGTGGCTTCGGCGGGCTCGAATTTGGTGATGAGTTCTTCCTCGGTTACGGCGGCTGGAAGAGCCGCGAGAACTTCAACGTAGACGACGACCCCAGCGAGGATACGGGGTATAGCTTCCGCCAGGGAGGGCTGATCATGGCCTACAGCCCCGGGCGGGATAAGAGCATCCACCCCCGGTTTACGACCATCGTCGGGCCGGCGAGCATTGACAGAGAAGGGGATGAATTCGACCGCGATCGTATGCTGATCGGCCAGGCAATGGTCGGCCTGGAGCTAAACTTGTTTCAAGTTATGCGCCTCGGTATCGATGGCGGCTACCGCTTCGCAAACGGGGCGGATGACCGACTTGGCGTATCCGACCGCGACGTTTCAGGCCCGGTAGTACAGATCGAAGCCCGCTTCGGGTTCAGCTGGTAATACGACCGACCCTGAAAAGCAGCGGGGCTACGAACGTCGTGTTCGTAGCCCCGCTCCGCTTTGGGGGTAGGCCGGTAGCTGGCTATCAGTTACCGAATCACCGTGAAGCGTGACGTGGAGGTGAACCCACTCTCGGCCTCGAGCCGCAAGAGGTACGTTCCGGCCGGGAGGGCGTGTACGTCGAGGCTGACTTTCTGCTTTCCTTCCGTTAGTTGTACGCTACGGTCCACAGACTGCTTACCAGCTACGTCAAACACGCGGATGCGGGCACCGGTAGCTTGCCGGACGTTCAGGGATACGTTCAATTCGGCACTCGTCGGGTTTGGGAATAGCGATAATTCTTCCTCGGCGGCCAACCCGGCAAGTTCTTGACCATCGATAGGCTGGTTATCGGTGGGAAGCGCGCTGCCGCAGCTTCCGCTTTCGAACACCCGGATGTTGCGGTAGGCCCCATAGGCATCACGCGATCCGTCGTCGTGGTCGTTAACGAAGGTCATCCGATCGAAGGTACCGGTGAAATATTCACCGACGGGGATGGTAAACGATCTCCACGATCCCAGGTTCCCGTCCGTATAGTCACGCGCGTTTTGCCGCCCCCACTGCTGGGAACCGTACAGTTGGAAGGTGGTGCTACTGTTTGCGTTATCATTCTTAGCGAACCCGATGCCGTGGATCTCCCCGGGTCTAACTATACCAAACTCAAAGGTCATTACGGTATTAGCCGTGATCTCATAGTCACCGCTTACGGCCTTCCAGGCATTACCGATTAACGAAATGCGTGCGCCGTCTTCTTGCACGGTCACTTCGCCCTTATCCTGGCTGCCCCCGTAGGCTTCGGGAGAGGAAGAGTTAAAGTCGATGATTTCACAGGGGTTGTCATCGCCGCCGCCGTCATCGCCGCCGTCGTCACCACCGCCGCCGTCGCCGTCGGAGCAGGCGGATAAACAGCTGGCGTTATAGGTGCGGTTGCGCATAAGGTTACCCGGTTGCGTTCCGAAACCTTTGTTGAAGTCGATGCCTACCGAGGTAAGGTGGCAGTAGCTCATAATGGTGCCGCCCCCGGATGGGCGATCTACGTTACTGCCACAGCCGCCCTCGGTGCCATAACAAGCGTCGATGGCTGTTCCGTTGCCATTCCAGACGCACGCGTGCGTGTGTTTAGAACCGAAATTATGCCCGAGTTCGTGGGCGATTACGCTGACCGACCAGCTGTAGCTAGGGACTGTCTTATAGCTATTGTTGATGGAGCTGAATCCGTAACCGACTCTTTTGGCGCAGAGTACATTGACGTAAGCAACGCCGCCACTGGCCTGGAAGGAAAGCAGGTGAGCTAAATCTCCGTTAAAGGAGGTACGGTAGTCACGAAAGGCATCGAGGTTAGCACCGCTGGAAGAACCGTTGTAGGGGTCGGGCGTACTCCAGATCACGATATCACTGATCCGAATCTTCAGCTCTTCGTTAGCGTAGAGCGTCGCCACCTGGTTGAATAGACCGGTGATGAAGGGCGTCGTTCCGTTACCGCGGCTGTCATAGATGCTCTTGTCGATTTCGAGAAAGATGTTCACGCAGTTATTCGCATCCTTCTGCGTTAGGTCTACGTCGACCAACTCCTTGGGGCTGTACGGGAGGCTGGTATCCTCGGTGGCGCAAGTACCTAAATCCTGCACTGGGAGATCGCGGTCGTTATATATAACGTGTTCTGCTTTACGCTTGGCGTTTCCACCGCGCAAAGGGCCGAGTACGAAGGTGCCGGCATCGGTGGAGATGGTAGCACTTACGGACTTTTCAAAGACGGAGAAAGCAACAAGGCTTTCTTTGCCGTCCTGCAGCGTGCCGCGGTAGTGGATACCCACATCTTGCTTGCCTAACTTATCACCGGTATCCGTTACCGTAAAGCCATCGGCAAAGATGTCGGCTCGTACCATACGTGCCTTGCCGAGGCTCGCAGGTAGATCGATCTCTAGGGCCTCCGGCGCATCGAGGCGAATAGCTTGCATGCTTTTACCGTTAAGGGTGACCACTTCGTAGTCCGCGCCTACCTTCTCCAACGCACTAACGGGAGCGGCAGATTTTTGAACGTTGAATAAGCTGTAGGATTCCTGGAATTCAGCGTCGTTCGCTGCAGCCTTTACCAGGGCGGCTGGTCGCAGGCTCTGGGCCTGCATAGTGTGGGTGTACGCCGCCGTGCAAAGCAGCAATACAAAGAGTTGAATGTAACGCATGTGTTGGTTTAAAATCAGTATTAAAATACGAGTTGGGGGGGGATGGCCCGTCGAGGCGCCCCTTCACTCGCTGTAGTGTGCGGTAGTCAAATCAAGTGTTTGTGTAGAATACGGACCGTCGTGCAAGACGTAGCTAATCGCCGTTGAATCGTCAGATTAGCCATAGGACAATGGCAAATATACGTAAGAGGTATCGGGCCAACCAAATTAGATAGTTGATGACCCGATACCTCTTATGTTAAAAGTAGGTGGTGGTTAAAGTTTAATTCCGATCAGGATCAGCCCATTTCTTGGCGTACTTCCTTGACCTGCGGCATCATACGCTTGAGCATACTTTCTATACCACTCTTCAAGGTTACCGTTGAACTGGGGCAACCGGAGCAGGAGCCCTGCATGATGACGGTCACCACGCCTTCTTCGTAGCTTTTGAACTCGATGTTACCACCGTCCATCTCAACGGCCGGCTTGACGTATGTGTCGATGAGTTCTTTGATTTGCGTAACGGTTTCGGCATCGTCTTCGCTGTAAGCATAGCTATCTCCACGCTCCGCCTCTAAGCGCGCTACCTCGTCGGCAAAACCATCCTTTATAATAGGTTTGTCCTCCTGTAGGTAATTCTTGATAAATTCCTTTAATGGGAGCATCACGTCGTCCCAGGAATAATTAAATTCCTTCGTAAGCGTAACGTAGTTGTTGGCAATGTAGACTTTCTTGACGTAGGGAAAATCGTACAGTACGCTGGCCAGCGCCGACCACTCACGGGCGAACGCCTCTTCTTTGAACTCTGCGGTACCGTTATACAGCATCCTATTCGTCACGAATTTGAGACTTTCGGGGTTAGGGGTCTGTTCGGTATACAGCAGGACGGGGCGCTTCTTCGTAGCTACTTCGCTCATAATAGTTCGTTTGCGGGTAAACGCCGGCTATTCGATAACGGTTGAACGCATCGTGGTCCCTTCACGCCGCCGACCCCAACAAATTAGAACAACCTAATCAGCTAATGCCCCATCTTTACCCCAACCAATTACCCCGCCACATGCGCTTTGTACTCACCTTACTTCTATCATCCTCCTTTCTCTGCTTCGCCCCCGGCCCATTCACCCATACCGTACAGGCACAGGGCTTTAGCGGTGGGTTCCGGGCCGGCCTCAACTTCATCACCTTCAGCGGCGACAAGGAGTCCTTCGAAGATATGGAGGTCGAAACCATGAACCGGACGACCGGCTTTCACGTCGGCGCCACCTTCGCCTACGCTTTCACCGACCTGATCGGAGTCAAAGCCGACCTGATGTACAGCCAAAAAGGCGTCGAGACGGTTTTTGAGGACATCCCCTCCGTCATCTACTTCTACTCCGGTATGGAGGATACCGACGGAGCTCCCTTGCGCGGGCAGCGTACCAGTGAAGTTGACGTAGTGAATAGCTATATCGATATCCCCCTGACCGCCTATTACAGATTCGGCGGATTGGAAGTTGAAGGAGGTTTTAGCGCCGGACTGCTCATCGGTAGCCGAGCAAGCGGGGGGATCTCCTATTCCGGCCTGGCTTCTCCCAACGGAGTGACGTCCCTCAACGTAAGCGTCGATGCCAACTACCTGTCGGATGAGGCGGGCTTTCGAAGCATCGGATTGATCGGGGAGAGCGGGCTAGCCATCAACGAGCCTAGTGTGATCGGAGCTTACTACAACCATGATAGCAGCGAAAATGTATACCGCCGACTTGATTTCGGCCTGGTCGGGGGCCTTGCCTATTACCTGAACAATGGCCTCTACCTCGGCGTACGTTACCAATACGGGCTTACCGACGTTACCAAGGGTGAAAACGATCTGCGGGTAGTCTCCGATACGCCTTCGAGCCTCGAGCGGGCCTTCAATGAGGACGATAAGGACTACGCTCGATCCTTCCAGGCCAGCGTCGGCTTCCGCTTCTGATGACTAACTTGCCACCGTGCCAGATCAACCTTTACGCCCCGACTTATTTTCCATCGATACAGCACTGCTTACCCGAAATTGCCTCGTTCGCCGACTGCGCGAGCGTGACGGCGCAAAGCTGTACCGCGCCGCACGCGCCAGCTCGGATTATCTGCACACCCACCACCCCCGTTTACTCGCCAAACTGGGTGAGTCGGAAGATGCCGCCGAAACGTTCGTTCGCTTCCGCCTTTCTGATTGGCTACTCCAACGACGCTATACCTTCGGTGTGTGGGACAACAACACGACCGAACTCGTCGGCATGGTAGAACTCTACCGATTGGATTGGCAGACACCGGCCGCCGCCCTTCGTATCTTCATCGAGCCGGGGGACGCTAAGGGGGAGCGCGTGACCGAGGTGCTCGCGCGCATCATCCGGTTCGGATTTCTACAGTTAGCCTTAGAGAAAGTACACTATACCCTGCTCTCCGACAACTTCATCGACCAACGCCTTATCCGTAAACTGGGCCTAGTCCGCGAAGGCGACTTACGGAACGAATACCGTAAAGGCACCGGCCAGCTGGCCGACGCCGTTCGCTTTGGGTTGAGCCGCGAAACTTATGCCGAATGAACCACGACGATAGCCGCCCGGTAGCCGAAAAGCTACCCAAACACATAACCGAACGCCGATCCATTTTCCCACAATTCTTCACCGAACGGGAAGTGTCGGACGCCCAGCTACACGCGCTGATGGCGGCGGCCAACCAGGCCCCGAACCACAAGAAGACGGAACCCTGGCGCTACCGCGTCTACCGCAAGGCAGGGCGTGATCAACTGCTCAACGAAATCAAAACCGTTTTCGAGGCGAAGAACGGAGCCGACTCATGGACGGAAAAGCTGGCCAAAAAATTCAGTAAAAAATTGCAGCAGAGCCCGGTAGTTCTGGCGATATTTCTTCACCGCGATCCACAGCAGAGCGTACCGGAATGGGAAGAGGTGGCAGCCGTATCCTGTTCCGTCCAGAATATATGGACCAGCTTAGCGGACTTCGGTCTGGGTGGCTATTGGTCTAGCCCCGGCTTTCTTTGCGGAGATTACGGAGCCTTTCCGGGCACGCCGGCCAGCTATCGCTGCCTCGGTCTTTTCTACCTGGGCCACCACGAAGCCCCCGATCTAGCGCGACCTCGTGGTAGCTGGGAGGAGAAAGTGACCGTAATTGAATAGCGGACTTCGGAACCGCGGCGCGTAAGCGGCCGCAAACCAGCAAATTTCCTGCCCGAGCGGATAATAACAATCAGCTTACGTAGTTACCTTTGGGCTAGTTGACGGGAGATACCCGCAGATGCATTACCAGATCCCAGCCAGATCAGAATGATACGTAATGCTCGACAAAATTAAGTCCTCCAATTCTTCCGGCCTTGCATCCGGGCCATCCGTTCTAAACGCAATCGCCGGGATTTGCCTGGGGATAACGGTTACCTACCTCATCGTTTTCAGCCGCGAGATTATCCGAGGAGAACACCTACTGGATACCGACTTTCTCGGTAACCTATTGTGGTTGGGCGTAGGTGTTCTACTCTACGGAATGTACGAAGCGTATGGGAAGATCGAACCCGGAAAGTAGGTTACCCCCTTATCGACCTAAGGTTATTCGGCTTTTCCGTTCGCCTCCTTGGCGGAGTGTAGGTAGCCGACCGAAAGGCTGTCTTCCCCCAGGAAGTGTTCGAGGTGGTGGGCGCGGTCCTCAATCTCGAAGAGGAAGCCCTCTAAAAGGTTCTTAGTGCCGAAGTCGCTGTGCTCGATACAAAGCTTGATGGTCTTGCGAAATTCGATGGCGATCGCCCGTTCGTTGTGCATGTCGTTCTCCAGCGATTCGCGGATGTGAAAGACGTCTTCATTTTCCTGAGGAACATAGGAGAGCTTCTGATATTTATCGAGCCTGGTGGAGGGCGTGTAGCCGAGTAGCGTCATCCGTTCGGCTACGGCATCGAGCTGCTTGTTGACCTCGTTGTAGTGGTCTTCTAAAAAAAGGTGTAGGTCGCGGAACTGCGGCCCTTCGACCAGCCAGTGGTGTTTATGGTACTGCGCGTACATAACCCACAGTGCCGCCAGGTGGCGATCTAGGTCTTTACTGATTTCTTTACAAGCTTCGTCGCTTAGCCCGACCGGATTGCCTTCGTAGGCTGTTTTCTTACGCAATTTTTGCATTGGATATTAAGGTATTGTTGTGCTTATTTAATCGACTTTCCGACCTGGATGTTCGCTCCTAACGACACCGACCGGACGAGGCGTGGTTAACGTTCTGTTACGGAGGGCCATTACTGTGATCTTAGTTACCTTTCCATTGCTTTGCGTCATAACTAGCGTTACCCTCACTGTAAACCCGGGTGCTGCTTTGGTTTAGAGCCACTCGCCGCACACCGACTTTCGAATGTACCCCATGAAAAAGCTGAAACTCGCCATACTTGATCTTTACAATGGCATCCCCAACCAAGGCATGCGCTGCATCCGAGAGATTGCCGATCAGTTCGCCGACTCCTATGATTACCGGGTTTTCGATACACGTAGTGCCGCGGAGGTGCCGGACATGACCTACGACGCCTTCATCAGCTCCGGTGGGCCGGGTGACCCCATCAAAGGGGAAGGTGCCGAGGGTTGGGAAGCAGCTTGGGCGGGTTGGCTCGATGAGGTAGTGGCCTGGAACAAAGGCCAAGAACGAAAGAAGTACGTGTTCTTCATCTGCCACAGCTTTCAAATGGCCGTCCATCACTTCAAGATCGCTCAGGTTACCAAACGCAAAGGGATCGGCTTCGGCACCTTCCCCATACACCTTAATAAGGCAGGAAAGGAAGACCCCCTCTTCAAAAACATAGATAACCCGTTCTGGGCCGCTGACTTTCGGCGCTTTCAAGTGGTTCGCCCCGATAAAGCCCGGCTTAAAGAATTAGGGGCCACCGTGCTGGGGCGGGAAAAAATCCGCCCCCACGTAGATCTCGAAAGAGCCATTATGGCGGTGCGTTGGAGCCCCGAAATCGTCGGCGTGCAGTTCCACCCGGAAGCCGATCCCGACGGCATGTTGGTTCACTTCAGCCGGACGGAGGTGAAGCAGGAAGTCATCGCGGACCACGGCCGGAAGAAGTGGCTGCGCATCATGGAAGACCTACAGCACCCCGAGCGGATCAAACAGACGTACGATCACATCTTACCCGGTTTTCTGGGCCAGGCTATCGATACACTCGTCCCCTCCGAACTGGAAGAGGTTTAGGCGAGGAAGAATTTTGTGTCTGCCGCTTGCAAGGAATTTACAGTCTGCTTACCTTTGCACCCGCTTCGATAAGCACTGGCTGCGTAGCTCAACTGGATAGAGTACTTGACTACGAATCAAGCGGTTCCAGGTTCGAATCCTGGCGCGGTCACCATCACGTAGGGAGGCGTTATCGTAAGATCAACGCCTCCTTGCTTTATACGCGCTTCGGCGGAAAAGTTTTTAGCGATGTCCAAAGTCTGTAAACTAACGGGAAAGAAACCCATCAGCGGTAACAATGTCTCCCACTCAAACCGTAAAACGAAGCGTCGTTTCGTACCCAACATCCAGAAGAAGCGCTTCTTCGTGCCGGAAACGGGCAGTTTCGTTACCTTACGCGTCTCCACCTCCGCCATGCGTACCATCAATAAACTCGGCATCGTGGCTTACGTAAAGAAGCTCGAGTCCAAGGGCATTAACACCGGCGTAAAGCTCTAACTCCCCCACCAAAATGGCAAAGAAAAGCAAAGGCAACCGCAACCAGGTCATACTGGAATGCACCGAGCACAAGACAAGTGGCCAACCCGGCACCAGCCGTTACGTCACTCAAAAGAATCGGAAGAACTCCCCCGATCGTTTGGAGCTCAAAAAGTATAACCCCATCCTGAAAAAGGTGACGGTACACCGCGAAATCAAGTAACCCCAACCTATCCGCCCCGCCGGATACCAAAAGCATTAACCTATGGCTAAAGTATCGAAGAACTCACGGGTAGGCCAACGTGCTGCCAACGCCGGCTCCGGTCGAGATTTCGTCAAAATCATCCGCTCCGTTAAGAACCCCGATACGGGCGCTTACTCCTACAAGGAAGTGATGATCCACAAAGATAAAGTCGACGAATACCTCAAGCAGAAGTAGACCCCCCCGACGCTAAAACAAAAGCCCACCGTACGATCAGTGCGGTGGGCTTTTCTGTTCACCTGTACTTTCGCCGCCTACAACGAAGCTCCGCCATGACATCCGACCAACTAAAAGAACTCAAAGACCGCCTCGGCCTGCTGCGCGGTTACCTCGACGTCGAAAAACGCAGCTTTCAAATAGAAGATCTCACGCAGCAAAGCCTCGACCCGAACTTCTGGGAGGACAGTAAGCGCGCCGAAGGCATCATGAAGCAACTGCAAAGCCATAAAGGTTGGGTCAGTCAGTACCAGAAGGTCGCCGATCGAGTGGATGACCTCGAGATCTTACAGGAGTTCCTCAAAGAAGGGGAGGGGTCCGAAGCCGAAGTAGAAAATAGGTACGAACAGACCGTCGCGGTACTGGATGACGCCGAATTTCGGGCTACTCTCAACCAACCGGAAGACGAGCTCGGCGCCATTC
>OY764689.1:0-86418 GCA_963668285.1 uncultured Lewinella sp. | reverse complement strand
CTTTTGTCTTGTAATTGCACGGTGCCCGTCACCCCGGGCTTCTCAGTGAAGTGTCAAATTGTGTCTTTGAAATGGCGGAATGAGTTTCACTTACCGTGGCGTGAGCCGGTTTACAGCTTGAGTTCAGTAAATTTATGGTTTTGTAATTAACGGTAACCGAGTGCACGGGCAACTACCCTACATGATTAGAACCATCATCACCGTTTTCTTGCTGTTTGCGGGTGCCGTACTCTTTGCTCAATCCGACGATTCTGCTAAGGATTACCTATACAAGCACCACGCTGCGCTAGGCTTACGGGCGAGTGACGTTTCCGATCTGCGGGTGACGGATAGTTACCCTTCCCCGGACGGTACGGAGCACGTCTATCTGGCGCAGTACTTCGGCGGGCTACAGGTGTTCGATGCCCAGGCGATCCTTCACTATAAGGAGGGGCGGCTGGTCAGTAAGACCGTCGATCTGGCGGCCGGGGTCGCCGAGCGCTTGAAGGAGGCGGGCGGCTCCGGTACGACCCCCCCGGCGCTTACCGCCGGCCAGGCGCTGATCGCCGCCGCCCGGCAGGTCACACCCGCTTTCGGCCGCCCCATTGCTACCGAGTTGCGTGAGGGGGAGGCCTTTTTCGTTTGGCCGGCCGTATCCCCCGAACCCCTACAGGCAAAGTTGGTCATCGTGCGGGAGCGGGAGCGCTTGCAGCTTGCCTGGCGCGTTCTGATCGACCGCCACGCTACGGACGGTGACTATTACCTGATGCTGGTGGGATGCCGCCGACGGCAGGATCATCAGTAAGGATAACCTGGTGGTCAGTTGTGACTTTGGGGTCGGTCACGTCCACGGCACTACCAAAAGCCAACTACTGGAAACTACCCCGGCGGCCCCGAAATCGCTATCGCCGGTCGATAGCGCGACCTATAACGTGATCCCGTTCGGTGAAGAATCCCCCCTGCACGCAGAACGGAGAATGGAAATCAACCCCGCCGATGCGGTCGCTTCCCCCTTCGGCTGGCACGACGTAAACGGCGCGGTAGGGCCGGAATTCACCACTACGCGGGGCAACAACGTACACGCTTACCCGGACCGGGAGACCGGCAGAGACAACGACGGCTCACCGGACGGCGAGCAGGCGGACGGCGGGCAGGAACTACTGTTCGATTTTTACTACGAGGACGGTGAAAGCGCCGATACGATCCTGCAGGCCGCTATGGTGCAGTCTTTCTACACCAACAACAAGATGCACGACTTCCTCTATGCCCACGGCTTCGACGAACCGGCGGGCAACTTCCAGCAAAATAACTACGACCGGGGCGGCAGAGAGGGGGATGGGCTACGGGCGGAAGTACAGGACGGTAGCGCCACCAACAATGCCAACTTCCTTACCCCGGCGGACGGCATCCGCCCCCGGATGCAGATGATGCTTTTCAATAACGGTAGTGGCAAAACCATGGACGTACTGAGCCCGGCCGGCATTGCCGGCCCCTACGTTACCGGAACGGCGGACTTCGGGCCCGGCATTGACGACGGCGGCCCCTACGAGGGGGATGTCGCGTACGCCAGCGACGGTACCGGCCTGGCCAACCAAGTATGTAACCAGGTCACGAACGGCGGGGAGATCGACGGTAAGATCGCCCTGCTCACCCGGGGCAGTTGTAACTTCGAGGATAAGGTATTCTTCGCTCAGGAGGCCGGCGCGATCGGCGTGATCGTCTGTAACAACGTTCCGGGGGTTTTTAACATGACGAGCCCACAATCTCGCCCGATCACTATTCCCAGTTTATCGATGACCCGTCAGGATTGTGCCCTGTTGCGCGCGGAACTCGACGCGGGGATCAACGTACGCGTAAAATTCGAGGCGGACCAAACCCCCCAAAGGGATAGCGACTTCGACGCCGGCGTCATCGCCCACGAGTACGCTCACGGCTTATCCAGCCGCTTGATCGGTGGCCCCGCAATCACCACCTGCCTACGCAACGACGAACAGGTGGGTGAGGGCTGGTCGGACTTCTTCACGCTGGCCACTACGCCACAGACGCTTTCCGAGCAACCTACCGGAGCCGAACCACGCACCATCGGCGCCTATTCGATAGCCTCCGAAATCGACGGCCCCGGTTTTCGTACCCAACCCTACAGTACTGACTTCTCGGTGAATTCAAAGTTGCATCACGACATCATTTATAGCGGCATCGAGGGGCCCCCTCACCCCCTGGGGGAGGTATGGACGGCCGTGCTGTGGGATATCTACTGGTTTTACGCCGACCGTGACGGCTTCGATGAAGACCTGATCAACGGAACGGGCGGTAACAACCACGCCGTACGCCTCGTCATCGAGGGCATGAAGTATACGAGCTGCTCCCCCGGCATCCTCGACGCCCGCGACGGCATCCTGGAAGCCGATCGGATCGTTTTCGGCGGGCTCGACCGTTGCGCGCTCTATGAGCTATTCGCAGCTCGCGGGATGGGCTATTCCGCCGATCAGGGCCGGGCGCGTGACCGTACGGATAACCGCTCCGCGTTCGACGTTTCACCCTACTGTACCGGGGGCATTACCCTGGAGAAAACCGCCGATACCGAAACAACTTTACCCGGGGAATCGGTTAGCTATACCCTGACCGCCTTCAGCTACCGGGAAGCCGCCACGGAAGGGGTGATCGTCACCGATACCGTTCCGGAAGGGATGGTGCTGGATCAGGCAACCATCGAAGGGGTAGAGAACTACGAAGTCGCCGGCAACGTGATCACCTTCGATCTGGGTACGATGAACTTCGACCAACCCGTCACCATCAAGTACGATGCGGTCACTTCGGAGGCATTCAAATCCGACCTGGTCTTTTACGACGGCCTGGAAGAGGGGGGCGAAAACTGGAACGTGAACGGGCCCGGCGAGGAAGTCTGGGAACTTACCTCTAGCAGTACCTACGACGGAAATAGGGCTTGGTTCATCCGCAACGACTCCTTCGCGCAAGATCAATCCCTCGAGCTGATCGAACCGGTAACGGTGGAGGGGGAGCGGCCGGCGCTGCGTTTTTTCACGCGCTACCGAACGGAAGCCGGTTGGGATGCCGGCCTCCTTGAGCTAAGTACCGATCGGGAGAACTGGACGTACGTGGAGCAGGGCCAATTCCTACGCGGCGCCTACCGGGGGCCGGCCGCGCCCGATGCCATCGAGCCGCTGGCCGACCGGCTCTCCTTTTGGGGGGAAAGCAAAGATGGCGGTTACGAGGAGATCATCGTCGACCTGAGTGCCTACCGGGGGCAGGAGATCTATTTTCGGTTTCGCTTCGTTTCCGATAACGCCAGGGACGATCGTGGCTGGTGGATCGACAACGTGGAGGTAGTGGATGTGTTCAACTACGAATCCGGCGCTTCGCTGACCTCCGCCGCGGGGGACGAGGTGGTCGCGCGGGTCGGTGAGCTGGGGGTTTACATCCCGGTAAGCGATCGGTTGATCAACGACGTCGTCGATCTTAACCTGGGGCAGGCGAGCGTAGATCTGTTCCCCAACCCGGCCGGGGAATCCGTCAACGTACGCATCACGGCGGGGCGGGCGGGCAGCGCCGCCGTCCAGCTCTTTACGATGGAAGGCAGGTTGGTCGCAGACCGTAAGTTGTATTTGCAAGCGGGTGCCAACCAGCTGACCCTACCGACTGGTCAACTGCCAGCGGGCGTATATGCCGTGCAGGTAACCGGGGCCGGAAGGGTCAGTACTTTGAAGCTTACCGTAAAGTAGGCGGGGCTGGGTGCGTTAGCTTAACTTCCGTTTGACCATGGCGGCAATGGTTTTACCATCCGCGCGGCCAGCAGCTTCCTTACCGGCCAGGCCCATTACCTTACCCATGTCGCGCATGCCGGATGCACCGGTTTTGGCGATCACGCCATCGATGAGTTCGGCCAGATCGTCGTCCGAGAGTTTGGCGGGCAGGTAGCGGCTGATGACTTCGATCTCTTCGCGCTCGGTGGTAGCCAGGTCGTCGCGGCCCTGTTTGGTGTAGATGTCGAGGCTGTCCTGCCGGCTCTTGACTAATTTCTGGAGCATGGCGATCTCGCCTTCCGCATCGAGGGTTTCGCCGGAGCCGTCCGTTTTCTGTAGCAGGATGGCTTGCTTGATGGCGCGGATACCGCGGAGGCTGACTTTGTCTTTGGCCTTCATGGCGGTTTTCAGGTCGGTAGTGATGCGCTGTTCGAGGCTCATGGTTGTCGGTTAAATTAGCTGTTATTGGGTACTGGAAAAGAACGCCTCCCCGCTAGGCATAGGTTGCGTTGAAAGGGACTTACCGGTGGCGCTCCCGGAGGACGGCGCGGACGTCTTCGAGGCAGTAGCCTTTCGCGGCGAGTAGGACGATGTAGTGGTACATCAGGTCGGCGGCTTCCCCAAGGAACAGATCGCGGTCGTCGTCTTTGGCCTCGATGACCAGTTCGACGGCTTCTTCGCCTACTTTTTGGGCGACTTTGTTGATGCCGCGGCCGAGCAGTTGGCTGGTGTAGCTGTTTTCACTGGGGTTATCGCGGCGGTTTTGGATGGTGCGTTCGAGGTGGTTCAGGAAGTCGCCCCGGTTGGTATCGCCCCAGCAGGTATCGTCTCCGGTATGGCAGGTAGGGCCGTTGGGGTTGGCCTGGATCAGAAGGCTATCCCCGTCACAATCGGGGGCCATACTGACGTAGTGGAGGTAGTTGCGGCTGGTTTCGCCCTTCGTCCAGAGGCGCTCTTTGCTGCGGCTGTAGAAGGTGACCAGGCCGGAATCCAGTGTTTTCTCTATTGCTTCCCGGTTTACGTAGCCTTGCATGAGGACGACGTGGGTGGTCGCGTCCTGTACGATGGCGGGTAGTAGCCCATCGGCGGATTTATCGAAGGCGAGCTCATCGAGCTTCAATTCATTCATGGCGCGAAGGTAAGATTGGCTCGAATAGATTTATGCGCGACGGGGCCAAAACGTTAATAGTGCGGATCTGTCCGGCCGCTACCCTCCCGGGCGTTTGGGCCTGCCGATCCTTTCCGGTATGGTGATACTGCCCCTACTTTGACGTATCTTATTCCAGCTGATTAACCCCAGCTCGTTTTACCCTAACCCATATACCACCCCTAATGCATAGATCCTTACTGTTTTACCTCCTGCTTTTGGCAGGCCTACCGCTTCAGGCTCAGTCCTCAGCGGATAATGCCATAAGTCACTTTCAAAAGAGCTACCAAGAGCTCGATTTTGCGGCCGAAGACGTTGCTGACCTACGGGTAACCGACGCCTACCGATCACCCGACGGTACCGAGCACGTTTACCTGGCGCAGTACTACCGGGGCATACCGGTGTTCAAGTCGCAAGCTATTCTGCACTACCGCAGTAATCGTTTGGTTCATAAGTCGGTAGGCTTGGTTTCTCACCTCGCTAATTACTCCACCAACGCCGCACCTGCGCTCAGCGCCCAAGTTGCCGTATATAATGCCGCGCAACGCATCGCCCCGGCTTTCGGCCGGCCGTTGTTCACCGAGACTTTGCACGGAGAGGACCTCTTCGTATGGCCGGGCGTCTCCCGTGAAGCCATCCGCAGCCAGTTGGTCTATCTACCGCAAGAAGGCGCCCTGACCCTGGCTTGGCGCGTACTGATCGATCGATTTGACGAGGAGGCCGGCTACTACCTGCTGCTACTGGACGCGACCACCGGCGAACTTCTCGATAAGCACAATCTCGTACTGAGCTGTAGCTTCGGCGAGCCGCACGAGCACGATTTTGGCGCCGCCTGCGAAGCCGCGGCCCCCGTGGTAGCGACCGCCGCCATGACCCCCCCCAGCCTGGTGGACGGGGCTACCTATAACGTCTTTCCTTTCGGCGTAGAATCACCCATACACGGCGAGCGTCAACTGGAAGTGAGCCCCGCCGACGCAACCGCTTCCCCCTTTGGCTGGCACGACGTCAACGGCCGCGAGGGCGCGGAGTTTTTTATTACGCGTGGCAACAACGTATACGCCTACCCCGACCGCGAGGAAGGCCCCGACAACGACAACATTGCCGACAGCATCACGGCTGACGGTGGGGAGGAGTTGGTCTTCGACTACTTCTTCGAGCAGAATCAGCCGGTGGATACCATTTTGAAGGCCGCCATTACGCAGTCGTTCTATACGTCCAACAAGCTGCACGACTGGTTGTACGTCCATGGCTTTGACGAGCCGGCGGGCAACTTCCAGTTTAATAACTACGGTAACGGCGGCGCCGAGGGCGATGAGCTCAGCGCTCAGGTGCAGGACGGGAGCGGTCGTAATAACGCCAACTTCTTTACGCCCCCGGATGGCTTCAACCCCCGTATGCAGATGATGCTGTGGGATGCGCCGATCAACATCTTACAGGTACTGGCACCCGCCGAGCTTACCGGTAGCTACCGGGGCGGCACGGCCGGGTTCGGACCCACCATCGCTGATAACGGCCCCTACGAGGGCGACATCGTCGTTGCGCTGGACAGCACGGAGGCACCCAATTTGCTGTGTGGTGGCGTAGCCAACGCGGCCGAGGTCAACGGTAAGATCGCCCTGGTCACCCGTGGCGCGTGTGCGTTCGAACTCAAAGTGAAGAACGCACAGGATGCCGGGGCCATCGGTGTGATCGTCTGTAATAACCAAGCCGGCATCCTTAATATGGCTGGATCCGGAGAGTTAGGGGTTACCATTCCCAGTGTACTGATCTCAACGGCGGACTGCGACCCCATTCGGGAGCAGATCGATGCCGGCGTTAACGTCCGCGTCCGTCTCAATGCCGAGCCCGAGCCACCCATAGACAGTGATTTCGATCTGGGCGTCGTCGCGCACGAGTACGGCCACGGCCTTTCTACCCGCCTGGTCGGTGGGCCGAATACCGGTTGCCTATTCAACGATGAGCAAATGGGTGAGGGTTGGTCTGACTTCCTCGCGGTAGCTTCTACCCCGGCGACGAACACGCCAAACCCAACCGGTGCCGAACCGCGGGGGATCGGTAACTACGCCGGTAGCGCGCCGATCGACGGGCGGGGTATCCGCTCGCAGCCCTACAGTACGGACCCCAACATTAATAATAAGATCTACGAAGACATCATCTACTCCGGCTTCGACGGGGCACCCCACCCGGTGGGCGAGCCCTGGGCGGCGGTACTACTGGACATCTATTGGTTTTACGTCAATCGTGACGGCCTCGACCCCGATCTGATCAACGGTACGGGCGGTAATAACCAGGCTATGCGCCTGGTTATCGAAGGCATGAAGTTCACCCAGTGCTTCCCCGGTATGCTCGACGCCCGCGACGGCATCCTTGCCGCCGACGAAGTGGTGTTCGGCGGGGTGGACCAGTGCGCCCTTTGGGAAATTTTTGCCCGCCGGGGCATGGGCTGGTCCGCCGACCAGGGCAGTAATGAGGATCGGACGGATAACCGTAGCGCCTTTGACACCTCCCCCTTCTGTACCGGCGCGATCGAGATGAACAAGTTCGTCGATCGGCCTACGGTAGAGGCCGGTGAGGCGGTTACCTTCGCCATCCAGGCTATTTCGTACCGCGACTCCGCCGTGCAGGGGGTGGTTATCGTCGATACGCTTCCGGCGGGGATGGAACTGGACGTTACCACCATCGACGGCATCGACAGCTTCGTGGTAGAGGGCAATCGAGTTACTTTCGAAGTCGGCGAGATGGCCGCCTTCGATACGGTCACCGTCACTTACGACGCTACCACGAGCCCGGACGTATCGTCTCAGTCGCTTTTCTTCGATGGCGTCGAGGAGGATAGCCTGGACAACTGGTCGATCGTCACGACGACCGAATCGGAAACCTGGCGGCCGGTGCGAGATTCCGCACTGGCTTTTGGAGGGGGCTCCGCCTGGTTCATCCCGAACGATACGCTCTCACAGACGCAACTTCTGCAAGTTGCCGCGCCGGTTAACTTGGATGCCGCGCGCCCGGCTTTGCGCTTCTTCACCCGCTACGATACGGAAGCGGCGCGTGACTTCGGCTGGGTTCAGGTAGGGGCCGCAAGCGATGCCTTCGGCCTTGTGCGGTCTGGCAGCCTACTGCGCGGAGACTACCGCGGCCGCACCGCGCCGAACAGCCGTGGCGGCGGCCTTCCCGCCTTCTGGGGGGCGAGCGACGGTTACGAAGAGATCATCGTCGAGCTGGATACGCTTCGCAACGCGGACGCCTTCTTCAATTTCCTGTTTGTTTCCGACGTCACGGGGGCTAATGAAGGCTGGTACCTCGACAACGTCGAAGTGCTGGACGTCGTCAACTACGACCCCGTGGCTACCCTGACCTCCGCGGCCGGCGATACGGTACTGGCGGCGGTAGGTGACCTCGGTGTACTGGTAGTGAGTGCCGATACGACGGTCAACGTAACGGACCCCGTGCTCGGTCAGGCTTCCGTCAATGTATTCCCCAACCCGGCGACCGACGTGGCCAACGTGCAGATTGATGCGGAGCGCGGGGGTCAAGCTACCCTGCAGGTATTTTCCGTTGACGGTAAGATCGTTTACCGGCAAAGCATGCAACTCCGCCCCGGGCTCAACACCACTTCGGTGGCGACCGACCGCCTGACGAGTGGTTTGTATACGGTACAGCTGCTTGGTGCTGACTGGGTCGGTACTACTAAGTTAGTGGTGCAGTAAATACTTTTATAACTACGGCATTGAACGGGCTCATTCCTCTTGGGGGTGGGCCCGTTTGGTGAGTAGTACTTACGGCATGAAAGCCTATGGCCGTGGTTTAGGAAATCCGCCCCCATCCTTTGACCCCCCGCATATACTTTTCCATGTGTGCCGCCAGACGCCCGTGCTCCGCCCGCTTCAGCTTAGGGTCGACTTCGAGAATAGCCCGCGCCTTCTCGCGCGCCACCTTTAGAATCACCCCATCCGTAGCCAGATCCGCTACCCGCATCTGAAGGATGCCGGATTGTTGAGTGCCGTCGAGCATCCCCGGGCCACGGAGGCGGAGGTCGGCTTCGGCAATCTTGAAGCCGTCGGTGGTCTCGACCATGGTGTTGATACGTTGGCGGCTTTCCCGGCTTAGCTTGACGCTGGAGAGCAGAATACAAAACGACGCTTGCGCACCCCGCCCGACGCGCCCGCGCAACTGGTGCAACTGGCTCAGACCGAAACGCTCGGTGTGTACGATGACCATGATGGTGGCGTTGGGCACGTTGACGCCGACTTCGATCACGGTGGTGGCCATCATGATCTGGGTTTCACCGTTCTTGAAGCGGGCCATTTCGAAGTCCTTGTTCTCCGGCTTCATTTTGCCGTGGACGATGCTGATCTGGTAATCCGGCGGGGGGAAGCGGTGGATCATTTCGTCGTAGGCTTGCTCGAGGGCGAGTAGGTCCAACTTTTCGTTTTCTTCAATGAGGGGGTAGACGACGTAGGCCTGCCGACCCTTGGCGATCTCCTCGCGGATGCGGCCGAAGACGCGCTCGCGGCGGTGCTCGGTGAAGTGGACGGTCTTGATCGGGGTGCGGCCGGGGGGGAGTTCGTCGATCACGCTGACGTCGAGGTCACCGTAGGCGGTCATGGCCAGGGTGCGGGGGATGGGGGTGGCCGTCATAACCAGCACGTGGGGTGGGTAAGGCTTGTTCTTCAGCCACAGCTTGGCGCGTTGCTTGACGCCGAAGCGGTGCTGCTCGTCGATGATGGCCAGGCCGAGGTTTTGGAAAACGACCGTCGGCTCGATCAGGGCGTGGGTGCCGAGAAGGATGTCGATCTCCCCGGCGGCCAGGCGTTCGAGGATCAGCCGGCGGGCTTTGCCTTTGACGCTGCCGGAGAGGAAGGCGATCTCCAGGTCCATTCCCTCTAGATATTCCTGGATCCCTTCGTAGTGTTGGTAGGCGAGGATTTCGGTGGGGGCCATCATGCAGGCCTGAAAGCCGTTGTCGATGGCCATCAACATACTCATCAGCCCGACCATCGTTTTGCCGGAGCCAACGTCGCCCTGCAGCAAACGGCTCATCTGGACGCCCCGGCCGAGGTCGTTACGGATCTCCTTCAGTACCCGTTTCTGCGCGCCCGTGAGCTCGAAGGGGATCTTTTCCTCGAAGAACTGATTAAAAACCGGGCCGATCCGCTCGAAGCGGTAGCCGGCGATCTGGCCTTCCCGCACGACCTTGAGTTGCAGCAAGCGCAGTTGCAGCAGGAAGAGCTCCTCGAATTTCATCCGTCGGATAGCACCGTTAAGACTGGCCTGGTCGGGGGGGAGGTGGAGGTTCTTGATGGCGTAGGCCCGCGGCATCAGCCGCAGTTCTTTCATCAGTGCGTCGGGGAGGATTTCCGGCAGGTCCTCCGGCCTGAGGCGCTCGAAGAGGGCGCGGATCAGTTTACGGCGGCCGCGGTGATCCAGCCCGCGTTTGTTGAGTTTTTCGGTGCTGGCGTAAACCGGTTCGAAGGTGCCGCGCTCGGTCTGGGCGGCCGTGGCGGCGAGTTCCATCTCCGGGTGGGTGATGCTCAGGCGGCCGTTGAACTCCTCGACCTTGCCGTAGACGACGTACTCCTCCCCCGGCTTATACACGTTACGAAGAACGTTTAGCCCGCGAAACCAGACCAGCTCAAGGGCCGCGCCGCTTTCATCACGAACCCGCCCGGTGAGCCGTTTGCCCCGCCCTTCGCCAACTTGGTTCAGGGTGACCAGCTTACCCTTGACCTGTACCGCTTCCCCGTTGGGGATGATGTCGATGATGGCGTGAAATTGAGTACGGTCTACGTAGCGGAAAGGGTAGGCGTGCAGTAAGTCGCCCAGCGTATAGAGTTGTAGTTCCTCACCCAGCAGCTTCGCTTTGGCCGGGCCAATACCGTGCAGGGTGGCGATGGAGCGGTCGAGTAGGGCGGCTTTTGAGGTAGCGGGCGTGATCACGGCGCGGTTGTTTCAATAACTGCGGTGAAAATACAAATTGTAGTGCGATCCGGCCGGATCGCACTGCGTAATGTGCTACTTAGCCCGCGTAACGCTTTTGAACAGCATTCCACTGCTTACCCTATCGTTGAGCTGCATGCCGTTCAGGACGGAAAACTCATTGAGGCGTTGTTGGGGCACGCCGGATTCCAGCAGGGCTTCCTGCAGGGTTTGATCACGGCTGCTGCTCGCAATTTTGATGCGCTCCGGCTGGCGGTTGAGTTTGCTCTGGTCGGTGAGTTCGGCGAAGCTGCCGATGGTGTATTCGATGTCGCGCTGGTAGCGGCGGAAGTCACTTTCCAGCGCCATACCGAGTAACATATAAATATTGCCGCCGTAGCTGATGAAGCTGGCTTCCATCGCGATATTTTGCGCACGCTGGCCCTGCTGTGCCTGCTGGGCTACGCTACCGATAATGGTGTACGCCGGTAAGCCATTGATGCTCTGACCATTCTGCTGGGAGACCCGGACGTTATTCTGCTGCATGAACTGCTGGGCCGCCGCCTGCGGGTCGGTACCCTGAGCGAGTTGCATCTGCATAACTGACTTTTGGTCGGGGCTGACCATCTGCACTTGGCTAGGCGTATTGATCAAACGCCACTGGCTGGGGATCTTGAACTGAAAGCGTAGGCTGGGGTGGTAGAAGGCCCCGGCTTCCACGTAGCCCTGGTTGGGGTCTTCACCGTAAAGCATGCCGTCGATCAGTTTGAGGTAGTTATCGCGGCCTACCTCGTATTTCTCGCGGGGGTCTTGCGCCTGGTATTCCATCGCTAGCTCGCCCACGCGGGCCTCGCGGTTCAGCGGGTCGGGGTGGGTACTCAGGAAGGTGGGGGTACGGTTCTCCGCGCCGCCGCTGAGGCGATCCAGGGTACTGAAGAAGCCGGCCATCTCGGAGGCATCGTAGCCGATACCGGTACTGTACTCGACGCCGAGCTTGTCGGATTGCTCTTCGGCATCCCGGCCGAACTTCAGGAATAACAACTGCATCCCCTGCATCATGCTTTCTCCCTGGCTGGCGAGCTCGGGGGAGAGGATCATACCGGCCATTGCGAGGCCGCCGAAGAGGGTTTGTTTACTCTGTTGTTGTACCGTGTGGCGGGCGGTCACGTGGCCGATCTCGTGGCCGAGTACGCCGGCGAACTGGGCCTCGTTATTGAAGTGCGCCATGATCCCGCGGGTAAAGTAAACGAAGCCACCGGGTACGGCGAAGGCGTTGACTACGTCGCTATCGACGAGGCGGAACGTCCAGGGCAGGTTCGGGCGGTGGGAGCGGGCGGCCATTGCATTGCCCTTCTCCGTGAGGTAGGCCTGCATGGCCGCGTTTTCGTAGACGCCCATTTCCGCCACTACCTGGGGGTCGTAGGACTTCCCCATCTCGATCTCTTTCTGCTCGGAAATCAGGCTGACCTGCCGCTTTCCGGTGACCGGGTTAGTGGCGCAGGTCTCGAAGAGGAGTACGGCAAGAAATAGGAGAAGGAGCTGGCTGAAACGGAGGGGTGATAGTCTATGCATTACGTCTTGGTTGTCGGTCCTAATAGAAGGCTAGCGTGTAGCTACATGTTTGGCCCTGTATTGTCTAAACGTCCATGCGCTGTTTGACTCCCTTACCGAATCGTTATCGTTTCCCGTCCACTTTTCGCCGCTCGTAGTCGAGTACCGCCCGCCCGAGCTCTCCGAAGAAGGGTAGGCCCACCTCGTCGTACTCGTATTCCCCATCGTTGTAAATTTGGTTTTCGTTGACATGGATCGTCCCTACCAGCATGAACTCCACGCCGGTCGATTCGTCGCGGATGTAGGCGGCGTCGGTCAGGTAGCCGTACGCCCAACCGACTTTATTGAGGATACGGATGTCGTCCGGTATCCGCGTTTCTTCCGGCTTATCGCCGTAGAGCCAGAATTTCACGTGGTTATCCGGCTTATCGTAGACCGGCCGTTCACTTTCGCGGGGTCGTTGGCGCATGGCACCGCGTAGGATGCGGTAGTCTTCGTCCAGCAATTGGAAGCGCTGGTGGGCGTCGAAAGCTTCCGGCACCACGATGCGGGCGAGGATGCCCTGGAGGTCGCGGAGCGAGAGGTAGTTCTTACGCCGAAAGTCGAATGGCTCGCTGATCAGGGTGCCGTCGTTTGTTTGGTAACCTTGCCCTTTTACCTGAGCCTGCACCTGCGTCCTCGCAAAATAAATCTCGTCGTGTCGCTCCCCGATCGCGTACAGTACGTCCGGCCCGTCCACGAAACTGACCGGGTTGAGCCAGGCGTGCGTTTCCGTGTTGAAGCCGCCCACGCCGACGCGGTGCAGCAGGCGGCTGTCATCGACGCCCACCTTTGCCAGGGCCGTATTCAGGTAGGTGGGGCCAAGGAATTCGAAGAGGCGATTGTACGCGTCATTGTCACTGACCAGGAAGATCTTACGGACGTAATTCTCGACGGTCGGGAAGCCCGATTCGGTGGTAGAGTCGCGCCGTACGGCGGTTTGGGGCGAGGACGCAGGTGCATAGCCGGTGGAATGAAAAAGCGGGGTTTGGGGGGACAAGCCTTCTACGCCAAGCTCCCGAATACGCTGCAATGCCAACACGGCCGCCGGCATTTTTACGGTGCTGGCGGGGTAGAAGTAGCGAGAGGAGTCCGTGCCCCAACGGTGGGTGGTGAGGCGCACTTCGCCGTCGCCGAGCCGCTCGATTTCCGTGTACAGGACCTGGATCTCGTACTTATCCGGGTCGCTGACCCATTGGGAGAATTCCTGCCGCTTGTCTTCGACGATCTCCGCCAACGGGTTCTGCGCCGTGGCGGGGAGGGCGGCAAACAAGATGATGAGGGGTAATAAAAAACGCATACGCCGAAGTTACGACGTATGCGTTTTGGGCCATTCGGTAGTTACCTGCTACTCAAGCTTGAACTTAACGGGCAGGTTGAACTTCACGCGTACGGGCTTGCCTTTTTGGCGGCCGGGGATCCAGTAGATATCGTCGTTCTGGATGTTGTTCACGACGCGAAGAACTTCAACACCGGTGCCGGCGCCGGGGTCCCGCATGATTTTCGTTTGGGTTAAGCGGCCGTCTTTCTCTACGACGAAACTGACTACTGCCATCCCCTGGACCTCTTTTTCACGTGCTTCTTCCGGGTATTCGATGTTGTCGTAGATGTACTCCAGCATTTTCTTATCCGCGCACTTTTTACGCTTTTCGAATGGCCCTTTGTCTTCGCAACCAGGCCACAGCGGCATTTGCTCGACGATTTTGAAGATGGGTTCGTCACCGTAGTCAATGGTTTCATCGATGGTGACCTCGGGGACTTCTGCTGCCGGCTCGATGCTGACCGCGGAAGAGGTAAATTGCGGAAGCAGACCGATGGCGAGCAGGAGAACGGTGAGGGAGATACTGAGGTAGACGTAAGGATTCTTAAATTTCATGGGTTGGGGTTTCTTAAAAAGAGTATGTCCTACTCTCTAATGCTTGAAGTGAATGTTTTGGTGGGTAAGACCGTTAATTATCGGACGAAATAGGTGAAATTAGTACGATTTTAGTTGTTTGATGGAAGCGATAGATAGCCCCGTTGCGGCAGCGACGTTTTCGATGGGCAAACCTTGTTCGAGTAGTCGACGAGCAACGCGCTCAACGCCGAGTTGTATACCTTCTTCACGTCCCTCCAGACGCCCTTCTTCACGCCCATCTTCGTAGGAGGTGTCAATTGAATTCTTCAGGTCGCGGTAATACTTCAAGCTATCCTCGTAGCTGGCTAACTCTTCTCGGCTGAACTTCGCGATTTCCGCTACCGCGAACAGGCGTTCGAAGATTCGGTCGCGTAAAGCCGCGGGTCGATCGTTTAGGTTAGATAGATGGCGGAAAACATAGAGCCATTTATCTCGTCGGCTTTCCAGTTCGTCCGCGGTTTTAGTGAACTTGGGTAGTTCGACGTACACGTATTTAAGTTTATCATAGAACACCTCATTGCGTTGGTTCTTCAGCTCGACCAAGTGGTAGAGTTCTTCCTCTTCTTTATGATCATCGAAAACAAAGTCGAGAATACCCACGGTATAAACGGCATCCAACTTAAAGTTCCAGTCGCCCCGTTTTCCTTGGTCTTGAATGGGGAAAGAGGAATAGTACACGCTACGATCCTTGAAAAAATTCTGCTTGACTTTCTGTAGTTCAACAATAAATCGTTTACCCGTACTGGTAGAGCAGTAAAGGTCAAAAACGGCTTTACGATCCAGTCCGGTCCTGCCAAGCTGTTCCCCTTTCAGGTA
This sequence comes from uncultured Lewinella sp., assembly GCA_963668285.1. Taxonomy (GTDB): domain Bacteria; phylum Bacteroidota; class Bacteroidia; order Chitinophagales; family Saprospiraceae; genus Neolewinella. Next base: position 71,312 of record OY764689.1, on the reverse strand, counting down.
CTGCAAGTCGGTGATCTGTGGTGAATCTGGAAGAATATCCGTCAGGAAGGCCATCAGAATGTCCTTGTTTGGCTCTTCGCCGAAGATGCGCTTAAAACCATAGTCGGTCAGCGGGTTAACGTAGCGTTCCTGAATTGGGGACATAACTGCAATAACGACTTTGAGAAGGAGATGGATGTAAAGAGGGAACAAAAAGGCAACTATCGTGCGCGGCGGTGTTGATCGACCATAAATTAGCCTACGGTGAACACTGATATGGGTACTTCGGCGCACGGTAGGCGGCCTGGCCTTTGTGGAAACAAAAAATCCAAGCATGAAGACCACGCTTACCGGCTCTATCGGCCACATCGGAAAACCACGCAAGAAAACCCTGGTCGGCCAGGGCTACACCGTCACTCTCATCAGTAGTAACCCGGCCCGCAAAGCTGCTATCCGTGATCTTGGCGCTACGGAGCTTAAGCCGTCGGAGTTCCGGGGGTCATTTGATTGATCTACTGCGAGGGGTCGGCCTATGTTCACTGTCATGAAGTATCCTACTCCCCCGTATTACGAGCAACTCCGTGAGCGCTGCACGGACATCGGCTTCGATATGCCGAGCGAGATGCCCGTCGGTCAGCTGCTGAAAGTACTCATTGCCTCCAAGCCTGGCGGTAACTTTTTGGAGCTCGGCACGGGTATGGGGTTGTCGCTGAGCTGGATGATTGCCGGCATGGACGGGAAATCGACACTTACGACCCTCGATGACGATGAAAAGCTGATACGGGAAGTCAGCAAAATCATCGACGACCCCCGGGTAAGCATCCTGCACGCGGACGGAGATCAATGGATCGAAACTAAGCAAGCAGAGCGCTTCGACCTGGTTTTCGCCGATACCTGGCCGGGGAAATACAGACTTCTGGAAGAGACACTTGCGATGCTCCACCCCGGCGGCATTTATATTGTCGATGATATGCTCCCCCAAGAGAATTGGCCGGAAGGCCACGATCGGAAGGCGGCGGCGCTAACCGAGGTGTTGTTGGCCCATGATGACTTGGTATCCGTTTCGATGAATTGGTCGACGGGGGTTCTGATCGGTGTCAAGAAGTAAAGGCTACAACCGTTCCCAAAAGCACAATTTCGCCAGTGTATTTTCTTCTACAAGTCGATAAGCTGCTTCCGGTACGTCATCGAAGAAACTATAGTAGGTAGCCAGCCGGGTACCGCGGGGGCAGTCAGCTAATTGCTCACGTACGTACGCACAGTAAAAGTCGTACTGCTTAGATTCTAACGCAACGCTATCGTCGATCGGCTCATCCACACCCTTATTCTCGTAGAAGGGGTTGAAGAGGAAGAAAGCATCGTAGGTAGAAAAGCGGATCTCTTTGATGTCAGCCAAAACGAATTCAGCCCGTTCGATCTGCTGTTGCTTAGCAAAATTCACCGCCGCGGAATGCAGTGCGGGCCGCCGTTCTACCCCGATGAATTTCCCCTCCGTAGCAAGTGCCCCTACGCAGCAGAACTTACCCGCCCCGGAGCCGACGTCCAGTACCCGGGTGCCTGCTTTGGTCGCTAGAAAGCGTGCCGCGGCCCGAGCGACGGCTACCGGCGTGAAGTGAGTAAACGCGTGGCGACGGATGGCCGGGGGGTAAAGAGCATCGAAAGCCGTGTCGGTACTTAGTTGCATAAGCTTGCATTGGGCAATGCCAAGTAGGGTGTCTACTAAATTATTCTACGTACGCTTTCGGTAAAGGAGTCGATATCGACCAGGTTCGTAGATAACTGATAACGACGAAATCATTCCCCCGACACCCAATGACTCCAAGGTATAACGAACGGTAACGGTAAAACCCAAACGGCGAAGCGCCGGCAGGGAGGGCTGATGCTATGCATTTATCGGGCTATGCGTAAGATGAAGCTACTACTTTCCCGTCTGGTCGACTCATAATAAAGGCGGGTTGTCGAACACGTCCGCGGCATTGATCGAGAGTATGCGCTCCGGCTTATGCGGCAGTGGAAAAAATGCGTTGTATAGAGGCGTCGTCTCGGGGAGCACGCACGTTTATCCTATAAATGGCGTAGGTGCTGTACTGTCCGGTGAACATTTGTTTTATTTAGTCGGCCCGGATGGAGAAAGGAAATTGGATGGTAGGGCCAAGTTCTTTCATTTGTGGACCGATCAAAATGGGATCTTCGAAATGAGCCGGGTATTCAGCTATGCGCACGCCTTGGATGGGGCGGGGAAGGAAGACTAAAGAAATCTGCCTGCATCCTCACCAAAAGTGACGCAGGGCGACGCTTACTCACATTATATGTTCCGTTCATGTTTTGTCTGCGACACCGTGCGGACCTTTGCGTTTCACGTAAAAACATAAACATGAAAACTTGCAAATTTTTTATGCTGGCCTTTCTCTTCAGCGGTGCCCTCTTCGCGCAGCAGTCCGACGCTAAGGCTACCCAGATGCTGAAAGACGCAGCCATGGCCACGGGGGGCTGGGACAAGCTGTACAGTATGAATGACGTCAGCTACGACTACGATTACCGCTACGTCGGTACGGGTAAAGCGGACGTTTCAGAAGAGCGGTACATCTTCGAGGGGGAACACTCCTACGGCAGGTACAGCCAGCACGATATCAACGTCGCCCCGGGTATGGAAGGCGAAGCTGTTCAGTCTTTGGTTAAGGGCGAACCCGTGATCGTGGTCGGCGGTAAGATGAAGACCGAACCGGAAATGATTGGAGGAACCGACTTCCTGCGCCGCGCGAATTACTATTGGTTTACGATGCCCTATAAGCTCAACGACCCCGGGGTAATTGCTACCGCGAAAGGTACCGAAAGCATTGACGGGACGGACTACGAAGTCGTCAACGTAACCTTTGACAAGGATATAACTGGTAAGGAGGTGAACGACGAATACATCCTTTACCTCAACCCCGAAACTAAGTTAATTGACCGCTTTTACTTTTCCCTGCCGGCCATGGGCGTCAACGCCCCGGTCATCCTGATGGAAAATGAATACGAGGACATCGACGGTATGAAGATTGTCACTACCCGCCGTATCTACCAGCCCGGTGAGAACGGCCAGCTGCCGGATGAACCGCAACTCGTGCAGAAACTTACGAACGTGAAGTTCGACAACGGCTTTACCGCTGAGGACTTGATGGTAAAGTAGTTCTACCCAAGAAAGCCGGGAAGCCCGGAAGACCCGTTGTGGCTCTTCCGGGCTTTTTAGTTGGGAGAGGCCGGGAAATCGCCCTGGAGTTTTCGACTACTAGATGAACGGGTATTTTTTCCATAGGAGGATATTAAGATGCTGCGTGAGTAAATCGACAGCAAGCAAACTATAGTTGTAACTTGTGATACTATCAAATGATACTATCATGGCTTACAAACCCCCGTACACATTAGATACTACCTTACTGAAATTAGTAGGCAAGGTAATGCAGCTCTTAGGTAAAGTGGAAGGGTACCAATTACTGACGGCAAATCTAAAATTGCGGCGGCAAAATCGTATTAAATCTCTCCAATCCAGTTTAGCTATTGAAGGAAACACGTTAACTGAGGAGCAAATTACCGCAATGCTCGACGGTAAATTAGTTCTCGGCCCACCCAAAGAGATACTAGAAGTGCAGAATGCCTTAACCGTATACGATAAACTAGATGATTGGCGCGCAGGAAGCGAAGATGATATGTTAGAGAGTCACCGCTTACTGATGAACGAGCTGATTACGGATGCCGGCCGCTATCGCCAGGGTGAGGTAGGAGTAGTTGACGGTACAAAGGTAATCCATATTGCCCCACCAGCTAGGCAGGTACCGACGCTGATGGGGGATTTGTTTGATTATCTACTTAACTACGATGAAGAGACAATTATCAAAAGCTGCGTATTCCACTATGAATTTGAATTTATTCATCCCTTTTCAGACGGTAACGGACGCATGGGAAGGCTATGGCAGACCTTAATTTTGAAGGAGCACTTCCCTATCCTTGCATTCATCCCATTCGAAAGCATTATTCATCAGCGGCAGCAAGGTTATTACAAAGCACTTAGCGACAGCCAATCCGTTGGTCATTCTAACCCATTCATCTACTTCATGCTGAATGCTTTGGTCACTGCTCTGGAAAACACTTTAACTGCAGTCGTCCCTCCAATCAACGGGGCGGAACGATTGGCAGCCTTTCGAGAAGTAACTAAAGAGGCGAGCTTCAGCCGCAAGGATTATCAAGCATACTATAAAAAAATCTCTTCCGCTACGGCCAGTCGGGATCTCGCAGCAGGCGTTCGTAAAGGTGTTATCACCAAAACCGGAGATAAGCGATCAACGGAGTACCGCTTCGCCAGCAATTAGAAAGGTGAAGCAAAAGTTTCCACCCACCACCGCCAAACCCCCAACCCCCAAACCACCGACCAAATCCCCGTCCGCCACCAATTCACCGCGATTAAACTTGCGGTCGCCGGAAGGTGATCTCCTCCACCATCCAAGGACCCGTGCAAAGGCACCGCCTGGAAGAACGTCACACCCCACACAGCGGCAATCAAGCCCGCCCCCAACCAAAGATCCCACGTTGGCTGATAGTAGAGCGATAGCGCATAAACCGCCACCTGCCCCAACATCACCGGCATAACCACCAGCGTAACCCGCTGCGTATACACCGGGTGCCACCGCTGAAAATCGGCCGCCGCCAGCTCAGTGAAAACCGGATAGATCACGAGCTGCACCAACCAGATCAGCACCAAGGCCCCGGTATCGAGACCCAACCGCCAGGGTAAAAGCCCTACTCCGTCAATCGCCATCGGTATACTTTATGTACGCGGTAAAGGATCAACCCAAAGGGGATCCACCACAGAAAATCATTGGTGATCAAGGTGTAGAAAAAGCCGAAGGGCACCAGCCCCGCCGCGTAGTTCATCACAAAACCGGCCGGGCCGAAGAGCTTGCCGAGCATCCCCACCGCCACGATCGGCCAGTGACGCATCGGATCGTAGCTCGCTAACCAATACCCGATGCCGAATACGCCGATAACCATCCCCATCCCCTGCCACACCATCGGGTGCCGCATCGGTTCCATACCCACGAGCTCCCAGAAATGCTGGGGGAATAGCACGACCCATGCGCCCCAAATGATGTTGTAGATCGCGGCCAGGCGGAGGGTAGTGGTCATCCACTTGGGGGCGGGGGGTGTCTGCATACGGTAGACAACGGCGGATGGGAGTTTACGTTTAAAGATTTGGGCTCACGAGAAACCTTGCACCTGCGTCCTCGCAAAAAAATGGGGCCGAGAAGCATTGCTCCTCGGCCCACATCATTGTAGCCCAGCGTCCCGGACTCCGGAACGGATTAGGATGTAGCGCTACAAAAACGGCGCAATAACCAAGGCCACCACCGACATCAGCTTCAGCAAGATATTCAGCGAAGGGCCGGAGGTATCCTTAAACGGATCACCCACCGTATCGCCGACGACCGCGGCTTTGTGGGGGTCGGAGCCCTTGTGGAAGATCGTACCCTGTACGGAAGCGCCTTCCTCGAACATCTTTTTCGCGTTATCCCAAGCGCCACCGGCGTTAGACTGGAAGATGGCCATCATGACGCCCGCGGAGGTTACGCCCGCGAGCAAACCACCGAGCATTTCGGCACCACCGGCAAAACCGATCAGTACCGGCGTGATCACGGCGATCAAACCCGGCATCACCATCTCGCGAATGGAGGCGGCGGTGGAGATCTCGACGCACTTTTCGTAGTCGGCCTTACCGTCAGCGGCCAGGAAGGTCGCCTTATCGGCGGCGGACCACTTGGACTCGTCGTGACCGGCGCGGCGCATCACCTCCAGGGCGGCTTTGAGCTCGGGGATTTCCGCGAACTGGCGGCGTACCTCCTGGATCATATCGTTCGCCGCGCGGCCAACGGCCTCCATGGAGAAGGCGGAGAAGAGGAAGGGGAGCATGGCCCCGAGGAAGAGCCCCGCGGTCACGTAAGGGTTCGCGATGTCGATGTTGGTCAGGCCGGCCGTCTGCATAAAGGCGGCGAAAAGGACCAGTGCCGTCAGGGCGGCGGAACCGATGGCGAAGCCCTTACCGATGGCGGCGGTGGTGTTACCCACGGCATCCAGCTTATCGGTACGCTCGCGCACCTCGGGCGGCAGGCCGGCCATTTCGGCGATGCCACCGGCGTTGTCGGAGATCGGCCCGTATGCATCGACGGCCAGCTGAATGCCGGTGTTAGCCAGCATACCTACGGCGGCGATACCGATGCCGTAAAGCCCCGCGAAGTAGTAAGAACCGATGATGGCGGCGGCCAGCACGATGATGGGGTAAGCGGTGGAGCGCATTCCGACGGCGAGGCCGGCGATGATGTTGGTAGCCGAACCGGTCAGGGACTGATCTACGATGCCCTGCACCGGTTTCGTGCCCGTACCCGTGTAGTATTCGGTGATGTAGCCGATGCCCAAGCCGGCGACGAGGCCGAAGAGGATGGCGTAGAAGATACCCATGTTGGTGTAGACGGTCTCGACGCCGTTGCTATTGACGGCGTTCCACTCGCCGGGCATGATGGTCGTGACGGCGAAGAAGGTGCCGGCGAGCATGATCGCGGCGGCGATCAGTTCACCCATATTCAGGGCTTTCTGGGGGTCGCCACCTTCCTTTACCCGTACGAAGAACGTGCCGATAATGGAGGCGACGATGCCGATACCGGCCACCACGAGTGGCAGTAATACGGCATTCAAACCGTTCATGTCGCTGTTGTAGAACTCGGGCAGAAGCATGAAGGCGGCACCGATCACCATCGTACCGATGATGGAGCCGACGTAAGATTCGAAAAGGTCGGCCCCCATACCGGCTACGTCGCCTACGTTGTCGCCAACGTTATCGGCGATGGTGGCGGGGTTGAGGGGGTGGTCTTCCGGGATACCGGCTTCGACCTTACCTACTAAGTCGGCGCCAACGTCGGCGGCCTTCGTGTAAATACCCCCGCCGACGCGGGCGAAAAGGGCGATCGAGGAAGCACCGAAGGAGAAGCCGGTGATGACCGTGATTACGCGCAATACGGCCGCTTGGGTCGCCTCCGCCGAGGCGGCATCGGTAGCGACCAGGTCACCGACGAACATACCGTCGAAGAGGAAGAACAGCAGGCCGAGACCCAACAGGCCGAGCCCGACCACGCCGAGGCCCATGACCGCACCACCGTCAAAGGCGACGCCGAGGGCTTTGCCGAGGCTCGTTCGGGCAGCCTGGGTAGTACGGATGTTCGCTTTGGTTGCCACGTTCATGCCGATAAAGCCGGCGAGGGCGGAGCAGACCGCACCGAGGATGAAACTTACCGCGATCATTATGCTGGAAGTAGCGGCGTCGGCGGTAAAGGCAAGGATGGCCGCCACGACGGCGACGAAGATGGCGAGTACCTTGTACTCCGCCTTTAGAAAAGCCATGGCACCGTCGGCGATGTTCTTACCGATGCGTTGCATGACTTCGTTACCGGGGTCCTGCTTGGAAACGCCGGCGGATTTGACGGCCATAAAGACCAGTGCCAGTACACCCAATAGGGGTACCGCAATGAGGATAGTTGAAACCATAAAGAGTGAATAATTACTTGTTATGAAGAGAGATGGTCCGCCCGGAATCACCGAACGTCTGCCTTCGCGTACAAGCGAACTAGATGGCCGTAGGGGGGAGAAAAGAAAGTTGATCGACTCGCGGTTGCGAAAGTGAGCTTCCCTACGCTTCAAAAGGTCGTTGACCCGAAAATTCGGGCTAAAGTAACCAAATAAGTAGGTTTCGCGAAAGCTAGTGCTCCGTTTCCGTGGGATAGGTGTCATAGGGGTTCTCGCAGCGTACGCAGAGGAGTACTGTATTTCGTACGGAGGAAGACGGAGAAGCGGAGATAAACGGAGTCAGATAAAGTAACCCCTCCGTCTTCCTCCGCCCCTCCGTTTATCTCCGTACGAAACAACTGAGTTTAAACCTGTACTACCTCCGCACACAAACAAAGGCCACGCAATTCCAAAGCACCGAATTCCCCCGAGCATCCATCGGCTCACGCAGCACCAGTGGGTCCGTCCAGTCGAGTACCTCCCAGTCATTCGCGAGTAACCACTGAAAAAGCTTGACCGGGGGGTGGGCCTCGCGCCAGCCCGTAGCCGTCAGGAAGTTTAGGGGCGTCACCGCAATCAACCGACCACCGGGGCGCAGCACCCGGCGAAACTCGCGTAAGCCGGCGAAGGGGTCGGGTAGGCGATCGAGTAAAAAAGTATTCACCAGTAGATCCTGGGAAGCATCCGCAAACGGAAGCGACTCGGCTTTGGCCAACGCAAAAGAGAGGTTAGGGAGTGGGGACGTGGTGAGCGCGGGCGTACCGAAACCGTAGCGGATCAGGTTGGGGTGAAGGGTTTCCCCCTTGGTCCAGTAGTCGTTCCCCTGCCGCAGCATCTGGTAGCTGAGGTCGATGCCGGTCAGTTGCCAGCCGGGGTGGCGCCGGGCGAGTTCCCCGGCGAGTCTGCCGACGCTACAGCCGACGTCGGAGGCGGCAAGGGCATCGCCGATCGGTAGCCAGTGCAACAGATAATCCAGCAAAGGCTGAAAGGGGTAGCCGCCGTGCAGGGTATCCGCCAAATGCAGGGCGGTCTGCCGCGTCACGAGCTCATCGTAGCGCTCATAAACGTCCTGGCGAAACTCGGCTTCGGATTTGGCGTGGTAGAAGGGGATGCCCCGGCGGACGGAGATTGGCGCCCGCATACTAAAAAGCGGGTTGATATCAGGCACTGAAGGAAGTACCACAACCACAAGTATCGGTCGCGTTCGGGTTATTGAACGTAAAACCGCGGTTATTCAAGCCGGTAGCCCAGTCGATCTCCATACCCAGTAAGTAGAGCGCGTGGCCGGGCTTCATCAGGATGGTTTCCTCGCCTACCTGAAAGCGCTTATCGTCTTCTTCCGGCAGATCGAAGCCCAGTTGGTACTCAAAACCGGAGCAACCACCGCCGCGGACGCCGACCCGCAGGTAGTGATCTTCCCCGACGCCCAGTTGCTTGCGGAGGTCGACGAGCTGTTCCAGGGCGGATTCCGTGATGCGTATGGGAGTAGTGGCGGGCTTGGCGGTAGGAGTTTGCGTATCGGCGCTCATATATGGCTGGCTTGAGGCGGTAAATTTAGAGTTTGTAGCCTTGACTACCTTTGTCGACCGATTAACACCCCCCGTACGAGTCTGGTTGTATGCTCCGCTTCCAGACTGTCAGCTCACCGCCGCGCATGGATTTTCTTCTCCCTTTATTCTCCTTCTTGCTACCCCTCGTGGCGCTCGGCGTAGTCGGCTGGCTAGGTTTTCGCCTGGTGCGGGCCGTGGAAAGATTGGCCGAAACCAAAGAGCGACCCGCCATCGAACCTCCGGGGCCAACCGATACTCGGGAGACCAGCGTGGCCGCCCTCCGCCTCCAGGCCTGCGAGCGTTTCACCTTGATGACCGAGCGCATCAGCGTACCGAACCTGCTCTTCCGCCATGCCCCCGCCGCGCTGGGCGCCAAAGAGTACACTGCCACCTTGCTGCTGAGCATCCGCGAGGAGTTCGAATACAACGTTACCCAACAGATCTACGTCAGCGATTCTTTGTGGAATGTACTGCTGCAGGCGCGCGATAACGTGAGCCAACTGATCGTGCGGGCGGCCGAAGATGCCGGTAGCGCGGCCCAGGTTGCCTCCCGCCTCCGCCTGATGGGGGCCAACCAGCCACAGGACCCGATTGCGCTCGCCCAGGCCGCCATCCGGCGCGAAGCCGTACAATTAGTAAGCGGGCAGTAGGGTAGCCGTCAATTACCCAGCCCGCCGCTGACCTATATTCGCGCACAAGTTCCTGACTGATGAATAAACTACTACTTAGCCTTCTGGCGCTGATCGGCACGGGTCTATCCGCCCAACACACTTTCGAGTTTACGGACATTGCCGCCAGCACCGCCGCGCCGCTTACGAAAACCGTCCGGCTGGACCTAGCTGCTTTTCACGCCGAACTGAAGGGCGCTCCGGCCGAGTTCAGCCGTGCCAAAAGCAAGGCCCGCGTCCGACTTCCCCTCCCCGACGGCACCTCCGCCGAATACCGCGTGTGGGACGTAGACCAACTCCCAAACCACCCCGAAATCGGTAGTTACCGCGTTGAAAGCGCGTTCGGATCGGGCCGCATCGCCGTCTCCCCCTACGGCATGTCGGCCGTAATCCAAGGCCCGGAGGGCTACTTCGTCATCGATGCCGTCGACGTCGAGGGTGGCCTGTATCAGGTAGCCGACTTCGCTTCTTACATGTCGCAAACGATGGAAGAAACGGGGCCGTTGGGATGTGGCTATGAGGCCACGGGCGTAGCAGATCTAGTCGGCATAGCAAAAGAAGATTTGAGCCCTAACTTAGTCGGGGCAGGTGCGGGCTTTGAAAGGAAGCTGGTGGGCAACGAAGCCCGTGAGCTGAGGCAGTACGACCTGATCATGACCTGTACCGGGGAGTTTGCCAGCCGCAATGGCGGGACGGTGGAAAGCGTCCTATCCGCCTTCAACACCGCCGTGACGACCATCAACGCCATCCTCGAGCCACAGGTAGGCGTACGCATGAACCTCATCGAAGCGCCCGGGCTGGTCTACCTGGACGGAGCTACGGACGCCTTCTCGAACCCCACCGACGGGGCGGGGCTGTTACCGCAAGTACTCGGAGCTTTTGAGGCCAACTCCGTCGGCCCGGAGAGCTACGACCTCGGCCACCTCTTCACCTCCGGCTGTAGTGACGGGATCGGTGGGATCGTGAGCGGTGCGGCCTGCACCCCGGGCAAGACCAGGGGCGTTACCTGCGTGAGTGGCGGCGTGGTCGGGGCCGCCCTGCGCATTATGGCCCACGAAATCGCCCACCAGTTTGCCGTTAGCCATACCTGGAACAGCTGCCCGGGAAGCGAAAACCAACGCGCCTCCGAAACGGCCTTCGAGCCGGGTGGCGGAACTACCCTGATGTCCTACTCCGGCGCCTGCAGCGATCAGAATATCGGCGCGGGGGACGCTTACTACCACGTGGCCAGTCTCGAGCAGTTCATCCAGTACACCCGTGAAACCGGCGCCCGCGATTGCGCCACCGTCATCGAAACGGATAACCGAACCCCCGAAGTGACCCTCGAGTACGTAGACGGATTCACCATCCCTATCAGCACCCCCTTCAAGCTCGAAGGCAGCGCGACGGACGCAAACGGTGATGAGCTACTCTACAACTGGGAGCAGTTCGACCTCGGCCCCGTCGCCAATATCCAGCAACCCCAGGGTAATGCGCCTCTTTTCCGCAGCGTAGAGCCCACCCCCGGCGGCAACGTCCGCTATTTCCCCCGGCTGGATCGCACCGTTAATGGTATCTCGTTCCCCACTGAAGTCCTGCCTACCTATACCCGTGACCTTACCTTCCGCCTCACCGCCCACGATTACAACGACGAAGCCGGTGGGGTAGACTGGCAGACCGTCTCCTTCCACGCCGATGCCGCGGCCGGCCCCTTTCTGGTAAGTACCCCCGAAGCTGACTGGAAGGTCGGTGATTATCAGGAAGTAAACTGGCAGGTAGCCGGCACCGACCAGGCCCCCGTCAATTGCCGGCGGGTGAACATCCTGCTATCGAACGATGCCGGCGCCTCCTTTAACTTCCCCCTGGCCGAGAACGTACCGAACACGGGTAGCGCCTTCGTGACCGTCCCCCCGGAAGCACTGGGCGTCGACACCCGCATCCTGATCGAAGCGGCCGACAACGTATTCTTCAACGTCAACGCTGACGAGTTCACCGTAAAGGAGGCCACCCAGGCCGGCTATACTCTCGAGCCGGACTTGCGCTTCCAGGAGCTCTGCCTGCCGAGTAGCTTCACTACCGCGATCACGACCTCCAGCATCCTCGGCTTTAGCGATACGATCACCCTATCCGTGCCGACGGATGGCCTCCCGGAAGGTGCCCGCGTCAGCCTTTCGCAGGACCGTCTCTTCCCCGGCCAGTCTGCTGACCTCTTCCTGGAACTCGACGACGTCAGCTTCACCGGTATCATCGATCTCACCGTTCTGGGCGTTACCAATACCCTGGATACCGCCCGCCGCAAGATTACCCTCGACGCCGTAGATACCGACTTCACCGACATGCAGCTCACTACCCCCGAGGAAGGGACCGGTGGCATCGTCCTCACCACCATTTTCGACTGGACGGACGCCGCCAACGCCGACGTTTACGACATCGAGATTGCTACCGCCCCCAGCTTTGCCGAGGCAGCCGTTTTCGAGAGTGTCACCCGCCTGGGGGAAAGTACTTATCAGCCGTTTGAATTTTTTACCGCAAACACCCTTTATTACTGGCGCGTCCGCCCGGTCAACCGCTGTGGTGCCGGCACCTGGCTGCCCACCCAGAGCTTCCGTACCGTCAACAGCGTTTGTCAGACGTACGAGTACGATGGCGACCCCATTAACATACCCGGCCGCGGGCCGGCGGTCACTAAGGAGAGCGTCATTTTCGTCGAAGAGCAAGGGGCGATCAACGACCTGAACCTACCCAACGTGCGCATCCAGTACCAGTTCGTCTCCGCTCTTCAGGTAGCACTCGTCAGCCCGGCCGGTACGGAAGTATTCCTTTACGACCGGGACTGCCGGCTGTCCAACACCAACTTCCTGATCGGCTTCGACGATGAAGCCCCCGCCCCCGCCTCCTGCCCGGTTGATGACCGGCGCGTCGTCCTCCCCCGCGATGCCCTGGCGAAATTTAACGGTGAAGACACCTTCGGCGAATGGAAGCTAAAGGTTACCGCCGTTCAGACGGAAGGGACGGTGGGTGCCATCGAAGACTGGTCCATCGAATTCTGCTCCGACGCCCAGCCGGAAGTTCCCGTTCAACTGGCCAATAATGCCACCGAAGTGCCCCCCCTGGCTACCAACATCATTATTAAGGATAACCTGGAAGTCGCCAGTGCTTCTTTCGGATCGGATGACATAGTGTATTCCCTGACCGGCCTACCCACCGTCGGTGATCTTACTTTTAACGGCGTACCGTTACTGCTAGGTGCCACCTTCCGGCAATCGGACATCAACAACTTCCGCATTAGGTATACCCATACCGTGGATGGTGTGGACGAGGACAGCTTCCGCTTTCTGGTGACGACGCCCGACGGGGGCTACCAACCCATCGAGCGCCACGATTTGATCATTACCAAGGATGCCACGGTGGTCAGTACCCGGGAGGAACGCTCGTTAGCGGCCGACCTGCGCGTATTCCCTAATCCGGCCTCCGGAGTGGTGAACGTGCAATGGGCTTCCTCCAATACCGGCCGCTTCCCGATCGAGCTTTTCGATCTGACCGGCCACCGCTTACGGGTGGTTTCCGCCGAAGCCAGCCTCGGGTCGGCCCGGGTCGAGTTGACGGGTTTACCCTCTGGCCTTTACTTACTCCGTGTCGGGGGCCACACCCGCAGGATCGTAAAGCAGTAACTTTGCGCACCCCCGGCGCCTGCCGCCCCTCTGACTGCAATGCTGAAAAAGCTCGATTGGTACATCATCGGTAAGTTTTTGCGCACCTTCTTCTTTACGGTGCTGATCTTCTCGATGGTGAGTATGATCATCGACTTTAGTGAGAAGATCGAGCGGTTCATCGAAAGCGACATCACGAAGATGGAGATCGTTTTCGAGTACTTCCCCACCTTCATTCTCTTCATCCTGGGTTTCTTGTGGCCGATGCTCTGCCTGATCGCCGTGATCTTTTTTACCGGGCGGATGGCGGCTAACTCGGAGATCATCAGCATCCTTAACGCCGGGGTCAGCTTCCGCCGCTTCTTACGTCCTTTTCTGATGACGGCCGGTCTACTATCCCTGATCTACGTAGTCGGCATCCACTTCGTCATCCCCTGGGGGAACGAGCACCGAACGGAACTGGAGCGTACCCACTTTGGCCGTAACCGGGATGAGGGGAAGACCTCCAACCGCCACTTCTTCGTAGCGCCGGATACGAAGGTTTACATGACGCACTTCAGTAAGCTGGACAGCACGGCGCGTAACTTCCGCATTGAGTATTTCGAGGACAGTGAGCTACGGCGACTTACGAAAGCCCGCTCCGCTAAATTCCTGCCGGGCAACGAGGACCCGGACGCCGGGGTGTGGCAGCTTAAAAATTACGAGATGCGCACCTTCGATGGCCAAGAGGAGTCTATCGTAGTCGGCGCTGCGGACCACCTGGATACCTTGCTGAACCTTACGCCGGGGGACTTCGTCCAGTACAAGGAACAGCAAGCTTCGATGAGTACGCCAGAGTTGATTCGCTACATGCGTAAGCAGCGGGAGCGCGGCGCGGGTAACATCCGTCAGTACGAGGTAGAACTGGCCCGAAGGTCGGCCGAGCCATTTACGCTCTTCATCCTTACGCTGATCGGCGTGTCGGTAGCGGGGCGTAAGGTGCGGGGGGGGATCGGCATCCAGCTCGCCTTGGGGATGTTCATTGGTGCGCTGTTCGTTTTCCTGAGTCGGTTCGCCTCAACGATCAGTGCTTCGGCGAACCTGCCGGTGTATTTGGGGATGTGGGCGCCGAACCTGGTCTTCTTTGCGGCTGCTCTTTATTTCGTGGCTAATGCGCAGCGGTAAGCGCAGGGATCCGAGGTGTGAATTTTGTCTATGCTGACATCTGGACAAAGCCGTCCGGCGCCTACATATTGTTAGATTATTGGACGCTTTCCCCTTGTTGGAACACCCAAATTTGGAGTTTTGTATAGCTTTTCGGGCAATAGAACGGGTAAAGTCTTAGACAAAAGTTGATTAATTTCAAATTTTACTGAAAGTTTAATTTATGTGTAATCATTGTTTAGAGCTTGTATGCCCTTGTAAAATAAGGGTTTATGTAATTGAATAGGTGAATATGCTAGATACGAAACGACGAGATTGATGGGTGTGGCTTGTCTTGTATGGAACTTTTGCTTAGTTTTGGTTAGACAAAGCCACCATCAATTATAAAAGTCATGAATCAACTGGAGTTTTTTACCGAATTCAATCGCCTTACCACCTTACTAAATTCATTCGCCTATAATCTGACGAAGAATTCCGAGGACGCTAAGGATCTCTACCAAGAAACCGCCTTCCGGGCCATTACCAATAAGGACAAGTTCAACCCCGGCACTAACCTCAAGGCATGGTTGTTTACCATTATGAAGAACATCTTCATCAACAACTACCGTAAAAAGGTAAAGGCCAACACCATCATGGATAATACGGAGAACCTGTATTACCTGAACAGCGGGCGTACGCAAATTGACAACGAAGCGGAGAGTGACATCTTGATCAAAGAACTCACCGTGCTGATCAACGAGCTGGACGACAGCACCCGCGTACCCTTCCTAATGCACTATCAGGGGTTCAAATATCAGGAGATTGCCGACCACCTGAGCTTGCCGCTCGGTACCGTCAAAAGCCGCATCTTTTTCGCCCGGAAAGACTTGAAGATGCAGATTGCCCGTCAATATGGCAAGTTGCGTGAAACTGCATAGACGACAAATGCGTGTATAGTAAACCATCGTCGTACGTTTGAAGCCGGGGCCCCACAAGGTGCCCCGGCTTCTTTATGCGCAACCCCTCCGTATGACTACCGACCGCTGGACCTACTTCCGCGAAGAACTATTGAAGTGGTACGAGCCCGACCGCCGGCCCATGCCCTGGAAGGCACACGCGGAGGCCTACAACATCTGGTTGAGTGAGATCATCCTCCAACAAACGCGGGTAGAACAGGGAAGGGGCTACTACGAACGCTTCGCGGAAGCGTACCCGACCGTCGTGCATCTCGCCGCCGCCGCGGAAGATGACGTTCTCAAGTTATGGGAAGGCCTGGGCTACTACTCCCGTGCGCGCAACCTTCTCAAAGCCGCACAAATGGTCGTGCGCGAGTACAACGGTAGCTTTCCTAGGACCTATTCCGAACTCCGCAAACTACCCGGCGTCGGCCCATATACTGCCGCCGCTATCGCCAGCTTCGCCTTCGGGGAGCAGGTAGCCGTGCTCGATGGCAACGTCTTTCGCATTCTGGCGCGCTACCAGAACTCGGCCACCCCCATAGATACCACGACCGGAAAAAAGGAGTTTACCCGCCTGGCCGAAACCGCCCTGGGTGACGCCCCCGCTAATGTGTACAATCAGGCGATCATGGATTTCGGTGCCCTGGTCTGCACCCCCCGCCGGGCCGCCTGCCCGAGCTGCCCCCTGAGAGAAACTTGTATAGCCCTCGCAGAGGGTCGCGTATACGAGTTGCCGGTAAAGCAGAAGAAACTGAAACGCCGCACCCGCTACTTTCACTACCTGGTCTTACGCGATGAGGCCGGCCGCACCGCCATCCAGCAGCGGGGCGACGGAGATATTTGGCAGGGCCTGTACGAATTCCCCTTAATCGAAGCCGCCGCCGCCGACACCACCAGCGACCAACTTCCCCTGTTGCCGAGTTGGCCCGATTGGCTTCCCAGCGAAGAACTTCAGTTTACCGGCCGCAGCGAAACCTTCAAGCAACAGTTGACGCATCAAACAATTTATGCCGTCTTCCACCAATTTAGCTGGCCCTTGCTACCCGGTAGCCAAACGGGCATCCACATAACGACCAACAAATTGTTGAAAAATTATGCATTCCCCCGGGTGATCACTAAATTTATTGAAAATAACCATCTACTTTTGAGCCTCTTTTGATAATCACTTCCGAAGGCTTTTTCCTAAATCCTACTAACGACTCCACCCTATGGTAAACAAAGTAACCCTCATCGGCCGGCTCGGGTCCGACCCCGAAATGCGTACCCTCGAGAACGGCACCCCGCTCGGTCGCTTCTCCATCGCTACTTCGGAAAGCTACCGGGATCGTAACGGTGAATGGCAGGACCAGACCGAATGGCACGACGTCGTCGTATGGCGCAACGCCGCCGAAAGAGCACAACGCTCGCTGACGAAAGGCATGCTCGTCTACATCGAAGGCAAACTCACCCACCGCAAGTGGCAGGATAAAGACGGCAACAACCGTAAGACTACCGAGGTAGTCGCCAACTACTTTCGTCAACTGGCCAGCCCCGGCGGGCAGGGTGACGGCGGCGGTACAAACTATCAGCATACCCCGAGTACTTCCTCGACCGAAGAACCCGCGCCCGCAAAAGCCCCCACCCCTGGCAATAGCTTTGACGATGATGGGGAAGATCTACCGTTCTAGATCACGAGCCTAGTGTCGCTAAGCTTGTTGAGCTATATATTTGTTATCTAACTAAAGTAGCTCGACTACCCTTTTGGACCCAACCGGTTTATCCCACCTCCTAGCCAGTCATTTACTGCTAAGCGTCACGACGACGCTGGTCTTCGGCGGGGCGGGGATCGTTTTGCTGTTGGTACTTTCCGGCCTCGTATCCGGCTCCGAGGTCGCCTTCTTCTCCCTGACCGAAAACGATTACGAAGAGTTCGAAGCCAACCCCACCCCGGCCAGCCTTACCCTGATCGCACTGAAGGAACTCCCACGGCGCTTACTGGCGACGATCCTGATCGCCAACAATTTCATCAATATCGCCATCGTCCTAGTGTCGGAGCTCCTCCTCAGGACGCTCTTTCGCGAAGAGCTTTTCGAGCGGTGGGCCGTAGCTATCCTCGGGTTTGTGCGCTCCTTCCTGGGCGAGCTCCGCTGGCTGACCACCGCCAGCGTGACGACCACCATCCGTTTTACGATCACGGTAGTAGGCGTCACCTTCCTCCTGGTACTTTTCGGTGAGGTAGCACCCAAAGTATACGCACGGATGAACCGCGTTCGGCTAGCCAAGTTGATGGCTAGGCCGATGAATATTCTACTGGGGCTATTCAAACCCATCTCGCTGCTTCTGGTCAGCGGAGCCGCCGTGATCGAGCGTAGGCTGGAATCACACAGCCAGGATAGTTCTTCCCCCAGTCAGCAGGACATCGACGAGGCCATCGACCTCACCGTACAGCACGAAGACAACGGGGAGGAGGGGCAGCTACAGGATATCTACATCCTGAAGCGGATCGTATCCTTCGCAAATGCTACCGTCAAGCAGATAATGCGTAGCCGGGGGGACGTCACCGCCGTCGATCAAAACATCAACTACCACGAACTGCTCGACATCGTTCGGGAACACAGCTACAGCCGTATCCCCGTTTTTGAAGAGGATTTCGATAACGTCCGTGGGATCCTTTACGTAAAAGATCTACTCGGTTACCGCTACGAAACGGCTGAGTTCGATTGGCATCACCTCATTCGGCAGGACATCCTCTACGTACCGGAAAATAAGAAGATCAACGATCTGCTCAAAGAGTTTCAGCAACAGAAAATGCACATGGCCATCGTAGTGGATGAGTACGGTGGTACGGAAGGCATTGCAACTCTGGAAGACGTCTTGGAAGAAATTATCGGTGACATTCAGGACGAGTTCGACGACGGTGACGAGATCAGCTTCAACAAAATCGATGACCTGAATTATTCCTTTGACGGTAAGACGCTGCTCAATGACGTTTGCCGGGTACTCGATCTGAATACCAGCACCTTCGATGAATTGAAAGGGGAAGCGGAATCCCTTGCGGGCATCATCCTCGAACGCGTCGGTCAATTTCCCGAGCCCGATCAGGAAATCGAAGTGGGGGAATACCGATTCAAAGTCCTCTCCCTCACTCCACGTAGGATCAAAGAGATCCTGATCACCCTACCGGAATCCGTCCTGGAAGAGGAGAATCGCCATTAACTGAGCTAAGCGCTTCTTGTAGATCATTGCCGCTGCGCGAACCAGGCGAACGTCCGGCACTCCTCGATGAGGTAGTTATAGTAGCGCGTGTCGCGGTACTCCCCCTCGATCCGCGTAAAGTTGGTGAAGGGCCGCTCCCCCCCGGGGCGCCCCGCCGCGTAGTGGCCGTTGCGTTCCGCCTTCGCGGCGTAGTATAGCGCCTCTACGGCTGCTTCGCGCGTAGGTGCCTGCGCGGCGGCCCGTTCGAAATAGTAGCGGGCCCGATCCATATTCATGTTTTCCAGGTTACCCAGGGGAGCATCCGAATGGGAGTATACCGAAAGGGAGGACCTTCTCTTAGCCGCCCGTTCAGCGCTGGTGGAAGACCGAAAATCATCGCCAAACTTCCAGTTATAGCTGAAGTAAGAACTGTTGTAGTGGGCGAGGCCTAGATTGAAGTAGTTGCGCGTAGCCACGGTATCGTTGCGCGTTTGCCGGGCTTCCTCCTCCAGTATATTGAGCCGTTCGATCAGGGTAACGAGGTCATAACGAGCGGCCGTACCGGGTGGGCTGAAGTTTACCCGATCGTGAAACTGCTTGACGAAAGGGGCGAACGTACCGTAATCCGCCCTACGGGCCGCGGGGATCTTGCGAAAGTTATCCAGCGCAATCTCCCACTGCCCGCGTTGCAGGTAGTACAAGCCGGTGAGGTGGTGTAGGTCATTCGTTACGTTTTTTCCGGCCCGTACCTCCAGCAGGCGGCGGTCGAAGATGTTCCCCGTCAGGCTATCCGCCATACCGTTCAGTTCGTCGATCATGCTGAGTTGGGGGTGCTTCTGGATCGCGTCGAAGCCGTAGCGTAGCAGGGTGGCCTTCCCCTCTTTTCCGGTCTGACGGTAGACGACTTCCAGTTTGTCGTTGATCAGGTGTACGAGGTCGGGGTAGTCCTCCTGCAACGCGTTGTTCTGAAGTAACTTGTAGTAGTAGCGCTCGATCTCATCATCGGCGTAACCCAGAGCCAGCAGGTCCGAGACCGTCCGTAGTACCTTGGTTTGTTTGCGGATGGCGGCGTCGCCGGATTGCTCCAGCAGATCGGCGAAGGTTTCGTCGGCGTAGTAGTGGTCGCCGGCAAGTAGCTCGATGGTGCCTCTGGCTAACAACCATAGATCGGGGCGGGCGGCGGAGCCGGCGGCGATCACCTCTTGCACGAAGGCTTGCAAGTCGATCAAGCGTTTACCGGCCTTCGGGCCGGGGCGGCGGTGGAGCCTGCGGTTGGCTGCCTTGTTGGGGTTCACGTCTTGTCCCATCAGGTCGCGTTCGAGGTCGAGGAGCTCCCGCATCAGGAGGGGTTCGAGGGCGGGGTTGTTCGGGTCGAGGGCGAAGATGTACTCCATTTCGCGCACCAGGTGGGCACGACGGTCCTGCGCGCGGAGGACGTGGAGCATCGCCCGCTCCCGATCGTTGGCGCAAAGTTGGTAGGCCTCCGTCCACTCCGCATCCGAGCGAATGCGAAAGCTTCGGTGGGCGGCCTCCCGGCAACTGGCGCAGTTGGCGAACACCCGGCTGAAGAGGTAGGCGGACTGAGGGTAGTCGCCCAACTCCCGCAGCGCCCCGGCCCGGTGGCTCTCAATCCAATCGTACAGAATACTCGGGTCGGCGGAGGTCTTCGGCAGCAAATAGTCATACAGCTCAATAACGTAATCGTATTCCCCCAGGTAGTGGGCCAGCCGGATAAGTTGATAGGCGTAACGCAGGCGGACGTAGTGACTTTCCGCTTCCAGAAAGTAGGCTAAGCCCTCCTCGATGAAGCTTTCCATCTCCGCTTTGGCCGTCGTCTGGGTAGCGAATGTCTTCTTGCGGGCGACGACGTAAGGCTCCACCCTTTTCGC
The DNA here is from genome assembly GCA_963668285.1 of uncultured Lewinella sp. Lineage (GTDB taxonomy): Bacteria > Bacteroidota > Bacteroidia > Chitinophagales > Saprospiraceae > Neolewinella. The sequence continues at coordinate 50,758 of OY764689.1, read as the reverse complement.
GAAAAAGAGATACTGGGCCACTTCCGTACACCGATACTCGACGAGGTGACTAGCAAAACTATTTTGGCGCCACGGTTCCGGTAAATCCCTATCGGTTGCCCCCTTGCGGGCGGAAAGGTCCATCACCCGGCGGAGGGTGCCGGCGGTGTTGCCGTAAAGCAGCGATTCGATATCTTCCGGATCCACTTGTTCGCAGTAGCGATCGTACCATTCCTGCAGATTGTCCCGTCTACGCAACTCAGCGGTATTGACGGTCAGGTCGGCGTACTTAGCTCCGAATGCCTCGTAAAAGGGCGCAAGCTCACTGTTGTACTCCAGTAGGCTGGGATCCAGGAAGCGGTAGCCGTAAAAGGCGGGGCGGGGCGAGCAGTCCGCCAGTAGGAAGGTACTACAGAGTAGCGACCAGCAGAGGAGGTAATAGCGGGTTGGGGATAGCAGCGAGTCGGGGATAGTGCGCACGAATAGATTACGGCGCCTAAGATAGCTCCCCTACCAGGATGAACTTACCGCTGGTAGACCACGTCGATATCCCGTACCCTCAGCGACCTCACGAAGTAGTACGCCGAAGCTGCCAGTAGAAGGGCGAGGATGCCGATGATGACGGTCTGGCCGAGGTAGTGATAGGCCATCTTTATGAGGCCCGTTGCCTGCCTGGCTTTACGGCCGCCGCCGCGGGATAGCTCCATCACGTCTTGCTCGTCGTAGATGACGGCTGCCGCCAGCATGGCACCGATAAACGCCAGGAGGGGGACGAAGGTAGTGAGGACGGACATCGTCGAGCGCTCCTCTTCCGTCCTACGCATTTCTAAACGGGCGGGTAGGGAGGAAAGGAACTCGCGGCCTTTCGTCTTGTCGGCGAACATCAGCACGTTGCCTTCGTCGTCGCCGCGCTGATACAGCGTCGTCGTGGTTGAGTCTGCGGTGTGCTCCAGCCGCTCGATGGTGTCGAGGGGGACGGCCACGTGGGGTAAACTGCCGTGCTCGAGGAGGGCGTGAAAGTGATCGGCATCGCGAAGATTGTCGCTTTCGACGAAGTAAAGGGTATCCTCGGTGAGGGCCAGATAGCTGTGGGTGCTATCGTAGACGTTGTAAATTCTGGTAGGCATAAGTTAATAGGATGTAGGGGGTGTTGAAGGCAAAAAAAGCATAACCGCCTATCAGTCAGGTGGAAATGCGAAACGCAAAAATAACAACTATCGAATAACTCGTTTGGAATTTGCCGCTAAGAATCCTTCCCAGCCTTTGAAATTACTGCCACCGCCCAGTGGGCCCCGGCTCTGAAAGTAATGGCAAGTCGCCGCCCCCAACGCATCGGTAGCATCGGAGAGCATACGGCTGGTGTCGAGCGTGAATTCATTCTGCAGCATGGCAGAAACCTGTTCCTTGCTGGCGTTGCCGTTACCCGCGATCGCTTGTTTGATCTTGCGGGGGGCGTACTCGACCACGGGCACGTTCAGGCCCATTGCGGCCGCCATGCAGACTCCCTGGGCGCGGCCCAGTTTGAGCATCGACTGCGGGTTCTTGCCGAAGAAAGGGCTCTCGATGGCCATGACCTTCGGCTTATGGGTACCGATGACCTGCGTTAGCCGCCGGTGGATCGTAGCCAGGCGTTCGGAATGTTCTTTGAACTGCGCCAGTTTCAGCGTTCCGATCTCCAGGATGCGTTTGGAGCGGGGGTGAATTTCAATAACGGCGAAGCCCAGCACGACCGTCCCCGGGTCAATGCCGATGATGCGGTAAACTTCGGGGGCGGGTTTGCGCGGGCGGGCGGCGGCCACGGTTGTAATTTTGGAGTGAGTTTTGACGCGGGTTCTTTCCTCTGTCAATGAAAGTAAGCACTACAAAGTACCGGCTTCCCCCTCGAACCAACAAATATTTTGATAAATAGGCAAAATAAAAGTTTTCGTACGTCGCTCCGGCCTTGGCTATTGGGTGGGCTGGGGGTGGTGCTCGTAGCCGCACTAGGCTACCACCTCCACGGCCTTACCAACAGCCTGGATTGGAGCGCGTTCGGCGGGGCACTGCTGCAACCCGAACGGTTGGTCTTCCTCGTCGTGGCGGTCCTGCTCATGCCACTGAACTGGTACCTGGAGGCCCGCAAATGGCACCCCCTGCTAACCGCTTTTCTGCCGTGGGATTTTTCTCGTACCTGGCGGACGGTCATCGCTGGCGTCAGCGTCAGCGCCGCAACCCCCAATCGAATCGGGGAGATCGGCGGGCGGATGATGGTAGCCGAAAAATCGGAGTGGCCCGGGGTCATCGCCAGCAGCCTCCTCGGAAGTGCCTGCCAGTGGATCGCCTTCCTGCTTCTGGCCTGGCCCGGGTTGATCTGGACGACTGGCGAGCTGCTGGCGGAGCGGATCGACTTTTCCGTCCACTGGCTCTGGCCGGTAGGGCCGCTGGTGTTGTTGCTGGGCTTTACGGTCGGGAAGGGTTTGTTCCTGCGGGCCGCCCGCTACCTCGTCCGGCGGTGGGGGGAAGCAACCCGAGCACTTCGAGGCCGCCGCCGCCGCCGTTAATTTGCGGTTAATTATGCTGGCGGGCTCGTACGCGGCCCTACGCTTGAGCGTCTACTGTGTACAATTGTACTTGCTGCTACGGTTTTTCGGCCTGGTACTCCCGCTGATTAAGACCTTGGCGGGCATCGCCGGCATCTATCTGGTGCAGGCCGGCCTGCCGCTCCCCCCCGGCGCTAACCTGCTTACCCGCGCCGAGATCGGCCTGCTTCTGTGGGGTGACGCTCCGGAGATCGTAGCTGCAACGGTGCTGGCATTCACCACCTTATTTATAGTAAACGTCTTACTGCCAGCGTTACCAGGGTACTGGTTGATCGTCCAAACCAATAAAAAATGACCTCTCGCGGCTCTTTCCCTTTCCAAATCGCACTCCTCACGGGGCTATTCGTCTGGTCTTTTACTCTAGGGGCCGTATCCACAAACCCCGTAACTGCCCCGATTGAATCGGGGCAATGCAATAATGACTGGCACCCTCCGATGTCTCTACAGAGTGCCTGCGATATGGACAACGACGTGTTCGCAACCGGGGAGCAGATCACCTACAAACTTTACTATAACTGGGGAATGATGTGGCTGCCGGCCGGCGAGGTCGTTTTCAGAGTCAACGAACTGCCGAGCCAGTACCACGTCACCGTGACGGGCGAGACCTACGAGAGTTACGAATGGTTCTACAAAGTACGCGACCGTTATGAGAGCTACATCGACAAAGAAACCCTGCTGCCGCAGATCCACATCAAGGACATTCACGAAGGTGGCTTTAAGCGCTACGACCGGACGACCTTCGACCAGGTAGACCACAAAGCCATCAGCGCCCGCGGCAAAACGCGCGACAAACTGGAGGAAGAAGCGATCGACTTCGACGGCTGTATGCACGACCTGATTTCCATCGTTTACTGGGCGCGTAACCTCCACTACGAGGACATGAGCGTCGACCAGGAGATCCCCATCAAGGTGATGATGGACCGGCGCATCTACCCGCTCAACGTCAAGTATCTGGGCCGAGAGGAGAAAAAGAAAGTGCGGGGCGTCGGCTACTTCGATACCCAGCGCTTCAGCCCGCAACTCATTGCCGGTGAGGTCTTTAAGGAAGGCGATGAAATGCAGATCTGGGTCTCTAACGACGAGAATAAGCTGCCGGTACTGATCGAATCTCCGGTCGTGGTCGGTAGCGTCAAAGCGGTGCTGCACAAGTACTCCGGCCTGAAATACCCCCTAACCGCCAAGCGGGAATGATGAGAACACTTGTACCCATTCTGGTGGCGGTCGTACTGGCTTTCCTTCTGGGGATAGCGGCCATGAATATTTTTGCGAGGACGCAGGTGCAAAGAACGGAAGACGATAGCACGGTTTTGGTAGAGCAAATCCGCAAAGTCAGTAAGCTCGTCACGGTGGAGGGGGATGTCTACGAGCTCTTCAACCGCAAGCAAACGCGGGACGTCACCTTTTACCTCCCGCTGCCCGCCACGATGAGCTTCGATAAGCAAGCCTCCGTACAGGTGACCGGAAAAGTACTGGTTGGCTATGACCTCGCCCAGATGGATGTTACCGTCGACGACGCCACCAAAACGATCACCCTCGCTAACCTCCCCGAGCCGGAGATCCTGGCCATCGACCACCAGGTCGTCTATAAAAACCTGGATGAGAGTTGGTTCAATAGCTTCACGGCGCGGGATTACTCCGAGCTGAATAAAGCCGCCAAGGATCGGTTACGGGCTAAGGCCCTGGAAAGCGACCTATTGGATCGGGCGCGAGCGGAAGGGAACGCGGTGTTGGAAACGATCGGATTTTTGGCTGCCGGGGCGGGCTATGAACTCGTGTTATCCCTACCCACGGGGTCTCGGACCCTGGGAGACTTTTAACGAGACCTTCGGTCTCTCATTGGGCATAGCTTACATTTGGGGTCTAAATCAGCCAATAGCTTGAAGACTAAATTAGGGATACTCGGGGGTGGGCAATTGGGGAAGATGTTGTGCCAGGCGGGTTCTTCCTGGCATTTGCCGATCTACGTACTGGATAAGAATGCCAGCTTTCCGGCGGCCAACTACGCTACTGTATTTGAATACGGCGATTTTCGTAGCCGAACTGACGTGGTGGAGTTCGGGCGGCGGCTGGACGTGGTGACGATCGAGATCGAGCACATCAATACGGACGGGCTCCGTAAGCTGGAAGAAGCGGGCGTCAAAGTGTACCCCCAGCCGGACAAAGTCGATCTGATAAAGGATAAAGGGCTGCAAAAGCAGTTCTACGCCGAGCGGGAAATCGCTACGATGCCGTTCACCCTATACGATGATGCCGCGGCGGTGCGGCAGGCGGTATCCGCGGGCGATTGGAGCTACCCCTTCGTGCAGAAGTCGCGCACGGGTGGCTATGACGGTCAGGGCGTAGCCGTCATCCGCAACGAAAGCGACCTGAGTGAGAAGCTATTGGACGTACCCTGCTTATTGGAGCAGATGGCGGACATCGAGAAAGAACTGGCCGTGATCGTGGCCCGCTCCGTATCGGGGGAGATCGCCGTATTCCCAACCGTCGAGATGGAGTTCCATCCAACCGCCAATCTGGTAGAGTTCCTGATCTGCCCCGCAGCGATCGACGGGGACACCAACCGCCGCGCGGCGGAAGTAGGCCGCAGGGTGGCGCAAGAGATGGAGATCGTCGGTCTGCTCGCCGTAGAATTATTCTTGACGAAAGCGGGCGACATTATGGTGAACGAGGTGGCGCCCCGGCCGCACAACTCAGGCCACCACACCATCGAGGCCTGCATGACCTCCCAGTACGATCAACACCTGCGTGCCATTCTCGACCTGCCGCTGGGCCCTACGGATCTGATCCGGCCGGGTGCCATGATCAATTTGCTGGGTGCCGAAGGGCACACGGGGCCGGCCGTATACGATGGTTGGGAAGACTTGCTGGCCATCCCGGAAGTGTATCCCCACCTATACGGGAAGGCGGAAACACGGCCGTTCAGGAAGATGGGGCACATCACCGCTTTGGGCGATACGGTGGCGGAAGCACGGGCGCGGGCGGCGCGGGCGCGCGAGGTTTGCCAGGTAGTTAGCAAGTAGCGAGTAAGGCGCCCCGCAGTTCGGGGCGGATAGTGTAACGGAACGGCTATATATTGTTAATGCGTGTTCAGTGAATTTTCGCTAATTGGTAAACAGCTGACAATCAACCGAATACTAATATTATAGTACGCCATGTGGTGGTAATGGGGTGACTGGTGTTGGTACAGCTCCTATATTTGCGGGTGAATCCTGGATTCAACTGTATCGTATACGGTCTTAGATAACCAAATAACTACAGCTCTACGACGCACAATTACACAATCATTTACACTGTCAATTAAAATAGTAGTAGCATAGACTAACTTTTTCTACTACTCATTCCATTGGTTCTGTTCCTTTTCGCCTCCAGTTCTGGACTGGATGATTGTGCTACCGTGTGAGTAGCTCGCTTTTTCCTCACGAATATTATTAACAACGCACTGTAAAGTTTACCAAGTTTTTGTGGATGCCGTCCACCCAGCGCTCTGGGTTGATGCCTTACTGCATGTTGATAGCTCTTACAGCTTTTATTAACACTTGTCAAAAGTCTCACAATCCAAATGGAAAATACACTACTAGATTATCACACTGTTTCTACCCGCCCGTCTGGCGAATCTACAATACAAGCCCCGGCGCTGGAGCGAAACGGTTCCGCCATTGCCCGGCCCCGGCCGGTCCGCCGCCAGGCAACTACGACGGCCCCGGTATTTCGCCCACTCGATCACGTAAGCAATCGCGTCTTCAAACGCGTTTTCGATTTGATCTTTAGCTCGCTGGTGCTACTGATTATTTTTCCTCCGATGTTGCTCATCGTTGGCATCCTGATCAAGTGGGAATCCCGCGGCCCGGTCTTCTTCCGTCAACCACGGACTGGCTATCAGAACGAGACCTTCCGTATGTTCAAGTTCCGCTCCATGTCCGTCAATGAGCGCTCGGGTGTCGACCAGGCCGTTCGTGACGACCCACGGGTAACCAAAGTCGGTGCCTTTTTGCGCCGCACCAGCCTCGATGAATTTCCGCAGTTCATCAACGTATGGTTGGGGCAGATGTCCGTCGTCGGCCCACGCCCGCACATGCTGAAGCATACCGATCAGTACTCCGAGGAGATCCACAACTACAACGACCGCCACGACGTCAAGCCCGGCGTCACCGGCCTGGCGCAGATCCGTGGCTGGCGTGGCCCCACCGAAGAACTCTGGAAGATGGAAGGCCGCGTTCGTAATGACCTGAAGTACATCAACAATTGGAGCCCGTTGCTGGATTGCTACTGCATCTTCCGTACGGTGGTTAACTGTGCTGGGGAAGAGGAGAATGCTTTCTGAATAAGGAGCTGTTAGTTCGTTGTCCGTCGGCATCTCGCACCTGTCTAATAGAAGAACACGCGGTAAAGCAACCTCCGTTAAATTAACCACGGTTAATTTAACGGAGGTTGCTTTATATTCGCCCCACGAAGTTCTACGGTCGTGAGAGGGAGGTAGCTACGCTACGACAAATCACGGAGCGCAGTAAATCGACGGCGCAAATGACCGTTATTACCGGTCGTAGAAGGGTAGGGAAGACCAGATTAATCAAGGAAAGCTTAGCGGGGTCGGTGTATCTCTACTTTTTTGTCTCCCGCAAAGAAGAACCCTTGCTCTGTGCAGAGTTTAAAGATCAGGTAGAGCAGGTGCTGGAGACGGAGATGATCGGTAACTTCAATAAGTTCAGGCTGATCTTTCAGTGGCTTTGTAGCGAAGCTAAAAGGCGCCATATAAATTTGGTCATCGATGAGTTTCAGGAGTTCTTCAGGATTAATCCGTCAATCTATAGCGACATACAGAATTACTGGGACGGTGGCAAAGAACTCATGCACATGAATCTGATCCTGAGCGGATCGATCCAAAGTTTAATGCGAAAGATCTTCGATAGCTACCACGAGCCTCTGTTGGTCGTGCAACGGCACGCATCCTGGTTCGGCCGTTCGGCCCTACGGCGTTGAGGGCACTGATGCAGCGTTACTACCCTGAGTTGGCCTTAACGAGATTGATCTGATAGCCTATAATGAAATGACTAAGAAAGCTATGATTGGCGAGGTCAAGCTAAATTCCTCCAAGATATCAATCGCAAAGTTGCGCGCCAAAGCGCAACGCGTCGAAAAGGAACTGAAAGAATACACCATTGATTACCGTGGCTACTCAATGGATGACCTGACTACGGTTTAGCAGCAACCCCTAAACATCCACCTTAGCGTACTTGGCATTCGCCTCGATGAAGGCACGCCGCGGCGGCACCTCATCTCCCATCAGCATCGAAAATACGCGGTCGGCTTCCGAAAGCTCGTCGATGTTGACTTGCTGTAGCATCCGCGTATCCGGGTCCATCGTAGTTTCCCAGAGCTGTTCGGCGTTCATCTCGCCGAGGCCTTTGTAGCGTTGGACTTTCACCCCGCTGTCGTTCTCGTTGCGGCTGAGGTGAGCGATGGCCTCGCGGCGCTCCTCCTCCGACCAGCAGTACTGGAACTGCTTGCCACGGCGGACCTGGTAGAGCGGTGGCTGCGCGATGTACACGTAGCCTTCGTTGACCAGCCGGTGCATGTAGCGGAAGAAGAAGGTCAGGATCAGCGTTACGATGTGCGAGCCATCCACGTCGGCATCACACATAATGATGATCTTATGGTAGCGGAGCTTATCGAGGTTCAGGACGCGCTCGCCGTATTGATTCTCTTCGATGCGGACGCCGAGGGCGGTGAACATGTTCTTGATCTCCTCATTCTCGTAGATCTTGTGCTCCATGGCCTTTTCTACGTTGAGGATCTTACCGCGCAGGGGTAGGATGGCCTGAAAGGTTCGGTCGCGGCCCTGCTTGGCGGTGCCACCGGCCGAGTCACCCTCCACGAGGTAGATTTCGGAGCCGGCGGGGTCTTTACTCGAGCAATCCGCCAGTTTACCGGGTAGGCCGCCACCGGTGAGGACGTTTTTACGTTGCACCATTTCGCGCGCCTTACGGGCGGCGTGGCGGGCGGTAGCGGCAATGATCACCTTGTCGATGATGCGCTTGGCCTGCACGGGGTTCTCTTCGAGCCAGTGGCCAACGGAGGTGCCGACGGCACGGCTGACGATACCGGTGACTTCACTGTTGCCGAGTTCGCCTTTCGTCTGCCCTTTGAACTGGGGCTCCGGAACTTTTACGGATACGACGGCCGTAAGGCCTTCCCGGAAGTCTTCCCCCGAGACCTTGAATTTCAGTTTCTTGAACATCCCGTTCTCATCCCCATACTTGGTGAAAAGCCGGTTCACGGCGCGGCGGAACCCGTTGACGTGGGTGCCGCCCTCGCGCGTCTTGATGTTGTTGACGAAACTGTACACGTTCTCCTGGTAGGTCGTGTTGTACTGCATCGCGACCTCGACTTCGACGTTGTCTTCCTTGGACTTGACGTATATCGGCTTTTCGATCAGGTTGGGCTTACCGTTGTCCAGGTACTGCACCATTTCGGAGAGGCCGCCTTCGCTGTAGAACTCCTTCCGCAAGAAAGACCCATCGTCTTCCTTAACGCGGTGGTCGGTCAGGCTCAGATTAAGCCCGCTGTTCAGGAAGGCCAGCTCCTGCATCCGGTTGGCGAGGGTTTCGAACTTGTACACGAGGGTATCGAAGATCGTCGCGTCCGGCTTGTAGGTGATGGTGGTGCCATTAGAATCGGACTCCCCGACGACCTCGACCGGGCTGGTGGGTTTGCCCTCGCTGTAAGTTTGTACCCACACCTTACCGTCACGCTGTACGCGGGCTTCCAGGTGGCTGGAAAGCGCGTTCACACAGGATACCCCGACGCCGTGGAGGCCGCCGGATACCTTGTAAGTGTCCTTATCGAATTTACCGCCGGCGTGCAGAACGGTCATTACGACCTCCAGGGCGGACTTCTGCAACTTCTTGTGCATACCGACGGGGATGCCACGGCCGTTGTCGGTAACGCTGATGGAATTGTCTTCCAGGATCGATACGTCGATGTGGCTACAGTAGCCGGCGACGTGCTCGTCGATCGAGTTGTCGACCACCTCCCAGACGAGGTGGTGGAGGCCCTTGGTGTCCGTGCCGCCGATGTACATGCCGGGGCGTTTGCGGACGGCTTCGAGCCCTTCGAGGGCGGTAATATTATCGGCGCCGTAGTTGCCTTTGGGCGCTTGATTTTGCGGTTCTGCCATACGGGTAAAACTACAAAAATCATGCCACAAATACTAGGATTTGCGCGGCTTTCGCTACCCTTTGTCGCGGCTTTATTTTGCGTACGCCCCGACTAAGTGCGGGCTTACATTTCGGGTAGCAGGCTGGTCTACACCTCCCCGGGGAGATGCAGAAGAGTAAGCTTTCGGAGGTACTGCTGCGGGGGGGGTTAAAACATCACCCCGAGGGTAATGACGAAAGAGCGGATTTTACCCCGGCTATCGTCCTCCTCCGGCCCCCGGCCGTTGCGTACGACTTCGGTGTCGTTGTCGGTGGTCACGTCGGCAAAACCGGATTGGTAGGCGATGCCGCCGATCAGGGAGGTGCTGGTAGAAACGGCGTATTCGACCCCACCGCCGATGCTCCAACCCAGGTTAAGCGCGTTCACCTCGCTGCCGATGTTGAGCTTCTCGTCGTCGGATATGATGCTGCTGCCCTGCAACTGGCCGCGCGATTGCGTCAGAATACCCAGATGGAGGGAGGGGCGCACGAAGTAGCGTAGGTAGCCGAACTCTCGCGTCCGCAGCGTTAAGCCGAGCGGTATTTCCAAATACTGGAGGCTGTATTTGTAGCCGAGGCCACCGAGGGTATCGGTCGGGGTACCTACCGGTAGGAAGTCGGTGATGGGCTCCTGCCAGAGCACGACGCGGGTGAACTGTTCGTCGTAGCGGAGCGTACCGCCGGCGTTGAAGTGAAAGCCGAGGCCGGAGTGAACGCTGTACTGATCGGTGAAGTAATACTCACCCATGACGCCCAGTTTCAGGCCCACGTTCGTGCCGTCGCTGTTGATGAAGTTATCCGGCGTATTCATGCTGCTGAAGGTCGGGCTCAACTGAACGCCGAACTTGATATCCCCATCCAACTGAGCGGAAAGCGGGCTGTAAGCGATAACGAGCAGAAGGGCGGCGAATAAGGCGCGGAGAGTGGTAAAATTTGATTTCATATGGATCGTTGGTTAAGTAGCCAGCGGAGATCGGATCGAGAGTGCCGTCGCTAAGACAGGCTGACGGTAGAAAACGATTTGCGCACGGCAGTGTTCGTTCGATTCGCCGTACTTCATCCGGCTTTCCGTTGAACACTCACTAACGTTTATCCTCCCGAACACCTATGTACGTCCTCCGCTTTTTGTGCTTGCTCATTTTTGTCCTAAACATTGCATCCTGCGGCCTCGCAGAAAAAAACACGCCGCCGGACGTAAGCAACATCACCGCCCCGCTAGAATTAGTCCGCTTCGATCGGGCGGTGCTGGCAATGGATTCCAACCGAGTGGAAGCGGAATTGGCGCGCATGGATGATGAATACGGTGCCTTTTCCGACATTTACTTTCGGCACATCACCCCCATCCGCCGCGGCGACTTTAGCCCGGAGGAACAAATCGAAGTGGTAAAAGCCTTCCTGCGTTACCAGCCGCTGCGCCGCCTGGACTCTCTCGTAGCCAGCCGCTTCGACGATGCCAAGCTAGAGGGCCACCGCCGAGATCTGCAGCAAGCCCTCAAATACTACCACTACTACTTGCCCGACGCCCCCCTGCCGGATACGCTGACGACCTTCCTATCGGAGTTCAGCTTCGCCGGCCTCCTGTACGGCAACGGCGACCTGGCGGCGGGGCTGGAATTTTACCTCGGCCCGGAGTTCGACTACACCCAGGTCAACGCCCAGGAAGCCATCTTCAGCCAGTACCTCACCCAGACGTACCGCCCCGAATACCTCACCGCCAAACTCATGCGCGTACTGATCGACGACTACGCCCCCCGCCCCCGCGCCGGCCGCCTGATCGACCACATCGTGTACGAAGGCAAAAAACTGTACCTGCTGGAGCGCGTCCTCCCCGAAGCCCCCGCCGAAGTCCTCCTGGAAACCTCCCCCGAGAAAGTAGCCTGGCTCGAAGAGAACGAAATCTCCATCTACGCCCACCTGCAAGAAGAAGACCAATTCTACAGCACGGCCCCCAACCTCATCCGCCAACTCACCCAGCCCGCCCCCTACACCCCGGGCATGCCCAAAGAAAGCCCCGGCCAGGCCGTAAACTACCTCGGCAAACGCATCGTGGAAGCCTACGTCGATGCACACCCGGAGGTGACGATGGCCGAACTACTCGGGATGCAGGACGGGCAGGCGGTGCTGGCGGGGGCGCGGTTCAAGCCGAGAGGGTAGGACGGGCTGCGGCTTTTAGCGGGTAGGACGGCCTTTGACCTTTAGCGGGTAGACTGTTAGCTCCGCTACCCGCTACCCGCTACCCGCTACCCGCTACCCGCTAACATTCTCCCCCCTCTCCCGTTATTCCGGTAAACCAACCGCCCACATGACTCCTACGAAAACGGCCCGCGCCATCCCCCTAGTAAACCTCGCTGATTATGAGCACGGTGATGATGCCGTTCGCCAGGCGTTCGTCCGGCAGCTCGCGGAAGCTTTTCGTGGGATCGGCTTCGTCGGCGTGACCGGCCACGGTATTCCGAAGGCGTTGATTGATGACTTCTACCAAGCGGCGCATTCCTTTTTCGCTATGGGTGAGTCGGAGAAAGGGAAGTACGAGATCCCCGGCGCGGCGGGGCAGCGGGGCTACACTTCCTTCGGAAAGGAAAAGGCAAAGCAAAGCGAAGTAGCGGACCTGAAGGAGTTCTTCCAGATCGGCCAGGAGACGGTTAACATGACGGTGGAGGAACGCAACCCGGACGTAGCCGAAGTGCCCGCCTTCACAACGCTGGGGCGTCAGTTGTACCGCCAATTCGAGGAAAAAGGCAACCTCCTGCTGGAAGCCATCGCCCAACACCTGGAGCTACCGGCGGATTACTTTGCCCGCTACACCAAAGACGGCGTTTCCATCCTGCGCGCCATTCACTACCCGCCCATTACGCAGGAGCCTAAGAATGCCATCCGCGCCGAGCAACATGAGGACATCAACCTCATCACCTTGCTCGTAGGCGCCAGCGCCGGTGGCCTCGAGCTCCTCAACGGCCGGGGCGAGTGGCAGGAGGTCGTGCCCGAAAACGATGAGATCGTGATCAACGTAGGCGACATGCTGCAACGGCTCACGAACAACTACCTGAAATCTACGACCCACCGCGTCGTCAACCCGCCGCGCAGCCAGTGGCACAAGCCGCGCCTGAGCATCCCCTTTTTCCTGCACCCCCGCCCGGAAATGTCGCTCAACGTACTCGATAGCTGCGTCACCGCCGAGCACCCCCGAGCCTACGAGAACATCACCGCCGGGGAGTATCTGGATGAACGGCTGCGGCAGATTGGTTTGAAGAAGTAGCCAGGGAGACGGGCCTCGGAGGTCGGTCGCTGCGCTTCCTTAGGCTAAAAAGGCCGCCGGTCACCGCCCCCGCAACAGTATCCCAACCCAATTCGTTATTTTTGCGTCCTACCCCGGCTTTAACCCGCCTCGGCGATAAAACTAACTACCTATGTCTACGCCTACATTTCTGTTTTTGAATGCGATCGGGCCGGAGATGATCCTAATATTCTTCGCCATTCTACTGCTCTTCGGAGGGAAAAAGATTCCCGAATTGATGCGCGGCCTCGGAAAGGGCATCCGTGAATTCAACACCGCCAAAGGCAACCTCGAAAAGGAACTGAAGGACGGGATGACCGAGCAGGAGCACAAAGAGCAGGTGGAGAAAGACCAGCGCGAACTGCGTGAACTACGCGAGCGCGAACTTGCTCGTAAGCAGGAAAGCTTCATTACCCGGGACGAGAAATAGCCCCCCGAAGCATTTATTCGGCTAGCGAAAAAGCCCCTTAACCGTACGGTCGAGGGGCTTTTTCGTGCTTAAGTTCGAGTCGGTTGCGGCTTACCGGCGGTTAAAGTGACCGCCGAGCATTTTGGCGCCGATGCTGGCGATATCGTCCATGACCGAGCCGTCACCGTCCCGATCCAGCAGGCTGCCGGCCAGACCGAGGTCGGGGGCGGTTTGCCGGGGGTTCTGTTGGCTGCGGGTGACCATGTCGATGAGGCCGCCACTGAGGCCACCGGCATCCAGGTTGTTTTGCCGTTTGGCTTTGCCGAGCATGCCCATCACTATGGGGGCCAGGGTAGTCATTAGGGGGCCGATCTTATCTAGGCTCAGGCCGCTCGTTTGGCTGACCTCGTTCATGGCCTCGTCGCGTCGGTCGCCGAGTACGTGCTTGAGGATACCACCGCCGTTCAGCGTCTTGCGAAACTGTGGGGGGATCTGCTGGCGCACCTGCGGGGGGGCTGATTTGCCACCCAGGAGCGAACCGAGCAGCCCGCCTAAATTACCGCCTCCACTTTGCCGACCGCCGCCGCCACCGAGTAGTGAGCCCATCAGATCGCCCAAGCCGCCGCCAGTGCCGGGGGCCGGCCGTCGCGGTTGTTGCTGGCCACCGCCGAGCATACCGCCGAGCATGTCGAGGAGGCTACCGTCGTGGTCGCGCTCGAGTGCGCCGGCGAGGGCATTAGCGCCATCCGGGGTAGAGGCATTCCGGGCCAGGGCACCCATCATCGCGCTGATGGCGGCGCTGGATGCTTTTGTCGTTTGGCGTTTGTCGGCACCGGTCTGTTGTTGGAGGACGTCCATCAGCCCACCCTGTAGCTGCTGTTGAAGTTGTTGCTGTAAAGTTTGAGATAGATCCATTGGTATTCGATAGCTTAGGTTAAGGGTTTACGGAAGGCGGGGCCAAATGTTCGTTGCACTACTTACCTTGGCGGGGTATGTTACTGCCCTATCTGGAACCCGATCGCCTCGAAGCCGGCTGCGACGAAGCTGGGCGGGGGTGCCTGGCCGGGCCGGTATTCGCCGCCGCCGTCATCCTGCCCCCCGGCTACGATAACCCGTTGCTGAACGACAGCAAACAACTCAAACGAGCGGAGCGCGATACGTTACGGGGGCAAATTGAGCGCGAGGCACTGTGTTGGCGGGTAGCCAGCTATTCCGTAGAAGAGATCGACCGCTTCAATATCTTCCAGAGCAGCTACCGGGCGATGCACCGTGCACTCAAAGCCCTTACCGAGGTGCCGGACTTCTTACTCATCGACGGAAAGTACTTCGTGCCCTACGGGGAGGTGCCCTACGCCTGCGTGATCAAGGGGGACGGCAAGTACCAAAGCATCGCCGCCGCCGGCATACTGGCCAAAACGCACCGCGACGCCTATATGCGGAAACTCCACGCAAGCTACCCGCAATTTTCCTGGGATACCAACGCGGGCTACCCCACCATCGCCCACCGCAGGGCAATCGAGGAACACGGCGCTACGGAGCACCATCGAAAGAGCTTCCGTCTCCTTAAAGATGGCCGCCAGTATTCGCTTTTTGATAAGGGGCCGGGGGTGAGGTCAGAACAGCGCGACTAAAATCAACACTGAATAAGCTACCTGGGCAACTCGATCCCCCGTACGATCTCCTCGATCACGTCTTTGCTGCCAAAGCCTTCCATTTCCCGCTCCGGCGTTAGGATGATGCGGTGGTTCAGAACGGGGAAGCATACCTGCTGGATGTCATCCGGCGTAACGAAATCCCGACCGGCCAGGGCGGCAACCGCTTTAGATAATCGCAGGATGCCCAGGGAGGCCCGGGGGCTGGCCCCCAGATACAGGTCGGGGTGGGTGCGCGTACGGTGTACGAGGGCGGCTATATAATCCAGTAACTCATCCCGAATGTAGATCTTCTCGATCACCGCGCCGTACCGTGCCACCGCCTCTTTGGTAAACACAGCCTCGACGGCCTCCTGCTGCGACTGGCGGAAGTCGCTACGGAAGCGGTACAGGATCTCTTTTTCCTCTTCCTGGCTGGGGTAGTCGATGATGATGCGGACCAGGAAGCGGTCGAGCTGCGCTTCGGGCAGGCGGTAGGTGCCTTCCTGTTCGATCGGGTTCTGGGTGGCGATGACGAAGAACGGGGGGGGCAGCTCGTAGGTATGGCCATCCACGGTAATCTGCTGCTCGGCCATCACTTCGAAAAGGGCGGCCTGGGTTTTGGCGGGTGCCCGGTTGATCTCATCGATCAGGGCAATGTTGGTAAAGATCGGCCCTTTGGTGAACTCGAAGGCCGAGCTGCCCATGTTGAAGATCGTCGTCCCCGTCACGTCACTCGGCATGAGGTCGGGGGTGAACTGAATACGCGTGTAGGTAGCGGCGATCGTTTTTGCGAGCAGGCGGGCGGTGAGCGTTTTGGCGATGCCGGGTACCCCCTCTACGAGTACGTGACCACCCGCCAACAGCGAGGCGATCAGCAGATCGATGAATTCTTGCTGGCCGACGACGAGCTTGCCGATCTCCCGGCGGACGCTCTCGGCGGCATCGCGCAACTCATCAAGGTCGATGCGTTCCTGGTGGCCGGTCGTTGCCATCGGGTCGGTAGGCTGCTGCGTATCTATTGCCGAGCCGCCGGCTGATTCCGGAAGGGAGGCTTCGTTTTTTGGTTCCTCGTTGTCGTCCTGCATGATGCTTATGCTTTGTGGGTGGAAAGGCGGTAGAGTGGTTGGATGGCCCGGTAGAAGTTGACCAAGGCCGATTCGTCGATGTAAGGTTTATCGCGAATGATTTTCAGTTCTATGTTAGCGCGCTCGACGAGCTCGGGGGCCGCGCCGGTCAGCTCGGCGAAGTTCTCCGGCAGCGGCTCGCCCGCCTGCCAACGGATGCCGTACCGATCCTGCAAGTAAAAGCGTAGCGAACGGATCTCCTGCCGGGCCAGCGAGCCGTGGTGGCCTTTCTGAAAGATGAGTCGACTCAGGGTATCGATGAACCGCTTGCTGGAATTCTCCCGCTGCCGGATGAGGGGGATGATGCGCTGCCGCCGCTTGCCCCGGAACAGTACGAAAAGCAAAGCACCGCCGATGATGAGGTACCAGGCGAAGGCCAAGGCGGGTTGTCGCTGAATGTAACTGAGCGCCTCGTTACCACTCAGCAAATTGCGCCCGCGAATGTTCTGCCGCCCTCCCTGCTGCCGCTGCCGCGCGATTGCCGGGGGGACGCGGGAGCCCTCGTCCCAGTACACCGGCCCGGCGGTGACGGCCATCGCCAGCGCATCCTCGGCGTAGTGGTGCCAGGTACTGTCTACGAGGTAATAGTTCGTGAAGTATTTAGGTAGGGTATTGTAGTAGAACTTCCCCTCCCCCCACGGTAGCTCGACGAAGCCGATGAAGTTGGTGTCGAGGGAGCCGATGCTACGGTTTTCCAGCTCCGGGTCGCACAGAAAGTGCTCGGGTACGTAAGCGTGTCGGTAAGTAGAAGGCTTCCAGTAACTGATGTTGACCAACTCATAAGGATCTTCGGAAGCCTCCAGCGTGAGTTGAACGGTATCTCGATACCCCGGCCCGTCACCGTAACTTCCGGTGGCCAGATCGGAAGTGCCCTCTAATACAAAGAAGCAGTCCGACCCGTAAAGCTGTTCGGCAAGCTCTTTCGGTAACTCGCTGGCGGCGATGAAGGCCGTGTTGCCCCGCTCCACGAAATCGAGCAGTTGGGTGACGTCGCGCTCATTATAATAGGCATATTGACCGATAAACACGTAGTTCGCCGCAGCGCCATCGACTTCGTACAGAGCGGTCAGGCTGTCCTCCAGGGTAGTTAAGCCGGCGGGGCGGGCACTCAGCAACTGATGGAGCACGTAGAGGTCGAAGGGGTTGTCGTCGTCAATCGCGTACTCCTCCCGCCAGTGGTGCCCGCAACCGGAGCAGAGGACCACGACGGCAACCATAATACCGGAGATGTAGCTGCCCGGCCTAAACATCGGCCTGATCTATCTGCTCGGCCAGATTGAGGCGGCTCGTCAACGCACTGAATTTGCGCTTCACGAGCCGGTAGCTCAGCGGGTCGATCGGGTACTTCCCGAACCAGTAGCGCTCATAGTCGATCGTCACCGCGTGGAAGTCGGTCAGTAAGTCCGAGTTACGTAATTGCCGGCGATAATCGCGGTTACTGTAGTCGCGGCGGTAGCGGATGAGCCGGCCGTCCTGCAGGTCTTTGAGTAGTTGGATGTAGAGTAGGCGCACGGCCACGTCGAACCGGCCGGCCTTCTCGGCCCGCTCCTGCAGGCTCAGACTGACGCCACTGGCTACCAAGGCCTCTTCCTCGATGTCCTCGATCTGAATGAGGCCCGGGTCTTCCTCCTCTCGGGTTCGTCGGCGCAAATCGATATCGTTCAGGATGCGGTAGACCAGGTAAGCCAAGGGGAGCAGTAGCAGCCCGAGGATGGCGTAGGCAATGGGCTCCGGTAGATCGATGTCGCCGATTTCCCAGGCCGTTGCCGCTGGCTCGTCTTCTTCCACGGGCGGCTCGAAGCGCACTTCCTCGAGCAACTCTCGGTAGCGCGCTTCGGGAAACCCGCTCGTATCGGCCTGGGCCCGGCAGGCGGCGGTACCCAGGCAACAAAGTAGGATAATCGCCCGGGGGGATAGCCACAATAAGGTCGAGGTGTTCGCTGGCATACGCTGCCCGCAAGATACCGCTCGACCCCGAAATGCCTACGGTTGCCGGCCTAGGGGTAAGGTGTTTACGAACACATTGCTGGAAAAGTCACTTAGAGTAACAAACAAATCCAACACAATTTCGTGGGGCGCTAGATTTTTAGCATCTTCCCTCGCGATACAAACAATCACCGGCCGGCCCGGCACCCCTCCGCCCGGCGGCCACTAAACAGCCATCTTTCATGAGTAAATTTGATGATAAACTTGCCGCCTACGAAAAAGCCCTCGACAAAGTCGACGTAGATAATGACAAAGACCTCCTGCGCAAAGTCACTAAAGGCCTCGGCCCCTCGATCTACAACAATGACAGCAATAAGGTAGCCTGTAGCGACAAGACGGAGCTGGAGCGCGTCGTCAACAACCTCGTCGTCAAAAAGCTCGGCATGGATAAGGAAAAGGGCGAGGCAGCCGTCCAGGCCGTTTGCAAAAAGTACGTGGAGCGTAGCAAGCACCGCGCGGTGTTCTACTACCTCGTAGTCAAGGAACTCGGCGCCGAAAGCCATTATGCCTAATAGTCCAGGGTTTATGACCCTGGGACATAGATCCAAGTAAAGAGCCCCGTCAGTGTTAAAACTGATGGGGCTTTTTGATTTTGCGAGGTCGCAGGTGCGATGATCGTGAATAGGAGCGAGGCTGGGCCAACGTCAGCCAAGTAGGTACTCCTCCCGCCCCAGGGCTTCCCCGATCCGCTCCGCCCCCCCCGAACTGGAAACCGACCTGGGTAGTATAGGCCCGGCACGCTTGAAGTTTCCGTTCCCAAGCGAGGTCGTCTAGTGTAACGATCTTCGGCGCGTGGGCCTCCGCCACTTTCCACCCCCCGTGCTTACTGGTATACGGCTGGTCGAAGTACTGCACGAAGCGCACCCCCCCGAAGTGTGGCATCACTTGCCGGACGGCCCGTACCAGCTGTAGGTGGTCGACGTGGCTCCCCATCCCCATCGGATAAAGCACGGTAGCGGGCCGGAGTGCCCTTAGCCGGCGGTGAAGACGATCGACCAGGTCGTTTACGATAGAAGCATCCTCGGCTAAAGCACCCGCGAATAGTTCTTCCGCGCTATTGTACCCCCGGTGAGGTGCTTCGGGTAGATCCCAGTGCTCGACGGTACAACTCAGGATATCCCCGGCCCGTTCGTCTTCGGCGCGGCGGAGGGACATATAGTCGACCGAGGCATCCAAACCCTTATCGAGCTGGCAAGCGAGGGCAAAACCGGTGGGCCGATCGACTGATTTCGTAAATACCGTGATGATCAGTTTCTCCTCCTGCGGCCTGGCGATCAGGTAGCCGGAGCAGGAAAACACTACATCGTCGAGGTGGGGGCTGAGGGCGACGATCATAATAGGTGGGGCTCGAGGCGGAAGCGGCAGCTGAGATCGGAATGCTCGACCTTTTCGGCCACGTTGATGATGGGTAGCCAATTATCGTCTACCGGCCGGCCGATCAGGTCGAGGTAGACGCCTTCGATTTGCCGGGCTACCACGGGCCAGCTGTACTTCGCCTGCACCTCCGCGTAAGCCCGCCGGGCGAGGCGCGCCCTCAACTCCGGTTCCGTCAGCAGCCGGCGGGTTGCTTCGATCAGCGCGGGCAGATCCCCCGGGTCGGTAAGTAGCCCGTTGTCTTCGTGCCGGAGGCAGTCACGTACGCCCACCGAGTCCGTACTTACGATCGGTAGGCCGGCGGCCATGGCTTCCAGGATGGTGTTACTGAACCCTTCGGCGTAGGTGGGGCTAAGGAAAACGTCCCCCCGGTGGTAGCGCAGGTGGGCCTCGTCGTAAGCCGCCTCCCCCAGGAATTTTACGCGGTCGCCTATACCCAACTGTTCCCCCAGCTCGCGGGTGGCGTGGAAGTCAGGGCCGATGCCGCTTACCAACAACTCCAAATCAAAGCCGGCGTCGAGCAGGGCTTTGCCGACGTGGACGAAGTCGAGCGACCCCTTCCGGCTATCGACCCGGCCGTGGTAAAGCAGGCGGATCGGGTGATCGTCGGGGAAGGGAACGGGCTCCATCAACTTGCGTGCCCGCTCGCTCGGGGTGAATTGATCCGTATTCGTTGCGCCGGGGATGACGGTGAAGCGCCCCCGGGCCGTACCGTGGTTCTCCATGACTTCTTCCCGGAAGCTATCGCAACCGATGATCAGGCCCATACTGTGGTTCAGCACGGCGTCCATGGCGCGCTTGTGGGTGGCGCAGCAGAGCCCGACCCAGTGGCCGTCCCCCCCCTGAATACTGACAATGTTGGGGATGCCGAGCAGGCGGCTGACCTCCATGGCGGCCAGCCCGGTCGGGTAGGCGTACTGCGCGTGGACGACGTCGAAAGGTGCTTCCCGGTGTAGTTCCAGTGCCTTATCGACCATCGTGCGCATATCCCGTTCGAAGTCGGCGGGTGGGGCTTCGGCGCCGCACTCCTCGCCAATGGAGCGGAGGCCGTGCACCTCCATCCAGGGCTCCTGGGGGGGAGGGCCGCCGCCGTAAATTTCTACGCCGGTAGGGGTCTTCCCGGTACTGACTGATCATCACCACCTCGTGGCCTAACTCACTCAGCGCCTTGGTAAAGTTGCGGGCGTAAACACTCATACCGGAAACGGCGGGAAAGTACCGCCGGGAAATAAAACAGACGCGCATAATCGCTTTTGTTTGGGTTAGGAAGAAGCAAACCGGCGTAGCAATTGCAGCGCCTGGGGTATGGCCGTGTGGGCCCGGTGAGACTCCCGGGAAAGCTCCACGCAAACCAGCCCGGAAAACTCGATAGATCGTAGGGCGGAGAGCAGGGGAGGGATCTCCATGTCACCCTCGTCCAGCGGAAGGTGGATGTGTACCCCCCGGTTCATGCCTTCAATACTTACCGTACCGATCCGGTCGGCGTATTCGAGTACCGCGGCGGCGGGGTCGCCTTCTCCCGTCACCCACACGTGGCCGAGGTCGAGGGCGAGCCTGAAGTAGTCCGGATCGTACGAGAGATTCGCTTCGAGCCGGCGAAAGTCGGCGTTCGTTTCGATGAACATTCCCGGCTCGGGTTCGACACTGAGTACGACCTCACGCTCCTTTGCGTAGTCGGCCAACTCTTGGTAACCCTCGATCAGATACCCCCAGGCGTCTTCATCCGATACGGCGGCCT
Organism: uncultured Lewinella sp.; assembly: GCA_963668285.1. Taxonomy (GTDB): domain Bacteria; phylum Bacteroidota; class Bacteroidia; order Chitinophagales; family Saprospiraceae; genus Neolewinella. The sequence continues at coordinate 29,468 of OY764689.1, read as the reverse complement.
GCTTGACGCCCGCCCAGCAGCTAACGGTTTCGGCTTCGAGGAGGGCCGCCACGTCAACCGCCCTTTGCAGGAAGTGCTGCCGACGCTGCCGACCCTCCCCGGTGGGGTTGATCAAGGTCGGTTCGTGCTTGACGTCGGGGCTGAGGAGATAACGGGCCCCCGTTTCGATGACGCAGCCCAACCCAAAACCCTTGAGCTGACGACCTACCTCGACGGCCCGCGCGGCCCAGTCGGGGGCCAGCGGGTCGAGGTGTTGCCAGTCGAGGGTAAGGGCCACGCCGTCATAACCCGCTTCCGCGATGAGGCGGAGGGCATCCGGCAGGCGGTGGTGGGCGCAACCGTTGGTGTTGTAAGCGTAGCGGAGTTCGGACATATATCAGGTTGGGGTAGCGGCGAAGTAATCTGTATCCAGCGCGTAGCGGGCGGCGTGGCCGGTGGGCTCCCGGTAGAGGGCGTAAACCGGTTCGATGAGTGCGTCCAGGCGGTCGGTCTCCAGCCAACGGGGGCCACCCAGCCGGGCTTCGGCTTCCTCGGTCAGCAGAATGCGCTTGCGCCCCGGCCCGTGGGAGTCGGCGATGAGTCGGATGTCGGTCCGCTCCTGCAACCGTAGTACGCCGCGTTCGCCGAGGCGGTGGTAACTACCCAGCTCCTGCTCGATTCCCGGAACGATGACCTTGACTACGTGGCAATGGCCGTTCGTCGTCGGTGCGCGAAAAACGTAAGGGGTCAGCCCTTCCGCCTCTAACTGATCGAGTACGTAAGCCCACTTTTCCTCCAGCGTAGCGAAGCGGTGGGCGGGGAGGTTGCTACAGTCGATCACGCTGCGTTGGGAGAAGACGTTATCCGCCAACTTCGCGCGGAGGGATTCCCGACTGCCACTCAGCCAGGTGGCCATGGCCCCCAGCGCCCGCGCTTCTTCCTTTTGCAGATCTATTCTCTTCAGCGTTTCTTCCTTGAAGCCTGCCGGTACGATGTGGTTTTTTTGCGACCACGGTACGTTGTCGAAGCGCTTGCGGCTGTGGCTGCTGGCGCATTCGGTGATGGCTTTGAGGAGGGCCGTCTCGTAGTCGGTATCACAGCCCTCCCCGGTCGCGGTGACGCCGAGGGGGAAGTCATCGTCCGTCCGGTCGTCCCCGACGGCGTAAACGCTCACGCAGCCGCAGGTTACGCGAGCCAACTTGCAGGTGACGTGTAATTCCTTTTCGGCGAGTTCGGCGATCAAAGCTTTGCAGCGCTCGGGCAGGCTTTCCGGGTCGATCACGATACCGCGGTCGAGGGCGCGAAAGCAGTCGGCGTTTCCGTCGCGCTGTAGGAGTTCCAGGGTGCCGTGGAGTAAGGCGCGAACTTCCGTATCCCCCGCTCCGCTCCCGTTACGAATGGCGGTGGTCAGCCGGTTGGGGTAGTCCACCTGACCGTTCGAGCAGGCGACGAAGCTGGCCGGCGCCCAGCATTCCCGCCCGTCGTGGAGGCGTTGGATGGGTACCCAGCGCAGTTGGTAATCTTCAGTGTAGGGGGTACCGGCTTCCAGTACCAGCGTCAGGGGGTCTAGCACCCGCTCTTTACCGTATTCCGCCGTCATCTGCCGGTAGGTAGCCTCTTTTTTGGGTAGTTGGGCGTAGCCGGCGACGGTATGGTATTCCTCGCAGAGCTCCCCGTAAGCGCCGAGGCGGGCGGCGGGCACGGTCTTGCCGTAGCCGATGCCGTTCGAATGCAGGCCGCTTTCCGCGTAGTGGTCGACGTTAACAATAGGGATGCCCAGGTAGTCGACCGGGTCGATACGAAAGTCTACCAGCTCACCGGGGGGCAGGCTGCGGCGGTAGGCTTCCGTGGGCGTCTGGTAATCGTAGGGTTTAGACATGGCTCATGAGGGTGTTGAGAGAGACGGGGCTCGTGTGGATGCCGTTCTCCAGTAAGTAGTTGACCAAGGCGGTAGCTTCGGCGCGGCCGACGCCCCGCCCGAATTCAAAGGGGGTACAGACGTGCTCGAAGTCATAGCGGGTGAAGACCTCCCGGTAGTGTTCCAGTTCCCCGCGGGTGAGGGGGATGCTGTAGTGGTAGCCCTTATGGCAGCTGAGGGCAACGGGCGTTTCCCCGTCCTCCCCGAACTCGATCTTGAGGGCGTCACCGAGAAAGAGGATGTGGTAGTGGCCGTCGTAAAGCGCCGTCTGCCCTTCGTAGTGGCCGCCCAGGCGTTGTAGCTCCCGCTTGGGGTCGAGGTAATGATGGTCATCAATGGGGCGGTTGACCTTGAAGGCTTTGGTGTGAACGAGATCGTCGCGGTGAATGATCAGCTCGTCCGGCTCATGGTGTACCTGCAGTTGCCAGAGGGCTCCGTAGCCGTGGGGGTGGCTGGCCCCGAGGATACGGATGCCGCCCAGTTCCTCGATCTTCTTCCGGCTAGCCTCGTCGTAGTAGGGGGCGGCTTCGAAGGCGATGTTACCCCGCTCCCGTTGGATTAGCCAGCCGTGGCTACCTAGCCCGAGTTGGGGTTCCGTCCAGAACTCCCAGAAGCCGGGGAGGACTTCGCGCCATTCGGTACGGTACCGCCCCTTTGCCGCCTCGATGTGGGTGTAGGTGAAGTCTTCGTCCGGCAGGGCGTTACGCACGTCCATGCAGTTGGCGCAGTAGACCGGCTCGCGGGTATCGAACCAGAGGATCCAGGAGCCGCAATGGTCGCAGGCGTAGTGAGTCAGGGGCATGGTCAGGTGGTTGTGAGAGGTGGGGGGATGGGTTGGTTATGCGCCGCCCGCAGGGCAGCGTGGAGTAGCGCGCACAGCCGAACGTCGTCCTGCGGGCTTCGCCCACTCGTTGATTTACCGCCGGTTTGGAGGCTGGCTAAAAAGCCATCGAGTTGATCGTAGAACGGGCTGCTTTCGGTGGGGAAGCCGATCGATTCGGATTTTCCTTCGCCGGCATCCGTAAAGGTGAGGGTGCCACCCGGTGTCTGGCCCATGGTATTTTCGGCGAGTAGCCTGCCCGCCGTCCCGATCACTTCGAGGCGGCGGCGGGGAAGGGCATCCGGGCGGTTATAGCCTACGGAATGGGTGAGCAGTACCCCGCCATCCAAGCGGGCGCTCAGTACGCCACCGTCGTCCACGGAGTAGTCGTGGACGGCGTTTTGCAGCAGGCAGTGGAGGTAGGTGATGCGCTGGCCGGTCAGAAATTCGGTGAGGTCCAGGCCGTGGGGGGCGAGGTCGATCACGGCGCCACCACCGGCCCGTTCGTAGTCTACCCGCCAGTTATCGGGCGCCCAGTCGGGGGGCAACCAGCAGGCGTAGTCGATGCGTACCTGCGTAAGGGTGCCCAACTTGCCGGCGCGGACCCACCGTCGCAGGGTGCGGTGGGCGGGGTGCCAGCGTTGGTCGAAGGCGGTGGCCAGGGTGCGGCCGGAACGCTCGGCTGCTTCGGCGATGGCCGCGGCGTCCTCGGGGAGGATGGCCAGTGGCTTTTCACAGAGCACGTCGAGCCCGGCTTCCAGGCAGGCTACGGCGTGCTCGCGGTGGAGGTGATTGGGGGTGGCTACGTAAACGGCATCCAGGCCTCCCTCCGCTACCATTTCTTCTAGAGTAGGGTGGGTGCGTACCGCTTCGTCGAGGCCACGAAAGTCCTCCGGGTTGGGGGAGACGACCGCCACCAAGGTGGTGGTCGGGTGGGTGGCGAGGGCCGGGACCATATAGTCTCTGGCAACCCAACCGATACCGACGATGCCGATGCGGGTCACCATTTTTCGGGGAGGTTGAGCAGTACGCGGTTGCGGTACAGCCGGGTACGTTCGTCTTCGTTCAGTTCGGCTATGGAAGCAGGCTTCTCCGATAGGTTGCGCACACTTTCGCTCGCCGCCTGGCTGGGTAGCGACCGACCGTTGAGGTGTTGGCTATCGGCGAGGTACTCCGCCCGCCAGCCTTCGCTAGGCCACCGAACGCCCTGCTCCGAGAGTAAGGGGTTGAGGCGCAATTCCCCGACCGGGCGGAGGAGGTCAGGCACGGTCTTCAGCTCACGGCCTTCCCACCAGCCGACCGCGGCGTCCTCATTGCCGGCGGCGGGGGTAAGCCTGCTATTCAACTTTGCCTCTCGCAAGGGAACCCCCGCCCCGCTCCTCCTTACGATCTCTTGCACCTGCGCGCCGTCGCCATAAATCGTACTCTGCGTCAATTCCTGGTACTTCGGTAGCGTCCACGCAAAGCCCGCCTCGTGCTCATCCCGAAGCGTGTGTACGTGACCCACCGCCAGGCTACCGGCTTTCCCCGCGAGCGTACGTAAGTGCTCGAGGGCCGCCCGTTTGTGCTCGAAAAAGTAAAAGGCGTCGTGGCAAAGTACCGTCCGGTCCTCCGCGTGGATAAGCGGGTTGGCTGCCTCGATATCCGCGCAAACCAGTGGCCCCCGGATGCTTAAGAAGTGTTTTGCCAGCCACAGTTTCGACCAGACGATGTCGATGCCCGTCACCGCGTAACCGTGCTGCTCCAGCAAGCGCAGGAAGTGGCCGATGCCGCAGGCCGCCTCTACTACCGGCCTTCCGGCTTGCGCGATCCGCTGTAACAAAAAAACGCCACTCAGGAAGGTGGGGGAGCTCCAGCGGTGCGCGAAATAATCGCCGACCGCCCCGTAACCCAGTTGCTGCATCGCCTCGCGCAGGCTCAACGAATTTTCAGGAAGAAGATCGGTTAAGTTATCCGGGTCCGCCGGCTCGCCCGGGGCGAAACGGTCGCGGTCAGTCAGCAAAATGCGGCGGGCAAGGTCTGCGTCACCGGCCTGAATCGCCGCTACGGCGGGTTCGCGTGCCGCCCCGCCGGCCCGTAGGTAAGGGATGCCGTCCACTACCGGCCAGAGCGATTCCCCGTCCGTCAGCAGGTGCGGGCCGGCGTCGCGTAGGCGTTCCGCGTTGCGGGGGCTCGAAAGGGGGGGGAGCGGCATGGGAGGCAGGGTGAGGGGCGTAAGCGGTCAGGAAAATTCGTGTAATTCGGCGTGTGTCAGTAGATCTACCTGGAAGTCTTTGAGCGGGCCGGCGTGTACGAGATCGAGGTCGTCGAGGATATCCGCATCGGTGACGGCGGCGGCGCGGGTGCGCCATTTGACGTCCAGCACCCGGTCCAGTACGTCACCGGCGCTTACGGCTTTGCCCTCCGGGGCGCTGATGGTCTCGTGGTAGGTGAGGTCTTGCAGTACGCGATTGCGCAGGTCGGTGGGTAGCTCGCTAGCGGCTCGTTTGCGGCAGGTAGCGATGACGTGGCCGAGGTGGCCGCCCAGGCAGATCTCGCCGGCAAAGCCGCAATCGGGCAGGTAAGCGTTGTGCAGGTGATGCGCCAGGGCGCAAACGAACACCGCGCCCGGGTCGGCGCCGTACGGCTCGGCGAGTAGCGTAGCGTAGACGGCCGTCATGAGGCAGTGGTCGGAATGCATCTCCGGCGGCACGAGCAGCAGGCGGGGGAAGCCCGGGCGGGTTGCCCCGGCGCGGGGCTGGCGGCAGAGGAGCTCCAGAGCCGTTGGTAGCTCGCCGGTCGTTACCGAAGAGGAACCGTAGAAGCGGGCTACCAGGCCGGGGAGCTCACCGGCGAAGGTGGGGTTAGCGGCCGGCATACTCACGAAGAACGCCTGGCGTAGTACGTCCAGCGCCTCATCCTGCCGTAAGCCGCTTTTGAGGAAAAAGGCCTCGTCGCAGCCGGGGAAAAGTATGTTGATGACCGCTTCCGTCGTGGTGCGGCGGGCTACGCTACCGGCCTCTTCCCCGGCGATCAGGTCGGCCCAGGCGCGGCGGAATAGTCGGGTGGCGATGCTGCAGTCGAGGTGAGCCGGTTGTTGCCGCTTCAGGTCCTGCAACTCACGTAGTAAAGGGCGGAGGCGGAGCCAGTCCACCCCCTCTCCTTTGGTTGCTGTGTGTGGGTCGGGTTGCATTCGGGGGTCAGACTGCCGGCACCGCTGCTGCCTCGTCACCGGCCTCGACCGACTCGGCGTCACTGACCTCGCGCAACCACCGTAACAGCTCGATTTGCTGCTCGGTGAAGTTGTGGTTGGGCGCACCGCCATCCGGCGTCATGGGCGCTTTGAAGAACACACCGAGGGATTCGACGACGCCCCCGCGGCCCTTGCGGCCGGCCAGATCGAGGCAACGGGCGATTTCGATGGCGAGCGGGGCGGCCAGGATGGAATCCTTACAGAGGAAGTTGATCTTGATCTGCATCTCATGGCCCAGGAAGCCGGCGATGTCGATGTTATCCCAGGCTTCTTTGTTGTCGCCACGTGGTTTGTAGTAATTGATCTTGACCACGTGGTCTTCGACGGGGTAGCCGAGGCAGTTGGTCAGTACGTCTCCCTTCGTGTCGATCTTGTTGGCCAGGCTTCCGGGTTTACGGAGTGCTTCGCCGTCGCGATTGCCCAGGATGTTGGTGCTGAACCAGCCGTCTACCTGGAGGGCACGGGCGCGGAGGGCGGGGGCGATGACGGTCTTGATGTAGGTCTGGCCCGTTTTACCGTCCTTGCCGGCTACCGGGGTGTTCATCTCGGCGGCCATTTTGCGCAGGGCGGGGATGTCGGCGGCCTTCGAAGGCGTAAAGTTGCCGTAGGGGACGCCGGCCCGAATGCAAGTGTAGGCGTATAACATGGCGGGGCTGATGCCCGTGTTGTTGTCGTCGAGCGCGCTTTCAAAAGCGGAAGGGTCTTGGTATACAACGTTACCCGCGTCGAGGGCGTGCTCCGTACTGGCCAGGTTGATGACGACTACGCGGCCGTTGATCTCCCGGGCGAAGCCCGCAATCTGCTCGTAGATCTGCTCGATCAGGTCGCGGTGGCTTTCGCAGCTATCGTCTTGGTTGACGACCCCCTCGCAGAAGTTGCGGTTGGCGATGGCCGGCCAGGGGTACATCTCGCTCAGGTCGTCCTTAACCGCGGCGAGTTGTTCCCCGTCGAGGACGGCGTGGTGCGCGGCGGCGCGGTAGAGGTCGTCCTGATACAGGTCCCAACCCCGGTACTCGATGTTCTCGTAGGCGCTCAGGTCTAGGTCGGTGTACTCCGCCAGCGGCAGGCCGACGGGGCGCTGCAGGCCTTTTTTCATGAGCAGGGTGCCGGCCACGGCGGTAGTAGCTACGGCCCCGCCCAAACCAATAATGGCGATGCCGAGGGTATCCCCGTCCTGGGGGAAAGCAATCTTTTTCAAAAGAGGGTGAAATTGTACTGCGGCGGGGGTAAGGCCCCCCCCGCGGTGGGCTAAATGAAGATGACAAAAGTCAGTGTCGGAGGCCAAACTACGGGGGGCGGTGGTTGGTTCATCGGGCGGTGGTGTGAATTGTGGAATTAGGGGGTGGGCGTGAGCGTGTGCGCAGTTGTAGTGTGGCCGTCAGCGTGGCGAAAACACCAACCGCCGGGCCGCCCAACACGGCGTAGTTGGTCAGTCCGCAGTCTTTGTTTACCTTTAATTTTCGTTTCGGTGTAGCATCCGCGCACCTTGGGTTTACCGCGTTACGGCGTGGTGACCCGGCCGCCATCCACCCGGGCTCTTTCAGGACTTACCCCCAGCTAATTTAATTCACCTACCCGATATACCTGAATCGTACCGGTTCGGGAATAGTCATCCTGATCACCTTAATTGGACGCATGAAACCTATTATTTTCAGCTTCCGCATAGTCCTATTCGCAAGCTGGTTCTTTATTCTCTGCACCTGCGCGGGTTGTGGCGCCGGTGGTGACGTTGCGATCGACTTTCGAATGAACGGCCGGGACATCATCGCCTCAGACACGGAGCCGGTCGCGGAAGATCAGGAAGACGCGCTCTTGACCGTCCACGTCGGGGACACCATCAAACTGTGGGACGTCTCCAGCCCGAAAGAGAACATCGTCTCCAGAACCTGGGACATCGACGGGGACGGCGAAGCGGACTACGATAATACGGACTATCCGCCGGACATCATCTTCACCAAACCCGGGAGCCACCGAATAACCTTATGTATCAACGGGCCGGACCAGTGCATCTCGAAGTGGGTCGAGGTAAGCGGAAAGGCTCCCGTGGTCGTTAAGAAAGAACCATCCATTGTCGTGCTTTCGCCCCGCAGCACGGGGCGTAGGGTGAGCGGTAGCACCGTACAACTGCGGTTGCGAACCGAGAACGTCTTTAACCGCGAGGACATCACCGTGAAGGTAGGTGGCCGGCCGACAAGCCAATTCAGCTTCGCCGACGGTATCGTCTCCAGCACGCTGAAGCTACGGCCCGGCACGAACAACATCGAAGTGGAGGCGCTCACCAACTCCGGGCGGGCATCGGAGGTAATCCGGGTAGTGCGTAAGGCGGCCGACGTGGCCCCGGCGCCGGCGCCCACCGTCCCTAACCCCGAAGTCAGTATCGGCGGCGTGGTCAGCGAGACGACCGAGGCCAGCGCCATCGACCTTCGGTTCGCCGCCAAGAACGCTTCCGTGAATCAGATTGACGCGACGGTCAACGGCCGGCCGATCCCCGAGGCCACCATATCGCTTAACGGGCGGAGGGGGTTGATCAAGAAGGTGCCCCTCGAGATCGGCCAGAACAGCGTCATTATCACCGCCCGCACCGACGGTGGTACGACCAAGTCGCGCTACTCCATCGAGCGACTGGCCCCGTTAGCGCCCGTTGCGGAGGAAGATACCGTAGTCTATACGCCCCCTCCGGCCCTGCCTTCCGTACCGATCGACCCGGAACCCGCCCCGGTCAGCGCCGGTGGCGTGGCGTGGTTCGGGGTACCGGCCGCCAACGTCAGCAATGCCAATTGTGACGGGTATGGGGTGACCAACACCAGCATGCAGCTATCCCCCAAGGAGCCGGTAGTGCTCATGGGGGCCGACGTCTACTCCTCCGGCTGCGGTACCCTGACGGTTACCCTATCCACCGGGCGCGCCTCGGTGAAGGAGTTCTTCGAGCTTTCCGCAGGGCAGACTTCCTTGACGTTCAACCGACTGAGCGAGAAAGAATTAGTGAGCAACCTGCGGTACAAGGTTATCTTACAAACGGGGCCTTCCCCGAACTGCGCGTCTAATACCCCGAAGCTGCTCGACGCGAAAACGTGCGGAAAAAGCAACAGCGGAGACGACCGCGTGGCGCTCAGCTACGGCGACAACGTAAGCCTTTTCAGTATTAAGTATAAGTACTAGCTACCACCCGGTTACGAGCCGGGACGACCCACCATTAGCATGAAACCCATCCTACTATCCATAGCGTTGCTCTGCGCCTGCCTTGATTTAAGCGGGCAGGACTGTAGCCTAAGTATCATCGGTAACCCGGAATGGTGCGTCGGGGATTCGGTTAGCTTTTTCGTAGATCAACTGGCACCGGGGGATGCTAACTACGAGTGGTTCTTACTATCCGCGGCGGATACGCTGCGGGGTGAGGCCTTTTTAACCGCCAACCGGGATACGGTAACGGTTAACGGATTCGCCATCGGAAGTTATACGCTCGGCGTGAGGATCACGGACGCCGCGGGCTTCTTCCCCGCCTGCATCAAAACCATCGCTATTGCCATCAACGGCGTCGAGGGTGCTTCGATTACCGTGACGGATACCCGGTTCAACCTGACGGCCACGGCGGTGTTCTGCTCCGGCACCGAACTGATCCTAACCGCCAGCGGGGGGGTCACGTACGAATGGTCTACGGGCGAGAGCACGCCCAGAATCGGTGTGACGCTGCCGACGGAGACCCCGCCCCCTTATTCGGTTAGGGTAACTACCGATAAGGGGTGTAGCCTCGAATTGGACACCACCCTGACGGTGATACCGGTGGAAAACCCAACCCTACGCAGGGCTACCGACGGGAGTATTTGCCCGGATAGTACGGTCGAACTGATCGTGGGGGGGCTTGACCCGAATAGTACCTACAGCGTCGTGCTGGCCAACGAACAGTCTTTCGGCCTTAGCGGGGATAGTTCGATCGTCGTAAACATCGGTGGCCCGGGGGCGGAAGAGATTGCGGTGCAGTCCGTCTTTAACGTGACTACCGGGTGCGGAAACACCGCCACTACCGGGTCGCTCCCGTTGGCGATCCCCGAGCTGGTGGAGGTAACGATCGATAGTACCTACCTCCCGCCCTGCACCGGTGGGGAGCTGGTGCTCAGCGTGCTCGACGCAGGCCAGTTCAGTAACGTAACCTGGCGCGATCCGGCCGGTACGACCTTCAACCCGGTGGAAGGCACCTTCGTCGGGCCGGCAGTGGAGGGCCTTTACACCGTAACCGCGTTAGACCCGAACGGCTGCCTCGTCAGTGACGGGGAGGATGTCGAGCTCGGCGTCAGGCCCGACCCGCCGACGATCGCCGGGCCGATGGCCGTATGCGGCAACCAATTGGAAACGCTATACACGGCGGAGGCCCCGGTGGGTTCGACTTTACGCTGGGCCGTCGATTTTCCGGGCACCATCGTCGATACCATGGATAATGGCGTAGCGATCGATTGGGGGCCGGTGGCCGGAGTCAGTCAAGTAACCGCTTTCATCGAAAGCTCCATGGGCGGGACCGGAGACGGTTGCACGTCGGAAACGGCCACCTTCGGGGTCGAGGTAAGCGAGGATCAGGCACCGGAGCCGACCGAAGTCATACTGGTGGGGCAAGACGGTGCCGACTACTTCCTACTGGCCGCCGCAGATGGCCTGTGCTATCAGTGGGGGACCAGCCAGGGCGGCAACCAGCCACGAGATACCTTCCGTACGCTATTTCTGGGGGAGGTCGCCGGCGGCGCGGAGGCAATCCTGCAAGCCGGGTACTACGTAGAAACCTGGTCGGGGGATTGTTCGTCGACCGATGCCTGTAGAAACCGTTCGCTGTTTGCGAATGCGTTCGTCGTGCCGGATACCGACCCGGTAGGTGAGGAACTCGAGGGCACCATCTTCCCCAACCCGGTACGTGCCGGCGACCGCCTTCGCTGGCGGATAGAGAATGCCTCCCCCTCCGCGCGCCTGCTCTGCGCGCTTTATTCCGCGGACGGGCGGCTGCTGCGAGAACGGACTTTCACCACGGAGGCGGACGGGACCCACCGGGGGAGCCTGCCTTTGGGCCATTTGGCTACCGGGTTCTATTTGCTGCGCTTATCCGAGCGGACGACCGGTAGATCCCTCCAGTTACCAGTAATCGTCCACCACTAATCCATTTATCGATGTACCGGAATAATACGGAGTGCCTATTAATGTTCGTAGTGCTGTACCTGCTCGTTGGCGCCGATTGCGCGCGGGGGCAGGTGACCGTAAGGTTGTCAGAGCAGGCGCGGGCGTCGATTCCGGCCCAGGTGCAGCGGGAAATCCAGGATGCGGTAGCCCCGCTGATTCGGCAATACGAGGTGCTTCTGAGAAGCGTCATCGACGTGGATAACCGGAGCATCGACCGGGAGAAGGCACTGCGGTTCGAAAAACTGTTCTCACTCGACGCCATGGTAATCAACGACTTGCGGGAAGAGCCGGAGGAGATCCCCGTAGGGATCATTACCTACATGGAGTTCGTCGAAGATTACTTCACGGAGGTCGGCGTCGACTTTTCGATCACGAGCGCCGAAATCGTCAACGTCAGCTACGCCCCTTCCAACTCCTACTATAACGTCGACGTACGCGTCGGCAAGTCCGTTCGAAATTTCATCCCGGCCAGAGGGACCGTAGAGCGGGGCGAGCGTGACTATAACCTGAAGTTCAACGTTACGCTGCGCCGGGGGGAGCCGGCATCGGCCCGTATCTCGACGATTAATCTACCGGGTGGCGTGTTTGCCGCCGACTACCTCAGCTACCTCGGCTTCGGAGCAACGGTCGGCCGTGGGAGTGCCGCCTTCGGGGAGTCGTCCGTACTGGCGAACCCGGCCACCTCCGGGGGGTTTGACCTCGACGGAAACCTTCACCTCGGGGCCGGCCTGTATTACATGAGTAACTTTTTCGCCCCCAAAGGCGCGGCGGCCAAGCGGCTGTACCTGGTGGGGCGGTTGGGCCTGACGAATACCCGGTTGACGGGGACGCTGACGGACTACGCGACCAGCGCACCCTTCACCGTGACCGGCCAGACGGCGGATGAGGTGGTGTTCACGACGATGCAACGGGACGTTACCGGGCTAGAGGCAAGCGAGGACAACTCGCTGACGAGTATACAGGCGGGCTTGGGTCTGAGCTATAACGTTCACGCCGGAAAAAAGAGCAGTGTATTTATCAGCGCCGAGTATGCACCGAGTTACCTAATCAGCGGGGGCGGGAGCGTATCGGGTGGCGGAAACTACAGGATCACCCAGGCGGAAAGACTGCCCGACGGTACGGAGCTGGTCTTCTCCTCATCGGCGCCTCGTGCCTACGACCCCGAATCCGGTTTTGCGAGTAGCTACGACGTCGGCGAATTGGCGTTTCGGGGCGATACCGAGCTGGAATCTTCCCTGAGCCACGGCATATTGTTGTCCGCTACCTTTATGAGGGATGCGCTGGCCGACAGCCCGACCTACGGTATTGGCTTTGGCGCTCAGTACTATTTACCACTGACGAACACCTACGGGCGGGCGGCCGATTTTGAGGACACCCCCTTCCTTTATACCGATGCCACCGATCGGAGATACGTCGACCCCGGCTTGCTGGGGGTGCTTGACGTCGATACGAGGATCAGCCACTTTGGGGTTTGGTTGAGCGTGTACCTCAAAAAAAGCAGGCGCCCTTAATTTTCCGGCGCCCGCGGGTAGCCGACGTTCCGTTCTTACGACTCAGGCGTTTCGCTAACACAATTCATGCACTTTTTACTTATTGACACCGGGTGACACATAAAATTTTGCCTTCATGTTAAGAATCATTCTGCTTCTGGTCGTTTGCACCGTCTGCTCCGTATTCGTGCACGGGCAGCGTAAGGTCCACGGTTATCCGGAAGCCTATAAATTGCCGAGGAACCCCTACGAAACCGGGCGGGCGGCGGACTTCATCAGCCCGCAGACCTGGTCGGATGTAGACCGTAAGCGTTCTTGGTGGGTAGTGCCCGATCGGGAGCACGTCGGTGCCTACACCGAACCCAGCAACGAGGCCAACAAAATGCGCGAGTTGGAATGGGGCAAGTCCTACTACGTAACCGAGACCAAGGGGGACTGGCTTTATCTGGTAGACGCGGTCGTCGACCGGCTTACCGTCAAGATCGTCCGCGAAAAACTGGGGTGGGTAAAGGCAAGCGAGTTGCTGCTCTGGAACGAAGGACTCATCAACCCGCGCACCCGTATCCACATGAAGTGCCTGTTGTTGAACCGCTACGACAACATCAACAACATTTCCTGTGACGACGATGAGCTCGTGCAGGTTTATCTGAGCCCGACCGGCGGGGCCCCGCGCGACAGTTCCAAGATCTACAGTTTCTATTTCGTTTACAAGATCGAAGGCAATAAGTACTTACTCGGTGACGCCCCGCAACTCCGGCGTACGAACTCGGCGAGCAATCTACTCGGGTGGGTCGACCGCGAGCGGCTGGAAGAGTGGAACACGCGCATCGCGCTGGAGCCCAACTTTACCGAGGCCGGTTACCAGGAGCGCAAGAACGACCCCGAGTACCAGATCGTTGGGTTCGACAACCAGTACTACGCGGAAGATTTTGCCAACACCGGGCTGAGAATCCCGAAACGGGTGATCTGGAGCCGCGACCCCGTACGGGCGGAAGAAGAGGAGCTGAGCCCGCAAGACCCCAAACGGTTTCGTTCGGAAAAAATGCGCTACCCGCTGCTCAGCGTGAGCACCGGCAACGAAACCTTACCGTATTACCGCAGTGCGATCTGTGATTCCGTGATCGTAAAGAAGGGGTGCGACGAGCGAACCGGAAAGGTCATCGTATCGCAAATACCCAGCATAGAAGCGATCAATGCCGACGGGTTTCTGAAGAAGTACAAGAACGCGGCCAACAACTTCGACGTCTTTTTTGCCATCGAAGGGGGCGAAGACATGCAACAGTACCGCGAAACGCTGCTCAGCATAGCCGAGGCGTTGAGGGTCGTCATCCTCGACTTGCAAGATGGCGCGAAGATCCGCTTCGGAGCGCTCACCTACGGCGACGTTGCCTCCGGCCGTACGGCGGATCAGCTCATCGCCTTCACGGAGCTGGCCGGCGACATCGGCCAGTTCAGCCGCTTCATCCAGAACGCGAAGCTGTCGAACTACAATACGAACGGCGACCTGCCAATTCAGAATTACGGCCTGGCAAAAGCCATGCAGGTGGCAAATTTCAGCCCGTTCAATACCAATATTCTCATCAACGTCGGTATCAAAGGGGATTTTAGCTACAACCTACTACGCAAAAAGGCCATGTCGGGAACCGAATTGTTGCCGGACCCGGTCGATATGTCCAACACGATCAACGAGCGTAACGTCAATCTTTTCGGCATCCAGGTGCAGGGGGGGCAGACCGAAGGCATCAAGCACTTCGCCCGTAACCTCCGCGGCCTGATGCTCGAATCCGCCCGCAAAAACTACAACGCTAACCTCGCCCCGGATAAACTCGACGAGCGCGTCAAGGTAGTGATGGAACGGTACGACATGGAGCTGTCCGCCCCGGGTATGGACGACCCCGATGCCGTCAGCCGGGAAGTGCTGGTGTTGCGGGATGGATCCCTCCACGGCAGTATTCACCGGATGACCACGGCCGGGCGGGCGCGTACGCCACAAGCCGTTGCCGGCCAGATCACCCAGGAAGTAGCGGGCGTGGTAGCGGAAAACATCGACCTCGCGGTTAAACTGGACGCCTACCGCGCCGGAACGATCCCCGCCGATGGCTTTACCCCCCGCGGGATCGAGATCATCGGTGAACTCTACGAAGAAGAAGATCTAAGCACCGACTGGGCGTACGAAAAATTCGAGCTCTACAAGCCGGTATTCTTCCCGCGGCAGATGAAAAGCGCCGAGAACCCACCCTTTAGCTACGTCCTTTTCTGGCCGGCCTCCGACCTGGTCAACTACAGCAACATCCTGCAAAAAATACTCGTCACGGCCGGCGATGCGGCCTCGGGAGAAAAGCGGGAACTGCTGAAAGACAACTACTGTAAGTTGCTGGACGAATTCACCGGCGGTGACGTGAGAAAAGCCTGCGAGGAGTACACCATCGAAGAAGTCGAACAGATCATCCAGGGCGTCGAGAACGAAGGCATATCCTTCAATAGCCGCAACATCCGCATCGGTGATATCCTGGACCGCAAAAAGATCTCCGAAGTAGAGATCGAGGACATCCTCCGCGAGCTCGATAACGTGCACGTTCGACTACGGGAGATCCTCTCCGGTTCCTTCCAGGAGTTCTCCTTCGAGCGGGGCAACAACCAGTTCTTTTGGATCAAGGTCGAAGACATCTATTGATTTGCAGGACGTATTCGACATTCGGGGGATGTATTGCGGCTACCGGGCGGGACGCCCCGTACTGCACGTACCCCGCCTGCGGATACCCCGGGGAAAGCTGACGTTCATCGTCGGGGTATCCGGCGGCGGCAAGAGTACGCTGCTGGAAACCCTCGGGCTGATGAACCGGACCATCCTGCGGCTGGATGGGTTCTGTAAGTTCTTCCCGGCCGCCGGCGCACCGCTGGCGCTCGACGAAATATGGGAACACCGCTTTGCGGCGCTCGATGATTTTCGCAAAAAGAACTACAGCTTCATTTTTCAAAAGACGAACCTCATCCCCAACTTCACCTGCGGCGAAAATATGATGCTCCCGGCCCTGTTCAAGGGAGAGCGTACGGCGGTGGCCCGGGGGCGGGTGCTCGATTATATGGACCGGATCGGGCTACCCGCCGAAGTGTTCGACAAGCACGTAAGCGAGATCTCCGGCGGGCAGCGGCAGCGGGTCTCCTTCATCCGGGCCATGGCGGCCGAGTTTACCGTACTATTCGGTGACGAACCAACCGGAAACCTGGACGCAAAAACGGCCGCCGAGGTCCTCGGCGTACTGGCCGGCTACCTGGCGGAACACGGTAAGACCGGCATCGTCGTCTCCCACGACATCGGCTTGGCCACCCGGTTTGCCGACGTCATCATACCGATCGAACTGACTTCGGGCTTAGGCACCGTGCACCCCGACCGGGTCCTGCACCGGGCGGCGGGCAATACTTTTTCGGACGGGGCTACCGGGGCGATCGACGAGGTTGGGCCCCACCTCAGTAAGCTGATCGCCGGATGAGGGCCAACGAGGATTTTCGGGGCCTATTCTTCCGCCGTGAGCTCGCTGAGCTTCGGGGGCGGGGCTTCCGCGTTACCCGCCTGCTCTCCCTGCTGGTCGCCCTCACGTTTTGCGCCCTCGGGTTTGCCATCGGCGGGCTGCAGCAGCTACGGGAACGGATGGAGAACCCGTTTACCCGGTGGGTGGATTTCACCGTGGATAGTAAGGCCGAGGCACGGTTTGGCGAAATGACGCAGTTTCTCAACCAACCGGAAACCAAAGCGGCCTACCGACTGGATGGGTACAGCAACTGGAATCGCTACTGGCTTTTCGTTCACGACCGGCGGCACGACCCCCTGAGGCAACCCGTGGATACGCTGACCCGGTGGCAGAAAGGCCGTACCATCGACTTCGGCGACGAGCTCTTTACCGAGATACTCCAAGCCCAAAGCGGTAACCTCGTCGTCCGCCACGAAGAATACTTCGACGCCGACGGGCAGCCGCTGAATTACTGCGGAATAGTGGTCACGACAACGCTACTGGATAAGATCGGGTACGCACCGGACGAGTACGCGGCGGTACGGTCGTTAAGCATCAACGTCAACGCGGGCCGCGACCTTACCTTTCTTCCCGTAATGGCGGTGGTGCACCGGCTACCGTCGAAATCCGAATTTCTTACCTCCCACCATTTGGATAACATCCTGCAGGGCAGCGGGGTGTACGACCGCTTTTTGCTACGAAGATCGACGGATACGACCCGGCTTCGGTTACTCGGTGCGGCGGCCAGTGACGCCGGGCCGGCGATCAGGGCCGCATTCGGCGAGGCGGGCGAGAATGTACTGGTGCAAACCTCCGCGCTACGGGTGGAGGGCGGCCGCGGCTACCGGGCGTACGTGGCCATTTTGCCGGAGGAGATTACCCGACGGGTAAGAGACTCGGTCGCCCGGGTGCTGGCCGTTGACCACGGCCTCGTCGACCGCGCCGAGATAGACTGTAGCGATGATGCGGACCGGATCCAGCGTTCCATGTACCGCACCTTCAACTTTGCCGCGCTCGATGAGATCAGGGGCTTCGAGGAAGCCATCGAAGAACGGTTCGGCATCAAGATGCCCATGGAGCAGATCGAAAACCGGGAAAACTTCCGGCTGGTGGCCCGCCTCACCGCTACGCTCGGCGGGGCCCTTTTCGTTTTTGGGCTTACGGCCTTACTGCTTTACCTGAATAATCTGATACAGAGCCACGTCGGCCGCATCAGACCGCATTTGGGTACCTTCAAAGCCATGGGCTTGCAGGACCGGGCCTTACTCTCGACCTACACCGGGGCCGGCATCCGGCTCGTAGGCGAAAGCCTTTTGCTCGGTTTGC
The DNA here is from genome assembly GCA_963668285.1 of uncultured Lewinella sp. GTDB lineage: Bacteria > Bacteroidota > Bacteroidia > Chitinophagales > Saprospiraceae > Neolewinella. Next base: position 12,037 of record OY764689.1, on the reverse strand, counting down.
CCCTGGCCTATTTATTGGGGTTTGCCATCGACCTTTGGGTGTTACGGGTCGGCTTCGAGCTGCTGCACCCCTTCATTCTCCTGGCCGCCGTAATTATGGTGGCTACCTTAGCGTTACTCACCCGGTGGCAGCTGCGGCGGGTATTCAAGCATTCCCCCGGCGACCTGATCTACGAACGACACACCGCGACGACATGAAATACGTCCTTTACTTACTCGTATGCCTTAGCCTACTCGTTGCCGGGTGCGCTGAGGCAGCGGTCGACGACACGGAGGGGGACGGTCCGGGCCCTGCCCCCCCACCTTCCCTTGCACCTGCGGCCTCGCAAAACGAAAATACCGTACCCGCCCCCGGCTTAAAAGAAGACGAGGTGCCGGTAGAAGTCGACCTCGAAAGGGTGCGGGAAAGGGCGGAGCGCAGTCAGGTGGCCGGCGAAGCTTGTTGCGCGGATGTATCGGCGGTCGAAGAATGTTGCTGCGAAAAGGTGCTCGCCAAATATGAAAAACACCTGGAAGCAGGCGATCTCGAAGCAGCCATGGCCATTGACGGGGCGGATCAATACTACAAGCTTTGCGTCGAACGTTTTGCCGACTTTGAGGGCAAGATCATCGCTCTGCAGGAACGATACCTACAATAATTATAAGCCCTTAATAAACCACCCATGTACCTCTCGGAATATACGTTCACGGACCTTTCGCTGCAAGTCATCCGGCTCGCACAACAGCTGGCCGACGAGCACAAGCAACCCACTTACGGCGGCGCCCACCTGCTCTGGGCCGTTGCGAAAGAAGACATCGGCCTGTACCCGCTGTTCAAGGATACGGATACCGACCCCGGGGATTTAAGAAAATGGGCGAGGACGCAGGTGCAAGGATCGGATAAAACCAGCCGGTACGTCGAGTTGCCCCCCGCCGACGAAGTTGCAACGGCGGTATTTAAGGAGACCAATAAGCTATGCATTCGGTACGGTAGCCCGGAAATCGACCCCATCGATATACTGGAAGCGCTCGTGACCCCGGGGGTAGCCTTCGAGTCAGACCGGGTCCGGCGCATGCCCCTGGCCCTGTACGAGGTGATCGAGTGGCGGAACAGCCATTACCTCCCCAATACGAGCTCGTTAAACGGTGCTTCCGGCGGTCAGGCCACGCCCGCGGCGGCGGCCCAGGGCAAAACGCTGGCCGGCGGTGACGTACTCGGGAGGTACTGTACCGACATCACGGCGCTGGCCCGGGAGGACAAGCTCGACCCCCTGATCGGACGGGATCGGGAGCTGAAGCAACTCGTTGAGATATTGGGTAAGCGCCTGTCCCCGAACGTCATGCTGGTAGGGGAGCCCGGCGTGGGTAAGACGGCCATGGTGAGCGGCCTGGCGATGGCCATCCTGGCCGGCAACGTACCGGAGCGGCTGGCCGATGCCAGCATCTTCGAGCTCGACGTAAGTGGTCGTTTGGCGGCCGGGGCGTTCAAAGGGGAAGTCGAAGAACGCCTGAAAACGGTATTGAAGGCCATCAAAGATCACGGTGGTAAAGCTATTCTTTTTATTGACGAAGTTCATGTTTTATTAGATGAGCGCGGCCCCGTGGGCTCCGGTGTCGTCAACCTGCTCAAGCCGGAACTGGCGCGGGGCGAACTAACGGTGATCGGGGCGACGACGCAGACCGAGTACCAGAAGCACATTGAAAAGGATACGGCCTTCGACCGTAGGTTCACCAAGCTGACCATTATGGAGCCGGACGAACTCACGGCAACGGTCATGCTGGGCGGCTTAATGCCGAAATACGAGGAGTTTCACGAGCTGCGGGTAACGGAGGACGCGATCGCGACGGCCGTTAAACTGGCCAAGCGGTACGTACGTGATAAGTACCTGCCGGTATCGGCGATCGAGCTGGTCGACTTTACGATGGCCTGCGCCAACCAGATGAACAGTACCTCGCCGAAGATACTGACCGAACTGGCTGAGAAACACGCCTCGGAGCCGGGTAGCCGCGAGGCTTTCGTGCGGGACATGCGTAACAAGCTAAGCGAACTGCTCGTCGGGCACTTGGGGGGGGAAGAGGAGATCGCCGAACGTACCGTCCCCGACATGCTGTACCAGCTGACCGAGCTGACCGAACGGCCGAAAGAAACCATCGAGGCGGAAGACATCGAGGCCATCGTGGCTTACCGGACCAACATCCCACTGGGCAAACTGAAATCTTCCGACCGAAGCAAATTCGGGAACATCGAGGAGACACTCCGTAAGCGGGTCGTCGGGCAAGACCACGTCATCGAATCCGTGACCCAGGCGCTGAAGACCTTCCGGGCCGGTTTGAAGGACCCTAAGGAACCGGGCGCGATCTTCTTCTTCACCGGCCCGACGGGCACGGGGAAAACGGAAATGGCCAAGGCCATCGCCGAGCTGCTCTTTGACGACGAAGACGCCATGATCCGTTTCGATATGTCGGAGTTTCAGGAGGGGCACTCGGTAGCCTCCCTGCTGGGGTCCCCCCCCGGCTACGTCGGTTTCGACCAGGGCGGCCTGCTGGTGAACAAGGTGCGCAAACAGCCCTATTCGGTCGTACTGTTCGACGAGATCGAGAAGGCCCATCCAGATATCTACGGCATCTTTTTACAGATGCTGACCGACAGCCGCCTGCAGGATAAGCAGGGGAAGATGGCTGACTTTTCCAACACCATCATCGTCTTTACCTCGAACGCCGGCGCGCACGAGGTGATCCGCTACTTCGAACGGGGCGACCGACCGACCTCCGAGCAGCTAAAGGAGATTTTGCGGTCTACGAAGGCCTTCAAGGACGAGTTTTTGGGGCGGGTAGATTCCCAGATCATCCCCTTCGGCCCGTTGACGCACGACGTAGCCGAACGCATCCTCGGCATCCACTTGCGCAAGTTTCAGCGGCTGCTTCGGGGGCAGCACGGAATCGAACTGGAGGTAGGCCCGGAGGCGGTCGAATACCTGATCGAAGTCGGCTTCTCCCCCCTGTACGGTGCCCGCCCGCTCAAGAACGCCATCAAGACTTACCTTACCCCTACGCTGGCCGATAAGCTGCTGCGGGGGGAGTTGCAGACGGGCGACCGGGTGCTGCTGGGGCGGGGCGCCGAAGGAAATTTTACCTGGAAAATAGATCGCGCGGAGTCGATTGCCATAACGTAATACGGGGCTTTCGACATGTCGATTATTTGATTAACTTTACAATGATAAAACCAACATCAAACACCTACTTCGTCTACGAGAAACGGATTGCCCGTAGGATATGGAAATTCTGAACCGCAATAAGCGCAAACGAGCTTTCTGGCGTGTGTTCATCCTGGGGTTGCTCATCGCCGGCGCGACCTTTGCCGCTGTGTATAACATACACAAGTTGTACAAAGACCAGGGGAGCATCGCACTCCGGGAGTGTCAAGACGACAGCCAGTTGCGCATCCGCACGCTGGAAGGCCAGACGAAGGATCAGACGGTGACGATCAATAGTCTGCGAAGGCAGCTGGACGATCTTAAAGCCGCCTCCGATAACCCTGACGAGCTGATGCAGCTGGCCGCCGAACGCGAAAAAGCTAAAGACGACGAGATCAAGCGGCTGGACCGAAGGGGGCAAGAACTGGAAAGATCACTAAATTCCTGCAAAGGCGAATTAGCAGCCTGTACAAACTTCTAACACACTACCAAACCTATGGCCGGACAAGTAAACTATAACATCCCCGGGCCGATTGACGTCCCACAGGAAACCAATTCGGGCCTCGACCTACTGCCTACCAACACGACGATGCTCGTACTGTCCTTGCGCGGTGAGAGCGGCAGCCGGCGGCCGGAAGAGATCCCGCCGGAGCACGCCAAGAGCACCGAAGCCGTGATGGAATACCTGCAACCGAAGGTGACCGTCAAGATGCAGACGGGCAACCCCGACCGGCCCGAAGTGGAGGAAACCATCCGTTTCAAGGAGGGCGTCACCGCCTTCAACCCAAAGACGATCAAGCGGACCAGCCCCACGCTCCGCAAGCTCCAGGCGGAGTTCAACTCCAGCAGCGTGCTGATCGATAACATCGATAAGCGCGTTCAATTCCGCAAAGCGATGGACGATGCGGACGCTCGAAAGGCGGCCATCGTCAAGCTGAAGGACATAATCGCTCGTCTCGAGCAGAGCATCCCCGAGCCACTCGACGACTAGCGCTCGGTACGACTAAGCACCAACTCCAAATTACTTTACGGCGACATCAAGATTATTGAATAAGATGGCACGAACTTCAAAAACCGCGCAAGCAGCGCCAAATCGGGAAGCTCCCGCATTATCTCCCGAGCAGATACAACAGACCTTCGATCGTTACGACGGGTTCGACGAATTGATCGCCCCCCTGGCCGAGGACCTGGATCGCTTTAGCCCGGAGATCAACGAACGGCGGACGCGGATGTACCTGCAGGACGAAAGCCTGATCGACAACCGACGCGAATTGAAGGATCGGCTGGAGGCTTACGTGAGCTTCCTCGAAAGCGAGCAGGTAACCAATCACAAGCAGTTACGGAGCGTCGCGCAGGAAAAACTGGATGCGAACGAGCAGCGCATTAACGAGAACCTCGGAGCGGTGCTCAAAGAAGCCCGCGATATGGAGCGGACCTACCGGGAGCTGGAGCTGTTCTACCGCAACGCGCAGCCGCTGCAGGCTAAGAACATCACCCTGGTCAACGCCCACCCGGAAGTGCTCCTCGATGCGGATAGCAACCTGTTGTATAACTACGTAGAGAAGCGCGTCACTACCGAATCCAAAGGCGTCGACCAGCGTAAAGCTTACTCGCTGCTGGTCATCCCGAACCTCTGGCGGAGCGACCGGCCGAAAGACCTCGTAGAGCGCTACACCAAACTGGCCGGAGATGCGCGCCTGAGTTTCCTGACGGACTTTGCCGACACGGAAAGCGTAGAGGAAACGATCAAGGTGCGGGAATCCAAGAAGTGGCAGGGCTTCACCGGCCCGGAAGCCTTTAACAGCAAGCTGGTCATGTTCGCCAACCATCTCGTGCTGCGGGCACCCTACAAAGGGCTGGACGACGACGAGGAGGAAATGCACGGTTCGCCGGCCGTCGCGGTCGCCGGAAAGATGTACGCCGAAAAAGTATCCCAACCGGTAATGGGGGAGATGCACGGTTCCATCAGCGGTGGGCAGGGCCTGGCGTTCCGGACCGTAACTACGGAGATCGGCGATATGTCCGAAGCCGGGATGAACGGCTTGATGAACGCCTACGAGAAAGACATGGTGTACGACTGCGCCACCGGCTTCACGGGCAAGGAATATGCCCTCAAGCGATACCCCGTCGTGCGGACGTTCGATTACGTCAACCGCGTACTGCGTCATTACCTGGGTAAAGTGACCGGCCAGCAGCTGGATCAAACGCAAGCCAACGGGGTGCGCGATACCGTCCAGGATTTTCTGGACCAGCTGGAAGAGCAAAAAATTATTCAAAAAGGCAACGTCGCCTATTTTGATTGGAATAAGCGAACGCCCGACCGCATTGATATCACCATCGATATTTTGCCACTCTGGGCGGTACGCACCTTCGTGTATAAGTTAGAAGCACAGGATCGGACAGCGGAAGCATCGCTGATAGATGTTAAATAATCGGCGGTTTACCGCAAACTGGCAGTTTTAACATATATACCGGCATATTACACGCTGTTTTGTCCTAATTTAGCGAATAGACAATTCTTTCACCCTTTTAATTACTTGCTATGGCAATGTCAACCGCCCACACAGCAGTCTTCGAGTTCGAAGGCGCTAAGGCACAAGTCCTTGACTTCTCTTATTCTTTCTCCCGCTCTACCGACCCGGAGAAAGGCTACCCTACCAAGGTAGTCCGCAATGGCTACATCAGCCTGACCGTCCGCTCCGCCGAAAAGGAAATGGTTGGTAAGATCGTCAAGTGGATGTCCAACCAAAAGAAGCCGGGCGACGGCTCCATCACCATCTACAAAGATGAGAACCAGGCACAGGAGCTCAAGAAAATTGAGTTCGAGAACGGTTTCGTAGTTAGCTACCGCGAGAACTTCAACTCCAACTCCGTTACCGACAATACGTTGGAGACCTTCGAAATCACCGCCGAAAAGGTAGGCGTAGCCGGCGGTCAGTTCCAGATGCGCTGGCCCGACAGCGAGTAGGCTCCGTTAATACACCTGCCTTCATACTACGCTGAATTAGTAGCCTGATTCAGGCTTAATTCATGAGCCGAGCACCCCTGGCGATATTGCACGTTCGCAGCACGGGTACTCGATGAAATTGTACGGGAGATAACCCCGAACCAATTAGCAAGGGTGGGTAGCGCTGAGTCGCTTTACTCACCCTTGCTTTCATTTACTCCTATGGCTTCGCATCGCGCGCTCGGTTCACACCGCAGCCTAACCCATTGCGTGTAGTAATGCCAGCCGTCCCTTGACCGAAATACATACATTATGGCCGACCAAGTACGCGTTTCTGTCACGATCGACGGGGTACGCATCCAGGAGAACGATATAAGCTCCCTTTCCCTATTCCAACCCATCGGTGCCCACCACCACTTCAAAATATTCCTGCGGCAAGACGTGATCGCCGGGCTACTCGGCGGTAAAGCCTCCGCCTGGATCGGTAAGCCCATAATCATTGGGTTCGACTACGCCTCCGACCTGCAGTTGCTGATGTCCCCCCTTACCGAACGGTTCGTGGGCATAGTGACCGAGACGGCCATCAGCCGCCGGGCGGGGCGTACCGCACTGGTCGTAAAGGGAGCCAGCCCGACCGTAGTGCTCGATAACCACCCGCAAACGCGCTCGTTTTCCGAGAAGACCCTGGAAGCGATCGTAAATGAGGTCACCAAAGAGAGCGCCGGTAAATTCAGCGAAATAAAGCTGAATCTTAAGGAGCATCAATCGACCATACCTTACTCCGTACAATACCGGGAGTCGAACTATAACTACCTGGTCCGGCTAGCCGCCTGGTACGGGGAGTGGTGCTACTACGACGGCAAAAAACTGATGTTCGGCGACGACCCGACCGCTAACCCTCCGATTGTACTGGATTTCGGCCAGCAGGGCCTGAAGGAGTTTAACGTCACGAGCCGAACGGCCCCGGGCAAATTCAAACTGAAGGCTTACAACTACGAGGATGCGGAAGTCAACGACGAATCCGCACCGGGTAGCGTAACCTCCGACGATGCCGGAACCATCGCTATTAGCGAAAGCAACGCAAGCGTCTACCAGGGGGAGAGTACGAACGCACTGACGATGAGCCTACCGAAAGAGGAGCTGAAGCGCATTGCAAAACGCACCGAGCAGATGTCCCAGGGTAACGTTACCATCGCGACCGGATCCAGCCGAAACCCGAATCTTCATCTCGGAGCGATCATTGAGGTGAACGACGGGAGCCTCGGCGATACCTACGGAAGCTTCATCGTTACCTCGCTTAGTCATAGCGTAACCCAGGGGGGGAATTACCACAATAGCTTCGAAGCCGTTTCGGCAAAGGCGAAAACCCCCGTGATAAAAGCCGCCATCATCGTCCCCGAGTGCCCACCGCAATTAGCCACGGTGACGAACTTCAGCGATTCGGCGGGTTTGGGGCGGGTAAAAGTGAAAATGCAGTGGCAGGAGGGCACCCCCGAGGAAACACCCTGGATACGCGTCTGTACGCCCTACATGGGGGGGGATAAAGGATTCTACATTATCCCGGAAGTAGGCGACCAGGTGCTCGTCGCCTTCGAGGAGAGTAACCCCGAATACCCTTACGTACTCACCGGTATGTACCACGGCAAGGCCAAGCCTCAGTGGTTCGATAATGGCAACCGCTATAAGGGTTTCCACAGTAAGGGGAATAATATTATGAAATTCGACGACGACAGCCGGCACATCCTGCTATCCGCCCCCACCGCAATGGATATTTTTGCCGGTACGACGATCAATATGAAAACGGGTGGAGCGGAGGATAGCTCCATTACCATCGACGCGGGTGAAGGGACCATCAACATCAACGCGAAGGTTATCAACGTCACCGCCGCCGAACGCATCTTCGTGGAATCCGGCGAGGATATTCAGATCACATCCGCCAATAGCTATTCGATGAACGCGAATCAGACGATGGCCGTCGTAGCAGGGGATTCCCTTACCGTAGGGACGACCGATCTGAGCATGGAAGGCTCCAGCTCAGTGGCCGTTAGCGGCGCGGAAGTAGACGTCAACGGTAGCGGTAAGGTGGTCGTTAGCGGAGGTAATGTGGACATCAACGGTTAATTCATCTACCAAATCCTTACCATCAGTATCGCGCTTTGCAATTCTATAAAATTCCCATAACCTGTTCTACGCTGACGGCGGGTAAAGCCGCCGGGCGGGTCTCCGTTCGGGAATCGATCCACGAAAACATCCGGATCCTGTTAAAATCGTTTTTCCTCAGCTATCGCTTCGATCCCACCTTCGGCTCGGTGATCAACCGCTTTCAGGGGTCTACCCGGCCCAATACGAAACGCGACGTACTGTGGCGCGCGGAGATCAAACGACAGATCAAGGAGAATTTAGAGTCCTTATTGCAGCGCTACGAGCGAAGGATAGAAGTGGATAAAGTAATGGTTCAACTACTCAGCCCGGATAAATACAGTAAAAATGAGAATGTATACGTAAAGGTAGAAGTACGGGGAATACTATCGCTCGGGCGGCGGGAGAAATTTCACTTCCCGGATCGAGAGATCGTCGACGAAGCGCGCGAGGTTTTCCCGCTGTCCATTCCGGTCGGCAAAAGTTAAGGCCGCTTGCGCTCCCTGCCCACCCCTTTGAGCCAAACATAACCACCTCACCATGAATACCACTGCTTACCTTCTGCGCTACCTAAGTGGTAACCCTCGCTCACCGCTGGGTTTTATGCCGGATTCAGGCAGGCGGTCGACGTTCGGTCAGTTGTACACTCCGGTGAAGTACCCCCAGGAAGATTACGCCGAACCACCCGAAGAGTGGAAACGATCCGGAATGACGTTCGTCAAATTTGCCGACCCCGAGGTTTACGTACTACTTCGACAGGACGATGAAACGTTTACCGACTCAGCGATCGCGGCGGATCAGGCGGATAGCGTCGACTATACCATCAATGGCCAAAAATTCGGGGGCGGCCTCGGTCAGGGATCGTACATCTTCGCCTTATGGGCCAACAGCAACGATTGGTTCACGCCCGAGGGGCAGAGCGTCCAAAACCAGCAACTGCTCATAGGTGATTCGTCACCCGCAACCTTCTATTTGGCCCAGGACCAACTTGGTAACTGGTCGAGCGGGCAGGGCGATCCACCCATGGATTCCAAGGTAGCGTTCGGCGGCGGCGTTCCCTTAATCATCAACGGCTTGGCCTACGGTGAGCGGAATTTGTACCGCAACTTCCCCGATTCGTTAACCGGGGCGGCCCAAGTACCGGAGAGGGGTGATCCGGGGGAGATTTTTCGGGAGTTCTTAACCCAGCGGAGTAACGCGGGCTTTCCCGGGCAAAACATAAGCGATCTCGGAAAATCAATTATGGCATATGATCTATACGATAACCTGATCATCGGCATTCAGGAAGACGATACGGGGAATTTCACGCTCGATCAGCTCAGGGACTACTTAATTTCTCTGGATTGCGTTTCCGCTATCTCTTTCGATGGCTCCAATTCCGCTACCCTGGTTAAGGACGATGCGGTGCTCGTAGCACCGAACTACATCAAGAATCGCTCTATCCCCGTTGGTATACAAATCAGATCGAGGTAAACTACCTCTTGTGTGCCCATGCTCATTGACAAAGTAAACGAAAATATACCCCGAAAGCGGACTATGGAAATCTCGAGCTATCTCTACATAGCGATAGGCATTATGGCGCTCTTCACTTTGCCGTGCTATCTCACGGGAGTGAGAGATTTCATGTTTTACGGAGGAAGTGGCGGCGGTAGGGTACCGCTGATAACGTCGCCAAACCCCGCCTTCGGCCTCGGGCTATGCCTATTGATGGTAGCCGTAGTGTATTTTTTACAGGGTCGGCCACCGATAATGTTCGGCGTGCTCGCCCTATGCGTCGCTGGTTGGCTACTCGCCGGCAGAACCGTAAGCGCATTGGTTTATCCGGATATCAAGATCGTTACCGGATTTTACTATTCTCAGGCACGTAGCCAAACGTACTGCGATAGCCGGGAGCACGACTGTGAGCGCATCCTCATCGATACGGAGGTCAAACCCTTACCGGGGCGATTTAGCGTAGAGTTATCCGCACCCGATAGGAAGGTATCCGTCTTTCTCGGCCCCATCCGGTACCGTGAAGCCGTAAAGGCCTTCGAAGGGCGGATCGGCCTGGATTGAAGGACCAACAAATACTCAGATAATCGATCAAACAACATTAAACATCCTAACCTAATCAATAACCAATAATTTATGGCCGACTTAAATCTCCAACTGTGTACCCCACAGCCCACGTACCTCATCATTGAAGAGATCCATAACTTCAGCATCCCCGGCATTCCGGATGCGCTGACGCCCGTTGCCCCGAGTGGAAAAAAAATCTTTCGCCGCGTAGCACAGGTCTGCGACGTGCAGGACATATTCTTCGACAACCGGCAGGTTCAGGGAATGCCCACCACCTGGCAATACCTCCGAGACTTCATCAGTTCTCACGATCGCATCACTACCCGGCCGACCGGGGTTCGGGAGCTGTCATTGGTGTTCGCCGGCAGCAAACCGTTGGTGCAGTTGCCAAGTATCAACCAATTCGATACCCCCGATTGGTACGACCGGGAGTATGACGTATCCATCCCGTCGCCTTACACCTACGGTGCGGACCCGATCCCGCAACACGCCTTGTACAACAACCCCATGGCAACCTTCGTCATGCCGGGTGGGCGCGGGCCGGCTACGGCACTCGCCATCATCCGGTCGGGGTCGAGCCAACTGGAATTTCCACCCCACGGAGAGCGCACGCAGGCCGTACAGCAATTGCGTCGTCGATAGAGGACACTCGTTTATCTACAGACAACAAACCGCCCCGATTATAGCTCGATAACACCAGCCAACGATCACTTTCCTCTGGCCTGGAGGACAGATAATAGTAATATGCCACACCCGCTCGAATACGCCGTGAAAGACGCACTGATGATGTGCGATAAGGGAGCCACCCCCGGGCAGTTCACCCCGAACACCAACACGAATATCACCATCAGTGGAGCGTTGGTAGCTACTGAGTTCGACAAGGCACCGCTCGTCCACGTACCTTGCTTCGGAGCCTGCGCGGCCAAAGGCGGTTCAGCCTGTACGCCGGCCCCGATCAAGTGGATGGATACTTACTCGGTACGGGTAAAACAGGGTGAAACGCTACTCTTCAAGAGCAGTCTGCCCTGCTCGGTCGGTGGTAAGATCGAATTTCTCACGAGCGGCCAAGTACCGCTTCCGCCGGGGGAGCTGGAAGCCCTGATGGAAGAATTCGGGGAGGAAGAAGAGGAAGAGGGCGGCTGGGGCTGGTGGGATACCGCGGAGCTCATCCCCGTAGTCGGTAACGTGATCGGGATGGTCCGCGAAGCAAAGAAAGGCAACTGGGGGATGTTTGCCCTCAATGCGGTTTTTTCTGGTGGTGGACGTCGCTACGCTCGGTGCGGGCTCGGCGGTGACTACGCCCCTAAAAGGAGGCATCAAAACTGGCGTCAAGATTACCGCGAAAACGGCTGCGAAAACCGCGGCGAAGCGGGGAGCCAGGGAGTTGGCGGAAGGGGCGGCAAAGGAATTTGCGAAGGCGGTGGCGAGAAGCGTGGATAACCTCGCCGCAAAAGGTGGCGTTTGTGTCTTCGCTTGCTTCCCCGCCGGAACGCTCGTAGCCACGGAGGAGGGAACAAAGCCCATCGAGGACGTTGCCGTAGGAGACGAGGTCTGGGCGGCGAATGAAGTATCCGGCGAAAGGCACCCGAAGCGCGTCGTCAATACCATGCGCCGAACGGTCGATGCAACGGTGCTAATTAAAATTGCCGAAGAAACCATCGAGACGACCGCCGAACATCCGTTCTGGACCCGTTCCGGCTGGAAAGAAGCCGCCAAGCTAC
>OY764688.1:0-2043 GCA_963668285.1 uncultured Lewinella sp. | reverse complement strand
ACCAAACTCCACCCCCTCCAACAAAGCCAGCGGCACCTCCTGATCGTGTGCCAGAAAGAAAGCCTCTACCCCACCGAATTTTTCAAACGTCAGTGCGGTATTCACAGCAGGAGGTTACCAGAGGGTTACTGAATTCTTGATAGGAAGTCCAGAAATACTCCCGGTAGTCTGCGCAGGCGCCGTGCTTTTCGGGGTTACGGTGGTGGTAGACGACCAACTGCTTGAAGTAGGCCAGCGTGCCGACTTCCTTGCGTTCGAAGCGGTGCTCGAAAAGGCTGCTGACCGTTCTGTATTTACAGTTGAAGTAGCGCGCGTAGGCGTTTTGTAAATGCCCGAACGTATTGCCCAACGTGCGTGGCTTACGTAGCAAGTTCGGCGGAATCTCCTCCGCTGGCTTCATGCGTACGCAGAGATGAAAGTGATCCCGCATGAGCGCGTAGGAAAGCAGCTCTCCGACGGGCGCGAGAGGTACTTAGCCAGCAGCTTAATGAACCGCTGGAAGTCCGCATCCTCCCGAAAGATGGTGCGCCGGTTGTTCCCTCGATTATAGATGTGGTAATAGGTGTTGGGCTGCACGAGCGGCCGGGGTGTTTCAGGCAAAGCGTTAGGTGTTAGGTGTTAGGTATCTAAATCGGCCCAAAGCTAAAACTTTTCGCGGAAGGCCCTCGGAGCGTCTCGGTGGAAGGGCGCGGCGGAGGACCTCGGAGCGTCTCGGTGGAAGGGCGCGGCGCGAACTTCCACCGAGATCTCCGAGCGTCCGCGGGGCTGCCATCACCAAACCTCTACCGGCACCACCACCTCCACCACCGTCCCCCCGCCCTGCCGGTCATCGATGCGCAGGCTTCCTCCGGTAGATTCTATCCGTTCGCGCGTAACTTCCACGGCCACGGATTTATGAGTAGACGTCTTGCCTGCCTGACGTTTACGCCGGGTGCTTACCCCGACCCCGCTATCTTCTACCAAACATTGCATCCTGCGCCCTCGCAAAATAAAATGTATAGCGATCGTGCCTGCCCCCTCTTTCTTACCCGCCAGGCCGTGCAGGATGGCGTTTTCCACGAAGGGTTGTAGCAACATCGGTGGCAAACTGATCTCTTCCGGGTCCACTTCGTCCGGTAGATGGATGGTGTAGTCGATGGGGAAATTCTGGCAGAAACGCTCCATTTCGATGTAGCGGCGAAGGACGTCGACCTCTTCCTTCAGGCTGATCACCTCCTGGCGGCTGTTGTTAAGGATGCCGCGCATCAGGGTGGCGAAGCGCGTGATCTGCTCCCTGGCTTCCGCGTCGTGCTTGCCGTCTACCAACCCCCGGATGCCGTTGAGTGCGTTGAAAATGAAGTGGGGGTTCATCTGTAGCTGACGGGCTTTCTGCTCCAGTTCCAGCAGTCGGTTCCGAGTGGCCAACTCCTCCCGCAAAGCCGCCTCGCGCCGCTGAACCCGGCGGTACAAAAGCGTAGCTGACCCAGACGATCAAGCCCGCTAACAGCAGAGTCGTCAAGCCCAAGAACCAACCGCTACGAACCAACGGCGCCCGCAGCTGAAAGGTATAATCCGCGGGCGATCCGAAGGTCTTCCCACCGTCCGTACTCGCCTGTACCTCAAAGGTGTACCGCCCCGCATCCAGGCCCGCGAAGCGGACGGAACGCTCGTCGGTCAGCGGCGACCAGCCCCCCCCGCCCCCCACGCAGCCGATAGCGGTAGCGGATACGACCCGGGTAGGTCAGATCGACGGCGACGTAGCGGAACCTGAAAGTGGTTATCCGCCGCCGCGAAGGAGGGGACGCCACCGGAGCTTCGGTAGTCGCTACTATTCACCGATTCGTAGAACAAACTAACGCCCTCCAACCAAGTGGCGGGCGGCGGCAGATCTGCCCCGTCGGCGTTCTCCACGAAGCGCACCAGGCCGTTCAGCGTACCGAACCAGAGGCGGCCCAGGCTATCGACGGTGACGCCATCCCGCGTAGTTTCCCCACCCAAAAAGCCTTCCTCGCGGCCATACTGCCGTAGGTAATCCGGTCGGGCCGTCGGCATTGAGGTAAAGCC
>OY764687.1:0-24415 GCA_963668285.1 uncultured Lewinella sp. | reverse complement strand
AAGCGGAGTTCATCCGCCTGCAGTGCTACGAGGGCCTCGACGCGGGCCACGCCCTCTACGAATGGAACTACCAACGCCAACTCCTCCACCTCCGCGCGACCGATGGTGACGGCCGCTCCGGCACCGAACGGGAGAAGGACTTGTTCAGCACGGACTACCTGCTGGAGCGGCCGCTACTTAAAGCGATCCGCCGCGAAGGCCCGACCGTCCTCCTAATCGACGAGATCGACCGGGCCGACGAAGCCTTCGAAAGCTTCTTCCTGGAGCTGCTCTCCGACTGGCAGGTCACCATCCCCGAGCTCGGTACGCTGCACGCGCGGCAGATCCCCGCCGTCGTCATTACCAGCAACCGTACCCGCGAACTCAGCGAAGCCCTCCGCCGCCGCTGCCTCTACCTCTGGATCGACTACCCGGATTTTGACAAGGAATTGCGCATCCTCCGTACCCGCCTCCCCGCGGTCGACGAAAGCCTCGCCCGGCAGATCACGGCCTTCATGCAGGAAGTGCGTCAGCTACGGCTGGACAAGGCCCCCGGTATCGCCGAAACGCTCGACTGGGCGCAGGCGCTGGCGGCCCTACACATCGACCACCTCGATCGGGCGACCGTCGAGGCGACACTCGGCGTAGTCTTGAAGGATTGGAAAGACGTGCGGGATACGCAGGATAGTTTGAGTGAGTTGTTGGAGCGGACGAAGGTGATTTCAAAAGTAGGGTAGGGGGTAGTTAATACGAAAAATGGGGTGAATGTGCCGATAAAAGTGACAAAACACTTGCGCGGTAATTTTGTAACTTGTGGATTGTGGGATTTATGATATAACGTATTGGAAATTATTTTACTTGGGGGTGCACGTATATCTTTAGTTCAGTTAATTGTGTTCGAGAGTGATCGTGCTATTTTCAACCGGCTTCTAGTAAGCAAAGAAATAGTGCGGTCACGTATAGTCGCACCTCATGAAAAATTTTATACCTCAACTACTCGTAGTAGGCCTCGTCTGTTACGGTTTCGTCGTTTCCGGCCAGTCTTATCTAGTCGATCCGGAGGCGCCCGATAACGCGGCTGCCGACGGTACCGCAGCCAATCCGTTCAACGATATCGCCGTTGCGGTTCAGTTTGCCTCAGATGAGGGTGGTGGCGAAGTCCTCATCCTGCCCGGTGAGTATACGATGACCAAGATCGTGTCGATTGAGACCGCCGCGGCCGCCAACGGGCCGGTAATCATCAAGCCGATGGACGGCGGAAACGTCAAGTTTAACTGTGATCTCCGGGCCGCCTTCGAGTTTACCGAAACCAGCCGTTACATCACCCTGGAGGGCATCGAGCTGGATGGAAACACGGACAAGCTCGACTACTGGGACATTCGTCACCAAAGCCTTTTGGGGGGATGAAACCATTCCCAGAGGTGGCGGATTAGCCGTTATTCTGGACGGCTGGTACATTGACGTAAGGAATAATTACATCCACGATTTCTACCAGAAAGGCGTTGAGATACGCGGCGGGCGGTACGTATTAGTGGAAGGCAACATCATCAAGGGAATCGCCACTACGTCGCTTTCCGGAGGCCATGGTATAATGCGGCAGCAGAAAGGGCGGGAGTATTTCACCGACGACTTCGAAAGCCTGTACCGTTGGGACATTAAGGATAACCTGATCTTTAACGTCGAGCAGCGCATCTATTCTTGGGTACCCAGCAAGGGCTTTATCGAGATGGTAATTGACGAGGGAAAGTCTATACTTATTGACGACCCGAAAGACTCGGACGGGGTGCAAGAACGCATGTCCGCCCGCATCACGAATAACGTGATTGCTTTTGGAGCGGTAGACCACATCCGACTAAAGAGTACTCCGAACCTGGAGGTTAGCAACAACAGTATCTACTCTACCGGAGCGGGGAGTGACGGAATTACCGACAAAGCCGGGGATACCGAAACGCCACTATTTACAAACTTCATCTTCAAAAATAACCTGGCCCACGTGCCGGAAGACCGCTTCGCCCTCGAGGCGGACGATGCCATCGAGCAGGCGGATACCGCGGATGGCTCCGCCGTGGGAGAAATCCTGAATAACTACGGTATCGGCCGGGTCAAGCCTACCACCCGTAACTACGACAGCCGCCCCGAGATTACTAACAACATCACGGATATGGACAAGCCTGCGCTGTTCGTCGATCCGGAAAACGGCGATTTTCGCATCGTGAACGGACTGGACTTGCCGGACGGGGTGGGCGTCAGCGAAGCGACGCTGGACGACCTGGATGACAAAGCCGACAACTTCGGCATTACCGTACAGTGGGACGGATGGGTGACCGATAACCTCAAGCTAACCCAAAGCATACTGGATAACATCCCGAATTTGCTCGACGGGGTGGAGGGCAATGAAACGGTTTTTGCGGATATGGGGGAAATAAACGCTGAGCACGATGAGATCACCTTCCAGGTAGTTCGGGGAGACTGGAAGACCAACACCCGCTCCAAAAACCGACAGAAGTTCGAGCTGAATCCGCTTTATGAAGAGTGGTACCACGAAGCGGCCTCGGCTCACCTCAACGCCGACGGGGAAGAATACGAGCGCATTCGTTGGGGGGATAGTGAAGTCCGCCAAGATCAGGTCTTCGATGACGATTGGCTCACCTACACGGAGATAACCGAAGACAGCTCGAGAGTAATCAACGGTAACGACGTTTCGTTGACCGTGGATGGTGACCTGCTGATTCACTTCGCGGATGGGTTCATCCCGGAAGAGGGCCAGAGCTGGGACATCATTACGGCTGGAACCATAACTTCAGCTAACACCGGCGATCTCTTCGACCGGGTAATATTTGAGGGTTACGAGCCGACGGACTTTTCGCTCGAGATCGTGCCGCTCACCAGCCCCCGGGGCGGTTCGGCCTCAACGCAAGCCTTACGCTTCACGGCGGGGGAGGCCTTACCCGTCGAGTTGTTGTCTTTTGCCGGGGAGCGCTTGCCAAAGGGGCAGCATCGTTTACGGTGGGCTACGACGCGTGAGGTCGATAACGACTTTTTCGAACTACAGCGGTCTGCCGCCGGTAGTGAATGGGAAGTACTGACCACTATTAGCGGCGCGGGCGATACGGAGGGCCTGACTGCTTACGACTATACGGACGAGACACCGTTGGCGGGCAGTAATCTGTACCGCTTACGTCAGGTGGACTACGACGGGGCCTTTACTTACTCGGATGTAGTTGAGTTAACTAGTACTGGAGATAGTCAGGCTCTTGCACCATTCCCCAACCCATTTACCGAAACTTTCGCGGTGTCGTATTCGGGCCCCATTAAGGAGTTTGCGGTTCGCTCGGCCGACGGGCGGCAGTTGATGAAGGGGGTTACTTACCGTGTTGAGGGTCTACGATTGCTCGTTCGGGCCGGCCATCTTCCGGCGGGTGCTTATATTGTTCGATATAATGAGCGTACCTCATTAGTGATTAAGCGGTAATTCGACCTACCGCCTGGTTTTATTTTGCTCCTTACTGCTTTGCATTGCACCTGCGCTTCGTCGCCATCTCTGAAAAAAAGAATATGACATCCTACTCTGTTTCGCGCGTAACCCGCACGATCCTTTTCCTTTTACTCGCTGTCGTGTGCTGGCTTCCTAATTCAGCCAGTGGGCAAGCCAGCGGTGATCTGGACAGTGATGGAGACGGCCTCATCAATCGGCTGGATTTGGATGATGATAACGACGGGGTCATCGACGCGACCGAGCAGTCGGTGGCAAATTGGGGCACGGGCATCTGGCGTTACCCTACCGGAGCGCTGCGTCATTCCATCAATGTCCGCCCGGGGGTGACCATGTCGATCAATATCGCGAATACGACCCCCGGCACGTTCGGTACCACTGGCCCCGTAGCTGGCGGCGGTGCCGGAAACGCGCCGCGGGAGGACCCGGGTGCTTTGGGCGCAATCAATGACTTACTGGTCGTTTTCGATCCGGCCGGGCCGGGTACTTCTCCCATCAATATAGATGTCTCGTTCAGCGTGCCGGTCTATGATTTGGCTTTCATCATTTCGGACGTTGACGGCTCTACGCCCAATACGCAATTCCCCCGTGGGGCGAGGTGGGATCAGGTACGTGTGACCTATACGGATCGCTTCGGTACGACCGGACTCCCTGCTACGATCGAGCGAAGCACGCACTCCGACCCGGTAGTTCAGGGGAACGTCGCCTGGGCGAGATCGCCAGCTTTTCTGGCAGATGATGATAATACCGGCAACCTATTGGTCAGGGTACCGGACGGGGCGACCGCCTTCAGGATCGAATACGTGGAGCGGATAAATTCGGTAGCGGGTAATGCACGCGTCAATCCGACGGCAAGGGGTGTCGGCATACTGGGTGGTATGACGTTTTCTCCCGATCTGGATCGTGACGGCATCCCCGACGTACGGGATAACGATTCGGACGGGGACGGATGTTTCGACGCCGTTGAAGCCGGCTTCCCCAATGTATTTAATAACTTAGGCATATTCTCTAATGGCCAACTTACGGGAAATATTTTGGCCAACGGCATACCCGCCGTGGCCAACGGAATCCTTCCCTCAGGCAATATTTATAATTCTGCTTTCCTGGGGGCAAACTGTGTCGACGCCCCGGATACCGACGGGGACGGCATCTTCGACACATTCGACTTAGACGACGATAACGACGGCATCCCCGACGACGCGGAGTGCCCGACGGCCACGCCTTACGACGTTTACTTTTACAGTAGGGCCAACACCAGTTTTGCCACCAACCTGGGGGCGACGATTACGGGGTCGAGGGTCGTCAACACCTCGGTCAACCAGACCCGATCGTTTTCGGACATCAATTTCGACGGTAAAACTTACGGATTACTGGCCAGTGATTTGACGGCCGCACCCGACGGAACAATCACGGCACAGTTTACCGCCCGGGCTACCTCCGGGGGGTCTTTTGCGTTAGTGGACGCTATCATTTTGGTAGACCCTAACAACCAGGCCATCCGGATAGATAACTCGGACTTCGGCTACAGTGATGTCGGAAACTGGGAAACGAGTGTTAATCAAAATAATGGCGGTACCGTCGGCCCGAACAGCCGTTTCGTACGGGCCGGGAATTATGGCAATGGTAACGTTGCCACTTTTCAGTTTTCCGGCCTCCCCGTAGCCATCAATTGTGATTCGGACGGGGATGGCTTTGCCAACAATATCGACCTGGATTCCGACGGCGACGGCTGCGCCGACGCGCTCGAATCGGGCAACCCGGCCATTATGATCGGCGTCGGTATCGGGGCGGACGACCGCCTCAGCGGGCCCGTGCAGCCCAACGGCATCCCCGCCTCCGCCGACGGGAACGGTGACGGAGCGGTAGATTTTACCGTATCCGGGGACTACCTGAACCAAGCCGTACAAAGTGCAAGTTGTACGCCGCCGCCGGATAAGGATATGGACGGGGTGCCGGACTTTGCCGACCTGGACGACGATAACGACGGCATACCGGATGCCACCGAAATGATCGAAACGGACGAAATTGGCGTCGACTTTGGCTTCGGTGCAACGGACTACCCGAACGGGCAACGTTCGGCTAGTCTTACCGGACCCAATGGCATCACTTACGATATCAGTTTCACGGGGGGTAGTATTAATGGTGGATTCCCGCGGGAGACGGGTGATTATGCTACCAGTGGAGGCATATCCAGCGGTGACCAGAGCCTGCAAGTAACGGCCAACGCCCCGCGTGGCGGAGGCGATCGTATTGTGATTAGGATTGCGGGGGGGCAGCCACTTGAAGGGGCTGCTTTTTCCCTCTACGACGTTGACAACTTCGATTGTGGCCGTACCGGTGAACGGGTGGACGATGTTCGGATATACGGTATGTCAAATGGTAGGAAGGTCAGACCGACGCTTACCGCCGTCAGCAGCAACCCGACCTTTACCATCGACAATAATTTCAACGGCGGCACCGAGGCGCGTGCGCGGGCTATCCCCTGCTCCGTGCGCCGGGCGGAATCTAGTCGAGGAGCTTCGAATGGTACGCTTGATATTCGTTTTGATGTTACGGTCGACGAACTGTTCTTGGAATACCTTGAGGGCAATACGGACCCTAACCGTGATCCAACCAATCGAACGATAACAATCGGGGACATCTATAATAACCCGGTTGAGGATACGGACGGCGACGGTATTCCTGACTTTTGCGACGGTGACTCCGATAATGATGGCTGCCCGGATATCTTGGAATCGGGTTTGGTTGGCAATGGCCAGTCTTTAACGGGTTATAGCCCAGGTGACGAAACCTTTGACGCTTCACTTAACCCGGTAGGCGCTAACGGCTTGTTGGACTTGGTAGAAACCGGCGCGGAATCCGGTGCCACCACCGTGCCGGCGGTAACCGGGGCTTCGATCCCCGATTACCTGAACGATGCCGTTCAGAATGAGAACTGCTCTATCTGTGACGTCACCATTACCGAATCGGACAGCGAGGGTTGCAGTAACGAGACCTTACCGGCTGTAATGGCTAGTGAAGCCGGGGGGGTATTCAACCCCATAAGTACTATTGGAACTACGGTCAACGGTGCCGGAGAAATTATCCTAGGCAACAACACCGGTATGGAAAACGTCATTGACACAATTGTATACACCCTGCCTGACGGTTGCGCCGATACGCTCGTAGTGACGATCTTTCCTAATCCCGAGATTATAAGTACTGGGGTACCGGCGATCTGTGAAGGCGCTACGATCGATCTTGCCGCCTTCTTCAGCCCGGTTACGGGCATGTTTTCCAGCCCGGCCGCGCCGGTCCTCGACGAACTGAACGGTAGTGTATTTAGCCCGACCGGTAGTGGACTGGCACCGTTTACTTATATGGTTACCGATACCGCGACCGGTTGTACGAATACGCTTGTCTTTAACGTACAAATTAACCCCGCGCCGGAAGTATCGCTCGATAACCCCGGCCCGCTCTGCGCGGATGACGGTCCGGTCACCCTGGTTGGGATGCCCGAGGCAGTTGCCGGCTCCGGAACATCGGGTACGTTCTCCGGCTCCGGTGTAACCGGTAATCAATTCGACCCGGCCGCGGGGACGCAGGACGTGACCTATACCTTTACCAATGGTTCGGGCTGTATGGATTCGGCCACGGTAACCATCGTAGTAAATCCGGTACCGACCATTGACTTTATCGCCGTGGCACCGCTGTGCGAAAATGACGGCCCCGCCACGCTGACAGCCAGCCCCGCGGGAGGCTTCTTCAGCGGTAACGGAGTGAACGGTAGTACATTCAACCCGGGTACGGTCGGCGCCGGCAGTTATGATATTACCTATACCGTTCCGGCTAGTGTCGATAGTTGTGAGGTAATCGACACCATTACGATCGTCGTCAACCAGACACCTACCATCACGTTCCCGGCCGCCGGGCCAGTGTGTAGTAGCGCAGCGGCCTTCGCCCTTAACGCAACACCGGGTAGTGGGGACTACTCCGGGCCGGGGGTGGTGGGGGCCACATTCGATCCGGGCCAGGCTAATGCGGGTAGTAATGAAATCACCTACATCGTTAACGTGGCGGGGTGTAGCGATACGGCGACCATCAGCATCTTGGTGAATGATTCGGTCGTGGGTCGTATCGACACTGTGGGTATGCTGTGTGCTTCCGGCGAGCCCGTGTCGCTCTCCGCTTCTCCTTCGATGGGAACCTTCTCCGGCCCCGGCGTTGTCGGTACCGATATGTTTGACCCCGGCTTAGTACCGGTAGGGGCAAATGAGGTCACCTATAGCTATACTGATGCGAACGGCTGCCCCGGTACGGTAAGCACCGAAGTGGTCGTCAACGACAACCCGGTACCGATGATCGATGGCATCGACCCGTTATGCGAAGGGGACTCCGCGGTCACGTTAATGGTGGATTTACCCAACGGTACCTTCAATGGCACCGGCGTGAGCGGGAACCTGTTCGACCCCGCGGTGGCCGAAGCAGGGGTAAGCTCAGTCACCTATACCATTACCGATGAGGCTACTGGCTGTACGGGGCGCAGTACCGTAGACATCATCGTAAACGCTCCACCTGTCGTCAGCATAGCGGCGGCGGGGCCATTATGCTCGGGTGACGCGCCAATCACGCTTTCCGGCTTTCCCGCCGGCCCGGATGGAGCGTTCTCCGGAAGCGGTGTAGTAGTGGGAACGAACATCTTCGACGACTCTCTAGCTATGGTCGGTGATAATATCGTCACCTATACCTTCACGGATATGACTACTGGTTGTACGGCGAGTGCGAGTACGGACATCGTGGTCAGACCTGCTCCTAACGTGCGTATCGACCCCGTAGACTCGGTTTGTATAGACGCGGACCCCATCACGTTACGCGCGAACTCCATCGGTGGCGCTTTCACCGGTACTGGGGTGAGTGGCTCTACTTTTAACCCGGCCGTTGCCGGGGCCGGGCAGGACACGGTTATTTACATGGTGAGCGCAATGAACGGTTGTATCGGTGCGGACACCATCACGATTCAGGTTAATGCCTTGCCCGACGTATCCATTCAAGCCTTACCGGATCCTCTCTGTATCAATACTGGGGTAGTCTTGCTAACTGGTACGCCGGCGGACGGCACTTTTAACGGTACCGGCATTTCAGGGAACAACTTCGATCCGGCCGTAGCCGGCGCGGGGGCCACTACGATAACCTACGAGGTGGCGGACAGCAACGGCTGCGTGAATGCGGAAACGATCCTGGCAGACGTCGAGGCCGCCCCGGAGGTGACGCTAGTCGGTACGAGTTGTATGGGTGCGGCGCCTAATTTTACCTACGACGCTACCATTGACTTTCCCGTGGGAACGGTCATCACCGCCAGTACGGGCACGCTTAGTGGCTCGTCGATCACCGATATTCCGGACGGAACGCCCGTGACGGTAACCGGCACGCTGAACGGTTGTACCACTACGCTTGAAATTATCGCGCCGGACTGTAGCTGCGCACCCATTGCACCGCCGACGAGTGGGGGCGACGGGGAAGTCTGCGCCGGATCGCCAAACCCCGAGCTCAGCGTCACCGTGACGGGGGCTGACGTTACGGCTGATTGGTACACCACCCCGACCGGGGGTACGCCGATCGTATCAAATACCCTTACCTACACACCTACGGAAACGGTTCCGGGCGTCTATGTCTTTTACGTAGAAGCGCGTAATACGGTCGATAACTGCGTCAGTTCGGCGCGTACCCGGGAGCAACTGACCATCGATGCATTGCCCACCGCTTCCATTACGGACCCGGGAACGTTCTGCTTCGGCGGCGCACCGAGAGCTATCAGGGGCCGCCCCATGGGTGGGGATTTTACTGGAGACGGCATCTCCGGTACCCCGGGAGCGTTCACCTTTGATCCCTCCGCTTTGGGGGCTGACCCTACCATCTCTACTACCGCCGATATCACGTACAGGTTTACCGACGGTAACGGCTGTATCGATACGGCGATGCTGACCTTTACGGTAGAAGCCCTGCCGACGGTATCCATCGATGAAGTTCCGGATATCTGTGACGGCGCGGACCCCACGCCACTGGTAGGGAGCCCTGCCGGCGGCACCTTCACCGGAGACGGCATTGCCGGTACCGCCGCCGCTCCCACCTTCGACCCGGATCTGGTAGCCGGCCCCGGCGATTACACCATCTCGTACGAGTACCAGGATACAACCACCGGTTGTGTGAACTCGGTGGATTCCACGGTGAGCGTAATTGCGCTCCCCGAGCCCATGCTGACCGCGCCAGCTGAGATTTGCCTGAGTGATACGGTAACGATCACCGCCGACCTTACCGGTGGAACTTTTTCCGGTGAGGGCGTCGATCCGGTTACCGGACAATTCATCGCCGCCGAAGCGGGTGTAGGCCGGGACACCGTCTTCTACGACTATACCGACTCGACTACCATGTGCATGGCGCAATCATTTGCCGTCATCATCGTAGATGCCTTACCGTCCGTGACGATCGATTCCATCCCGGACGTATGCCCGGAGAACGATCCGATTGCTTTAGCCGGTGCATCTCCGATGACGGTGTACACCATCGATGGTGTGGCTGCTACAGAATTCGACCCCGGCCTCGGGGAGGGCACTTACGAACTTATCCAGATGGTCACCGATGCCAACGGTTGCGTGGGGGCGGATACCCTCCAGGTGACCGTGCTGCCCGCCGCTGTGGCCTCGATCACCGCCGTCGATCCCCTCTGTGTAAATGACGATCCGATCACTTTAGTAGGTACGCCTAGCGGTGGTGTATTTGAAGGCCTGGGCGTTAATAGCGATCAGTTCGATCCATCCGCCGCAGGGGCGGGTGATTTTGTAAAGCTTTATGATTACCGGGATCCAGTTACGGGTTGTAAGGATACGGCGACGACTACCATCATCGTCCAGGAGCTACCGGACTTGCAGATAGACACTATCCCCGAGGTGTGCGCGAGCGAGACCGCGGTGGAGCTTTCGGCTACCCCTCCTATGGGAACGTTCTCGGGCCCGTCGGTTACTGGCTCTACTTTCAATGCCTTTGATGCCGGCCCTGGCAACTACGACATATCCTACACCTTTACCGACCCGACGACGGGTTGTACTGATACCGTGACTACTGAGGCTATTGTCGATGCGCTGCCGACCGTTAACGTCGATCAGATTGGCCCGTTCTGCGCGGATCAAGGACCGCAACAGTTAATGGGTACGCCCCCCGCTGAGGTGTTTACCGGTGACGGCGTGGTCGGTACGAATATGTTTGACCCTAGCTTGGTAGGCCAGGGTACGTACGATTTGGTCTATACCCTTACCGACGGTAATGGATGTGAGAATATCGCCGAGGTAACCGTTGCGGTTAACGCAATTCCAATGCCTGCCATTACCGAAGTGGAAGCGGTATGCGTCAACGCCACGTCGATTATGTTGCGGGCGATTCCGGCGGACGGAACCTTTAGCGGACCGGGTGTCAACGGAAATATGTTCGACCCGAACGCGGCCGGAGTTGGCGATAAAGTAATCGTGTATAGAGTTAATGACGGTAACGGGTGTACCGGGGCGGATACAATAACGATCACCGTCCTTCCCTTACCGGAACTCACGATCGAACTACCGGATAGCTTGTGTATCTCGGACGACCCGGTCACCATAATCGGTACACCGGGAGGTGCGGGAATCTTTAATGGGCCTGGCGTAGTGGGAGAAATGTTCGACCCGGGCGTGGCCATGGCGGGTACCTTCACCATCACCTATCAGTATACTGATACTTTAGGTTGTTCGAACGATACGAGCATAACGGAAACCGTGTTCCCCTTACCTCAGGTGACCATCTCCCCGATTGACTCAATCTGCTCGGGTGCGGCTTCCGTTCGCTTGTCGGCAGCCCCGGCCGGGGGGACGTTTAGTGGCCCGGGCGTGGTGAACGGCCGTTTCGACCCGGGGGCGGAAGGGATTACCGCCGGTAATTATACGATTACCTATACCGTGGAAAACGCGCAGGGTTGCGAGGATTCCACTTCCACCGTGGTAACGGTCAATCCATTACCTAACGTCGATATTACGCCGGTGGATCCAATTTGTGAAGACGGTACCCCCTTCATGATCGGTGCATCCCCGGCCGGTGGCACCTTCCGGGGCATCGGAGTTAGCCCGGACGGTCTCTTTACGCCCGCATTTGCGGGATCGGGTACCGCACGGATTATCTATACGGTGACGCAGGCCGAATGTACTGCCAGCGATACGATAGACATCCAGGTAGACCAAATACCGGAGATCGTATTGGATTCTATCCTTTACGTCTGCCCGACGGATGATACATTAACGCTTACCGCAATACCGGGCGGAGGAATTTGGAGCGGCCCGGGAGTTTCGGGTAACGTCTTTGACCCTTCCGTCCCGACCGAGCAAATCAATAATATCCTCTATACGATCAGTGAAGGGGCCTGTACGAATACGGATACCTTGGTCATTGATGACGAGGAACTCATCACAATCGATGAGGTTACACCGATGAGTATCGCGGACTGCGAAGACGGAGCGGGGGGGAGCATTTTCATCCGGGCATCCATCTTTGAGGAAGGATTTACGGTGGAAGAACTTCCTTTGGAGTACAGTATAACCGGCGACACCGGCGTATTTAATCCCATGGCGCTGGAAACAGCCGGCGGAACGACCTACGCTTTTACGGTTACGGATCTTGCGGTCGGCAGCTACAATATTGCAGTTCGGAAAGCGGATGGGGGATGCCCCGTTATTGATCCTACGCCGGTACTAATTGACGGCCCGCTGCTGCCTTCGGTCACGAGCACTACGTTCATGGGGCCCAGTTCTTGTGGCGCTGCTGACGGGTCGATTACCGTAGTTGCCGAAGGAGGCGTTGCGCCCTTACAGTATATATTGAACGGGGGTGACCCCCAGGCCACCGGAGACTTTGCCGGGCTGACCGTTGGCACCTACATCGTGGAGGTGACCAACGCGGATAGTACCTGCGGAATGTTCAGTGACACGGTTATCTTAAATACTCCTTGCACGCCGGATACGGTACGTTTTGTCGTGCCGGCCGATTCCGTGCAGGTAGCCTGCGCCGATACCTTAGAGTTGGCGGGAGAGATTGTTTCCGTTACGCTCTGCGAGCAACCTACGCTGGGTTCCGTTGCCGAACCTATCGGTACGGACGGAAAAGCTACCTACACCGCCCCTTCTACCCCAGGTGTATTGGATACCTTCTGCCTCCTGGTGACGAATGATAGTTTATTAACGGATACTACGATTGTGGTCATTCGGGTACCGCTGCCACGGGATACGATCGAAATCGCGGTCCCGGCCGATCGCAGCCGGGAAGTGTGCGCTACGCTGGATGGGCTACCTGGTACGCTGGTCGACGCCCAGGTTTGCGGCGACCCCACGTTGGGTAGCATCACGGAGCCGAACGATACGACGGCCTGCGTGGACTACACCGCGCCGAGTACCCCCGGTGTCCGCGACACCTTCTGTCTGATGGTGATCGATTCCCTCGGCTTTATGGATACGACGATCGTTGTGGTCACCGTACCGCTGCCGCCGGATACCATTGAATTTGTTGTCCCCGCCGACAGTACCCAGGTAGCCTGCGCTACCCTGGATATGCTACCGGGAACTTTGGTGGATGCCGAAGTTTGCGGTGACCCCACGCTCGGTAGCGTAAGCGAGCCGAATGACACGACGGCCTGCGTGGACTACACCGCGCCGAGTATGCCGGGCGTCCGCGATACCTTCTGTTTGACGGTGATCGACTCGCTCGGGTTTATGGATACAACCATCGTTGTGATCACGGTGCCGCTGCCGCCGGATACGCTCGAGATCGTCGTGCCCGCCGACAGTATCCAGGAAGCCTGTGCTTCGTTGGATATGCTACCGGGGACTTTGGTTGACGCCCAGGTTTGCGGCGACCCCACGCTGGGTAGCATCACGGAAGCGAACGATACGACGGCCTGCGTGGACTACACCGCGCCGAGTACGCCGGGTGTCCGCGACACCTTCTGTTTGACGGTGATCGACTCGCTCGGCTTCATGGATACGACGATCGTTGTGGTCACCGTACCGCTGCCGCCGGATACCATTGAATTTGTTGTCCCCGCCGACAGTACCCAGGTAGCCTGCGCTACCCTGGATATGCTACCGGGGACTTTGGTGGATGCCGAAGTTTGCGGTGACCCCACGCTCGGTAGCGTAAGCGAGCCGAACGACACTACGGCCTGCGTGGACTACACCGCGCCGAGCACGCCGGGCGTCCGCGACACTTTCTGTTTGACAGTAATCGACTCGCTCGGGTTTATGGATACAACCATCATTGTGATCACGGTGCCGCTGCCGCCGGATACGCTCGAGATCGTCGTGCCCGCCGACAGCACCCAGGAAGCCTGTGCTTCGCTGGATATGCTACCGGGGACTTTGGTCGACGCCGAAGTTTGTGGCGACCCCACGCTGGGTAGCATCACGGAGCCGAACGATACGACGGCCTGCGTGGACTACACCGCGCCGAGTACCCCCGGTGTCCGCGACACCTTCTGCCTGACGGTGATCGATTCCCTCGGCTTTATGGATACGACGATCGTTGTGGTCACCGTACCGTTGCCGCCGGATACCATTGAATTTGTTGTCCCCGCCGACAGTACCCAGGTAGCCTGCGCTACCCTGGATATGCTACCGGGAACTTTGGTGGATGCCGAAGTTTGCGGTGACCCCACGCTCGGTAGCGTAAGCGAGCCGAATGACACGACGGCCTGCGTGGACTACACCGCGCCGAGTATGCCGGGCGTCCGCGATACCTTCTGTTTGACGGTGATCGACTCGCTCGGGTTCATGGATACGACGATCATTGTGATCACGGTGCCGCTGCCGCCGGATACGCTCGAGATCGTCGTACCCGCCGACAGCACCCAGGAAGTCTGTGCTTCGTTGGATATGCTACCGGGGACCCTAGTTGACGCCGAAGTTTGTGGCGACCCCACGCTGGGTAGCATCACGGAAGCGAACGATACGACGGCCTGCGTGGACTACACCGCGCCGAGTACCCCCGGTGTTCGCGATACCTTCTGCCTGACGGTGATCGATTCCCTCGGCTTTATGGATACGACGATCGTTGTGGTCACCGTACCGTTGCCGCCGGATACCATTGAATTTGTTGTCCCCGCCGACAGTACGCAGCAAGCCTGCGCTACCCTGGATATGCTACCGGGAACTTTGGTGGATGCCGAAGTTTGCGGTGACCCCACACTGGGTAGCATCACGGAAGCGAACGACACGACGGCCTGCGTGGACTACACCGCGCCGAGCACGCCGGGTGTTCGCGACACTTTCTGCCTGACGGTGATCGACTCACTCGGCTTTAT
This sequence comes from uncultured Lewinella sp., assembly GCA_963668285.1. Lineage (GTDB taxonomy): Bacteria > Bacteroidota > Bacteroidia > Chitinophagales > Saprospiraceae > Neolewinella. The sequence goes on along the minus strand of OY764687.1, from coordinate 9,599 downwards.
GGATACGACCATCGTTGTGATCACGGTGCCGCTGCCGCCGGATACGCTCGAGATCGTCGTACCCGCCGACAGTACCCGGGAAGCATGTGCTTCGTTGGATATGCTACCGGGGACTTTGGTCGACGCCCAGGTTTGCGGCGACCCCACGCTGGGTAGCATCACGGAGCCGAACGATACGACGGCCTGCGTGGACTACACCGCGCCGAGTACCCCCGGTGTCCGCGACACCTTCTGCCTGACGGTGATCGATTCCCTCGGCTTTATGGATACGACGATCGTTGTGGTCACCGTACCGTTGCCGCCGGATACCATTGAATTTGTTGTCCCCGCCGACAGTACCCAGGTAGCCTGCGCTACCCTGGATATGCTACCGGGAACTTTGGTGGATGCCGAAGTTTGCGGTGACCCCACGCTCGGTAGCGTAAGCGAGCCGAATGACACGACGGCCTGCGTGGACTACACCGCGCCGAGTATGCCGGGCGTCCGCGATACCTTCTGTTTGACGGTGATCGACTCGCTCGGATTCATGGATACGACCATCGTTGTGATCACGGTGCCGCTGCCGCCGGATACGCTCGAGATCGTCGTACCCGCCGACAGTACCCAGGAAGCCTGTGCTTCGTTGGATATGCTACCGGGGACTTTGGTCGACGCCCAGGTTTGCGGCGACCCCACGCTGGGTAGCATCACGGAAGCGAACGATACGACGGCCTGCGTGGACTACACCGCGCCGAGTACCCCCGGTGTCCGCGATACCTTCTGCCTGACGGTGATCGATTCCCTCGGCTTTATGGATACGACGATCGTTGTGGTCACCGTACCGCTGCCGCCGGATACCATTGAATTTGTTGTCCCCGCCGACAGTACCCAGGTAGCCTGCGCTACCCTGGATATGCTACCGGGAACTTTGGTGGATGCCGAAGTTTGCGGTGACCCCACGCTCGGTAGCGTAAGCGAGCCGAATGACACGACGGCCTGCGTGGACTACACCGCGCCGAGCACGCCGGGTGTCCGTGACACCTTCTGTTTGACGGTGATCGACTCGCTCGGGTTTATGGATACGACCATCGTGTTGATTACCGTACCACTACCGCCGGATACGATAATACTTATAGTCCCCGCGGATAGCATTCAGCTTACTTGCGCCGATACTACAATGCTTCCGGGTAATCTTACCAGTGTCGCTGTTTGCGAGGGTGGGGATCCGCAGCTAGGCGACCTTGGTGAGATCGATCAAGAAACCGGTTGCGTAGAATACACCGCGCCCGGTACCCCCGGCGCCCGTGACACTTTCTGTCTGGTTGTCTGTGACGATCAAGGGTTTAAGGATACCACCATTGTGCTTATTGAAGTACCCTTCCCAAAGGATACCATCGAGTTTATCATCCCAGCGGATAGTACCCAGATGGTTTGTGCTACCGGTGACGATCTGATGGGGCCCGTTGTGGCTACCAATGTATGCGTCAGCCCGCTGGCGGGTACCTTAAGTGACGCGGACAATACTACCGGTTGTATAGATTATACTGCTCCGAGTGTGCCCGGTGCCCGCGATACCTTCTGCCTTACGGTGACGGATGACTTCGGCAACGTCGACACGACCATCGTTCTCATAACCGTACCGATACCACCGGATACGCTGCGTTTCGTGGTCCCCGCCGACAGTATACAATTAGCCTGCGCCGATACGTCGATGCTTCCAGGTAACCTGATAAGCGTGGCGATCTGCGAAGGCGGTGCGCCGCAGTCCGGAACGCTTGGCGAGATCGACCAGCAATCCGGCTGTGTAGAATATACCGCACCGAGTACACCGGGTGTGCGTGATTCCTTCTGCCTGGTCGTCTGTGACGACATGGGCTTCAAGGACACGACCTACATTGAGATCCTCGTACCGCTACCGCCAGATACGTTGGAATTCATGATTCCGGCGGACAGCATACAAATCGTCTGTGCGGATACCACTATGCTTCCGGGTAACCTAATAAGCGTAGCCATCTGCGAAGGCGGAGAACCCCAGTCGGGAATTCTCGGAGAGATCGATCAGCAAACCGGTTGCGTAGAATACACCGCTCCGGGAACTCCTGGCATCCGTGATTCTTTCTGTTTAGTCGTCTGCGACGATGAGGGCTTTAAGGATACTACCTACGTATTTATCACCGTACCCGGTAACAACGCAACTGTCGCGCAGAACGACGTCAATCAAACACCGATCAACGTCCCGGTTTCCGGTAACATCCTGACAAATGACAGTGATGCTCAAGGAGACGGCCAAACGGTTTCCGAACTGATCTTCGATACGGACGGAGACGGCGAGGTTAACGATACCGTGACGATCGGTACTACCGTCGAAGTGTTCGGCACGGATCTAACCGGTGCGATCGTGCCCGGAGGTACGATCGTGCTTGGGGCGGACGGTGCTTACACCTACACGCCAAGCCTCGATTTTGAGGGTGACGTACCCGGTGCATACACCGTACTCGATGACAATGGGGACCCCGCTACGGACGATGCCACGATCACCATTACGGTGATCGGGGGCGATGAAGCCGGCGTTCCGCAACCGCCGGTGGCGATCGATGACATCAATTCTACCGAGGTCAACGTGCCCGTGACCGCGAACGTCATTTTGCCGAACGACAGCGACCCCGAGGATCAGGACCTAATGGTCACCGGTATACTCGGCGATCTTGACGGCTCCGGACTTAACGATGATACCATCGTGGTTGGCGCGCCGACTCCAATCTTTGGTACGGCGGATGATGGCATGACCGTGCCGGCCGGATTCATAACGCTGTCCGAAGACGGCACTTACACTTACGTTCCGGCTACCGACTTTACCGGCAACGTCGACGTCAACTATACGATCACGGATGAGGATGACCTATCGGACGCCGCCGTCCTTTCGATCTCCATCGTATCGGACAATGGTAACGCCACCTTTGCGAACGATGATTCGAATAGCGGACCTAGCGGAGAGGAACAAGTTGGCAACCTGGTGGACAACGACTTCGACCCCGAAGGTGACGGCCAGACGGTGATTTCGGCCGCAGATAGTGACGGGAACGTCATTACGGTCGGTACCAGCTTTACCCTACCGAGCGGAGGTACGATCGTCATCGAAGAGGACGGTGCATACACTTACGATCCCTTACCGGGCTTTGTCGGCACGGAAGTGATCCCTTATACGATCACGGATGATAATGTGGATAGCGTTGCGACGAATATGGCTACGCTGTACCTGACCACCTTCTTGGGTAACAACGCAACGGTGGCGCAGAACGACGTCAATCAAACACCGATCAACGTCCCGGTTTCCGGTAACATCCTGACAAATGACAGTGATGCCCAAGGGGACGGCCAAACGGTTTCCGAACTGATCTTCGATACGGACGGAGACGGCGAGATTAACGATACCGTGACGATCGGTACTACCGTCGAAGTGTTCGGCACGGATCTAACCGGTGCGATCGTGCCCGGAGGTACGATCGTGCTTGGGGCCGACGGTGCTTATACCTACACGCCAAGCCTCGATTTTGAAGGTGACGTACCCGGTGCATACACCATGCTCGATGACAATGGGGACCCCGCTACGGATGATGCCACGATCACCATTACGGTGATCGGGGGCGATGAAGCCGGCGTTCCACAACCGCCGGTGGCGATCGATGACATCAATTCCACCGAAGTCAACGTGCCCGTGACCGCGAACGTCATTTTGCCGAACGACAGCGACCCCGAGGATCAGGACCTAATGGTCACCGGTATACTCGGCGATCTTGACGGCTCCGGACTTAACGATGATGCCATCGTGGTTGGCGCGCCGACTCCAATCTTTGGTACGGCGGATGATGGCATGACCGTGCCGGCCGGATCCATATCGCTGTCCGAAGACGGCACTTACACTTACGTTCCGGCTGCCGACTTTACCGGCAACGTCGACGTCAACTATATAATCACGGATGAGGACGACCTATCGGACGACGCCGTCCTTTCGATCTCCATCGTACCGGACAATGGTAACGCCACCTTTGCGAACGATGATTCGAATAGCGGACCTGGCGGAGAGGAACAAGTTGGCAACCTAGTGGACAACGACTTCGACCCTGAAGGTGACGGCCAGACGGTGACTTCGGCCGCGGATAGTGACGGGAACGTCATTACGGTCGGTACCAGCTTTACCCTACCGAGCGGAGGTACGATCGTCATCGAAGAGGACGGTGCATACACTTACGATCCCTTACCGGGCTTTGTCGGTACGGAAGTGATTCCTTATACGATCACGGATGATAATGCGGATGGTGTTGCGACGGATATGGCTACGCTGTACCTGACCACCTTGCCGGAAAACGACGGTACAGTTGCGATCAATGATATCAATCAGGCAGCTGTCAATACACCCGTCGATGGTGATCTCGGTACCAATGACTTTGATCTGGATGGAGACGACATTTTCATCGATACGATCATGGTGGCTTTGGATGCCGATGGCATTCTGGATGACGTGGTGCCAGTCGGTTCGACGAATACCGTATACGGTGTGGATTTAGATGGTAACGTAGTTGTAGCAGGGGCAATCACCGTAAATGGTGCAACTCCCCCCGGAATTACCGGTACTACAACTGCGGGCAGGTCCGCGGTGAGCGCTCTCGTTATGCCGACGGCCAGTTTCCCCTACACTTTCGTTCCAGCCCAGGACTTCCTAGGTCGCGTTCAGCTAGCGTATAGTATCGTAGATGATAATCCGTTGATGTCCCGTGACGATGCGATGTTGACGATCACGGTCCTCGATGGTGAGATCCTCTGCGAACCCGGCCCACCCACCGCGGTGAACGACATATTCCTGGCGGAATCCGGCGTTACGCTGACGGAGAACGTGATCCTGTTGGATGACTACGATGCGGACGTCCCTACTCTCGTCATCACTCAACTGGTTATAGACCGGGATAGTGACGGTACGGTGAACGATACCATTGATCCGGGTATGCAGGTAACGATCAGTGGAGTGACCGAAAGTGGTGCCATTGTCGAAGCGGGTATTTTCTCGATCGCTACCGATGGACTCATGGCCTTCACGCCCGAAGAAGATTTCACCGGTGACGTTTCGGCAGTTTACACCATTATGAACGTGAACGGATTCACGGATGATGGTACGATCAGTATTACAGTTCTGGAAGATCAGGATAATAAGTCGTTTGCAAACGATGATGTTGCTATCGGACAGGTCGGAACTTCCCTCTTCGGTAATGTGCTGGAAAATGACAGTGACCCGCAGGGTGAAGAGCAAACGGTTGAGTCCGCTTCGGATGCGGAAGGCACGCTAATTAGCCTGGGCGTGCGTAGCGCGCTTCCCGGTGGCGGTTCGATCTTACTCGAAGAGGACGGTGCGTACGAGTACATCCCCGCGAACGGATTTATCGGCACCGACGCCGTCATCTATACGGTCACGGATGGTATGCCGGCGCCGTTCGAGTTCTCCGCGACGCTGCATCTAACAAGCATACCGTTAATCGGCGACACCATACCGGAGGTGACGCCCCAAGACGTGCCGGTTACTACCTGCATTGAAGTGTGTGACGCGCCAGGGGATGTAGAAAACATCCTCAGTTGCGGTGACCCCGCTAACGGTACGATCACCAGTATCGACACGACAACCGGTTGCGTAGAATACACGCCGAATGATGGCTTCACCGGCGTGGACGAGTACTGCGTAATCGTGGAGTACGGCGGTGGGATAACCGATACTACCCGCGTGATCGTCACGGTCGGCAACGATAGCGCTTCCGTCGCCTGTATTGCTCGCATCAACGTAACCCTCGACGATAGCTGCTCATTCAACGTCATTGCGGAACAGGTACTTACGGGCCTGTTACCCAATAACCCGAATGACGTACTGGACATCATCGTACAGGACGCCGACACGACCAACGGCTCGATCATCGACGGCTGCGGCGAGTACGTTTACGTTGTCGATCTTGCCGAAGGCGTGGCCATCGATGGCTTCAGAAGCTGTTGGGGTACCGTTCTGGCCGAGGATAAAACGCCTCCGGTACTCGTCAGTACTCCCCGCCGGGGGTCAACGACCTGCTCTGCGTAGACGTGGATGCCAACAACCTGAATACCCTGACGCCCGCCGTCAGCCGCTGCTTTGAGGTGGACGGTAGCGGAGACATCATCGAGGGTACGATGGACTCCGCGCTGCTGGCGGTCCTTTCGCCCGATCGCTTTGACGATGCGAGCCCCGACACGGCTATGATCCCGGTCTTTACGGATAACTGCGCCAGTTCGCTCGAGGTCTGCGTCAGTGACGTCGTCGAGGCGAGTGGTGACGGTTGCGGTAGCACTACGGTCACGCGCTACTTTACCGCTCGGGTCGCTGAGGGCTGTGCGCCAGCCAACGCCGAGGAAACGGAGGAAGTCAGCTTACGGACTTCGATGACGCTTACCTTTAACCGGCCGACCTTCGCCAATTTGACTTTGGATAGCATTGCGCCGGTCGTCGAGATCGAAGCCTGCGCTACCCTCGACGCCCCGGCCGAGTTCCTGCCCCGCCCGGCCGACTACCCACTCCTCGTCATGGACGACGGGCGGACCATCAACCTCGGCGACCCCGGCAGCGCGTGCTCGATGGGCCTCGTAAGCTACACCGATAGCCAGAACCCCATCCGGCCCTGCCCGAACACGGTCAAGTTCCAGCGCACCTTCACGGTGGTTGACTGGTGTGACCCGACCAACGTGATCAACTACACCCAGCTGGTGAAAGTGGGCGACTCGACCGGCCCGGAGATCACCGGCTCGACCGAACGCATTTTCGGCACGAACGTACCGGAAGCATGTTCCGCCATCGTTCGCCTCGATGCGCCGGGTGTTGGTACGCTCGACGCCTGTTCCGGCACGACGAACGAACTGACGGTGACCATCTTCCCCGACGGTGACGTGAGCCGGCGCGGCTACGGAAGCTATACGATCGACCCGACGAACGGCGTGGCCGAAGTGAGCGACCCCCTACCGGTGGGTGCCTACACCTTCAACTACACGGCGACGGACGAGTGCGGCAACGTCTCCTACCTGAACGTACCCTTCGCGGTCGTCGACGGGCAGACGCCCTTCATGGTCTGCGAAGATGGGCTCTTCTAACGTCAGCCTCGGACTGCCTACGGGCACGGCCATCCTGACGGCGGCGGAAGTGGACGCCGGCTCGGCCGACGACTGCTCCGGCGGCGAGCTGACCTTCGACCTGGCCTACTCGGACGATATGAGCGTGGTACCGACCGAGTTCTCCGAGGAGCTGAACTTCACCTGCGCCGACCGCGGCGTGCAGTTCGTGACCCTGCGGGGTACGGACGCGGCGGGCAACGCCAACACCTGCTGGCTGGAGGTACTCGTAGAGCTGAAAGACTCCACCGGCGCGGGTTGTGTATGTGACATTACGCCACCGGTACCGGTCTGCGAGCAGATCGTAACGGCGGTGCTCGAACTGAGCGATACGACCGACGAAGCTTTGGCCTGCGTGTTTGCCGCCGACTTCATCACCGAGCCGGTGGTGGACTGCTCCGGTGGCGCGGTGACCCGCTTCGGCATCGTACGCGGTGGCGAAGGCCCCGCTACGGCGGAAGATGACAAACTGATCGTGAACTGCGACGACTTCAGCGACTTCGTAAGCGTAGAGATCTACGCCTTTGGGGATAATTTCCCGGGTGAGGAAGCGCGCTTCTGCCAAGCCCTGATCGCCGTGGAAGAAGGCGACGGCGTCGTGTGCGGCCAGGGCGGCAACCTGGTGGGCAGCATCCTGAGCCAGCGCAGCGCGCCGATGACGGACGTAGAAGTGACCCTGACGGGAGAGAACGACATGGACGAGATGGCAATGACCGACGAGGCGGGTACCTTCCGCTTCGCAGGGAGTATCGTTCGGCTTCGACTACACGGTACAGCCCGGTCACACGATACCGGTCAACCTGCAGGAGGTGAAAGTCTCCGACGTGGTGGCCATCAGCCGGGTGATCCTGGGCACGACAACCTTTGAGAGCGGCTACGACTACGTGGCGGCGGACGTAGATCAGAACGGGCGCTTGAACGTGCTCGACATGGTGGCGATCCAACGGGTGATCCTGGGCCTGGACGAGACCTACCGTTCGGGAAAGACGTGGCGCTTCGTGAGCGAAGACCACGAGCTGACTACGAACGACTTGGTTCGAGGCCTTCCCGGAGGTGTACAACGTGAACGACCTGCAGGCCAACGTACTGGATGCGGACTTCGTAGGTATCGAACTGGGTAACGTCGTGACCGGCGGCCGGGCGAGCCTGGACCTGGAGACGGAAGACGCCGAGCTGGAAAGCGGGCAGACGCACACGATCCGGTTACGGAACGCTGAATTGATCGGCTGGCAGGGCACGTTGCGCTTCGGCCGCGACCTGGAAGTGACCGAAGTGGATTACGATGGGGTAGGGGGCTTGAATGCCGCTTACCTCGGCGAAGGCCTGCTGGGTGTATTGCTGCGGGAGGCCGGCGAGCTACGGGTTAGGGTTCGTGCGATCAATCCCGTTCGGCTGTCGGAATCGGTGGAGTTGACGGATGAGTTGGTTGTTCAGGAGGGCGTCCCCGTTGCCGGGGGTAGTGCACTGCTGGGTCTTGCATTCCTGCAAAACTCCGCACCTGCGAACTCGCCCAAAAATATCTTGTACCAGAACATCCCCAATCCAGTCACCGAGTCTACTATGATATCCTATGATCTCGCCGAGGCGGGAGAAGTAGTAATTGTAGTGCGCGACGTACGGGGTCGGGTAATTCTAAAAAGGACCGTAACCGGATCAGCGGGTAATAACACCTCGCTGATAGCAGTGAATGAACTTGCCGGCTGGCGGTTTATTTACCTACACCGTTTTGCAAGGCGAATGGTCGGATACGCGCAGAATGATTGTTGCTCGGAGAAGGTAGCCATGCCTTTTGATCACTGAATTATGACGGTTTGTCATATAATTGGTTTAACAGTAATTGAAATAATACTGAGGCGGAAGCTCTGATTTTCATCCGATACGTTATACCTATAAACTGACCTAAGGGCTTCGATTAGTCCATTTTGAATTTCGTAATCCGCCCTCTTGAAAAATAGTCTGTCAACCAACCACTACGGGCTTACTGTATTTGAATATTTGTAGAGAGAGATTCTATAAAGTAGAGCGAAAATTTAAGCAGTCCTACGATTATATATAGTACATTACAATATTGAACCTAACTGTAATTGGGCTCTACTTCTCTTATCAGATCGTATTTTTTGCTGTCCGCGATTGTCAATCTCAATGAAAATGAAGCATATTTACCTCCCGAGCTTTGTTCTTTTACTCCTCTTTTTGTCATTTTGCCCTACCCAGGTCTACGCGCAATTAGTGGACGAGACCACGGACACCGACGGTGACGGTATAGTTGATGTAGATGATTACGACGATGACAACGATGGCATCATAGATTGTGACGAATGCCCGGCGAAAAACGCGGTCAGGAGCCCGAATATGGCAGACCGCGAGGCTTATAAGTATTCAGGAGGGTGGAGAGCCATAAATGGAGTAACGGTCACTGACGGTAGAAATGGGTCGGTCACTCAGACCGT
>OY764686.1:0-36048 GCA_963668285.1 uncultured Lewinella sp. | reverse complement strand
CCGCCAGCGTCGTCGCCGTCGAGGCAATGATCGGCCAGGCAACCTCGCCCGCGCCGTATTTAGCCGCAACGCTCGGCTTACGGCCATTCTGTAGGTACCGATAGACGTTTTCGACGATCACGATGCCGTTATCCACCAGCAAACCCAGCGCCAGTATCAGGGCGAAAAGGACGACGATGTTAAGCGTCACGCCCGAGATCCAGATCCACAGGATACCCATCAGCATGGAAAGCGGAATGGCAATACCGACGAACAACGCATTACGCAAACCGAGAAAGAAGAGCAGTACGAACACCACCAGCAAGACGCCGGAGATGATGCTGTTCTCCAAATTATCCACTTGGTCGCGCGTGTTTGTGGACTGGTCGTTGAAGTAAGTGATGTCTAAGGCCGGCGGTAGCCTGGCGCTGACCTCATCCACCCTGACCTTTAGCGCGTCGGTGGTAGACAGGAGGTTTTCGCCTGACTTTTTGATGATGTCCAGGCTGATGACCGGAAGCTGATTCGCCCGCGCAATACTATTCGGCTCGGCGTAACCGAAGCCCGTCACCGCTACGTCGCGCAGGTAGACCAGCCGCTGGTTCTCATTCTTCACCACGGTGTTCGCCAGTTCCTCCGCATTTTCGTACTCCCCTACGACCCGAATGGAACGGCGGACGCCGTTATTCTTGATCTCGCCGCCGGATAGCGTTAGGTTCTCCCCGGAGATGGCGTTCTCGATATCCTGGAAACTGATCTGTAACGATTCCATCTTACGCACGTCAACGGCAATCTCGATCTCCCGTTCGCGGATGCCCTTTAGGTCCACTTCGCTTACGCCATCTACTTCCTCCAACTCGTCTTCCATCAGCTCGGCGTAGCGCCGCAACTCTTCCGGGGGGAAGTCGCCGGACACGTTCACCGTGATGATGGGGAACTCGCTGAGGTTGATCTCCAGTACGCTGGGTTCCGTATCGAGGTCGCTGGGTAGCTCCGGCTTTGCCTTATCGACGGCATCCTTCGTCCGCCGGAGTGCGTCGTCAAAATCCTCGTCGGAGTTGAACTCAACGGTGATCACCGAAAAATCCTGTACGCTGGTCGAGCGAATGACTTTCAGGCCATCCACGCCCTGCAGCTCTTTCTCGATCGGCCGGGTCACGAGGCTCTCGATGTCCGCCGCCGAGTTGCCGAAGTAAGGCGTATTGATGTATACCTGCGGTAGTTCCACTTCCGGAAACTGCTCCTTAGGTACCTGGTCGTAAGCAAACAGCCCGAAGATCAGGATCATGACCGCGATGAGGAAGACGGTAGTCCCGTTGTCGACCGATAGGTTGGTTAGGCCGAAGGTTCTTTGTTCTTTCATTTTGGGAGTGTTGGGAGTCTGAGGGTCTGGAAGTCTGAGAGTTGGTACTTTTCCCGGGCTCCGAAGCCGAAGGCCGATCTCCCAGACTATTAGGCCGCAGGCCGTCTAAGGAGCGCAGCGACCCTAGCCAAGAGAAATTTTCTGCCCGTCCGCCAAGCCGCGGGCGCCTTTGGTAACGATGCGGTCGCCCACCTCGAGGCCGTCGGTGACGATGGCGCGGTTGTTGTAGCTCTCACCGGTTTCGATGTAGCGTTTCTTAGCGACGGTCTCTCCGTCGGATTCGGTGACGAGGAAGACGAAGCGACGGCCGTCGATCTCCTGCTGGATCTGATCCTGGCTGACCACGATGATCTCGTCGGCGGCAAAGTCCAGGATCTCCACCTCGGCGAGTAGGTTGGCTTTGAGTTGGTTGCGGAGGCGGGCGGGCACGCTTACTTCCACCTCGAAGGTGCGGTTGGCGGGGTCGACGGTTTTGCCGATCCGGGCGATGGGGGCTTCGAACTCGAGGTTGGCCGTGGGTACCTTGACGCGGATGCGCTGGCCGCGCTGCACTTTGGTGATCAGGTCTTCGGGGGCATCCGCCACCACTTCTAACTGGTTGGTGTTCAGTATCGACAGGATGGGCGACCCGGGCATGGCGGATTCTCCCCGGCGCATCATCACGCGATCCACCGTACCGCTGATGGGCGCGTAAACGTTGGCTTTTGCTGCCTGGACGTCGATACTCTTCAGCTGTTGCTGTATGCGTTCGTAATTGTTCTTAGCCTCCAGGAACTGAAGCTCGGAGCCGATCTCCTGATTCCAGAGCCGCTCCTGGCGCTCGTACACCGTCTTCGCCAGGCTGGCGGCGGTCTCCAGTTCCACGCGCTGGGTGGAGATATTTTCTACGTCCAACTTGGCTACGAGGGCACCGCGGCGGATGGGGTCGCCGTCCTCGAAGGGCATCTGCAGGATACGGCCGGGGATTTCCGGACTGGCCATAGCCGTCTCACTGGCACGGACGGTGGCCTGTACGCTGGCGTAATCTTCGAAGGACGCCGAGGCGATCGTCTCGGTAGCAACCAGAATACCCTTTGGTGCCAGATCCGGGCTCTGTTCGTAGATGGCGGATTCCAGCTCTTCGATGTCTGCGTTGAGGTCACGCATCTCGGCGCGGCGTTCTTTGAGCCTCTCCTGCTTGCCTTCCAGTGTTTCCGGGATGGTGTCGTCCTCTTCGGCGGGGCCGCAGGCGCTAATGAAGATCGTCAGGAGAAGCAGGAGGAGGGGGGGGATGAGGTTGCGGAGCATGTCGTAATCTTTGGTGGGATCGATGAGTGGGTCGGTGGATGGCAGATAGGAACCCGTAGGGTCAGGGGCAACCCGCTACCTGCCAAGGGCTAGGTAAAGGTTTTCCTTAGCCACCAGCGCATCGTACAGAGCGGTGAGGTAATTAGCTTGCGAATCGTAGAGTTGCTGCTCGGCTTGTACGACTTCGATGCTGGAGCCGACGCCTTCCTGGTACTTGATTCGGGTGGTTTCATAGATGGATTCGGCGAGTTCCACGTTCTCTTTCGTACTGCGGAAGCGGGTGTTGGCGGCGTTGAAGGACGAACGGGCGTTGAGTACCTCCAGCTGGATGCTACGGCTGATGTCACCCCGCTGGTTGGCGACTTTCTGTTTGGCCAGCCTGGCGCGCTCGACGCGGGCGGACCGCCCGCCGAAGTCGTAGATGGGGGCGGAGATGCTGAGGCTCGCAACCACGGTGGGCGCCCAAAAACCGTCGCTAAGACTATTGCCCTGGTACTGGTACTGACCGCTGAGGCCGACGTAGGCGGTGGGCAGGTAGGCGGCTCTTTGAAGTTCGATATTCAGGTCCTGTAATTCAAGCGTTTGGTCGAGCAGGCGGAGTTCGGGGCGGTCGAGGTAGGGGATATCGGCGGTGAGGGCGGCCTGCTCGACTTCGATTTGAAGCTCATCGAGGTCGTCTTCAACCACCAACGGTTCTTCGATGGGGTAGTTAAGGGTAAATTTTAGCGCGCGCAGCGCGTTCTCACCCTGGTCGAGCAGTTGGTCGCGCTGGCTGGTAAGGTTACTTACGCTGAGTCGGAGGCGGTCGACGTCCAGCTTCTCCACGAAGCCGGCTTCGTACTGAGCGCGGGTCTCCGTCAGGAGCTTCTCGAGGTTGGAAATGTTATTGTTGAGTACCTCGATGTTCGTTTTGATTAGCAGCACCGGAAAGTAAGCCTGGGTCACCTGGCTGCGGACCCGGCGTTCGGCGTTCTCCAGTTCGAGGTTGAAGTAAGAGCCGCTGGCCCGCGCGGCGCGGAGCGCAACGAAAAAGGAGCCGTCGAAGACCATCGTTCGGGCGTTCACCCCGGCGGTGAAGTTGTTTTTAAGCTGAAAAGCGATCTCGTCGGGCGCGTTCGGGTCCCCCATCGCAAATGCCTCGGGAAGGGGAAGTACCGGAACCCGCAGGAAATGTTGGTAATCCACCGCGGCGTTGATCTGCGGTAAGCCACGGCTAAGGTTCTCCTTAACGTTCTGCTCCGCATCGAGGACGTCGACGCGCGCGTTACGGATCTCGGTAGCGTTCTGCATGGCATAGGCTACGGCGTCTTGCAAAGAAAGTGCCTCATTAGGGGCCGCCGCCCCCTGCGCTCGCAACAGGTACGGCACCAGCAATAAGGTGAACGACAGTAGGAATGAACGGCAACCTTTCATGGGTAAAGGTTTTGATGGGTGGTTGATAATACTTATTAACGGTGGCGAAAAACTCAGTCCAGCGCCTCCTGCTTCAGGTAGGCCTCCATCCGGTCACGGCCGAACTGGTTAACAATGCCATTTAAGTGATAAGTAGCGTGGTGGTAGATTATTTCCGAGATGGTCCGATCGGCAGCCGGGAAGATGCTCGTGTCTACCACACTTACGACTGTCGCTACGTATAGTTGGGCGATGATGTCAGGTTGTAGGTCCGCCCGATAGAGCCCTTCCTCCATGCCGCGTTCGATATTGCTGATTATCACGCGCTTGAAGGCATTTTGGTGCCCGACCATCGATTCGTGCCAAATTTGCGGGTAGTACTTCTTCAAATCCCGCAAGGTAGCCGGGCTAATTTCGCGCATACTGCGAATGTGGTACCGGCCGTTGCGCAAGAACTCGTCGATGGCATCGTGGCTTTCGTGCAGGTTGCGCTCGATAACCTGCATATCGTCACAGAAGTCCAGCTCCATGACCATGTTGACCAACTCTTCCTTATTATCGACTACCTGGTAGATGGTCTTCTTAGAAACGCCCATCTCACGGGCGACGTCGTCCATACTCACACTCTTTATCCCCAGGCGCAGATAGAGTTGAGAAGCGGTATTGACGAGTTTGTCTCGCAACGTTACGGTGTCGTTCACGGTGCCAAGAACGATGGAAACTATCAATGGTTTTAAAGTTTCCAGTGTTTCTCACGTTTTAACATAGTGAACTCTGCGTCGGGGGGTAGGCTTTCAACTGCAACCGATCTACAACACCATGAATTTGCGCTTAATCCGACGAGAACCCGCTGCTGATGAGCCCGAAGAGGCCATCGACTTCGGCCTGGGTGACCAGGTAGCCCGCCAAGCCGGTACGCGCCTCATCAATAACGACGGTACGTTCAACGTCATCCGCCGCGGCCACAAAACTTTCTCGCCGTACCAGGACCTGGTCGAGATGAGCTGGGGTAAGTTTCTATCGCTCACCCTGGCTACCTACGTAGTAGTCAATATGGTCTTTGCGGCGGGCTTCCTCATCATCGGTACGGACGGTCTGACCAGCATCGACCCCACCTGGCCGTTTTGGCACCGGTCGCTCGCCGCGTTTTTCTTCAGCGTCCAGACGTTTACCACCGTGGGTTACGGGGGGATGTCGCCGGATGGTATCGCGACCAGTCTGCTCGCCTCTTTCGTGGCCCTGTTCGGGTGGATCGCCCTCGCGATCGTAACCGGGGTGCTATACGCCCGCTTCGCCCGGCCCCGCCGGCGGGTGCGCTTCTCGCAGAATGCCCTGATCGCGGATTATCGCGATGGCATCGAAAGCCTGCAGTTCCGTATCGTCAACATCCGCGATTCTCAGCTCATCAACGTCAGCGCCCGCGTCATCCTCACCTGGCTGGAAAACAATACCCGTCGCTTTGCCCCGCTGGAGCTGGAACGCGACGTCGTCGCACTCTTCCCGCTGAACTGGACCGTCGTTCACCCCATCCAGGCCGACAGCCCCATCTACGGCTGGACGAAGGACGACTACCGCCGGCGCCGCTCTGAGCTACTCATCACCATAGACGGCTACGACCAGACCTACGCGCAGAACATTCACGTCCAGAACAGCTACATCTACGACGAGATCATCTGGAATGCCACCTTCGAGCCCATGTACTTCGAAAAAGAGGCTACCACGGAGCTTCATCTCGATAAACTCAATAAGGTAAAGAAGGACTGAGCCACCGCCCCCGAACCCCGTTGACGACATACCGTTACTGTTACAAAGCCCTCTCCCTATGTTCAACATCATGCACTCCTCGGAAGACTTCGAAGCCGCCCTTCAGGCCAGCCAGGAAAAGCCCATCGTCATTTTTAAGCATTCGGCCACCTGCCCCTTCAGCGCCTCTGCCCAGGTCGAAGTAGCCCACTCGAAGCACGATCTGGATGTCTACGGTATCGTACTACAATACACCGGTGAGCTCAAGCACGAGATCGCCGATCGGCTCGGCGTCGAGCACCAGAGCCCCCAGACGATCATCGTCCACAAAGGCAAGGCCATCAGCCACCAATGGCGCGGCGACATCCAGGAACGTAAGCTCAAGCAAGCCGTTAAGGAGCTGCAGGCGGCGTGATCGAAGCCTCCGAACTGATCCTTCGCCCCGATGGGTCCTTGTATCACCTGCATCTGCTGCCCGGGCAAGTAGCTACGAACATCGTCACCGTCGGCGACCCCGAGCGGGTTGCCCGCGTTTCCGACCATTTCGATACCATTAGCGAACGGGTAGCGGCCCGCGAGTTCGTCACCCACACCGGCACGAAAAACGGCGTTCCCATCACCGTAATCTCGACGGGCATCGGTACGGACAACGTCGACATCGTCATCAACGAGTTGGATGCCCTCTTTAACGTAGACCTCAAAAGCAGGAAAGTCCGCGACGACCCTACCGAACTCACCTTTTTACGCCTCGGCACCAGCGGCGCCTTTCAGCCGGATCTTCCCCTGGGCAGCTTCCTACTCAGCGAGGCCGCCCTCGCCGCCGACGGGCTCCTCCCTTTCTACCCGGGCGCCGCTACGCCCGACCCCCTGGCCGACGCTCTCCGCGAGCACCTTGAAGGCGGCGGCGTCCGTTTCCCCATCCCCCTACGGATGGTGCGACCAAGGCTGCCCCCTACCCTATTGGATGGCGATCTTACCCGTGGAGTCACCCTGACGGCCGCCGGTTTTTACGCCCCCCAGGGGCGCAGCCTGCGCCTCCGCTCCGCACTACGACCTGAGTTACTCGACCGACTCCGTAGCTGGGAGGCAGATGGATTGCGCATCACCAACATCGAGATGGAAACCGCCGGCATTTACGGCCTGGCCACGGCACTGGGCCACCGCTCCGCCTCCGTGTCCGCCCTACTGGCTAACCGGGCCTTAGGTACCTTTCACGAACGGCCCGCCGCCGCCGTTGAGGCCTTGATCGAACGCGGCTTGTCATTCTTCGGTAAGTAGATACAATACTATGTCTCATTCCACCTCGAAATTCCTGGCCCTGGCCGGCCTACTGATTTTGGTAGCCTTATATATTGGTACGAGCTTCGAATACTTCGGCCCCAACCCGATCGGCAGTACCTCCGATGCATCCGCGGCCTTGATCGTACCGGCGGGGTACGCCTTTGCCATCTGGGGCATCATTTATCTCGGCCTACTGGTCTTCCCGATCACTCACCTGATCGCCGGGCGGGAGGGTCATGCGGCCTGGGTAGCAGTCCGGCAGTGGTACGCGGCAAACGTCGTGGCCAACGGGGTTTGGCTGGTTTTGGCGAGCTACGACTTACGCTGGAGTACGGTAGTGGTTATTGCCTTCATGCTGGTAAGCCTGCTTCGCATCAACGTACTACTGGCAAAAATCTCGGCTTCCGGCGCACGCATCAGCTACTGGCTCGACCGCTTCGTATTCGCCATCTATTTTGCCTGGATTACCCTGGCCACGGTACTCAACGTAGCGAACGACCTGAAGAATACGGGCTGGGCGGGCGGGCCACTCAGCGAGGTGAGTTGGTCGGTGATCATGCTGCTGATCGCCGGCGGGATTGCCGCGTTTACGGCCCTCCGCTTTCGGAGCCCGGCTTACGCGGGCGTAGTCGTCTGGGCCTATGCCGCCATAGTCGTTCGCCACCTCCACACTTTACCGACCCTGGCCTACCTGGCCGGCGGGGTCGCACTGTCGTTTTTGCTCCTGCTGCTCTATCTGTTGCTAAAAGGTGAGCCGGTCAGCCGGCCCGCTTCGGCGTAAGCGGGGGCTTAGGGAACTACGCCTTCGCCCCTCAGCACGGTACGCCGCTCCACGCGTTCGGCCCCGAACTCCAGCGCTAGTACGCCGAGGCCGGCCTCCAGGTCGAGTAAGCCGCACGAAAACACGTCGACGGCGGCGTAGCGGTGCTCGGGCCAGGTATGGACGGTCAGGTGAGATTCGGCGATGATCACTACCCCACTCACGCCGTGCTCCGGGAAGGCATGAAAGTGGCTACCCATGACGGTTGCGCCCATCGCCGCGGCGGCGTCCAGCAGGATGCGTTCGCTTTGGGGTGGGTGTTGTAACAGGGTGGCGTCACAACCGTGCAGTTCGAGTAGTACGTGGCGGCCAAGAGCGTTTTCCGGTGGGGGCGTTGCGGGCATCACATCGGTTTTTCACGTTGCCAGGAAGACCACTCTTCCAAAAAATAATCCAGCAGAACGGGGCGGTCGAGCCGGTTGGGGAGGATGCCCGGGGGTTCTTCAAGATCGGGCGGGAAGTAAGCCAATTGAGCGGTCGATTTACCGTCAAGGTAGCGGGTGGCTACGTCGGTTCGGTGGCGTAAGGGGCCGGGCGGGGCGGCTTCGGGCAGGGCCATGACGAAGCCCCACTCCCCGAAGCTCGGTACGTTAAGGTGGTAGGGAACGACTGCGGGGAAGCCACTCTCGCGGAGGGTTTGCACGATGCTCCAGTAAGTCTTGCCGGTGTGAAAGGGGCTGGTCGCCTGGGTGGCAAACACGCCGTCCTCCGCCAGCCGGGCCCTGGCCAGTTTGAAGAACCAGGTACTGTAGAGTCGGGCCACGGCTTCGCTCGCCGGGTCCGGCAAGTCGGCGATGATGAGATCGTACGTACTCGTATCGTTCCTCAAAAACACAGCAGCATCTTGGGCGAGGACGCAGGTGCGTGGGTCGGACAGGGCCCTTCCGTTCACTGCCAACAGACCGGGGTGGCGGTTGCCGAGTTGAAATATCCGATCGTCGAGGTCAACGATGGTCAGGGCCGCAAGCTCGGGAAGTTTGAGCAGTTCGCGGGCCAGGAGGCCTTCCCCCCCGCCCAGTATCAGTGCGCGCCGAACCCGGGTGGCGTAGGCACTGGGGATCAGCGCGAGCGATTCGTGGTAACGGTACTCGTCGCGGGAGCTGAACTGGATAACCCTGTCCAGATAAAGACGCAGGTCGTTCTCGTTCTGCGTAAGCACGATGTGTTGGTAGGGGGATTGCTCGCGGTAGATGACCCGGTGGGGGTAGGAGCGCGACTCCCAGGCTTCCAGGAAGGGCTCCGCCCGCCAGAGCAGTACCGCGAACAGGGCCAGGCCGCCGATCACCCAGGCAAAGACCCGCCGCCGCCGCGCCCGGGGGAGCTGCTCGCGGAAGAAGAGCGTCACCGCCAGACCGAGCAGCAGGTTAATGCCCCCGAAAAGCAGGCTGGAACTGTAAAGACCGACGACGGGCAGCAGCAGGAAAGGAAACAACAGCGTGGCCCCCAGCGCGCCGATGTAGTCGAAGCCCAGCACGTTCGCCAGGTTATCCTTTAGCGGATAGTACTTTTTCATCACCCGTGCCAACAACGGAATCTCCAGGCCCGTCAGCGTACCGATAGCGAACACTATGGCCAGCATCGTCCACTGGTACTGACCGTTGGTCTGGAATTGGAACAGCCAATAGAGTATCGGCACCGAGGCGCCCCCGAGTAAACCCAAAGCCACTTCTACCCGCACGAAGGCTTCCAGCTCCCCGTCGGCGACGTACTTCGTCAGGAAACTCCCGACCCCCATAGCGAATAGGTACACCCCGATCGTCAGAGAAAATTGCTTGACGCTGCTACCCAGAAAATAGGAACTGGTGGTACTGATCAGCAGCTCGTAAGTGATGGAGCACAGGCCGGCGACCAGGACGGCGGCGGTCAGCAGGAATTTTTCATTGGGGCGGGCCACGGCGCAAAGATAGCCAGGCTTCCCCCGGAGGCAGTCGGAAAACAATCTCGGAGCTTCTTACCTTACACGCATAAACCCCGACGCGCATGTTTGGTAGACAACGACTTCTCACCGCCCTGGTAGCCGCCGGGCTATCCGGCTTCTTTTTCTCCTGCTTCGACAACGGCGGCGACGGCTCATCGGATGAGGGCTGGGACCAACCCACCACGGGCGTGATCACCACCGTCCGGGAAGTAGCCGCCGGTGATTTTAAGATCGCGAGCGAGGAGCCCGTCCCCAGTGTCGAGGACAGCCGGGTCATCGTTCAACCCATGAACGGCCCGGTCGACACCCTTACGCTGGCGGAAGCAAAAGCCATCTCCGAATCGCAGGACACTACCAGCGGCAATCAGGATCACCGCCGTGCGGTCCGCCGTAGTTCCTATGGTTTTTTTGGCTACATGATGTTGGGCAGAATGATGGGTGGCGGCCCTTCCCGCGGTGCCTACGTCAACGGAGCCGCCTACTCGCGCGCCACTTCGACCACCGGCTCAACTCTACGCAACACCTCTCGCCGCGTGGGCGGTTCCGGTCGCAATTCTGGCTTTGGCTCCGGCAGCAAAAGTACCCGTTCCTTTGGTGGATGATCGCCTGATCGAGGCGCCCGCACCGAAGGAGCGCTTCGTTCGCAAAGCCGGCCTGGAGTACTACACGACGGGGGAGAACCACGACTACCTCTCCGACGAGATCCTGTTACTCACCGCCCGGGAAGAAGCTGACGCCCTGCGCACGGCCGACGACTTGTTCGCCATCCTGCGTAAGACCGCCCGCCGCTGCTTGGATAGCCCCGAGCGCTTGCGGGCTATGCACATCCCCGATCGGGCCCTTCCCCTACTTAAGTGGTCCGCTCAGGAAGAGTGGGGCGACTACCTCTTCGGCCGCTTCGACTTTGCCGGTGGTATGGACGGCCTCCCCCTCCAGCTCCTGGAGTTCAACGCCGACACCTGTAGCCTCCTGCCGGAAACGACCGTGCTACAGCCCGAGCTCATCCGCCGTTCACGCGCCCGACCGCTCACCAACCGCTTGGCGGATAGCCTGACCGACCACCTGAAGCAACTGAAAAAAGCCCGGGGCAGGGCCACCGGCGTAGCCACCCACCTCGGCCACGATGACGATCACCTTAACTTGGACGTTATCAGCAAAGCCGCGCGTAAAGCTGGCTGGGACGTAGACGATACCGACTTACCCAGCCTGATTTTCGACGAAGAAAACGGCTTACTCCGTGAGCTGGGCGAGGACAACTACAAGCGGTACTACTACATCTTTAAGTTTTTTCCCTGGGATTGGATCCTGCAAGAAGAACCCCGCCTCTGGGAACTGCTCGAAAAGATGAGTAAGCTACACCTCGTCCGCGTCATCAACCCGGCCTGGACAATGCTGCTGCAGAACAAAGCCCTGATGGTTTTCGCCTGGCAGGATAACCCGGGTCACCCCGCCTTATTACCTACGGCCTTCGACCCCGCCGATTTACCCGACCCCCTGGCGGGCTACGTCCGCAAACCGATCTACGGCCGAATGGGGGAGAACGTGATGATCAGCCTGAACGGCCGGGGTAAGGACGCTGAATCGCGGGGCGACTACGCCGACTCCCCGACCGTGTACCAACAACTCGCCGGCTTCGGGATGGACGACGAGGATTACCGCTATCAGCTTTCCACCTTCCAGTCACCGAAGACAAGCGCGGTTTGTTGCCGGCGGCAGGATGACTTAATACTGGGGGACGATGCCGAGTTCGTACCGCTGGGCCTCTTGAAGTAAATCGACCGGTCGGTTAGGTTTTTGACCGACGATGTATCCGTATACACTGTCGAACGGTCCGATGCCGTCAATCCTTTCTCTTGACTTCCTATGCGTGCACCTGCGTCCTCGCCCTCCTTATTTTGAGATAATCTTGTGTCAGAGACGAAAAATAATTGCACCGGCGAATTTGCCGCTTGACCCCTGACAAATTTAGCCTCGCCCCCAGATAGTGACACCCTAACCAAAAAACATTCTTCTCACTGTTGTAGTAACAAAACAAATAGATGCAATCGATGTGAACACATGGAACGCTCCACACATAGTAAAGACAATTACATCCATCATATTAAGGTCTTTCCACATTTAATCGCAGACGGTTCCTATCTCACGACCTCACGATCGGTCTGACCAACTACAATCTCACTTCATGTACCAATCCTTACTCAGATGGTGCGGCGGCTCAGTGCTCGCTGCCCTCACTCCCTTCTTATTATGCGCCCAAATGGTCACGTCCACGGACAATGACGGCCCGGGAAGTTTACGGCAGGTAATTGCCGATGCTTCCAGCGGCGCAACCATCGAATTCTCCGACGACACCGACGGACGGACGATCACGCTCGCTAGCGAAATCGTGATCGACAAATCCCTGACCGTGCTCGGTAACGGCCAGGATGCTACCCGCATCAGCGGCGGCGGTACAACCCGGATCTTCGTCGTCTCCGCTACGGAAGAACAGGTTGACTTCGAGCAACTCTCCCTCGCGGACGGACTTGCCGGCTCCGGTGGAGCGATCATGTATCGGCCCAATGCGGTAGGTAAGCTCATGGACGTTACCATCAAAGACTCCGAAGCTACCGGCGATGCCGCTACCATGGGCGGTGGAGCGATCGCCAATATGGGCGGTACCGTCTACCTCCTCAACGCTACCCTCAGCGGCAACAAGGCCAGTGGTAACAGTGGCAGCGGTGGCGCCATCATCAATGGAGAAGGTGGTATGCTGAAGGTCCGTACCTCCAGTTTTCGGGCCAATACCGCCTCCCGCGCGGGCGGTGCGTTGGAGGATGTATCGGGTGACGGCACGACCGTCGACATCACCGATACCGATTTCACGATGAACAAGGCCGGAAGCGCGCCCGGAAACGGTGGCGCCATTCACATTACCGGCCCGGGTAACATGAACATTACCGGCGGCACGGCTCGTGGCAACGAAGCTACCCAGGAAGGCGGTGCTTACTGGAACGATAGCGGCAAAATGATCGTCCGCGACGTTCAGTTCATGCGCAACAAAGCGACCGGCGAGAAGGCGGATGACGGCGGTGGTGCCCTATTCAATAACGGTGGTACGCTGGAAGTATACGGTGGTTTGTTCCGCGGGAACGAATCCGTAAGCGGCTCCGGTAGCGGCGGGGCCATCCACAACACGGTAGGCGGCAACCTGATCATTGAAGGCGGCACCTACGAAAATAACCGGGCAGCCCGTGCGGGCGGTGCCGTTGAAAGCGCTTCCGGAACCGGAACGACCTTTACGGTCACGGATGCCATGATGATGCGTAATGGTACCGGCCCCATGCCCGGTAACGGCGGGGCCATCCACATTTCGGGGGACGGGGATGCGACCATTACCGGCGGCCGCTACTTCCAGAACCGCGCCGCCAGCGAAGGCGGTGGGCTTTGGAACAGCCTCGGCACGATGGCGCTGGACGACGTACTCGTCCTCAATAACACCGCGAGAGGAAACGACGCTACCAACGGCGGCGGCGGTATTTTCAACAACGGCGGCACCCTGACCACTGTAAATACCCTCATAGACTTTAACCGCGCAACCGGTACCTCCGGTAGCGGCGGCGGCATCTTCAACGCCGAAAACGGTAAACTGATACTGCAAAGCAGCGAAGTCAAAAACAGCCAGGCCAGCCGCGCGGGCGGTGGCATCGAAGACGCCTCCGGAACGGAAGGCAGCGTTACGCTGGACAACGTTAACCTGATCAACAACGAAACCGGAAGCGCCCCGGGCAACGGCGGCGGACTACACGTCACCGGCCCCGGCACCGTTACCGTCACCGGCGGTATCATCCGCGACAATACCGCGGCCAGCGAAGGCGGCGGGCTCTGGAACGGTACCGGCACGATGACCGTTACCGGTACTCGCTTCATGAATAATGAGGCCAAAGGCGACGATGCCGACAACGGCGGCGGCGCCATCTTCGGCCTGGTCGGAGGTACGCTCGTCGTGGGCGAAGGCACCCGGTTCAACGACAACAAAGCAAGCGGTACGTCCGGCAGCGGCGGTGCCATTCTTGTCGATAGCGAGAGTACGCTAAGCGTCACCAAGGCCACCTTCACGAACAACTCCGCCAGCCGCGCCGGTGGAGCCATCGAAGACAACTCCGGCAGCTCGACCCTGACCGAGATCGAAGACAGCGATTTCATTCGTAACAGCACCGGAGACATGCCCGGCAACGGCGGGGCCATTCACATTACCGGCGACGGTGACATGAATATCTTTGGTGGAAAGTTCCGCCGCAACACCGCCGTCAGCGAGGGCGGGGCCCTTTGGAACGGCGTCGGCACCATGTACATCACCGAAGCGAGCGTTACGGACAACCGAGTCCTCGGGCCATTCCAAATCAATGGCGGCGGTGGCTTCTTCAACAACAGAGGCACGCTTAACGTGGAGCGCGTACTGGTAGCCAGAAACGGTGCCCTGGGTGGCCCCGGTGGCGGCTTTATGGACGTAGGCGGTACCATGAACATCCTCGCTACGACCATTACCGGTAACGGAGCGGCGAGTGACGGCGGTGGCATCTGGACGAGCGGAACGCTCAAGCTGGAAAGCTCGACGGTTGTCTTCAACTTCGCACAGTTCGGGGGCGGGGTCGCTACTACACCCAACGGTGCGGGCACACTAAGCAACAACATCGTTGCTAAGAACCGGGCAGTCGAAGTTCTCGACGTATTGGGTAACCTTACGTCGGGCGACTACAACCTGATCGGCCAAAACGACGGCGACCTGGCCACCGCGGACAACGATATAGTCGGCACGGCCGATATGCCCATCGACCCGATGATCCGGAGCCTCGAGGCTGCCGGCGGGCCGACCATGACGCACGTACTTAGCTGCGGTAGCCCGGCTCTCGACGCAGGTGACCCCGATAACGACGAGCTAGACCAGCGCGGCAAGGCCATCGTCAACGGAAGACGCGATATTGGTGCTTTCGAGCGTCAGTTTGCGTGCCCGAAGACCCAGGCCAACCGCCCGGAAGCAAGCACCATCCAAGTGGCCGCTAACCTGAACGGTGCTACCACCCTGTCGGTATTCCCTAACCCGGTCACCAACGGCTCGGTCAACGTAGTCGTTCCCGAGGCCTACGGTAGCGACGTTCGTATGCAACTGACCGATCTTACCGGTCGGGTACTGTTAACTCGTACGGTCAACCCCGGTAGCCAGCAAATATCCGTCAGCGGCAGAGCCGCCGGGACTTACCTGATTCGCCTACAAGGCGAGCACGAGTCTACTACGGAGAAGCTCATCATTCGTCGGTAAGCCGATCAGCGTAGGTCCTATCTACTCAAGTGAACGCCGCGTCCGATCTTCGGGCGCGGCGTTTTTGTCATTAGTTTTTCGGGCTACCATTCCAGAAGAACTCCCCTCCCCCGACGTTCAGGATTTCAATCGCCACGGTTTTCGGCACGCTCGGCACTACCGGCCCATCGCCGTATTCCTCGAAGAACTGGTATTCCAGCACTACGGTTCCACTTCCCGTAGCCTCACCGGTAGGCAGCCCGACGACCTGTTGGTCGGCGTCGATCAGGTCCGCCGTTTCTATGCTCGTTTCCCCATCGTCGATGATGCGCCATTGGTGGCGAACTACGCTGGTCCCCCGCCCACCGGATTGCGGTAGGCCATCTACCCGGATGACCGTACCCGGTCGGCTACAACTCGTTGCGTCGATCGCGCCACTGACACCCGGCGTACGGACGTTTAGCAGTATTTGACTCAACCTGAAGCAACCCGTCGCGGGGTCTTCCAGGCGGGCGATGACCACTTCTCCACTCAGGGCGGGGTCGTAATCGGCCTCGTCGATCTGCCCGCTTTCGGCGCTTGCCTCTTCCATATTGGCGTAGTAAGACACCAAGTAGGGGCCGGGGCCATCCGCGCCGTCCCGGTCCAGGTCGATACCGGATAGGTTCGTCACCGCATTCGGGTCGAGCGCGTCGCGTAGGTTGACCAGCCCCGTACCGACGGGTGGTGGAACGACCGCCAGGGCAACCGTGGTCAGTACCGGTGGCGGCGTCGGGCTTACGTTGGTCACCACGAACTGGCAGCGCGAGGTGTTACCGCTCGCATCTTCGGCCGTTAGGGTTACCGCCGTAACCGTACCGAGGTCATTGATGACGGAGTCGATGCTCGGTGACTGGGTTACGAGCGGTGAAGCAGCCGTACAGTTATCGTCAATAACGGCCAGCTCACGGAAGTCCGGTAGCGTAAACTGGCAGTCGGTACCGAACGCAATTTCCTGCGAGGGCGGGCAGATGATCGTGGGCACCGTATTGTCGTCGAAGCGGACCGTAAAGTCGCAATCGGTCGTGTTGCCGTTTCCGTCGTCGGCCGTCAAAGTCACCACCGTGGTTTGTACGCCGTTGAAGCTGGTGCCCGAAAGGGGTACTTGGGTAACCACGATAGCGCCCCGGCTGGTACAATTGTCGCGCGGTACCGCGAGATCCGTATAATCCTGTAGTACCACCTCACAATTCGCCGTTACGAATTGAGTCTCCGTTGGCGGGCAAACGATGGTGGGTGCTATCCCGTCGTCAACCGTGACGTCGAGTGCGCAGGAGTTTGTATTGCCGTTGCCGTCGTCCGCCGTCAGCGTGACGGTCTGCGTCGTACCCTGGCCGGAAAAAGTGGTGCCGGCCGCGACGTCCTGCCGGATCGAGATATTCCCGTTGGCCGTACAGTTGTCCGCCACCGTCGCGCGCACGGTATAGTCCGGCAACATTACCTCGCACGCCGCATCCGTCATCAGCACTTCGCCCGGGGGGCAGATGATGCTCGGGGGGGTGGTATCCCGTAGAGTGACCGTCACTTGGCACTGGGCGGTATTTCCGTTGCCGTCGTCGGCGGTCAGTAACACGACGATCTCGGTATCGTCGTCACTGAAGCTGGTCGCTGCCGGCGGGGCCTGGGTGATCGTTAACCCATCCCCTCCGGTAGCCGCCGCGCAGTTATCAGTGGCAGTCGTGACGGAGACGAGGTCCGGCAGCTCCGCCGAACAGCCCGCATCTACGAAAACCGTAGAGTCGGCCGGGCAGGTAACGACCGGGTCGGTCACGTCGTCGAGCGTGACCGAGAAGTTACAGCTGGCGGCATTCCCGTTACCGTCGTCGGCGGTAAGCGTGACGGTGACCATGTCCCCTTCGTTCAGGTCGGCGATTACGGTGCCGGCTAGCGGAGTTTGCGTCACGACAATGGCTTCCGGGTCGGTACAGTTATCGTTAACGACGTCTTCCCCGGTGTAGTCCGGCACGGTGAAGTCACAGGCAGCGTCCAGCGTTTCCACTTTGGGGAGCGGACAGACTATGCTCGGCGAGATGGAGTCCTGCAGCGTAAGCAGGAACGTGCAACTGCTTTCGTTCCCGCTGGGGTCGGTCACCGTCAGGGTGATCTCTTGTTCCGTTGCCTGACCGGTGAATACGGTACCGATGGGCGGGTCCTGGGTGACGACCAGGTCGGCGGGGGCGGTACAGTTGTCGGCAACGTTGGCCCGGCCGGTGTAGTCTTCCAGGGCAAAATCGCAGTTGGCGTTCGGGTTCGCTACGGTGTCCGTGGGGCAGACGATGGTCGGGCTGGTCGTATCCGTCAGGGTCAGGAGGAAGTCGCAGCTGGCGGTGTTTCCGTTGCCATCGTCCGCGGTGAGGGTGATGCGTTGGGTAGCGAATGCATCCGTCAATACGGTACCGGGGGGTGGGTCTTGGGTGTAGATGATCTGATCGCCGGCGGCGGTGGTGGCGGGCGTTCCCGTTGCAGTACAATTATCTTGCGAGGACGCAGGTGCAATCATCCAATAGTCAGGCAAGGTATAGGAGCAACCGGCGTCGACGATTCCGATGGTATCCGTCTGACAATCGAGGATGGCCGGCGGGGTGACGTCGTCGAGCTCCACGGTAAACGTACACGAGTCCACGTTGCCGGATTGATCCGTAGCAATAACGGTAACGGGGGTGGTGGTAGCCTCACCGCTAAAGGTAGCCCCCGGTGCCGGGCGCTGTACCAAAGTGATCTCTCCGCTTCCATTCTCGGAGCAGTTATCGTCCGGCGTAGCCTGATCCAGGTAATCCGCCAAAGAAATCGTACAGTCATCGTCCACCTCCACGATCTGACTACCGGGGCAGACGACGGTGGGCGCGATCGTATCGATTAACTGCACGCGGAAGGTGCAACTCGTCGCGTTACCCGTAGCGTCCGTCGCGGTGATGTTCACCCCGAAACTGGTCGTCTCGTCGGAGTAAGCGGTACCGGGGGCGGGCAGTTGACTGAAGGTGACCGGCCCCGTTTCCCCGCAGTTATCGACGGCGGCGGCAACGGGCCGGTAGTCGGGTAGTACGGCACCACAACTACCGTCCACCCCCAGTACGGTGTCGGGTACGCAAGTTAGCACCGGCGCGACCGTATCCAGTAATACGATCTCGATCACGCACTGGTCAGTGTTACCGCTGGCGTCCGTTGCGGTAACGGTGACGTCAATGGCGGCGCCCAGGCCCACGATCGTCTCCCCGACGGCTACGTCCTGTGTCAGGGTGATACCACTCTGCGGCGCATCGCAGTTATCGGTGACCGTCACGGAATCGAGGTAGCTGATTACGTCCGCCTCACACATATCGTCCGCCGGGATGGTGCTCCGCGGCGGGCAAGTCAGTTCGGGGTCGATATCATCCACGATGTTTAGCTCAAAGGCGCAGCTCGTCGTGTTGCCGTTGCCGTCGTCGGCGGTCAGGGTGATCGTCTGGGCCTGGACGCCGCTGAAGACCGCCCCCGGCGCGGGCAGCTGCGTCACCCTTATGCCGGCGGGGTCCGTACAATTGTCGGCCACCACCGCCAGCCCCGTGTAGTCCTGAATAGCATCCGTACAGTTCGCACCGAGCGTTTCCGTCTGGTCGACCGGGCAATCTATGGCGGGGGAGATCGTATCGTTTAGCGTCAACATAAAGGCGCAACTGTTTTGGTTACCGTTGGCGTCCGTAGCCGTGATGGTGATCGGGCTCACCCCCCCATCGCCGGAGACCACCGTGCCCGGCGCCGGCAGCTGACTCAGCACGATCGGCCCGTCCTGTCCGCAGTTGTCCATAGCCCGCGCCCGGGTCGTATAATCTTCGAGCGTAAAGTCACAGTTGGCGTTCGGGTTCGCTACGGTGTCGGGCGGGCAAAGAGTTATTTCCGGGCGGATCGTGTCCTGAAGTACGACGGTAACCTGGCAGCTCGTCTGGTTACCGTGGGTATCGTCCGCCGTCAGCGTGATCACCTGGCTACCCATTCCGCTCTCGAGCACCGTACCCGGCGGTGGCACCTGGGTGTAGTCGATCTGGTTGGCCGCCGCCGTGGTCGAGGCGACGCCCCCCGGCCGGCAGTTATCCGTTGCGGTGGCCTTCGTAGCTCTCCAGTAGTCGAGTAGCAGGAATTCACAATCACCGTCCACTTGCTCAGTGATCGGCGCGGTGGGGCAATCCGAAATCTCGGGGGCGGTGCGGTCGATCAGGGTAACTAGGAACGAGCAAGTCACGAAATTGCCCACGTTATCCGTTGCCGTCAGGGTAATCTCCTCGGTAGTATTGTGGCCGCTGATCAAGGTTCCGGGCGCTGGCTCCTGCGTTACGGCAATGTCGTCCCCCTGCTCACACGACGAACTGACCGAAGCGTCGCCCGTGTAGTCGGGGATCGGTACTGCACAGTCATCATCCGCCGTCAGCTCTTGGTCGACGGGGCAACCGATTATCGGTTCGGTAGTGTCCTCCAGGGTCACTGTCAGGGTACACATACTGGAGTTACCGCTGGCATCCGTAGCCGTGATGGTGATCGTCTGCATCGTTCCGTCCCCACTGATGAGCGTTCCGGGGGGCGGCTCCTGCAGCAGGGCGATCGCGTCCGGGTCGGTGCAGTTATCCGTAGGGCGGGCGCCGAGGGTATAGTCCGGGATCATAACCTCACAACCCCCGTCTACGCCAATCGTATCGTTTGGCGGGCAGACGACCACCGGGTCGATGGTATCGATCAGCGTCACCGTGAAGGTGCAGCTGGTGGAGTTCCCACTGGCGTCGGTAGCCGTGATCGTTACGTCCTGGGTAGCGCCTTCGGTGCTCAGAGGGGAGTCGGGCGCGGGTGCCTGTACCACCGCGATCTCCGCCGGGCCATTACAGTTATCCATCACCACGGCGACGCTAGTGTAGTCCGGTAGCACGGCATTACAGCCCGCGTCTACGCCCAGCGTAGTGTCGGGTACGCACGCCAGGCTCGGCCGGATGGTGTCGACCAAGCGTACCGTGATGACGCATTGGTCCGTATTACCGCTCCGGTCCTCCGCCGTAACGGTCACGCGCTGCGTTACTCCCAAGCCTTCGATTGTCGTGCCTACCGCTACATCCTGACTGAGCGTTATTCCTGCGGTGTCGTCACAGTTATCCGTCACCGACACGCTATCGACGTAACTGGCGATGGTCACCTCACAGGCCGCGGTGGCGGGTATGGTGGAGGTGGCCGGGCAGGTTAGTACCGGGTCGATTGCATCCTCGATACCGACCTCGAAAGTACAGGCGCTGGAATTTCCGTTTCCGTCATCGGCCGTAAGCGTAACGGTCTGTACCTGCACCCCGGTGAAGTCCGTGCCCGGGGCCGGCAGTTGGCTAACGGTGACCGCCGCGGGCGAGCAGTTATCGTCCGTCTCCGCCTGGTTGGTGTAGTCCGCTAACTCCACCGAGCAACCCGTATCAACCGACTGCACGCGCGCATCCGGGCAGGTGATTGCTGGCGCAATCGTATCCTGCAGACTGAGCGTAAACGTGCAGTTGGTCGTATTCCCACTCGCATCCCGTGCCGTAATGGTTATTTCTTCGACGGTGCCCTGCCCCCCGGCAACTGTGCCCGGTGCCGGCCGCTGCGTAAACGTAAGCGGGCCGTCCTGCACGCAGTTATCCGTAGCTACCGCCCGGTCGGTATAGTCCCCGAGCGTAAATTCACAGGCCGCATCGGGGTTGGCCGTGGTGTCGCTCGGGCATACGGTAATGACCGGGCTGATCGTGTCGCTCAACGAAAGCTCGAAAGAGCAGCTCACCGCATTACCGTTACCGTCGTCTACCGTCAGGGTAACGGTCTCGGTCGTCATCCCCCCGCTAAACGCGGTGCCAACCGCCGGCAACTGGCTGTAGGTCAGCTGCTCGCCGGTGGCCGTGGTAGCCGTCGTACCGCTCGCGGTACAGTTGTCCGTCGCCGTAACGGTAGATACCATCCAAAAGTCCGGGGTCACGTAGCTACAAACCGCATCGACGAACACCGCCGAGTCGCTCGGGCAATTCCGAATGACCGGGTCGGTGACGTCGTCCAGCGTGATGTCGAACAGGCAGCTATCCTGGTTACCACTCTGGTCGGTGGCAACGATCGTGACCGGGATGACCGTCCCGTCCTCGGTGAATACCTCCCCCGCGGCCGGGCGCTGTTCGTAGGTGATCTCGGCAGTCTGGCTACAGTTGTCGGTCGCACCGGCCTCCCCCCGGTAGTCACCGAGGGTAAACGAACAGTCCGCGTTGAGCGATAGCGTACGGTCGAGTGGGCATGTAACCGTCGGTGGAATAGAGTCGATCAACTGAACGGCAAAGTCGCAGCTAATGAAGTTACCCGCAGGGTCCGTGGCCGTCAGGATGACGGTGATCGAGCTCGCCTCGTTACTCACCACCGTCCCGACCGCCGGGCTCTGGGTCACTACGATGACGTCGGTGCCATTCCCGTTCGAGCAGTTATCCGCCACTACCGGCAAGCCCGTATAGTCGGGGATGCGCGCGCTACAGTTGTCGTCAACCGCCAGCGTCGTATCCGCCGGGCACACGATCGTCGGGCGGGTAGTGTCCGCTACTTCTACGGTAATGTTACAGTTGGTGGCGTTACCGGACGGGTCGGTAGCGGTGATCGTCAACACCTGCGCGGTGCCCGCTTCGGTAATTTCCGAGCCGGCGGGCGGGTTCTGTACCAACGTGATCGCCCCGGCCTGTACGCTCGTCGGCCCACAGTTATCCGTTACCGTCAAGCTATCGCGGTAGTCGGCAATGGCGACGGTGCAGTTGTCGTCGGCCGGTATGAGGCTTAGCGGCGGGCAGTTCAATACGGGCGGAGTATTGTCGTTAACGGCCAGGCTGAAGGTACAGTCCGTAGTATTCCCGTTACCGTCGTCCGCGGTAAGGGTGATCGTTTGGGTACCGAGCGTGTCCACCGCCACGCCGGCGGCCGGCACCTGGGTAATGGCCGGGGAGGCGGTACAATTATCCGCCGCGGTGGTCAGCGCAACGAAGTTAGGATAGCTCGTACTACAACTCCCATCCACGAACACCTCCTGGTCCGGCGGGCAGGCAATGGTCGGGTCGGTCACGTCATCCAGCGTAACCTCGAACGTACAACTGGTCGTATTGCCGTTACCATCGTCCGCGGTGAGTACGACCGTTTCTACCTCTCCGTCGCCACTCAGCGTGGTCCCCGGTGTTAACGCCTGGGTAACCACGATGTCGTTAGCGTCCGTACAGTTGTCAGCTACGGGCGCGGCCCGGTAATCGGGTAAGCCGACCCTACAATTATCGTCGAGTGGGACTACCTGCGGAGCCGGGCAGGTGATCGTCGGCGGGATGGTGTCCTCCAAAGTGATGGTGGTGACGCACTGGGCGGTATTCCCGTTCCTATCGTCTGCGGTGAGCGTTACCGAGATCACCGTACTATCCCCACGGAAGGTTTGTCCGATCCCGATGTTCTGACTGACAACGATCAAGTCCTGCGCCGTGCAATTGTCGGTCACCGTAGCGTCTTCACGCAGATTGGCCAGGGCGTAGTTACAGTTGGCATCGAGGGCAACGGTCCTGTCGCCCGGGCAGGTGATGGTCGGGGGCACGTCGTCTTCCAGCGTTACGACGAACGTACAGCTATCGAGGTTACCGTTACCGTCATCGGCCACTAGGGTAACCTGAGTACTGGCCCCCTGCCCGTTGAGTAGCGTGCCGGCGGCGGGGCGTTGCGTGAGGGAAATGGCGCCGGGTGCCGTACAGTTGTCGTCAAATTTAGCTTGCCCCCGGTAGTCCGGTAACGAAGCATTACAGTCGGCATCCGGCCGTACGATGCGATCGCCGGGGCAAAAGACCGTCGGCCGGATCGTATCGACCGCGGTCAGTGGAAAGGAACACGTTTCTACGTTTCCACTGGGGTCGGTTGCCGTGATGGTCACCGTCTCGGAAGTCAAATGGCCGCTGAAGACGGTACCGGGTGGCGGTACCTGCTCGATCAGCAGCGCCTCCCGCTCCGCGCAGTTGTCTTGGATGATGGTACCGCCCGTATAATCGCCGACGGTGACTTCGCAGGCGCTATTCGTAAAGAGCGTATCCGGCTCGGGGCAAATAACTACCGGCGGCGTACGATCCCTTACCTGTAGTTCGAACGTACACTGCGTCCGATTCCCACTACCGTCGGTTGCCGTGATCGTTACGACCTGATCGACCGCCGGGCCGTCAAATCCACCGCCCGGCAGCGGATTCTGCCCGAGCACGATCGAGTCCACCGGCGAGCAGTTATCCATCACGGTCGCCAGGTCGCGCAAGTCCTCCAATTCGTAACTACAGGCCGTATTGAACGTATCTGCCTGCATCGGCGGGCACGTCAACGTGGGGGGCAATGTATCCACGAGCGTAACCTCGAAGGTACACTGCGAGGTATTTCCGTTCAGGTCGGTCGCCGTGATCGACACCGTTTGCGGCACGTCCAGATCGGGGAGGGTAAGCGGCGTTCCCGGCGCGGGCGTTTGATTCAAGCTGGCACCGGTCGCGGACGTCATACATTGGTTAACGGTCAGCACGTCGCCGAGGTAGTCCGGTAACGTACCGTCACAGTCATCCGCGCTCGCTACGACGCGTTGGCCGCCGGGGCAAGTGAGGTCCAGGGCTTCTTCGTCCACGAGCGTGACCAGAAAGGAGCAACTTTCCGTATTGCCGTTTCCGTCGTCCGCCGTCAGCGTCACCGTGATCGTCGGGTTCGCCGTTAAATTAACCGCCGTCCCGGGCGCCGGTATCTGACTAACCACGATCTGGTTCTGCGCCCGGCAGTTATCCCCCACCGTAGCGCCCGTAGTGTAGTCGGGTAGCGGGACGTCACAGACGTCATCCACGTTCAACTCCTGATCGCCCGGGCAGGTAACGGGGCTCGGGGGCGACTGATCCTCAAAGGTTACGGTGGCCGTGCAGGGGGTCGCGTTACGGTTCGCGTCTATAACGGTAAAGAGAACGGTCACCGCCGTCCCGTCACCACTATAGTTCGCGCCCGGGGCCGGGTCCTGATTAGTGGTCAGCGCGCCCGCGGAGCAGTTATCGTCGCTGATAAGCGCCGGCGTTAGATCCGGTATCGATCCATTGCAGTCCGCATCGAGGGCTATGACCTGGGTAGCAGCCGAACAGTCGACGGTCGGGGCGATCGTATCCCTGATCAAAATGCGGAAATTGCACGTGTCGGTATTTCCGGAAAGGTCCGTAGCGGTAAGCGTAATGACCGTATCCGGCAGCAATACCCCGCTGACTGCCGAACCGGCCGGCGCGCTCTGCGTGACCACGACGTCCACGGAGTCCGTACAGTTGTCCGTCACGCGAGACGAGCCGGTATAGTCGCCTATCGTTCCGGTACACCCATCCGCATCCAAAAAGATGGTGGGGGACGGGGGGCAAAGAATGGAAGGGGGCGAAGCATCGACCGGCGTCACGGTAAAGGTGCAATTGGCTACCCCGCCGGCCGCGTCGGTGGCGGTCAGGGTAACCGTCTGCGGTACACCCAACTGCTCCTGCGAAACGACGACGCCGTCGCCCGGGGATTGCGTAACGGTGATGGCGTCCTCCTGCGAGCAATTATCGCTCACGTCCGCCACGTCCGTATAGTCGGGCAGCTCGAAAGCGCAGCCCCCGTCCGTCACTACGTCCTGATCCGCGGGGCAGGTGATCATCGGGGGCAGCACGTCTTCGGCAATCACGCTGAAGCTACAATTATCGGAGTTACCGTTGCCGTCGCGCGCCGTTATGGTCACCGACACCGTCGCCCCGTCGAAGCCGAGGCTCGTACCCGGCCCGGGGCTCTGGGTAAGTACGAGCGCATCGCTCATAGCGCAGGCATCGGTAGCCGTCGTTTGATCGGTAAAATCGGGGAGCGGCGCCGAGCAGTCCACGTTCAGGGCCAGCGTTGCGTCCGTCGGGCAGGTCAGGCCGGGCGGGGTAACGTCACGCAGGGTCACCTCGAAGCTACAGGTAGCCATATTACCACTACCGTCGACGGCCGAAAAGGCGACTTCCTGTACGGTATTGACCCCGCTGACCACCGTACCCGCCGGCGGCATTTGTTGCAGGGCGGGGGCGGCGGACGCCTCACAGTTATCGGTGACCCGGAGCAGGCGGGCGTAATCCGGCAGGGCGGCTTCGCAGTCGGTCGCGTTCAGGTTCAGGGTCTGCGCCGCGGGGCAGGTAAGTATAGGCGGTGTGATATCCTCTACCGTTACGGTAACGGTACAATTGGCGGACAGGCCGGCGGCATCCGTAGCCGTCAGCGTGACGGTCTGCGTCGTTCCTTCGCCCGTCAAAACGGTATTCACCGCAATATCCTGGGTGATATCGATTGCGGCCGTAGCACTACAATTGTCAGCAGCACTGGCATCGTCCGTCAGATCGGGGGTGCGGGCGGTACAGTTGGCGTCCGCCTGGGTCACTACCGGGTCGGGGCAAATTATGGTGGGCGGCGTGGCGTCCGCTACGGCTACCTCGAAGGCACACGTACCGGTGTTGCCCGCCGGGTCGGTGGCCGTCAGCGTTACCGTAGTCCGACCCGGCCCGGTCAGCGTCAGGGCGCCGGCGGCGGGGGATTGCGTCACGATCAAGGCCCCGGGGCAATTGTCGGTCGTCGTAGCAAGTGCGGTCAGTTCCTCCAGGTCATAGGTACAGCTGGCGCTCAGATCCCGAAGCTGGGTCGGCGGGCAGGTAATGACCGGGGCCGTGGTGTCCGCGGCAGTTACGATGAAGGAACAAGAAGCATTGTTACCCGCCGCATCCGTAGCCGTCAACGTCACTTGTTCGGTACCTCCGTCGCCGGGTAATGACGGTGCCGGGGGTCGGTATTTGCGTAATTGACAATAAGGGGCCCAGACCCGGTCGTGGCGGGGGGCGGAGCAATTATCTTGGGCAAGGTTAGGGTCGGCGTAGTCTTTGCAGCGCCGCCGTACAATCCGCGCCGAGTTGCACCGCCTGGTCGGGGGGGCACGCGATGGTGGGGGCGGTTACGTCTTCGGTTTCGTAGTCGAAACGTGCAGCTCACGGCGTTCCCCTGCGCATCGGTGGGCCGTGATCGTGATCGCGACGACCCTGCTCTCTCCGCTAACTGCCGTTACCCGGCTCCGGGGATTGCTCCAGGGTAAAGCTACTCGTGTTACAGGACGACCTGCACGGTCGTGGCGTTACGAAAGTCCGGCACCGTAGCCATGCAGTTGTCGTCCAGCGGGTCGGTCTGCGGGCTTACCGGGCAGCTGATCTGCGGAGGGCTGATCGTCCCTGCAGCGTAACGGTGACGTCGCACGTAGCCGTCAAGCCCGCCGCATCGGTAGCCGTGAGGGTGACCGTGACGGGGCTATCGGTAATGTCAAAAAGCGTCGCGGCGGCGGGGGGCTTGAGTCACCACGATGCCGCCTTGTTGGGTGCTACAGTTATCCTGTACGGAGGGCTAGCTCGGCGTAGTTGGGTAGCGGCACTTCGCACGTCCCGTCTACGGGGATCGTCTGCGGGCCGGGGGCAGTCGATGGTCGGGGGGCGTCCTGATCGTCGATCCTTACCTCGAACGAGCATTCCGCGGCGTTACCCGCATCGTCCCGCGCCGTAAGTTTGACCGTCGTGGTGCCCGACACCTCCGTTCCCCACCCCGGGTTGTTGGTTGATCGAAAGGCTCTGACAATTATCCGTAGCGGTACCGGTTCGGTAGTCGGGTAGCGCAAGACGGCATTCCGCATTGGCGACGACGGTTTGGGTAGGGGGGCAGGTGAGCGTAGGGCGCCGTATTATCCTGGGCTACAAAACCCACCAGGCAGATATTGGAATTACCATCCGTATCGGTAGCTGTGACGGTCACGTTTTGGAAGAACCCTTCGAAGGTGCTTTCCGCCGCCGGCGACTGTGTAACCGTCAGGTTCCCCAGCCCGCAGTTGTCCTGTATCTGAACCATCCCGGTCACGTCCGATACGACCCCTTCGCAGTTTTCGTTCCTATCCACGGTAATCAGGCCCGGGCAGTTCAACAGGGGGCGGGTCCCGGTCGACGACGTTCTGATCGATCGTACAGGTGCTTGTGTTGCCGGCCTTATCGCTGGCCGTAATGGTGATCGACGTCACCCCCGGCCCCTACGGGCGTACCCGGGGCCGGCTCCTGGGTCACCGAGATCTCTTCGTAGCGGGAGCAATTGTCGCTCCGTTGTACCTGCCCCCGGTAGTCGAACAGCGGGAAAGTACAATCCGTGAAGCTGGCCGTCTGATCGGCCAGGCTCGGGCAGGTAATTACCGGCGGCGTCTGGTCCCGCAACGTCAAAACGTAGGTACAGTTGGCCGCCCTACCCGCCTCGTCGCGCGCCGTCAAAGTTACGGGCACCTGCGTTCCGTTACCGGAGCGAAGCTGGCCTACCGCGGGGGATTGCGCTACTCGAATATCCGCTCCCGCCGAACAATTATCGGATACGGTTGCCTCCCCGGTAAGGTCCGGAACGGTGTACTGGCAGGAGGGGTTAAGCGCTACGTCACGGTCCTCCGGGCAGGCGATCGTCGGGTTGGTCCGGTCGGTAACTACTACCGTGAAAGTGCAAGTCGCCTGGTTACCGTTCTCATCCGTAGCCGTAAGCTGTACCGGGTTTGCCCCCAGCGTCAGAGGTTCGCCGACCGCCGGCTCCTGGGTAGCCTCGATGACGGCCCCCGGGGCGAAGCAATCGTCTTTGCACCTGGGCCGAACTGGCGTAGTCCGCCAGCAGCGCTTCGCAGTTCTGGTTCGCCTCCACGAATTGGTTGCCCGGGCAGGTAATGGAGGGCGGCTCGGTATCCTGCGTAGTCACCGTTACGTCCTCAAAGCAAATCCCATCGTCGTAACGGATGGTCTCGGTCACCGCCGTACCGCCGGTAACGCCCAGGGTCACGACCCCGTTTTTGATCGACCGTCGTACCGATTGAGCTACCCCCCGACGACGCTCCATACCCCCCCGGGGGAGTCCGTCCGGATGGCCGGCAACACCGCCCTCGGGCAACCCGTACTTACGGCTTGGGTCAAATTGGGTTCGTCGACCGCGCCATCGCCATCGTCATCGACGCCATTATTACATACCTCCCCGCAGCGTACGTTGCCCACGTTAGAGACGTTGTTGGAGTAGTCGCACTCCGCCGTCCCCGAAAGTGGAAAAAATGTCGGCCGTGAAGGGGAGCTGACTGCGGGGGATGCCCGGATCGTTTACGCTCAGGAATACCGGCGACCCGGGTGGGACGTCGGCTACATTAATCGTAATCTCCTCGTTCACGATCGTGCCGGCCGCGACCGGCTCCGGTAAGGTGGTGGTCGTAATAATGTTGGGCGCACCGATGCGAGGGTCGCCGTCGTAGAAAGTGATTGGCGTACTACTAGGTAGCGGGGCGCTACCTTCGTTATCCACCCGCAGGGTTATGGTAATGGTGTTCGGGGCAGTCGCTGAAGTCGATCAGCGGCATACCGTCAACGCCGCCTTCCGTCTCGGCACTGATGATGGCATCCGGCGCGGGGGTAGATGACCTCCATCTCATCCGCCCCGCCGACGGCCGTCTGCGCCAGAAAGTTATTGTACCGCTGGCCGAAGGCCGGGTTTAGGTTATCCTGCTGAAATTGAGGTACCGTTAGGTCGTTATTGATGTTAGTGACACTATAGCCGTGCTGATTCCAAATGTTACGAGCCGGCACCCACAGTTGGTTGTTGGAAGAGTAAACACTGATCCAGCCCGTACCCGAATACGCCGGCCCGTTCCTGGCCTGGGCCGTAACGACGATCTCCGCCGTTCCGTCTCCGTTGACGTCCGCCACGATGGGGTACTCGGTGCGCGTCCCCGACCGGCTCGTCGTTCTGAAAAGTTCGTTACCCGTCGGCCCCTCGTAGATGAAGAGGTTCTCTTCCTCCGAATAAACGACCTCTACCGTACCGTCGCCGTCAAAGTCGAATAGCGTGGAGCCGGTGCGCTGCGAGCCGTCATCGAGGCCCGTTTTACGCCATAGGTCCGACCAGGTACCGTCATTAGGGTTCCCATTGCCGTTGTTGTCATTGTAGTCGCGGACGATATAGATGTTTTTTCCCGCGAAGCCCAGTTCCACTTCTCCGTCCCCGTCGAAGTCCCCGATGTTGATCCTGCCCCCGGAGCTGGTTCCCGGAACGTCGAAGGTGCTTCCGATCTGTTGGTTGGCGTACGGGTCCCAACAATAGACGCGCCCCCCGTCCATAACGGCGATGTCCATACGACCGTCGCCGTTAATGTCGGCGATGGAGGTGAATCCATCGTTTTCCTGGCTCGTTGCCCTGAGTTCCGCCGCGAGGCGATATTCAAAGTTATCCGTGCCCGGTTGGCGGGTGGTCCATACTTCATTACCTGCAATGTATTCCATCCCCCGTGCCTCGTCGCCGAAGGTGCCGCCAAGCGGTTTGGGATCGCCCGGTTGGAACAGGTCATAGACGATCGGGAAGCGGTCCGCGTTACTGCCCCCGTTGTAGGCACCGACGTTTACCGTGGAGCCGCCCATCGACGTACCGTACCCCCGTAAGCGCGTCGAATATGCGGTCGCCAACCAATATCTCGGGCGTCCCATCCTGGTTAATGTCCGCAATTTGAGGGGTAGAGACCAGGTTGTCGTCCCCCACGTAGTTACCCGTTCGCCATATCGCGTTGGGGTTACCGAACTCATAGCGCGCCAGGCGGCCGTAGAATTCGCAGTGGAAGATATCCCCCACCCCGTCCCTGTCCACATCCGCTATGGCCAACTGCCCGAAGGGGTGGGTGGTCGGGGTAAGTATACTCTGCTTGAGTGCGCCCGTAGCTCCGTCGAAGATTTGAATGCGGGGCGGTCCGTTATCCCGACTGACGAGCTCCGCCACTCCGTCTCCGTCCAGGTCTCCTACTACTACGCCGGCGCGCTGATCGATGGGGTAGCGCCCTTCGTCGGTCTTAAAGAGCTGGCCGAGTTCTACTTCCTCCAGGGGTGCCGGTCTGTAGCCACACTCCGGCTCGGGGGGGTTAAAGAAAAAGCCCTCACAATCCCCCGAGCCCTGGCAATCCCCGTCGTAGCAGTCAATCAGCCCGTCACCGTCGTTGTCGACCCCATCACCACAATTCTCCACCTGGGCGGAGGCAGCGGTGCTAAACCCACACAAGATGAGGGCCCATACGGTACAATTTAACCAGTGGAAGTCGATCACGCCGAAGTCATGAGATTAAAAAACAAAGTCTGTTCAGGTCGTCTTAAAGGTAAGCAACGTAAAGAACCTATCCCCGCTCGATGCGTCCTCGGCGGGTTTTACTAACCGATTAACGGGCTCACTCCTCCCAGGTCGGCTCCTCCGCCACGAAGCCATCCCCCGTCCAACGGAATACGATGTGCGTACCGAGGAGGCAATCCTTCCGCTCCGTCAAAGCCCAACTGGCATCCACCTTGATGCGGTCCGGCTCCGAAAGGTCGTAATCGTTTTGGGATAGCCACCAACTATTATCCTCGTAACACGCCTCAGCCGCCTTTTGCGGGTACAGGTGTAGCTCCAACATATTTCGTACGTCGACGGCCCTGGTTGGGGCCAGCTCCACTCCGTTATATAGGTAGCAGGTAAATAGATTATCGGCCTCGTAACTGTCTTCGGTCACTACCAGGTGGGTGGCGCCCGATAGGCCGGGGAAGTTGGCTGCGCCCTCCCGCAACGCAAACATGCTCAGCCGCCAAGTGCCGTCGATCTGCATCGTAGCCAGGTAGGTGGGGGAGATGGCCGTAGTGGTGAACGTACCCGTGCCGGCAACGAGGTAGTGTTGCTGCCTCAGGAAAGTAGCCCAGTCCTTCCGGTCGGCGGGCGACCAATCCCAACCGCCGCGATCCGTGCCGGGCAGGCTCTCGACGACCGCAATCAGGTCCGCGTGTTCGGCCGGGTCGACGGATAGGGTATCGGGGTCGTCGTAGTACTGCTCCGAGTTGATGAAGGGTATGATCCGTTGGGGCTGCCGTACGGGGCCCGATTCGACTATGGGCGCCGGCGGGGCGACCCGGGCGTGGTCGCCTCCGCTGGCGGAAGGGGAGGGCTCGCAGGCGGTAACCAATAATAGGCAGCAGCCGTAGTAGCACAAAGAACGTAGCATATAGGGTATGTGTCAGGTGTAACCAAGAAAACGCGCCGTAAAGGTAAGCGCTTGCCGGGAGACCCCATCGGTACCCCTCCGCCCCCCCTTTTCGCAGAACCGGGGTGCTCGGGTGGGGCCTTTTCACGGCCTGCTCTTTTCCTCCCGTACCTCGCACCTGCGGCCTCGCAAAAAATGAATTTTATGCAATACTGAGTGGCGTTATTATCCGCCAGCCGAAAGCCGCCTCCACTTACTGCTTTTTATGACGAATTGTGATCAAACTATCCGTTTTCGTGGTTGGGGTTGTGTACAGACCAAACCCACTACTCGAGCATGTCACAGAACGCCATTACCGTATCCACCCAAGTTTCCGTACCCCTCGAAAAGGCCTGGCACTACTATACCGAGGCCGAGCACGTGATCAATTGGAACTTCGCCTCTCCGGATTGGCACTGCCCGGCGGCGGTCAACGACCTACGGGAAGGGGGCGACTTCAAGATCACGATGGCCGCTAAGGACGGTAGCATGAAATTCGACCTCGAAGGAACTTACGATGAGGTCAGCCCGCACCGACTCATTGCCTATACGCTATCGAATGGCCGTAAGGTAACCGTCGGTTTTGCAAAGACCGATGACGGCACTGAGGTAGAGGTACAATTCGAGCCGGAAGAGGGGCAGGATCAGGAAGACCAACGGAGTGGTTGGCAGGGTATTCTCGATAATTATCGCAGCTACACCTCGGGCATTCAGTAGGCCGCTACGGCACGCAAACCCTTGCTGCGGGCAGGTACCGCCGCCGGCGTGAGCTACCGCCCCAACCGCTCCCAAAAGTCAGCTTCCATCGCCGCCGCGTCGATGTCATCGTACATCCAGACCGTACGTCGGGTATTTTCGGGCGGGGTGCGTACGGGGGTTTCGGAGGCTTGGCCGGGGCGCAGGAAAGCCTGTAACAGCGCGACGTCCCACATCGTCCA
The DNA here is from genome assembly GCA_963668285.1 of uncultured Lewinella sp. Classification (GTDB taxonomy): domain Bacteria; phylum Bacteroidota; class Bacteroidia; order Chitinophagales; family Saprospiraceae; genus Neolewinella. Next base: position 3,914 of record OY764686.1, on the reverse strand, counting down.
GCGGGCGGCGCCGGGGCCACCGTGGTCTTGCCAACGGGCCTTTAGGTAAGCACCCAATTCGCCGGCGGTGGCGAGCCGATCGAAGGTCGATGCGCGCTCCCAGGTATACTTGATGGCGACCGAGACGGGCATAACGTGGGTTTCCAGGCCTTCGGCGTCGAGCAGGTAGTTGGCGGCGTTCAGATCGCGGCGGATGTTGAACTCGTCCTTATTCCAGAAGCCACCCGCGAAGTCGTAGCGGAAGCCCAGCGAGTAGCTGACGACCTTGTCGATAATGGTGGGTTCGAGGGCGATGGCCGAGGCCAGATTGGTGACCGCGCCGATGCTCAGGACGGCCAACTTCTCCCCGGCGGGGGTGGCCCGGGCCTGCTCGATAATGAAGCGGGCGGCGGGGCTGTCGCGGGCATCGTACCCGCCCCACGGCTTACCCATGATCGTATCCGAGCCCAGCGGGTGCGGCAGGTCGAGCCGGCCGGCGATGCGCAAGAGTTCCTCGTTCAGCCGCTGGCTCTGGTACACGGTAGAATCCCCACTGGCGTGGTGAAACCACTGCGCGGAGCTGAGCCCGAGTAGCTCGATCGTTTCATCCGGTAGCGCGTAGGCAATCGCGAAAAGATCGTCTATTTCGTTGGCCGTGTCGCTATCCAGAATCACCCGCATTTTCTTCCCGGCGGGGTGGGTATACTTCTCGCTTGTTATAATTTGGCGAGGTACGCAGGTGCAGAGAACGGTGGACAAGAGCAAGGAAAGGCAGCGTAAACAAAGGCTCATCAGCTTGCTTTAACGCTCGGTGCCAGGTCGAAGAAGTGGAGGTAGCTTTCCGGGTTCGTTACCGTGCCTTTGCGCGAAACGAGGGTGATATCGATGCCGCGTTCTCGCGCTTCCTCCCGGTAGTTTTCGAGGATCTCGACGACGTCATAATCCAGGTAATAGGTTTTTGAAACGTCCAGAATGAGGTCGGTACCGTCCTCCAGGGCTTCCAGCTCCCGTTTGATGGCCGCTTTATTGAAGAAGGTCACCTCTTCGGCCAGTGTCATGTGTACGTCGTGGTGGCCCGATCGGTCTTCCTTATCCACCTTATGGAGGAAGTGGCTATTCTGATAGCTCTTAACCAACAGGATGATGATGGCTACGGCCAAACCGAAGCCGATGCCGACGAGTAGATCCGTGAAAACGATACCCACGACGGTCACGATAAAGGGTACGAACTGCTTCCACCCCGTCTGGTAGATCGACTTGAAGGTGGAGGGTTTAGCCAGCTTAAATCCGACGATGAAGAGCACGGCCGCGAGCACGGAGAGCGGGATCATGCGCAGAAGGGTTGGAATGGTAACCACCGAGATCAACAGCAAGAAACCGTGGATGACCGCCGAAGCTTTCGATTTGCCCCCGGACTGGATATTGGCCGAAGAGCGTACGATCACCTGGGTGATCGGTAGGCCGCCGATCAGGCCGGAAATAACGTTGCCCGTCCCCTGCGCCAGGAGCTCTCGGTTAGTGGGCGTCACCCGCTGGGCGGGGTCGAGTTTATCGGTGGCCTCCACGCAGAGGAGCGTCTCCAGGCTCGCTACCAAGGCAATGGTGAAGCCGGTGACCAGTATAGTGGGCTCGAAGACGCGACTGAAATCCGGAAAAGTGAACTGCCCCATAAAGTCGTTAAAGTCGGCCGGGACGGGTACCTGTACGAGGTGCTCCTCCGCAATGGCCAGCGTTGCGCTGTCTTTGGTAAAGAAGTAGTAGAGGATGCCGACCACGACGGCGACCAGCGGCCCCTGCACGAGCTGAAAGAACTTCCCCTTTTTGGAGAGTACGTTGCTCCACAGGATCAGGATGGCGAGGGAGATGAATCCGATCAGGGTGGGCCCCAGGCTGGGGTCGCCGATGGAGTTGATGATTTCGGAGAAGGTGTTCTCCCCGTCTATCTGGAAGAAGGCAAAGTCCCCCTCCGGGTCGTCGTCGTCACCCAGGAAGTGGAGGTATTTGCTTGAGGATGATGATAATCCCGATACCCGTAAGCATGCCTTTGATGACGGAGCTGGGGAAGTAGTAACCGATAATACCGAGGCGCGCTACGCCGAACAGTAACTGGATGAGCCCGCCGACTACGACCGCCGAGAGGAATATCTCGAAGCCCAGATCCGTGATGGCGACGAGTACGATCGAGGCGAGGCCCGCGCGGCCGGGCCACTCACCCCGATCTGCGACCCGGATAGTAAACCGACGATAATACCGCCGATGATGCCGGCGATCAGACCGGAAAACAGCGGGGCGCCACTAGCCAGGGCGATACCGAGACAAAGCGGTAAGGCGACGAAAAAGACGACTACTGACGCCGGGAGGTCATTCTTCAGGTTGGCAAAAAAAGCCTTGGTTCTCGGTCATACGTCTGGTGCTGGTGAGCAATGATACGGTTGTTTTTAGACACCACGCGGCATACAAGGTTTATCCGCCGACCCGAATTAAGGCTTTTAAGCTACGGGAGCGCCAAGCTTGAACTACCCGAGGCAGTATGGCGTACATCTGCTAGACCATGCAACCCGCCCCCTTTTCCGCTAACCCCCTCCGCCGCCCATTCCCCGATCGGGCATTCGGCCGCTACACCTTTATCGGTCACGCGCGGGTGGCGCTTTTCATCGCCGCCGCCCTCTACTTCCTTCAACCCATCGGCCTGGTGTACGGGGATTTCGACCTCGTCAAATGCGTCGGTTACGGTTTGGTGACCTTTACCATCTCCATTACCTACTCCTACGTTACCGACCGCCTGCTGGGTTGGAAGCGATCCGGTACATCATGGACGTTAGGCAAGTGGATACTCGACAGTGCTTTACTGCTGTTCTTCATTTCCGTGGGTAACTTCCTTTTTCACAACTTGCTGGTGAATTGGTCCGTGTTCTCCGCCCGCGTGCTCTTTTACATTACGATACCGACGGTACTTATCGGCCTGTTTCCCATCGCCTTTAGCGGTATGGCCGTGCAGTTGAGAGCGGAACGGGATAACCAACGCTCCGCCAGCGGCCTGACCCGGCTTGCGGGGAGGTTTGCGAATACGTCTTTGACGCCCGTACCGATGGCCCTCGCCGATGGCCTGTCACTCGACCCCGCTCACCTGCTTTTCTGCGAGCGGCGGGGGGCGTCGTTACGTGTGGTCTTTCTCCGGGAAGCGCGCGTGGCGGAGCAGACGATCCTCAGCACGTTAGAACGGGTGGAAGCCGCGCTTAACGGTACCTCGGTCGTTTCTTGCCACCCGGATTACCTGGTGAACGTCGACCACGTGCAGTCCGCCAGGGGGAACGCGCAAGGTTTACGCCTCAACATGCACGCACTCACCGAAGAAGTCCCCGTAAGCCACGACTACGTTGCCGCGGTACGGGAGCAGGTACTGGCCTAACGCACAGCGGAAGGCTAGCGTACTACCAAAAGCTGGCTGGTTGCCCCGACTTTGACGATGTAGGTTCCGGTAGGTAGCTCGCTGAGGTCGATGACGAAGCTGAGGCCGATCTTTTCGAATCTGAGCTGCGTCCCTAACAGGTCGTATAGCTCGTAGGTCAGCGATATGTTACCCAAGGTTTGCGTGACCACTACCCGATCCGTTGCCGGGTTCGCGCTCTAGGGTGAACAGCGTGCGTGCCTGGGTTGTAGTTTCCCGCTCTACGAAGGAGCAAACGTGCTCGTCCATATACGCTAATCGCCGATCGATCCAGTCTTCGGTGTACGCGACCTGCGCCCGTTCGACGTTCAGTGCTTCGGGCTCACCGCAGTGCTTCCCGCCGGTAGGCTCCGTTCGTACGCAACGATTTCATGGCCGCGCCGAACTGCGCCATCAGGTTTTCGGTGGTGTAGATGCCGGCGTCGCGTAACTCACGGTACCGCGTGCAGAGCCGTCCGTTAAAATTATCGGGGTTGAGCGTCGTAAG
>OY764685.1:0-7451 GCA_963668285.1 uncultured Lewinella sp. | reverse complement strand
GGGCCATCGCCTTCCTACCCGACGGGGAAGTACTGGTCACCGAACGAAACACGGGGAAACTCCACCGCATGAGTACCGAAATGGGCGCGGAGAAGACCACCATCAGCGGCACGCCGGACGTACACGCCATGGGGCAGGGGGGATTGATGGACATCAAACTCGACCCCAACTTCGCGACCAACGGCTACGTCTACCTGGCCTACGCCAAGCCGGGGGACGGGCCCTCCAGCACCGCCGCCCTCGGGCGAGGTAAACTACAGGGCGATTCGCTGGCGGGCTTCGAAGACATCTTCGTGATGCTGCCCTACTTCAACGGCCACAAACACTACGGCAACCAGATCGCCTTCTCGCCGGACGGCGAATACCTCTATTTCGTAATGGGGGAGCGCTTCCAGTTCGACCCCGCCCAGGAGCTCGATAACCACTGGGGAAAGGTGATCCGCATCCGGCCGGACGGAAGCGTGCCGGACGATAACCCTTTCGTGGATCAGGCCGGTGCCAAGCCGGAGATCTGGTCTTACGGCCACCGCAACATCGAGTCCATGGCGTTCCAACCGGGGACGGACGAGCTTTACCTCGTCGAAATGGGCCCGCTCGGTGGCGATGAGCTTAACCGCGTCGTCAAAGGGGACAACTACGGCTGGCCACGTGAAAGCCACGGAGACAACTATGACGGCACCCAACTTCCCGACCCACCCGCCAATAGCCCGTACCACCAGCCGGTTCGGCACTGGAACCCCGTGATCTCTCCTTCCGGCATGGCCTTCTATACCGGCTCCGCCTTCCCGGAGTGGAAGGGGGATGCGTTCGTCGGTGGGCTATCCAGCCGCGATCTCGTTCGCCTGCGTATCGACGGCGATGAAGTGCTGGAGGAAGAACGCTTTCCGATGCCCGGGCGTATCCGTGAAGTCGAGCAGGGCCCCGACGGTGCTATTTACCTACTCAAAGACGATAAGGACGGGGAACTGTGGCGAATGGTGCCACACGGTACGAAGGATAGTAAGAAGTAAAACGGGCTCAAAGCTCTACGATCTTGCCACTCTCGCCGATCTGAAACCGCCGCGCCGTGCTCGTCGATGCCTGATAATCATAGTCGATGCCACCGCCCTGGCCGCTAACCTGATAGAGTAGTAGCGCCTCGGTGAGTAGCGCGTGCGTCTGAAGCAGCTCCTCCCCGTCGTAGCTGGTACCCGCGATCACCTGGCGGTCGATGACCTCTTGCGTCTGTACGTCAAAGGTGACCAGGGTGAAGTGGTACTGCGCCAGATCCGCGCGCCAGTAGACGACGCCGGCGTACTTATCCGCTTCGGGAAGGCGCAAGCAAGCGACGAACTCCGTCAGTTCGTTAGCCTGACCCGGCTCGATGGGCAGGATGTACTGCTCGATGACGCGGGGGGAGATCGGCGGCGTCTCTTTACTGATCGTCCGGACGGTATCGTCGTTGAACGCCAAGGGCAGGTCGAGGGCGGGGAACTGCTCCAGAAAATGGGAAAAGCGAATCTGTGGGCCTTCCATAGGGTAGGGGAGGTACGAAGAAGGCCGGGAAGCAATGCTTCCCGGCCTTCCGATAAAGTTATCTTATTGAATTATACGGCGAAAGACTCACCGCAGCCACACTCACGGCTGGCGTTCGGGTTGTTGAAGGAGAAGCCTTTACCGTCAAGCCCACCGGTAAACTCAAGCGTGGAGTTGTGGAGGTAAAGGAAGGACTTCAGGTCGCAGACGACCGTTTCACCGTTATCGTTAAAGACTTGGTCGCGCTCCTTCTGTTCGTTATCAAAGTCCAGCTCGTAGGTCAGGCCGGAGCAGCCACCACTCTGGATGGTAGCGCGCAGAAAGTAGTCTTCCGTCAAGCCCTTGGCCTCACGAATGGCCTCCAAACGGGCCTTGGCACTGTCAGCGACGTATAACATACGCGATAGAATTTGATGTTGAAAAGAGAGGTGAGTAGCCGATAAGTGCTTACTCCGCGGCTTCTACCTCCGGGGTAGCGGCTACCGTATTCTTCTTCTTGTAGTCTTCGATCGCGCCTTTGATGGCGTCTTCGGCGAGGACGGAACAGTGAATCTTCACCGGCGGCAGGGCCAGTTCTTCCACGATGGCCATGTTGTCGATGGCTAGCGCTTCATCGACGCTTTTGCCCTTCAGCCATTCGGTGGCAAGGCTGGAGCTGGCGATGGCGGAGCCACAGCCGAACGTCTTGAACTTCGCGTCCGTAATCTTCTGCGTTTCCGGGTCGACCTGAATCTGCAGGCGCATTACGTCACCACATTCGGGTGCGCCGACGAGGCCGGTGCCGACGCCCTTATCATTCTTGTTGAGGGTGCCGACGTTACGCGGGTTCTTAAAGTGGTCGAGTAGCTTATCGCTGTATGCCATGAGTGTTCAATTTAACGGTTAGTAAAGATAACAACGCGGTTCCTTAAATAGATGTGCGAAGCCAAGAAGGTAGCGCGCGCCGACTAAGCCAGGGTGGTAGCGCAAATCGCATATCAAATATCGAGAATCGCATATCCAAGGTCAGTGCGCGCTCCATTCGATGCTTTCCAGATCCACGCCTTCCTTATACATCTCCCAGATCGGGCTAAGCTCCCGCATGTGGGTGACGCCTTCGGATACTTGCTTGATGGTTTCTTCCACGTCTTCTTCGGTAGTGAAGCGGCCGAGGCTGAAACGCAGGCTGGAGTGCGCCAGGTCGTCCCCCAGGCCTAAGGCGACCAGTACGTAGCTGGGTTCGAGGCTGGCCGAGGTACAGGCGGAGCCGGAGCTCAGGGCGATGTTCTGATTAAAGGTCATCATCAGGCCTTCCCCTTCGACGTGCTTGAAGCTGATGTTGGAGACGTGTGGCATCCGGTGCTCGATGCTGCCGTTGACGTAGGCTTCCTCCAACTGCTCCAGTAGCGCACTTTCGAGGCGGTCGCGGAGCTTGCTGAGGCGGGCGGCGTCTTTGTGCATCTCTTCCTTGGCGATCGCGGCGGCTTTACCGAAGCCGACGATGCCGGGTACGTTCAGCGTGCCGGAGCGCATGCCGCGCTCGTGGCCGCCACCGTCCATCTGGCTGGTGACCTTGACGCGGGGGTTCTTACGGCTGACGTAGAGTGCGCCGACGCCTTTGGGGCCATACATTTTGTGGCTGGTAAAGGCCATCAGGTGTACCCCTGTTTTTTTGGGGTCGACCGGGATCTTGCCTACCGCCTGAGTGGCATCGGACATAAACAGGATGCCGTGCTTTTCGCAGAGCTTGCCGATCTCTTCCATCGGCTGGATGACGCCCGTCTCGTTATTAGCCCACATGATGGAGATCATGATCGTCTTATCGGTAATGGCGGCTTCCAGTTCTTCGAGGTCGACCAGGCCTTCGCGATCGACGTCCAGATAAGTTACTTCCCCGCCTTTCTTTTCGATCTTCTTACACGCATCGAGGACGGCCTTATGCTCGGTCTTCGCGGTGATGATGTGGTTGCCTTTACGGGCGTACATTTCGAAAACGCCCTTGAGCGCGAGGTTATCCGATTCGGTAGCGCCGGAGGTAAAGATGATCTCACGCGAGTCGACGTTGATCAGGTCGGCGAGCTGGTCGCGCGCGTTGTCGACGGCCGCTTCGGCGGTCCAGCCGGCCGGGTGGTTACGGCTGGCGGCGTTACCGGGGTTGTCGTAAAAGAAAGGCAACATAGCTTCCACGGCGCGCGGATCGGTTGGTGTGGTAGCGTTGTTATCGAGGTAGATCAGTCGTTGACCCATGGGGTGGGGAGATTTTCATTAAAGTGCGCAAAGATAACATGCTTACAAGCCTTTAGTTGTGCCGACTACATTCTCGTTAGCGCCGAGGATCGAATGATTTTCACGCCGGTTTTTTTGCGAGTACGCAGGTGCAAAGTTTTGAAAGATGAAGAGCAGGTTTGAAGTAGTACCCAACTAAAAGCCGGTAAAATCCACTGTACGAAACAAGCCTAATCACTGAGGCGCTCCGTTTGCCTCCAGCTATACCTTATTAGGTCCTTACCCACACCCCCGCTACAAAATCCCCTCTAAAAGCGACTTACATTTACCCCATGCTAAAAATCGGACTCTTCGGTACGGGCCACCTAGGGAAAATACACCTCAAATGCATCCGCCTGGCCAGGGATCACTACGACCTGATAGGCTTCTATGACGTAGACGACGACACCGCCGCCAAAGTAGCCGAAGAGTTCGGCCTCCGACGCTACGACTCTCCGGCCGAACTGATCGCGGCGGCCGACGTAGTCGACGTAGTAACCCCCACCCCCACCCACTACGCCCTGGTCAAACAAGCCCTTGAGGGCGGGTGCCACGTGTTCGTAGAGAAACCCCTCACCGAAACCCTCGCCCAGGCCCGCGAACTCGTCGAGCTGGCGGAGTCGACCGGCAAAACCGTGCAGGTGGGGCACGTCGAGCGCTTCAACCCCGCCCTGCTGAGTCTTGGCGACCTGCAGGTAAAACCCTACTTCATCGAAGCCCACCGCCTGGCCATGTTCAACCCCCGCGGCGTCGACGTCAGCGTGGTGCTGGATCTGATGATCCACGACCTGGACATCATCCTGAAACTCGCAGGCGACGAAGTGGCCGAAGTACGGGCCAGCGGCGTAGCCGTCGTCAGCGAAACACCCGACATCGTCAACGCCCGCCTGGAGTTCAGGGGCGGGGCGGTCGCCAACCTCACCGCCAGCCGGATCAGCCTGAAGAACATGCGTAAGGTCCGTCTCTTTCAGCCGGATGCCTACATCAGTCTGGATCTGCTGGAAAAGGAAAGCCAGGTCATCCGCCTCTACGACGCCGAGGCCCGCGACATCCCCGAGGCCGGCCGGCAATTCCCCCTCGAAACCCCGAAAGGGCCCCGCGTCATCCACGTCGACCAGCCCGATAGTGGCCCCATCAACGCCATCCAGATGGAGTTGGAAAGCCTGGCGAAGAGCATCGTAGCCGGCCGGCCGGCCGAAGTGACGATCGAAGATGGCTACAAAGCCCTGGCGCTCGCGCACCGCATTTCGGAGGCCGTGGAGGAAGCTGCAAGTCGGCTACCCGACCCAAGCGCGTGACCGGCCAGGCAACGCCTCGGTAAGCGCCGACGTCATAAGGCCACGCTCCCAGCCGTCAACTAAAACCTACCTTTCCACCGCCATGCGCCTACTCCCGCTGCTTCCGCTTGCCCTCGTGCTGCTGCTATGTGGCTGCCGGGAAGATTTGGAGGTAGCCCCCGCCTACGTGATAGTCGAGGACATCCGGCTCGACACCCCGGGCCTACCCGGCTCGACCGGCGCCATCAGCGAAGTATGGGCGTTTGCCGACGGGGAGTTCGTCGGGGCGTTCCGCCTGCCCGCCCGCATACCGGTGTTTGCGGTCGGGCAGACGGAGCTGCGCTTCGAGGCCGGCGTGCGTCGTAACGGCATCAGCGCTACCCCCGAGATCTACCCCTTCTACGCCCCCGTCTCCCGAAGCGTGGAACTACGCCCCGCGGAATCCACCAACCTCGGGGTGTTGAGCACCGGCTACCGTAGCGAGGCGAACTTCGGCTTCGTGGAAGGCTTCGAGCCGGGTAACGACGCCGTATTTACGGAGCCACTGATAGGGGTTACCCCCCTGGTGCCCAGCATGGAGGCCGCCCGTACCGGCGAGTTCTCCGGGAAGTTGCTGCTTACGCGCGACGACCCCCTGGTGGAGTTGGCTACCTCCCTCAACATCAACGGCTTCTCCGCCGCTCGCCCGAATATGTGGCTGGAGGTGGACTTCCTGAGCGAGGCACCCGTAGCCTGGGGCATTACCGGCAGTGTAGGGGGGGAGTCTTTTAAAGCATTCGATCCTACCTTTGCGCCGAGGGATGAATGGACCAAGATCTACTTCGACCTGAGCGAACTCCTGGCTGCATCCAATCTGGAAGAGCTGGAAGTCTACTTTTCCGCCCCCCTATTACAAGGCGAAGAACGGGCTACGGTATACCTCGATAACTTACGCCTGCTGTATTTCTAATGGGCATGACGCACACCGCCACCGCCAAGACCGCTACCGACCTCAGCGCTCATCTGGGGCCCGATACGACGGGCATCCGCCGCCGCGACCGCCGCGTGTACATCTTCGCCGATGCCCTGACCGGCTGGCTGGCCTGGGCCGTATTTTATTCCATCCGCAACGGAAAAGAGGGCAAAGCCGACGGGCTAGAAGACCTCTTTCTGGAGCCCAACTTCTGGATCAGCAGCACCGCCATAGCCATCGGTTGGGTGCTCGGCTACGCGTTATTCGATCAGTATCGGGACATCTACCGGCTTAGCCGCCTACGGGTGTTGCTGCACACCCTGAGTATCTCGATGCTCGGCGTCGTTATACTATTCTTCGTCGTGCTCCTCGACGATGCGGCGGGGGACGTGCACGATTACTACCAGAACCCGATCAGCCTGTTCCTCCTGCACTTTCTGTTGACCGCCACGGTACGGATGGCCATCCTGACCCACGTGAGCCGCAAGCTCAAACAGGGAGTCGTTACCTTCAATACCCTCATCATCGGTGGCTCGCAGGCCGCCCAGACGCTTTATCGCGAAATCGCCGAGGCACCGAAGAGCCTCGGTTACCGGTTCATCGGCTTCGTCGACTCGAAGCGCGAAAAGGCACCGTTGCTGGCCGGGCAACTGCCCCTGCTGGGTAACCTGAAGTCACTCGCGGACGTGATCGAGCACTACCACGTGGAGGAGGTGATCATTGCCATCGAAACCAGCCAGCACAACCGGCTGCGGGAGTTGATGAACGTGCTCTTTGACTACGAGGACCGCCTACTCGTCAAGGTCATTCCCGACATGTACGACATCATGCTCGGGACGGTGAAGATGGACCAGGTCTTCGGTGCCATCCTGATCGAAGTACGCCGGGAGTTAATGCCCCGCTGGCAGCGTTTGGTAAAGCGCCTGCTGGACGGTGTGGTTTCCGTCGGAAGTCTGGTCTTGCTGTCACCGCTATTGATCTACGTGGCTATTCGGGTACGCCTGTCGAGTGCCGGCCCCATCATCTACAACCAGGAGAGGATCGGGCAGAACGGCCAGCCTTTCCGCATGTTCAAGTTCCGTTCGATGTATACGGACGCCGAGGCGGACGGCCCCCAACTGAGTAGCGATCACGACAGCCGCTGTACCCACTGGGGGGCGACGATGCGCAAGTGGCGGCTGGACGAGCTTCCGCAGTTCTGGAACGTACTCAAGGGCGATATGTCGTTGGTCGGCCCCCGGCCGGAACGGCAGTTCTTCATCGATCAGATAAGTAGGCGGGCGCCCCACTACCGGCACCTGCTGAAGGTGCGGCCGGGCATCACGAGCTGGGGGCAGGTCAAGTACGGTTACGCCAGCAACGTGGAGGAGATGATCCAGCGCTTGAAGTTCGACATCCTCTACATCGAGAACCGCTCGTTGGCCTTGGACTTCAAGATCCTGTTTTATACGCTCGTGGTCTTG
>OY764684.1:0-3199 GCA_963668285.1 uncultured Lewinella sp. | reverse complement strand
GGACGGCAGCCCGCAACGGGATACACCCGGTAAGCGGTTCGCCACTATCTCCACATTCGAGCGTGCCGAAGAATTGTATTTGGGCGAGTGCGCGGGTGCCACGATACAGGTGAAGAGAAAGGCGGGGGTCAGAAACCAAAGGTGTTTGCACCCGAAATTTCCGCTGAAGCTGTTCGGGAAGGCCACATTCCGTGACTAACGCAGGCTCCTCGGGGAAGCTAAAAGCGTCTAGGTCCGTAAAATTGAGGAAGTCCGGTTCGCACCGCCCGTCGGAGATCGGCACGGCCGGCAGGTCGTAACCACAGTCCGGCCCCTGGGGGCTTGGCTCATCGGGCGGTTCACAGCCGGTCAGCGCGGCTAGTAGCGAGAGAAGAAAGAAGCCGTTAGCGAGGAGATTACGTTGTTGCATGCAAGTAGGTATAAAGAGTGATGTTGCCTGAGGACGCCCTACTATGCCACGACAGCGGGATGCGTTACATCCGCCAAGACTTTTTGCAGACACCGGCTACATCAAATGAATAAGATATAACCAAATAGAGAATATTTTTGACCCATAAGTAAACAATACGGTTACACACACCGTTAGGTTAGTATATTATGTAACGAAGCGGCACTGAAGCCCACATTTAGAATTTACACAGCCGCGCAACCACAATTTTTATATTATGATTAGCCCAATATTATCTTCAACCAGCATCACCGGAACCAATGTAACCAACAGTAAAGGTGAAAACCTCGGTGAGATCAAAGATCTCATGATTGACACCCAAAACGGAACCGTAAACTACGCCGTATTATCGTACGGTGGTTTTCTCGGGATGGGTGATAAACTTTTCGCGGTGCCATTTGAGGCATTCAGCGTGAACGAAACCACCGAGACCTTTATACTCGACGTAGATAAGGAAGTACTGAAATCCGCGCCAGGGTTTGACAAAAACGACTGGCCCAAAACCAGCGACACCAGTTTCTGGAACGGATTATACAGCCACTATGGCGTAACCCGCCGTCCCTTCATCCACGAGTCTAGCCTAACCCACTAGTTCAAACACCTCAGCTCCGTTGAGACCTGACAAATCTCAGCGACTACCCGCATCAGCCACCGTGCTAGTGCGGGTTTTTTCGTTATGTATTTATAAGCTCCGTAAAACTTGCGGAATAAGATTAAAGCAACGAACGCATTTTCGGTGTTATAACCAGGTAAAATCCTCCCGCTAATGTCTAACTCAGATCGTTCCGCAACCGCGCATCGCCCCTTCTACAAAACGAAGCGGTTCCTGATTCCGGCCGTGCTCATCGTAGCCTTGGTCGTCTTCCGGTTTATGCTCCCCGGTATCGTTAAAAAGTACGTCAATAAGTCGCTCGCCGAACTCCCGGGTTACTACGGTCAGGTGGCGGATATAGACATTGCATTGTGGCGGGGCGCCTACCGGATCGACGGCCTGTACCTCAACGTAGTGGATGGATCCACGCAAGTACCGTTTCTAAAGATCAACGAGATTGACATCTCGGTGGAGTGGAAGTCCTTATTCAAGGGCCGTTTCGTCAGCGAGATCTATTTGCGTACCCCCGAGCTGATCTACCTGCTCGAAGATCAGGAAAACCTGTCGGAAGAAGAAGCGCCCGCGGTCGAGGACTGGACCAAAGTCGTCACCGACCTCGTACCGATCGAGATCAACCACTTCGAGATTACGAACGGCAAGGTTTCCTACGTGGAGGTAAACACCGAACCCAACATCGACCTCCAACTTACCGACCTGTTCTTTACCGTAGCCAACCTGAGTAACGTAGAAGCCAAAGCCAATACCCTCCCCTCCCCCTTCAAGGCTACCGCGGTATCCTTCGGCGGCGGTCAGGTCGCCCTCGACGGAAAGGTGAACTGGCTCAAACAGGTGCCCGATCTGGACATGACCTTCTCCCTAACCGGTGCCGACGCCAAAGCGCTCAACGACTGGACGGAGCATTACGTCGGTATCGACTTCGACTCCGGCACCTTCGAGCTATCCAGCGAGGTAGCCATCGCCGACGGTTTCATGAAGGGCTACATCAAACCACTCCTAATAAACGGAAAATTGATCGGCAACGATGATTCCTTCGGCGAGGTAGTCTGGGAAGGCTTCCTCGGCTTTTTCAAATTCCTCTTCACTAACCAGAAGACGGAAACGTTGGCAACCAAAGTCCCCCTGGAAGGAGACCTCAATAACGTCGAAGCCGGCATCTGGCCCACCATCACGAATATCCTGAAAAATGCCTGGATCCAAGCCTTCAGGCAGGCCCCCGACGAAGAGATCGAGTTTCAGGATGCCTTAGGTGGTGACGATGCCGATAAGACCAAGAAGGAACTCCGGCAGGAGCGACGCGAAGAGCGGAAAGAAAAGCGGGAGGAACGCAAGGAAGAGCGGGAGCGGGAAAAGGAGCAGGAGCAGTAGCGGGTACGGCTGGAAGAAGCAAGTAATTTAGGTCAGAACTTATTAGCTTCGCGACTAACCACCAGCAAAATCACCTCATGTACAGTTCCATCACCGCCGGAGTAGCCGGCACCGGATTCATCGGCCCCGTTCACGTTGAAGGTCTGCGCCGCCTGGGCGTCCGCGTCAAGGGCATCTCCAGCGCCACCCTCGAGCTGGCCGAAGAAGCGCGCCAAGAGCTCAACCTATCCCACGCTTACCCCGATTTTCAGGCGATGCTCGATGACGACGAGCTCAACGTGATCCACCTCGCCGTACCCAACGTACTCCACTACCCGATGGTCAAACAAGTCCTGGCCGCCGGCAAACACGTCATGTGCGAAAAACCACTGGCCATGACCTCCGAGCAGGGCCAGGAACTCGTCGAACTGGCGAAAGCAAGCGGCCTCAAAGCGGCCGTCAACTATAACCTCCGTTTTTACCCCATGAACCTGGAGGTAAAAGAGCGCCTAAAAAGTGGCGGCGCCCGCATATTCTCCATCACCGGCGGGTACCAGCAAGACTGGCTGCTCTACGATACCGACTACAACTGGCGCGTACTGGCCGACCAGGGTGGTGCCCTCCGCGCCGTCTCGGACATCGGCACCCACTGGCTCGACCTGATTCACTTCATGACGGGCCTCGAAATCGAAGCCATCCTGGCCGACCTCACCACCGTCCACCCCACCCGCCGGCGGCCTAAAGGCGAAGTCAGCTCCTTCAACAACGACGTTCTCCGCGACGAAGACTTAGAA
>OY764683.1:0-6227 GCA_963668285.1 uncultured Lewinella sp. | reverse complement strand
GAGTATGTGGAGGTTCAGTGGCGAGAGCTGGACGGCGCGGATCGGATTTTACTCACGACCTCCTAAACCCACCAATGGCCAACGATCAGCAACTTTCCGTTCCTCACGTCCTCGGCATCAAGTATTTGCCGGCGGCTGACGTCGAGCTCATTCTGGATACGGCCCGGGAATTTAAGGAAGTGATCAATCGGCCGATCAAGAAGGTCCCCAGTTTGCGGGACACGACGGTGGCCAACCTGTTTTTCGAGAATTCTACGCGGACGCGCATCAGCTTCGAGCTGGCGGAAAAGCGGTTGAGCGCGGACACGGTCAACTTCAGCGCCTCCAGTTCCTCCGTCAAAAAGGGGGAAACCTTATTGGATACGGTTAACAACATCTTGGCCATGAAGGTGGATATGGTCGTCATGCGCCACCCCGCCCCCGGCGCCCACCACTTCCTGGCTTCAAAGATTGGGGCGAGCATCATCAACGCCGGCGACGGGACGCACGAGCACCCTACCCAAGCTCTCCTGGATGCCTACTCGATGCGCGACGCGCTCGGGGGGGAGATGCGGGGTAAAAAGATCTGCATCTTCGGAGATATTACCCACTCCCGCGTCGCGCTGAGTAACATATTCTGTCTCCAGAAATTGGGCGCCCACGTCCGCGTTTGCGGCCCGCCGACGCTGATCCCCAAGCACATCACCAGCCTGGGTGTTGAGGTGAGTTACGATGTCGACGACAGCCTGGCCTGGTGTGATGTGGCCAACGTGCTACGGATTCAGTTGGAGCGGCAGGACACAAAATTCATCCCCAGCCTGCGCGAATACAACCGGTTTTTCGGTATTACCAAGGCGCGGGTGGATCGCCTGGAAAAGCCCGTCGTCATCATGCACCCGGGGCCCATCAACCGGGGGGTGGAGATCGACACGGCGGTTGCTGATTCGGAGCACAGCATCATCCTTGAGCAGGTCGAAAACGGCGTGGCCGTCCGCATGGCCGTGCTGTATTTACTGGCCGCGCGGCGGAAGACGGCCGCGACGACGAGCGTCTGATGGGCGGTTTCTTGTACCCGATCGTCCGGCCGGTCGCGCGTTTCGTGCTGGGCCGCTTCTACCGAAATATCGACATTACGGGGTTGGAGAACATCCCAAAATCAGGCGCGGTCATTCTCGCGGCCAATCACCCGACGGCCTTCATCGAGCCCTGCGTGCTCGCCTGTTTTCAGCACCGCAACCTGCACTTTCTGGCGCGGGGCGATTTGTACAAAAACAGGTTGGCGAATGTCGTGCTACGTTCCTTGAACGTCCTGCCGGTCTACCGGATGCAGGATGGCGGGTTCGGAAAGTTGCGCAACAACTACGACACTTTTGCGGAGTGCTACCGTGCGCTGAGCCGGGGTAAGGCGGTAATGATCCTGGCCGAGGGGCGGTGTATTCACGAAAAAGCCCTGCGCCCGCTCCGGAAGGGGACGGCGCGTATTGCGCTGGGTGCGCTTGACGGCGATCCGGCGTTAAAGGAGGTGTCCATAGTCCCCGTCGGCGTCAACTTCACGGCGGCCGGCGAAACGCGGTCCACCATCATGATTCGTTGCGGGGAGGCTATTCCGGCGTCCACCTGGTTGGCGGACTACCGACGCGCCCCGACGCCGGCCCTTACCGCCCTTACCTCGCACCTGCGTGAGCGCCTAAGCCCCCTCGTCGTGCAACACCCGGGGCCCGCGGCGGTCGGCGAGCTCTACCTGACGGCGGCCCGCTCGGCCCTACCTCCGCGGCGTGGGATTACGAATGACGGCCGCCAACTCGACACGGAACTTGCCGCGGCAAGGACCCCTCAGGACACCCATATCGCGGAACAAGTAGCCGCGGAGCTTCACCGGCTTAAGTTGAACGCGGGCGCCGTCGCGGGTGCAATGAATGGATTAAAGAGCACTACGGTGATCCCGAATGGTAAGATGCACGCGGCCAAGCTGTGTATAGCCTTCCTCCTTCAACTACCCCTATTACCATTCATCTTACTGGCTGGCTGGATTGCGGAAACGAAGACGAATTTCGTGGAATTCTATCAGCCCGTACGCTTTGCCGCGCTGGCTCTGTGCCTGATTGCGTTCGTACCGATCGCCGCGATGTCACTCCCCTTTTTATTAGCTTTAGTTTGGATCGTAGCGCCCCTTCTCACGCTCGGCAAGTGTCTTTCCTGGCGTGACGATTGGAAACGCTACAAAGATTTGAAGGATTGGGAGCGCACGGTTGCGGCGGATCGTGAGCGTATCGAATCGCTCTACGGTCGGGTATCGAACGCCGTAAAAGAAAAGTCCGCGGTCCAGTAAGCAACTAATCCGTATTTTCAAGCCTAATAAACCCATTATCGCCTATGTCATTTATCGAAGACCTCGTCACGCTTGACGTCATCACCGTCACCGGAGACCTCACCATCAAGAGCAAACGCACCGACGACGGCGACGAAGAGGGGCCGTTCGAAGATTACGTCATCGACTTCAAATCCCTCTTCGGCCGCAAGGGTGGAAAGACGACCGTACGGGGCGACTTGCGGGTCATCGCCGCCACCCACATCGAGGTGGACAAGGACAGCCTGACCTTCATCGGTAGCAACCTGAGCGAGCGGGAGCAGGAATTGGTGTCGATGCACATGGACAGCGTTACGATGGCCCTCGAAGCCCGCTCGTCGATCATCGCCCGCCTCCTGCCCGGTAAGCGGCTCGGCGAGGTGACCGGTCGCATCCTTGACGACAAGGACTGACCCGACGTGAATTCCGAACTCATCGACGAGCTGGTTGGCCTTAGCGGAAAATTTACCGACGGCGACTTTTCCAGCGATGACGGCGCGCGCCTACAAGCAATCGTAGGTGGGCCGATGGCCTCGACCTACCGCATTCCGTTCGCGCCCACCGAAACCCTGGTCGATGGCCACACGCCAGCCGCGGAAGATCAGCTGCGTGGGCTGTGGCACGAACTGGTTCAGCATCTCCGTGATTTACGATACCTCTCCGAAGCTGACTTCGTCGGGTACCACCAACGCAAAGCCGCCATTCTCGACCGGGCCGAGTACCTGCTCCCGGTCGTGGAAGCCGTCAGCCAATACTTGCCGGAGGACGGCACCTGGGAGGAAGGCGCGGCCATCTTACCCATGGGCGGGGTCGATCTTTTTTGGCTGAGCCGCCACCTCCCCGCCATCACCGACCGTATCGGGCGGTTCACGAGTTGGGATGGCGCCCTGCCTACGCCGGCAAACTATCGACCGGGCGAAGAGAACATCTTTGGTCGCAGTCTCGCCTACCGGGTACGTACGCTAAGCTCTCCGCAGTTTCCGTTTGTCGCCACCGACTACTTTTTGTACGGTCAGTTGGGTGGGCTCAACGAACTTTTCGAAAATGGATTTGCCGTAAGGGGCGCAGGCACGGAGAAAAGTCTACCGATAGGTTACTGGCGCCACCTTGGTGACATCGACCTGCTCCTGCGCCGGTACATTCGCAATGCGGATAAACGGGCGGAGGGCGCTCTACTCTACCAACTAGAGGACGGCGAGCCGGCGGTCGTGGCCCTGAGCGATTTGCCCGATTCCGCCTTCGAGTTGCCTCGCCTCGATCCGGATACCTACGACATCGGGCAGGGCAAGAAAAACATCCGAAATGCCCGCCGACGCGGTGAACGCGCCGACGACGGCCTCGACGTGCGACTTCTTCAGATCAAGCTTTGGCAGATTGGCTACTATGTGGGCGCCGTGGATGGCGAGTGGGGGCCGGTCAGCCACCTGGCCCTCAAAACTTTTATCGCGGACGAGGCGACCGTAGCCTTAGGCGATGCCGAACGGCCGAAGAAACGAGAGCGTAAGCGGGCGGCCAGGATTCGGGCGTTGCTCCTACCGGCCAACCGGAAGAACCGCGTTTACGTCGCCGATCTTAAAGGCTTAATTCGCTTGTTCGACGCCCCGGCCCAGGCGCCTACCCTGAGTGACGATATCGCTTCCGATGTGGAGCGACTTCAAACACAAGCGGGCGTAAGCGCCGAACGGATCGACGAAAAAGTATTGGAGGGGCAAGAGCTAGGGCAACTGTATCCCAATAACGCCGCCCAACCCGAGCGCCGGGTCGCCTTCCCCCGCGCCCGCGGTTTCCGTCGGTTGTGGGGTGGTATCGGTAAGGTATTGAGATGGTTGAAGGATACCGTGGTCAGCGCGGCGGAATACCTGTTAGGCCCGGTGTTCACCTTCGTCAAGCGATTGTTGCGCCCGGTTCGGCTGGCGGTCACCAGATTTTTTACCGGCTTCCGCTACCTGGCCAACTTCGTGCTTGGCCGGCCGGTGGTCACCGATTTCCCAGCCGAGGACCCCACGAAGCCGGCGGTGCGCTTTGCCACGGTGTTCTCCCTAGATTTCGATGCGCGGACGCTGGTGCCCGGTAAGTTTGAAGCGGGCCAGGCCGCCACGCACGGAGCGCACCTGCGAAGAATGCGGGCGGATATGGACTACTTTTTGGATACCGTGGTAAATATGATCCGCCTCATCAGCCGGCTCACCCAGCCGGGTGGTTGGGTGTGGTTGGGAGCCAAGCTGTTCGGATGGCTACGCGCCCAGTGGCCGGACGGACCGGAGGCGGTCGCCTGAAAGGCATCACACCCATTAGTCAGTTCGTAACATCGCGGCGACGGAATTACTGAAGTCCGGGTGAAAAATTGCCCCCCGGTGGCCTACCCCGTCGAGTGGGACGAGCTCGATGCGCTCGTCATCTACCTGCTCCAGGGTTTGCCCCATGGAGAAGGGGATCAGTTCGTCGTTCGTCCCGTGAAGGATCGTGACGGGGCAGGTCGACTTAGCCAGGTTGGCGAGCGAGTTAAGGGAGTAGGTCAGGATAAAATCCGGGAACATCCAGAAGAACTCATTCTTCATGTCCGTCAGGCTGAGGTAGGGGGCGACCAATACAATACCCCGCGGATCGTTATTGGCCGCCAGGAAGGAGGCCGGCCCCGTCCCGAGGGAGTAGCCGGCGATGACGATATTTCGCTCTTCGTACCGTGTTTTAAGGTAGTCATACGCGGCCTGGAGGTCGTCCGTCATATTTTCTTCGCCGCCGATGGCGCCTTCACTTTTGCCGTAGCCCCGATAGTCGACCAGGAACAGGTCGGCGCCCAGTCCGGTAATGTTACGGGTTTGGTGTAGGCTACGCCCGTTGTCCCCCACGTTGCCGTGGAGGTACATAACGACCTTTTCCGACGATTGCCCGGGGTTGGCTTCCACCGTGATGGCATGGAGGCGCACTTCGTCGGATACGTCGATGTAGGTTTCCGGGTAGTTGCCGTAGCTATATTCCGCCGCGCGGGGCCGGGGGTGGAAGATCAGCGATTCCTGGGCGTACCACAAAGCGGCGGCGATGACGAGGTACAGGATACCGAGGACGATTATAGTCTTCTTGAGAAAACGCATGCGTAGGGGTTGACCCACGAATAACGCCCGAGAAGGGCTAAAGGCTTTTGCCGGGCGGGAAAAGGTTTGGTGGGCCGCGCCACAGGACCCACCCCCTGACTGGAAGTTTGAGATGAAAGACATCCTTTCAATCCGTGTATGCTACAAACATAAGCGCCTCCTCCTTTCTCTTCACTGTAAGCAAAGTATGTGAAATCGATCTATTTCCGAACCACCCCGGAAACCGCGGCCCTACCGGATGCATACCGGGTTCGCACCCAGTACTGTCCGGCCGGCAACCCGGCTAGGTTGATCGCCGTCCGTTTCCGGTCGCCGGTCGCTTGGTTGACTACGACCTGCCCAAGCGCGGAGTAGACCGTCACCTCCGCGATCCGCCGCCCCTCCGGTGCCTGGACGCGTACCAGTTCCTCGCCCACCGGATTGGGGTAGATCATCGGTGGTCTACCTACCGGCTCGTTGGTTCCGCTGACCAAAGGACATCGGTAATCTCCACGCCTCGATCTCATCATCTTCCGCCGTGCGGGCGAGGAAGTACAAGACGTCGTCGACCAAGCTATAATCATAGGCGCCGCTGCCCCGCGGGCCGGGGTACACGTCCGCCACCAACTCCGGCTCGCCGTCGCCGATAATGCGGTAGATCTCCGCCCCCGCGGGCCCGGCGCCGGTGTAGAACAGGACGCTGTCAAAGGAGGCGACGGCCAGTTGGTTATAATTGACCGGTGCCGCCGGAGGATTGGTTACCTGGCGGGTACCCGCAGCCGTGCCGTCCGTGCGGTAGAGGCGGTCGATTCCGGCGGCGTAATCGGAGA
>OY764682.1:0-12811 GCA_963668285.1 uncultured Lewinella sp. | reverse complement strand
TCCGGCGGGATCGGTTCGAGAAGAGCGGTCTGTTCCGCCCGACGCCGGACCTGTACGCGGCGGAGGATTACCTTAAGGGGCGGGTAGGGGAGATGGCCTTCGAGATGGGGGAAGCTTACGTGCAGGAGATCAGCCCGGCCAGCAATCGTATCGTGTTGGTGTTTAGCGGCCTGTTCGTACACGCCAGGTTCAACGAGGCCATCGAAGGGCGAATAGCCGCCTGGCCGCTACGGCGGGTCGGTCGGCTTAAGCGCACCATCGATGCTTACGTGGCCGGTGGTGGCCGGAACGCGGGCATCGAGGTAATGGATACGGCCTTTCGGGAGCGCTTCGTGGTTTACGCCCACCGGGGTACGCACGTGGCGAGCATCCTGACCCCGGCGATGCAGCACGCGCTCGTACAACTGACGGGGTACCGGCCGGATGGCATCTACTTCAGCGTGGAAGATCGCGACCTGTTTATCGGGCTGGCGCACGCCGACGATCTGCTGGAGCCGAACCTCTGGGGTTCCAACGTTTCCTTCGCGTTGATCCGTCGGTTCTACGCTGACCTCGTCCAGGCCCTGGAGTTGATTTCCGTTTTTGACGCTACCCGGTGATGCCTACCCCCCCCCCCGGCTCTTTACTTTGACTTCGCGTAAGGCAACCCCCGCTTTGCTCCTCCTTACGCTTGTACGCACCTGCGTACTCGCCAAAATCGTACCTTCGCGGCCATGACCGAAAAGATTCTCATCCTCGACTTTGGCAGTCAGTATACCCAGCTGATCGCGCGGCGGATTCGGGAACTGAATGTGTACAGCGAAATCGTACCCTTCAATAAGGTGCCGAAGATTGATGAGACGATCAGGGGCGTCATCCTGAGCGGCAGTCCGTTTTCCGTACGGGAAGCGCGGGCGCTGCACGCCGACCTGGAGCCCTTGATCGGCAAGCGGCCCGTACTTGGTATTTGCTACGGCGCGCAGTACATCGCCCAACACTACGGCGGGCGGGTCGAGCGCTCGGTGACGCGGGAATACGGAAAGGCAAACCTGGGCCCCATCCACAAAAGCGGCGGATTATTTGCCGGCCTCGAAACCGGTAGCCAGGTCTGGATGAGCCACGGGGATACGATCAAGGCCATCCCCGATACCTTCGAACTACTCGCCAGCACGGCGGACGTTGAAGTCGCCGCCTTCGGTAGTACGAACGCGGCGTTCGACGCACCGGTCTACTGCATCCAGTTCCACCCCGAGGTCTACCACAGCCTGGACGGGAAGCAACTGCTGCACAACTTCGTCATCGATATTGCGGGTTGCGCCGGTAACTGGACGCCGGCTCACTTCGTCGACGAAACCGTCGAGGCGCTGCGGGACAAGATCGGTGAAGACCGCGTCCTGCTCGGTCTCTCCGGCGGCGTGGACAGTTCGGTGGCCGCGATGCTGCTCAACAAAGCCATCGGTGACCGGCTTTTCTGTTTCTTTATCGATAACGGTCTGTTGCGGAAGGATGAGTTCGAGGACGTCTTGAAGAGCTACGACGGGATGGGGCTCAACGTCAAGGGCATCGACGCCAAGCAGGAATTCTACGATGCACTGGCCGGTGAGTCCGACCCGGAGCGGAAGCGCAAGGCGATAGGCAAGACCTTTATTGACGTCTTCGACCGGGAAGCGAAGAAGCTCACTAACATCAAGTACCTCGCGCAGGGCACCATCTACCCCGACGTGATCGAATCGGTGAGCGTTCACGGGCCGTCGGTGACCATCAAAAGCCACCACAACGTAGGCGGCCTGCCCGCTAAGATGGGGCTCAAGATCGTCGAGCCGCTGCGGTTCCTGTTTAAGGACGAAGTAAGGCGCGTCGGTACCGAAATGGGCATGGCGGCGCACCTCATCGGCCGCCACCCCTTCCCCGGGCCGGGTCTGGCCATCCGGATTTTGGGGGACGTGACGCCGGATAAAGTCCGCATCCTGCAACAGGCGGATGCCATCTACATCAATAAGCTGCGGGAATACGGCCTGTACGACCAGGTTTGGCAGGCGGGTACAATACTGCTGCCGGTGCAGTCCGTTGGGGTAATGGGGGACGAGCGTACCTACGAGCAGGCCGTAGCGCTCCGCGCGGTAACTTCGACCGACGGCATGACGGCGGAGTGGAGCCACCTGCCCTACGATTTTTTGGCCGCCGTGAGCAGTGGCATCATCAATAACGTTAAGGGCATCAACCGGGTCGTGTACGACATCAGCACGAAGCCCCCCGCTACCATTGAATGGGAGTAAGCCCGGCCACAGCGTGCACCCCCAGGACAACAACTGAAATCAAACAACATGCAGCTTTCGCGCTTGAATTCGCTACCGAGCTTCTTCTTTTTCGCCGCCTTACTACTCACCATCGCCTCCTGCGAAGCCCTCAAACCGGCCACCAGCCCGAACCGGGGCGACCGGCGTGCGGACGACCGCCGGAACGAGGACCTCGACCCCATCCAAAGCCGCCGGGTTTACGACGAGGAAACGGGTGAATACGTGCTGGTACAGAATGCCCCCACCGAGCCGATGGATACCGTGGAGTGGACCACCACCCCCGAGGCGGAAGCCCCACCCATCACCGACGATACGGAGAACGTTTACGTACCCCCTGCCTCCCCCGTCACGGGTGCCCCGCCGGCCACGCAGATCGGCACCGGCAACAACGGTTCGCGACGCCTGAGTTCTTACAACGTGGAGGTAGCCCTGCCCTTCCTTACGAATCGGTATTCGGGCAGTGAGTACGAGATCGACGATAACTCCCAGTGGTCCCTTCACTTTTACTCCGGCGCTAAGATGGCGATGGACGAGCTTCGTGCCGCCGGTAAGCTCCCAGCCCCGGTTTACGTGAACGTGGAGGATACCCAGGCGGACGCCACCGCCACCCGCAACCTGACCACCGGCGCTAATTTTGCTTCCGCTCAGATGGTGATCGGCCCCTACGTCAAGGGTAACGTCAGTGCGATGGCCGAGGCCGTTCGCGACCGGGAAGCAGTACTGGTCAGCCCCTTCTCCGCCGGCACCGGGGTTAGCGATGGCAACCCCAACTACGTGCAGGTAAACCCCACCTTGAATACCCACCTGCGCAACATCGTTCGCCACGCCGTCGAGCGGCAGAACGCGGATCGCATCGTACTGGTGACCTCCGGCAGCGCCGCCGAAAAAGCCCGGCTCGCCACCATGCAGGCGGAATACCAACTGCTTAATAACGACCCGAACGTAAGCCCGCTCGAGGAGCTGACGGTCGACATGAACGACCAGGAAACCTCCCTGGCTGATTTGCTTACCGGCCGCAAAACGGTCTTTATCGTGCCGGTGTACGAAGATGAATCTTTCGTAGGTAGCTTCCTGCGCATCCTGTACACGGAAACCCGCGAGGACTTCGGCAGCAACGTAGCCGTGTACGGCCTGCCGCAGTGGATGGATTTCACCCGCATCAATTTCGATTACTACGAAGGCACGAACGTACACGTCAGCAGCAGCGTGTTCATCGATTTGCTGGACCCCGCCGTGCGCAACTTCCGCCG
The DNA here is from genome assembly GCA_963668285.1 of uncultured Lewinella sp. Taxonomy (GTDB): domain Bacteria; phylum Bacteroidota; class Bacteroidia; order Chitinophagales; family Saprospiraceae; genus Neolewinella. The sequence continues at coordinate 9,285 of OY764682.1, read as the reverse complement.
CGATTTTTACGACCGCCACCGCACCCTGCCCCGCGACGAGGCCTACGTAGGCTACGATATCACCCGCTACTTCCTGCGCATGATCGGTCAGTACGGAACCCGCTTTCAGTACGACTTACCCGGTAACCCGGAGACACTCCTGCACACCAAGTTCCGATTCGAACCCGTAAGTGCGACCCCCACCGGCACCCTTGCCGTAGAGAACGCCCCCATCGACCGCTTCGAGAATATGTACGTGAATATTCTCCGGTTCCGAGATTTTACTTTTCGGAGGGTTAATTAGGGCGGGCTTTGCCCTTTAGCGGGCAGGGCGGTCGCTATGCTCCCTTTAGCGGGTAGGCGTGCCTATGCGGCGCTACCCGCTAAAGCCTGTAAGGCGTCCTACCCGCTAACCCACTACCCATGCGAATTGCCTTTTCCGAGATCTACCACTATACCCTTCCGCCGAAGCACCGCTTCCCGATGGAGAAGTACAGCCTGTTGCCGGAGCAGTTGCTTTACGAGGGGACGATCACGAAGGCGAATTTCTTCGCGCCGGAGCCGCTGCCGGAGGAGGCCATTCTGCGGACCCATACCGCGGAATACTGGGAGAAATTGCGGACGAATACGCTGAACAGAAAAGAGATTCGGGCGATTGGCTTCCCGATGCGACCGGAGTTGATTGCGCGGGGGCGGGTGATCGCGCAAGGGACGCTGGACTGCGCGCGGTACGCCTTCAAGGAGGGCGTCGCATTAAACGTAGCGGGGGGGACGCACCACAGCTTCGCCGACCGTGGGGAGGGATTTTGCGTATACAACGACATTGCTATCGCGGCCAACGAGTTGCTGCATACGGGCGAGATCCGGAAAGCCGTAGTGGTGGACCTCGACGTACACCAGGGTAACGGGACGGCGAAGATATTCGAGGGCGACGCGCGGGTGTTCACGCTGAGCTTTCACGGGGCCCGTAATTACCCGACACGTAAGATGAGATCCGACTTAGACGTAGGCTTTCCGGACGGTACCCAAGACCGCGAATACCTCGACAAGCTCTACGAACTACTACCCGGCTTACTGGACCGCGAACGACCGGACATCGTCTTTTACCTCAGTGGGGTGGATATTTTAGAGAGCGACAAACTGGGGCGGCTGGCTTGTACCGTCCGGGGGTGTAAGGCGCGCGATCGGTACGTGTTCGAGCAGTGTTACCGGCGGAACCTGCCGGTTGCGGTGAGCATGGGCGGGGGGTATTCCGAACGGTTGGCCACCATAATAGATGCCCACGCCAATACTTACCGGATGGCGGTGAATGTATTCAGCTGAGGTACAGTACGATGGCCGCGATGCCTAACAAAACCGCCAGTACCAGCCACCACGGCATGGCGTTATTACGGTATTTCGCGACCAGTTTTTCGAGCGCCTCGTCCCAGGTCAGTCTTACGCCGAGGGGTTCGTTGACGTACAGTATGTACTTGTTGGTAAAGTTGGCGTCGTTACCGTGCCGTTGGAGGATCAGGAAGTCGTTATCCATAAAAGCCAGCTGGTAGAGGAAGCGTTCCTTTAGCGCCCGTGGTGGTTTACTCTTGCTTTCCTTACCGGGCCTTTCCTTCTTCGCGGCCGGGTTAGGTACCGGATCACCGATGATGAGGCGGTCGTCGTCCAGAATTTCGTAGGCCGTAGTGGTCAGGATACCGTCGTTAGCCATATCGAGGCGGCCGCCGGGCAGGAAACGGTGTAGCTGGAGCACGGTATCGCCCGGGTTATCCGTCAGGCGTACCCAGCTGATTCGGGTGAGGGGGCCAGCTTCCTCCCGCAGGCCGGGTTCGCTGTATCGCTCTACGGCCGGGAGGACCTCCTCGATCATGGCGCGCATGTTCGTGTACTCCGGCAGCTTCAGGTTGAAGGGTTCGGCGATCTTGTCTAGTAGGCGATCGTCCACGATTGAGGATGAGTGGGTGAGTAAATAATGTAGCCTGTGGTTGGTGAACCTAGGTGATTATTATTTACCCACGGACACGCTTGCCGAAATATTTTTTTGCCACTACCAGTAGTCCGAAACTTTCCGCCCCTTCCTTTTCCTGGATGGCGTGGTGGTGACCGTGGGCGCGGAGGATGGCGCGGCTGTACTTCCCGTCCAGGTGCTTGAACCAGCTGAAACGGCGGTGGATGTAGACGTCGTGAATCAGGAAGTAAATGAGGCCGTAAATACTGATGCCGATACCGATGAACGTCAGCCACATATAGCCTTCGACGTTAAGTCCGACGATGTAAGAAGTGGCGCTCGGGATGGCGAAAACGAGGAAGAAAGCGTCGTTCTTCTCGAAGAATCCTTCGTTCTCGTGCGGCTTGTGGTGATCCTCGTGGAGGAACCAGAGTGCCCCGTGCATCAGGTACTTGTGCGCCCACCAGGCAACGAACTCCATGGCGGCTACGGTAGCGAGGGTAATTCCAAGGTAGAGTAAAGCGGTCATTGGGTGATAAACGTAGGGTCGGGGCTTAGGTTTACCGCTTTTCGACCGACTCGATCCAACCGATGAGGCCGTCGAAGTAGGTTCGTTGGTCGTCGTACATGCTCATGTGGCTGCCCGCGGGGCAGTGGACGTGTGCGCCGTCGGGGAACTCGCCGGCGATGTCGCGCATGTGCTCCGGGTCCATCGTGTCGTGCTGCCCGCCGATGGTCAGGACGGGGATGGTGACTTTACCCAAGTCGGCGCGGCGGTCCCAATTCGTCAGGGAAGCCCCGCCGCGGATGCCGAATTCGGAGGGGCCCTGCATCTGTACGTAGATCTGCCCGTTGGCGTGCTCGAAGGCGCGGTTGACCGGCTCCGGCCAGTCTTCGACCGGCATGCGCAGGACGTGCCGGGGGTAGTAATTCGCCAGGATCATCCGGAAGTATTCGGGGCTGTCGTACTGTCCATTGGCCTCAAATTCCTGGATGGCGGCTAGGGTATCGGGGTTGAGCGCGGGGCCGAGTACTTCGTCCGCATACCGGTTATAGTCCTCGATCGAGACCATCATATTGGAGATGACGAGGCCGTTCATTTTGTCCTGGTGCCTGAGCGCGTACTCGAGCCCGAGGATGCCGCCCCAGCTGTGGCCCAGGATGTAGAAGTTCTCGGCGTCGAGGTCGAGCGCCTGCCGTACCTGTTCGACTTCATCCACGAAGCGGTCGATGTTCCAGAGGCTCGTATCCGTCGGGGTATCGGAGAGCCAGCTGCCGAGTTGGTCGTAGTAAATGTATTCGATACCGGCGGCGGGGAGGTAGCTGTCGAAGCACTCGAAGTAGGCGTGGTTGACGCCGGGGCCGCCGTGCAAAAGGAGCACCTTCGCTTTTGGGTTGTTTCCGACGCGCTTCGTCCAGACCTTAAATTCACCGCTCGGCGTCGCGATCGGTATCATTTTAACCCCGCCGGAGAGTTGAGCCTCCCCATCCCCGGAATAGTCGTGGAACGCCCCCAAGGTTGGTCGTATATCGCCGCTGCTTTCGTGGTGTTTTGGCGACGGCGCGCAGGTGCTAACGAACGTAAGGAGGAGCAAAGCGGAGGTTACCTTGCGTGAAGTCGTAAGGAGGAGCAAAGCGGAGGTTACCTTGCGTGAAGTCGTAAGGAGGAGCAAAGCGGAGGTTACCTTGCGTGAAGTAAATAGCGCAAGGAGGGGGAGAATACGCATCTTTATGGTTTAGACGTCAAAAGATAGGGTAAACGAATGTAACCGATGAGTAAATTGACCCGACGCGACTATCTCTTCGTCAGTGTGCAAATGCTGCTCTTCCTACTGTATGCAATCGTTCCCGAAAGCGTCCCGTTCGAGGCACCGGACCGGGTAGGACCGATCGGTTGGGCGCTGCTGGTAGCCGGGTTACTATTGGTGATGGCCGCCGTGCTTCAGCTGAATACCAGTCTATCCCCCTTTCCTCGCCCGGTTGCCGGTGGGGGGCTCGTGACTTCCGGGGCGTTTGCTTTTGCGCGCCACCCGATTTATGCGGGGCTGCTGTGGGCGGCTTTGGGGAATGCCTTGCGCGCTGGGTCCGGTGGGCAATTGGTGGTTACCTGTTTGTTGGGTAGCCTGTTTTACTTCAAGTCGGTTTACGAAGAGGGGTTGCTGCTAGGGGAGTATCCTGAATACGCTGCGTACCGGGGGCGGGTGGGGCGATTTTGGCCGCTCGTATAGCTTGCTCGGCGTGCCGCCAAACGTGGTTGATGACGATCCGTAGCGTATCCCCGAGCCGAAGCTTGATGAGCCGGGTGAGGCTGATCGACGTCTTCGTGCGCGTTAGGTCCACGCCCGCCGCTAGTTCAAGTAGTTCTAGCATCTCCTCCTGTTGGCGCACGAACTCCGCTACGTCCGATCGGTCGGGGGCCGTGGCGAAGTGGGTGGGGTTGGTCTTTCTGAAAGCCTTTATCTTCCTGGTCTTGGGGCCCGGCTTCATGCTGGTGGCGAAAGTGTTCCCCAGCCAGGAGGAAGTGAAGGTCACCGTGGCTGAGTCGGCGGGCGCAGCTTCAATCCGCCGGCGAATCTCGGGGAGGTAGTACTCGCCGTAGCAGTTCACATGAGCGCAGCATTCCAGGGCGTTCCAACCGCCGTCGGGTGGCCGCCGTCTTAGGGTTTCGTCAGCTGCCCCCAGAAGTTGACGGCCCAAAGCCAGGTTTTCCGTGGTGCGGGTACGGAGGTCGGCGAGTAGTTGGGGGGCGGAGCGGGGCTTCATATCCTGTAGTAATTGTTGTACTACAAATGTGGGCCTTAGCGGTAAGCTAAATATTGATCGAACGCAAGATTTACCGTTGGCGGCACCGGGAGAGCGTCTCCGGGGTCATTCGCAAATAGTTAGCGATGTACTTGGCGGGTATCTCCTGAAATAGGCGTGGGCTGCGTGCCAGTACGCGCCGGTAGCGCTCGGCGGGGTCGTTCGTCAGTAGATCCACCTCCCGCTCCAGTTGGCTAACGATCATCCAGGCGGTGGTCTGTTGCCAGATGCGGTTCAGCTTCGGATTGCGTTGTGCCAGCTCCGCGTATACTACTTTCGGAATGATCCGTAAAGAGCACTTTCTGATGGCTTGGGTGTACAATATGGTTGGCCGGTCGCTTACGAAGCTGTCGATGGCGGCGATGAAATCACCCTGGTAACCGAAGCGGATGGCCTGCTCCTCGCAGTTGTTTACGAGTACGTAGGAGCGTAGCGCACCGGATGCTACGTAGCAGATGTCGGTGTAGATGGCTCCGGCCAGGTGTAAATGCTGGCCGCGGGCGAGCTCTACCGTCTTGTGCCAAAGCTGATTGGCATCCAGAAAACTTAAAAGGTCTGCTGTGGGTGCGGGCATGTCGGGTAAGGTACTAAGCCTCGCCGTACCTGGTCGAGGAACTACTACCTACCCGTATCCGTCTCCGGCAAGAAGCGGCCGGTGGCCAGGTCCAACTCGTAGCGTACCAGAGTATTAGAGTCATCGAGGGCTGCCCCCAATATGCCTCCGAGAATACCGCCGACCGCGTAGCCGATGGTGGCACCTTCGTCTAATATGCGGTACAGGTCTTTAGGTAGATAGGCCATGATCCGCCCGTCCGCCAGTCGCTTGACGCTATAAAAGCGATTTTTTACGAAGAGGTAGCTTTCCCCGTTCAAATGATAGCCGTAAATTTTATCTACGTCTTTCCGTCGGACGTTCTCACCCCGCTTAAAGTTAACCTGTAAGAATTCTACCTCCCCGATGCTGCCGGCAACTCTCTGCTTATTGGGTAGTAATACAAGGTCAGGTGTAGTCCTAGCCATCATAAAATCGAGCCCGGTACGGTATACGCCGTTGGCGATATCATCTTTAAGTGGGGTGTAGTCCGGTATCGCCCCCGCTATCTCATTGCCGGCTAGATAAGCGTCGGCGAGCGAACGTAAGACTTGATCGAGGGCTTCCGTAATGCGCGACTTGTGCTGGGCGGTGACGTCGGTCATGCCACTTTTAGTGGACTCGAATTGAGCCGGGCCGTACTGCATGCTTCCCTCGGGCGTTTCGAGCGTCAGGGTAGCCACCATTTCTATACGGCCGATCTCCTTCATGGCCAGGATCGTTTCGCTGACTTTCAGCTGCAGGAGGTTGAGCGTTGCGGTCGGTACTTCCGGCCCGTAATTGCCGGCCGTCGGTTTGGCGATGTAGAGGAGGCCGCCTTCCGTGCCATACTGTAAGCGGGCTTGCCGGGGTTTGTTAAGTAAGCCGGTGTGCACCGTACCGATCACGCCCATTGTTTCGGTCAGATCGTTAACGCCCGTGAGGTTAAAGGGTAATTCGTTACGGCTTGGGACGGCCTCGTCCATCCTGATCTCAAATGGTTTCTGCCCGTTAAGGCCAAAGCAAAAGCTAAGGAGGAGGGTGGCAAGCAGGTATTTCATCAACTGATTTGTTATTGCGTAGACTATTTTGACAGGGGTGTCGTGTGCTTTTTTGACGTATGTATTCACAATTCGTCACGCCTGAAGGTGGTCTGAACAGTGGGTACTCAAAAGCTACGATTCGAGCCCCGAATTAGCCGGAGCGGGTACGGGATTTAGACCGAAGAAGAAGAATCCGAAGCGTAAACATCCGGCTCAGCTTTCACTATATGCTAATGAATTGTGGGGCGGGCCGATTGATGTGTCATCGAGCAGACTCAAACAACTTCAAAACGATATTAATATGCAGCAAGTAGGATTAATCACCGGGGCCAGCTCCGGCATCGGCCGGGCGCTCGCGCACGAGCACGCGCGCAGGAAACGCGACCTCGTCATCGTTGCCCGGCGGGAAGGGGAGTTGCAGGAACTGGCCGCCGAACTACGTAGCCAGTACGGCGTAGAGGTACTCGTCAACGCTGGTGACCTCACGAAAGAAGGGTTTATCGATCGGCTTTACCGCGGATTGAAGAATGACGGTGTCGTGGTCGACTTCCTGTTCAACAACGCCGGCTACGGCGGCCACGGAAACTTTCACGAGCGGGAGATCGTAAGCGACCTCAACATGATCGATCTGAACGTCAAGGCCGTCGTCGAACTTACCTACCGGTTCCTGAACGATATGGTGAAGCGGGGGAGCGGGCGCATCCTTAATACCTCGAGCACGGCGGGCTACATGCCGGGGCCGTTGCAGGCCGTCTACTTTGCGACGAAGGCGTTCGTCAATTCATTCACCTGGGCGGTCGCGCACGAAGTCAGGGATACCGGTGTAACGCTAACGACGCTGAACCCCGGGGCCGTCGCTACCGAATTCAGCGAAACGGCGGATATGGCCGATACGGACCTGTTCAAAGATGCCAAGACGCCGGAGTATACCGCCGGGCGCGGTTACGAGGCCATGGAAGCCGGAAAGCTCGAAGAGATCACGGAATTCGGCCTGAAGATGATGATCAAGACCGGCATACCGGTAATGCCACTTAAAACCCAGATGAACATCATCGGCAAAATGCAGGCGAAATAAGTTGAAGTTCAAGTACCTGATCGCCGCCATTGCCGCACTGCCCTTCCTGCCGTTCTTGTACCGGGATGGCAAACGGGTGTTGGCGGCGGTACCCAGGCTGCCGGACGCTAACGGGCCGCAGGGGGTAGAGGCGCGCCCGGGGCCGCCGTTAAAGCTGTTACTCCTGGGGGAAAGCACCATGGCCGGGGTTGGGGTAGCTACGCACGCCGAGGGTTTTGCCGGTAGCTTGGCACGGACCTTGGCCGATGGCTGGCAACGGACCATCGACTGGCGGGTTCACGCACGCAGCGGCTATACCCTGAAGCGCTTGCGGGCGGAGGTATTGCCGCTGATCGAGGAACACGAGTGGGACCTGATCGTGGTAGCCATGGGGGCAAACGAAGCCTTCAAGATGAATACGCCAGCGGGGGTGCGGCGGGATTGGCGAGCGCTCATAACGACGCTGCGGGAACGCTTTGGCGCGGAGGTACCCATCGCCTTTACCAATATGCCACCCATCCGGGAATTTCCTGCTTTTACGCCCCTGCTCCAACGAACGCTCGGCAAGATGGTCGAATACTTCGGGGAGGAGCTGGCGGAGATCGTAGCCGTCACGCCAAATACCTATTATAACGGGGAGGTCATGAGTTTGGCGGATTGGTCCGAACGATTGGGGATGCCCGGCGACCCGGCGCCGTTCTTTAGTGATGGCGTGCACCCCTCGGCGCTCACTTACGCGGCCTGGGGGGAGGATTTCGGGGCATTTCTGCTGCGGCAGTCGCTATCTGTTTAAAAACGGGATAGTTTTTCTTCAATCCTTTATGGATCGAATGATTCGCTCGATGACGCGCGTCGGCCCCGGTCGCCCTTCACTGAAGCTGCCGCCCGTCATGACAATGGCTACATCGAGCTTCGGAACCACCGCGATCTTTTGCCCTCCAATACCACTCGCCATATTGACGGTGACCGTCTCTTCCCCCGGGCGCTCGAGTTCGTAGGCCCACCAGAAGTCATTGTACCGACGCCAATCGCCCAGTGGCGTTATTGCTTTAAAAGTGTTTGGCACCCAGTCTTTTGAAAAGATTTGACGGTCGTCACCATTGTTACTCCGTTGGTAGAGGTGGGCTACGCGAAGCATGTCCTTGGGGCGGAGGTAGATCTGCGCGCCGTGTAGCTCTCGTTTGGCCTTCAGTTCAAAGCTCCACGTCCAATCGGACCGCTTAATGCTCAGAGGGGCGAGTAATACTTCATCAGCGTAAGCGGGTAAGGATTTCCCAGTGGCGATTTCGAGGTACCGACCTACCATAAGCGGTATGGCGGAGCAATAGGTTGGGCCGTCATCGCTACCGGGTGCGTCGGGGATGGCGAGGATAAATCTGGTCCAGTCCTGCTTCCCGTAGATGTTGCTTTCGTTTCCGGGGCTCGCTTCATCCCAATCATCGCATTGTAAGCCGTGGCGCATGTCGATCATTTCACCCAAAGTCAGGCTGGCTTTATGCCTGGATATTTCGATACCGGTTTTTTCACCGATTCTGCGGAGCGGGTAATCTTGTAGGGTTACTTCTCCCCGATGCACCGCAGCACCTACTAGTGCGGAGATTATGCCTTTAGTGGCCGAACGGAGGTTGTGCGGCCGATCCGCCGTATACCCCATAAAGTACTCTTCCAGGATCAGTTTTTCGCCCCGACTGATTAGCAGGCTGTGAAAGTGCGCGTAGTCCGCATCCTGATTTAGATCGTCGACTATAGATTCGAGGCTATCTACCCTAAAGCCTTTAGTGGAAGCCTCCGCGACCTCTAGATCCGCCGTTATTTTTGGCGGTGAGTATGCGTAGCTCTCGACTTTTTTATCCGTAAACATAGCTTCAATGGCGGCGGGAATTGCTGCGGATTT
>OY764681.1:0-10145 GCA_963668285.1 uncultured Lewinella sp. | reverse complement strand
CTAAAGTATCATTATGCTCAGGAATTTGACTACTTAACCAACCGAAATAAGAGGTTACATGGTCTACATTATTAAAGTTATTTTCGTAGTCTTCAAATGATTTTCACTTAATGAAACTCAGAGGCCATAATGAATATATTCACATGAATTAATATTTGTTTTAAACAATACAACTCTTATGAATCGATTAGTACTATCTTGATGGTGGATGACACAATAACCACTACTAAGAGTTGCAATTTCCTCTTGACCTTTTTTGGACAATACGTTACAATGTTGAAATAAGCTAAATGCTAAAGCTGGAAGATCTTCATGATACTTTCCACATTCTGTACTTTTATGTGATATAGCTCCTATAACTTTTCGATAAATCTCATGCTCAATAATTTTACTTTTTCAAAATTTCAATCAATTTTTTATTTATGAATAAGTTCTCTTTTCCTACTCGTCTTTTCTCTAACATTCCTAGTGATTCCAGCTTACTTAAGTACCTAGATGCAGCTTTTCTTTCTACCCCTAATCTATCAACCACATATTCTACTTTTGAATAAGGCTGTTCAAATAGTAATTCAACAAGTTCTTTGGAATATATTTTAGGCGCTAATGCTTTGACGTCATTAATAGTTTCCACTAATAAATCATTAATTTTTTTGATTTGACCTAATGTTGACTCTACTAGTCTCTTCCACAGCTTTCAGCATGAACATTATCCAATCTTCCCAGCTACCGCCTTTGTTTAACTGGTTTAGCAGACGGTAATATTGATTTTTGTGATGAATAATATAAGAACTTAAATATAGAATCGGAATTTCCAAAAGATTATTCATTATCAGATATAAAATATTTAAGATCCTCCCAGTTCTACCGTTTCCGTCATAAAATGGGTGAATACTCTCAAATTGATAATGTAAAATACCTAGCCAAATCAATGGTGACACACTGTTTTTTAATGATAAATCATTATAATATTTAATAAAATTCGATAATAACTCATTTATTTCATCCAGGCTTTGAGGAGGAGTATAAACCGTTTCTCCGGTTCTATCATTTTTTAAGACAGTACCAGATGTGGTCCTTAAGCCTGCGTTATTTTGGATCAAGTCTTTTTGAATTTCTACAATATCATTTACCCTTATAAATCCTTGTTTAGATAAAATTCTAAAACCCATCATTATTGATTTCCTATAGCTTACAACTTCTTTTGTTTCACTACTGACCCTAGATAGTTTAGAATTTAAGGCCACATACAATTCATCAGTACTTGTGATGATGTTCTCAATTTCTGAACTATCCTTGGCTTCTTTTAAAATTATTGCATTCACTAGCATTTTCTGATCAGGAATCGTTTCTGCAACGCCCTTCAATTCTGCAATTGCCAATGATGATCTTGCTACTTGTCTAAGTACTTGAGTCGTTTCAATCTTTGATAAATCAGGTGGTAGGAAAAGCCAGTTTTGAATTAACCATGCTCCAAACATAAGACATTTATGCTAAAAAAAGTACACGTTGTTGCTGTTTGACGAAAAATTTGGACTCGAAATATGGCTTTTGGCACATGTTTCGCCCAATTGATAGATTAATGTAGCTATCGAAAGTTGCGCTAGCTCGAACGATCACTGCAGATGCGAACGCATTTGCAGTGATGACGAGATATGCGCTGCGACTTTCAACGGAAAATCTATCCCCCGAAGCACATATCTAATTCATTGCGCCCAACGCTTATGCTGGCGACGTGGCGGCATAGCCGACATGGTCGCTAGCATAATGTTGGGTCGCATAATGATAGTAATAATAACAATCATTTATAATTTCCAGACTTAGTTCACTGCCCTTGGCATATCGTTGGTGAATGACGATTAATTATTGACTTAGCGTTGCGCACATTATTATCTTGATAATGTTCAGTCTAATTCTGGATTCCTTAAAGTAAAATGTACAGTATCGTTTTTCTGTACTAATAAAATATCCGTTCCGATTTTATTTTTTATTAACTTATCATCTTTCATGATATAAATAGATATAGACTTGTTTTCTGCATTCTCAGAAGGAGGCAATAAAAACTTTCCTTCACCACTCCATATATACACATATCCTGTATTAATAAAATACGTATCAATATCTATCTCCATGATTGAATCTAAGCCTATTAAATCAAATGTATCTGTCCATAACTTTAACCCTAATTGACTTACTGAGAATAAGAAAACAAATGAAATCAATAAAACCGCAGTGAACTTACTTTTGTGGGTCATAATATTTTAGTTTAAACTCATACTATAATTTAATCATTCACCTTTCGCCAAATTGGATGCATTACAGAATCAAACTTTTTCATAGATTTAGTAGGCGTTGTTGCATGAATCGAGCCTGAGGACACTCAAATCGTACTAGAATAAATTTGGGCTGGAGCCCATATCTTTGGTTTACCACAACTAAATCAACAGATCTCCAGCCCATGCCAAAGATAAAGAAGGACGAGCGATGCGAAGCCAAAGAGAAGCAGAAGTACACTGTCACCAATTGGTCTACTTACAACAAGGCTTTAGAAAACCGAGGTGATATAACCTTCCTGATCAGTGAAGAAGTAATCGCCAAATGGTACAGCGATGAGCCGCTTCAGCGAGGTGCTCAGGAGAAGTATAGCGACACCTGCATTGAAGCGATCATGATGTTCAAAACAGTCTTCCGTCTAGCCTACCGCCAAGCAAGAGGCTTTACCTTAGGAATATTAAAACTTATGAAGTTAGAGCACCTCGACGTACCAAGCTTTACCCAAGTAAACCGCCGCTTTCGCGCGATGGATATTCTCCCATTTGATATTCCCAAATCGGGTTCGATAACGATAGCGATAGATTCTACCGGAGTTAAAGTCTATGGCGAAGGCGAGTGGAAGTGCCGCAAACACGGCTGGAGTAGGCGGCGCACCTGGAGAAAACTTCATTTAGGCGTTGATCCAAATACCGGGTTCATCCATTGTCACACTACGACAACCAATTCCGAAAGTGATGAGTCGCAAGTAGACGACTTACTGGACCAAGTGGAAGCCAAGATTGACGAAGTATATCTGGACGGTGCTTACGATGCCCAAACGTGTTATGACGGACTGCTGGAACGAGACATCTACCCAATTATCCCTCCACCAAAAAACGCAATAAATTGGTATTGGGAAGAGCCCGGAGACGCCGACGATTATCCAAGGAACCAATTCATTGATCGCATTGAAGAAATCGGCCGGGCGGAATGGAAAAAGGAAATTGGCTATCATCGACGAAGCTTATCAGAGACAGCCATGTTCCGATATAAGAGCAGCTTCGGAAGCCAGCATTATTCCCGATCACTAGCAACTCAGACCCAAGAAAACAAAATGAAAATAAAAGCACTCAATCAAATGACAGCCCATGGCATGCCAATCTCTCAACCGAAAGCCGCGTAATTAAATAGGATATTAGCGTAAGCTTTACTCGAAATCTTCGTGCAACAACGCCGATAAGATGTATTCCTCGATACCCCGATTCTTTAGGATATTGTATATAGTCCTTTTCATTAACAAGTTGGTGACTAAATACACTATCCCTGTAATTTCTTTCAAGTGCCCTAACTAAATCGATATTACTGAGAATAGCTCTTAAACCTCCTAAATCCTGCATCATTGGTAGATACATATTATCAAACCTTTGGAGTTTACTTATTACAGAAGGCGCTCGTTTAAGTCTTTGTACTACAAGAGCATTTTCATCGATCTTTTTTAGTTTTTCAGTAAGTGTTGCTCTGAACGTGTTTAGTGGATAGAAATGAATACCACGCCAATTTGTTAACACTTCTTCAGCCCATTCCTGTTCCTCAGCAGGTGAATTATCTGCCCTCAAAATTTTACCAGCTTTTTTTACTTTGCTCCGGCTAAACTGTGGTTCAATCTTTATCATAGTTCTTTTTCTGGCGGTGTATCAGATGTAAGGCTGAATCAGGATAAAAAACATGGCAATCTGACCTCACGCTTTTAAAGCGACTAAGCTATTAAAAATGATCAGTTGCCCAGATTGCCACAGTACGAATATAAAGAAGAATGGACGTACTCACTACGGCAAGCAAAATCACCGCTGCAAAAACTGTGGGCGCTAGTTTGTGCTCAATAACACGCACACGATTTCGGCACATGATAGGAGCCTGATTCGTAATTTTCTCAAGGAGCGGGTTAGTCTGTAAGCCATCTGCTGAGCCTTCTCGATTAGTATGACTTGGCTGATACACTTTGCCGTTGAACAGTGGTTATATACTCTTGACGACCTAGGTCTACCCCAGCACTCCAAGCACATCAAGACGGATAAGAATTTACAGATACTAGGCTTTCAGGCCGATAAATGTGGTCATTCGTCGGTTCCAAAGGCCATAAGGCATGGATATGGGTAGTTTATGATCCCCATCGGACTAAGGTGATTTGTTCTCACATCGGTGGACGGGGCAAGGAGTCAACTCAAGTCCTGAGGAACAAGCTACGTCAGGCGTATATCGATAACTGTACCTTTTCTACCGATGATTGGGATGCTTATCGTTCGAGCATCCCTCCGGCCCAGCATATAATAGGTAAGGCCCACACGCACAATGTAGAAGGTATCTTCGCTACTTTTAGAGCTAGAGTCAGTTGCCTCGTTAGAAAATCACTATCTTTTTCCATAATTTGGCCAAATCATGTGGTGGCGATTGGCTATTTCTTCTGGCAATTTAACCTAGAGCAATAGCCCTACATCTGATACACCGCCCAAAATTATGGCGATAACAACTGTTATTTGTCTGAAGAAGTTTATTTATTCTTATATTGTGGAATCATTTAAGCTGCCTACCAAATATTGATGCGCCAAGAAAGTGATACGTAAGATATTTGATAAGCTTCCTTACAATCAATATAAATCTTCGAGGATATTTTCTTTTCACTTAAATTATCATTGGAATCATGTTAGGATTATCACATGCAACCCTTGGATATCTTGGTACTGGCTTTACTATTATTGGGATTATACTAGCATTTATTTCTTTACAATGTTATAGGAATGAAAATGCTAAATTAAATCAAGATAATAATGAAAAAGCATCAAATGAGAGAGCTGAAATTAAAGACTTAGCATCAAAAGACTTTGGAAATCTGCGAGGCGTCTTTCCACACGGATATGAAGTGATACGCCTAAATAGTGACAGTTCTCTTACTCCGTGGTCTCATTTTGGTAGGCAATACTTCAAAGTTAAAAGATTAAAAGTGGATTCGACGAATGACCCTGGGGATCTTCGAAGTAAAATACTTGTAACTTTAGATGCTGCTACAGGTCCATACTCTGGCACGAATATACTCGGCGGTAAATTTCTTGCAAAGCTCAACCTTACCGAACCCTATAAAATCACAAATTTAGGCGGTCATCATTTGAAAGGTCCTAACGGTAAGTCGTCAATGTTAGCGATTATGCTTGTTAATATAGAGCAATCCTATTCATACTTTGCTATCGGTTACGCGGCAGAACGTTATATAAACCTTATTCAAGGTAGTGGATATGCGGATGTAGAAGATGAGAATAGTTAACTATTTTCCTAAAAATTAACCTCAACTTGTAGAAAATTTTCAGTGACCCATGATCTACGGTACCATCCCGTTTGTGCCGATAAATTGTGAGTGTTACTACCGGCACAAGATTGAATTAATTGATCTAAGAATTTCGTAGTCACATTTCACCCAACTGATACAATAATGTAACTATTTGAAGTTGCGCTAGCTCGAACGATCACTGCAGATGCGAACGCATTTGAAGTGATGACGAGATATGCGCTGCGACTTTCAACGGAAAATCTATCCCCCGAAGCACATATCTAATTCATTGCGCCCAACGCTTATGCTGGCGACGTGGCGGCATAGCCGACATGGCCGCTAGCATAATGTTGGGCCGCATGATAAGTAATCAATTCATCATTAATTTTGTGTTGTGTCAATCTATTTTTCCATGGAATTCAAAAACTGACTAGCATTCATCACTGGAAGCTGGGATGCTTTAAAATCTTTTTGGTTTCTAGTAATTATTGCCGCCGCTCCGTCCTCAATTGCTGAATAATATTGAAGACCATCCTCAAAGTCCCTAAAGTTATTGTCGTTGAGCGCTAATTGTACAACCTTACCTGAGAGATTGGTTATTGTTACTATCAACTCTAAATCTCTTAATATCTTTAAGGTCTGATCCTTCCCTTCGTGTTTTACTAAAATATAATTAGTATTAGCAAACGTGAGAGATGATACGAGTAATTCCACCTCACCCTTATCCGCCAGCGTGAATAACTTAGCAGCAGCAGAATAATCAGTTCTTCGTGCTAATAGATCAATAACAATATTCGTATCAATGAATAGTCTTCTCATTTGTATTTCTCTGTCAGGTAATCTGAGTATTCGTTCTTGTAATCAAGATCGCCTGGCAAATTTAACGATCCGATCAATCGACTGACCGTCGGAGAATAATCCTCCTCTTCAAGATCAGTTGACTTCGTCAGTAATGCCAGATAGTTTTCGATCATCCTAGATAGGCTGACACCATTACTCTGCGCATAATTTTTAGCCTTTTCTATCACTACTGAATCAAGGCTGAGTGTGAGTTTCTTATCCATTAGATTTAAGTTTACGTACAAATGTACAATTTCTACACGTAAAAGGTTGCTTTGATCTGCTTTGATCTGCTTTGATCTGCTTTGATCTGCTTTGATCTGCTTTGATCTGCTTTGATCTGCTTTGATCTGCTTTGATCTGCTTTGATCTGCTTTGATCTGCTTTGATCTGCTTTGATCTGCTTTGATCTGCTTTGATCTGCTTTGATCTGCTTTGATCTGCTTTGATCTGCTTTGATCTGCTTTGATCTGCTTTGATCTGCTTTGATCTGCTTTGATCTGCTTTGATCTGCTTTGATCTAAAATTAATCCACAAGGCTTATCACACCAAATGGCTAACCAACTAAATTTCACAAAAGTCTCTCATATATCTATCCACAAATCTTTTTCTGCTGATGATTTAGAGTGTGATCACTACCCTACCCTTTCATAACTTGAAAAAACTATCTGTCGTTGCGCTAGCTCGAACGATCACTCCAGATGCGTACGCATTTGAAGTGATGACGAGATATGCGCTGCGACTTTCAACGGAAAATCTATCCCTCGAAGCACATATCTAATCCTTTGCGCCCAACTGGTAAGTTAATGCAATCTATTTAAAGTTGCGCTAGCTCGATCGATCACTGCAGATGCGAACGCATTTGAAGTGATGACGAGATATGCGCTGCGACTTTCAACGGAAAATCTATCCCTCGAAGCACATATCTAATCCTTTGCGCCCAACGCTTATGCTGGCGACGTGGCGGCATCGCCGACATGGCCGATAGCATAATGTTGGGCCGCATATCATTGGCGTCATCATTCGAAAAATGATTGTACTGGATGACGAATTTAAAAATTTCTTATCTAGCCAACCAATTATAATTTCTGTAATTCGATTTTACGAACACCATCAGATACAACGCTGACCCAATTGTCATCGCTTATACCAATTATAATGGTAGCAAATCCATACTGGAACCCTTCAATCTCCACTCCCCTAGAATCATCAATATGAATATCAATTCCAAATAATTTAGGATTTTTTGACGCAGAACAATTGTGCTTCTTTAATTTCTGCTTGTTAATTTTCTCATTTATTATAGTTGTGGGGTTCAGACCATGAGCTTTAAACGTCCTTCTCAAATTTAACGGACTTCTAAACGAAGTTGTGTATATCCAAACTTCGTGCCCCCTACCTTCGAGTTCGTTGAATAAATCAATAGTTCCCAATCGAATGGATTCCGCTCCAATTAGCCTCGCGCAGATTGACTTGTTCTCAACTTCGAATTCACTCGAGTAAGGAATTAATGTGTTATCAATATCGAAACTTATAATCATAGCACCTACGTCGTTTGTTACGCGTAACACTAGAACTACTGCAAGAGGTTCTCACTGACCTTAATCCTACCACGGTACTGGCCGCGTAACTCTCACTGTCTGATATAATAATTATAAAGTAATTCACTATGAATTTATTCTCGCGAAATCTGTGAATGATACCAACTGAACGATTGTAAAACAAACGGATTATTTAAGTCTGCATCTCGACCATAATCGACTGATAAAATTTTTCCATCTCTGTAGAATATATAAAAGGCAACTTTCCCTCTAAATCTTGAGCCATCAATATATCCACTTATAAATGGCATGCCTATAGTCCAAAGTCCTGACCTTTTATGATCTTTAAATCCACCACTGACCGCGTTTGTCACTATACTTTGCTCATCTACGGAACTTGTCACGGCATTCACAATTTGAAGCTCACTTGCGTTTTCTTCCACCATTAACATAAGACCATTCAAGTGGTTTGAATAGTTTAAATCTCCTAATAAATATTGATCATGGCACCCGTCAATATTATAGTAATGACTACCATCAGAAGCATCAACAATCGGGCGATTGCAGTAGAAAATGTACGTCCGCCCAATTTCTGGTTCCCAAAAACTCTCCCAGTTCTCTAGCTGATAGATGTAGATTTTAGACTCACCCTCACTCTTTTTAAAGTTATTGATAACGGTACATTCAAAAATCCAAGAAACTTTTCCTTGCGAACTATATTCATTTTCTACCCTCAATGCGAAGTCTGATTTTAATGAAGAAAGCGGGGTGGCATAGTTGACCTTTACTTCAAAAACACTCTCTGATTGATCAAATCGATGTAGATCAAATCCATCTGGTGAATAACAAATTGAGGATGGTGATGTAAGTCCTATAAGCAAAACTAGAAGAAAATAACTTGTATGCATATGTATTGTGTCTTGATCTACCCTATTCTGAAATTTAAGAATGAATAAAATCACGTCAATTAACTACCTAACTCAAATTTAAAGACTATTGTTATCTATTAACAAACACAATCTGCTAATTTATACACATTTAGCCTACTTCCCGCCAGTCATTTATAGATTAAAATAACTACCTCCGTTGCGCTAGCTCGAACGATCGCTGCGGTTGCGGCGCCAGTCGCATTTGCAGTGATGACGAGATATGCGCTACGACTTTCAACGGAAAACCTATCTCTCGAAGCGAATATTTATCACGTTGCGCCCAACTTAAAGATTGATGCAATCTATTTGAAGTTGCGCTAGCTCGATCGATCACTGCAGATGCTTCAGCATTTGCAGTGATGACGAGATATGCGCTGCGATTTTTAACGGACAATTCATTTCTCGAAGCACCTATTCAATCCCTTGCGCCCAACGCTTATGCTGGCGACGTGGCGGCTTAGCCGACATGGCCGCTAGCATAATGTTGGGCCGCATGATAATAATAACACTCATTTATAATTTCCAGACTTAGTCTATTGCCCTTGGCGTGTCGTTGGGCAAATTTTATAATAAATGATCATTCAAAAATTCTCCCCACAATTTCCAAGAATAGAAACTACTTGGATGCCTAATAAATACAAATTTAGTCGGACTGTCCAATTCCAATTGAACTCGGAAGACCTTGGGTGTAGATTTCCCAATACTACTATATGATTGTATAGAGGAAAGAATATTTTCCTCAAACACAGTAGTGAATGTATCCAATTTTTTTCTCTCTAAACCTAATACCACTACGATATCAGGTTGTAAAATTTTATAAAGTGAACGGTGATTTTTCCATCCTTGATAGTAATCTTCGTATGATGGGCGTTCATGCCTAGAGGGTAACGAATAGTTTACTAAATTAGAAAAAGCTACTGATTGCCATAGTTTTTCTCGCTCAATATCCGTCACGCTTTTCTTCAAGTAAATAGATCTTTCTACGTTTCTGAACAATTTTCCAACTTTGCCAGACTGATTCCAATTTGATAAATGGAATAAACCTTGGTTGTATACAACATTTCTTGTAAAGTTAGGATTATTGATTTCTTCTTCAACCTCGGGTGTATTTGACCATTTATAGTGACTTTCCCCTACAACGTATATACTTTTTTCCGATTTATGATACTTTTCACCTATCCAAGGCACATGCATCAATTTATCAATCATCAAAATTTCTGCATCGAAATCACGATTTATCTTTCCTGTATTCATAATGTAGATGTA
>OY764680.1:0-4862 GCA_963668285.1 uncultured Lewinella sp. | reverse complement strand
CCGGGGTGCCGTTGCCGTCTAAGTCGAATTCGGGTTGGGCTGCGCCGTCGTTGTTACCGACTACGGGATCGTTGTCGTCATCGTCCAGGTAGGCGGGCACGCCGTCGCCGTCCACGTCGGCGAAGGGGTCCATACCACCACTTTCGTCCGCGTTGCTGATGCCGTCGTTATCGGCGTCGTCGTCGAGGAAGTCAGGGGGTACCGTCCAGGTCCATATCCATGAAGTCCGCGGGATCCTGAGGATCGGAACCCTGGGCGGTTTCTACACCGTCGGGGACGCCGTCCATATCGGTATCGGAGTTCGGGTCCTGCCCGTTGGGGGTGCCGTCGCCGTCGGGGTCGAAGGGTGCTTCGGCCGTGCCGTTTTCATCGCCCGTCGTTGGGTCGTCGTCATCGTCGTCGAGGTAGGCGGGCACGCCGTCCATGTCTTCGTCGGCGTAGGGGTTGCCGCCAATCTCGTCTCCGTTGGTTACGCCATCGTTGTCGATGTCGTCGTCGAGAAAGTCGGGTGTGCCGTCGCTGTCAGTGTCCTGGAAGTCAGCCGGGTCGTTCGGGTCGGTGCCTTCGGAGGTTTCTACCCGATCGGGGACGCCGTCCATGTCCGTATCGGAGTTCGGATCGAGGAAATCGGCCGTGCCATTCCCTTCGGAATCGAAAGCCGGTGTGACCGTACCGTCAGCGTCGCCGATCGTGGGGTCGGCATCATCGTCATCCAGATAGGCCGGAACGCCGTCGCCGTCGCCATCCGCGTAGGGGTCACCGCCCGGTTCGTCGACGTCGGCGATGCCGTCGTTATCAGAATCGTCGTCCAGGCTATTCGCAATACCATCACCGTCTGCGTCGGGAAAATCAGCCGCGTCATTAGGATCGCTGCCTTCGGAGGATTCCAGGACGTTCGGTACGCCGTCGCCGTCGGTATCGTTTGAGTTCTCCTGGAAGTCCGGGGTGCCGTTGCCATCTACGTCAAAGGCGGTTTGAGGGGCGCCGTCTACATCTCCTACGGTAGCATCGTCGTCGTCATCGTCGAGGTAGGCGGGTATGCCATCAGCGTCGGCATCCGCGTAAGGAGCGCTTCCGCCCGATTCGTCGGCGTTGGATACGCCGTCATCGTCTACATCGGAGTCCAGCAGGTCGGGGGTGCCGTCCATATCCGTGTCGAGGAAGGAGCCCGCGTCGTTAGGGTCGGTTCCCTCGAGAGTTTCTATCAGATTGGGGACGCCGTCACCATCGGTGTCGTTGATGTTCTCCTGAAAGTCCGGGGTGCCGTCGCCGTCGGTGTCGAACTCCGGGTTGAACTGCATATCATCGTCGCCTACGGATGGATCGGCCTCGTCGTCATCGAGGTAGGCGGGGACGCCATCCCCGTCCGCGTCCACGTAGGGGTCCAGTCCGGCTTCCTCGTCCACGTTAGACACGCCGTCGCCATCTGCGTCATCGTCCAGGCTATCGGGGGTGCCGTCACCGTCGGTATCGAGGAAGCTCGCAGAGTCACCGGGGTCGCTGCCTTCGGCATTTTCCGTGGCGTCCGACACACCGTCGCCGTCGGTGTCGCTCAGCGGATCCCTAAAGTCGGGTTCACCGTTTCCGTCGGCGTCGAATTCGGCCTGGACGGTCATATCGTCATTACCGACCGCCGGGTCGTTATCGTCGTCGTCCAGGTAGGCGGGCACGCCGTCCATGTCCGTATCCACGTAAGGGTCGCCGCCGAATTCGTCGTCGTTCGGTACGCCGTCGTTGTCGATGTCGTCATCCAGAAAATCCGGCGTGCCGTCAGTATCCGTGTCGAGAAAGTCAGCCGAGTCGTTCGGGTCGGTGCCTTCGGCGATTTCAACCGCGTTGGGGACGCCGTCCATATCCGTATCGGAGTTCGGATCCTGAAAGTCGGGGGTGCCGTTGCCGTCCGGGTCGAATTCGGATTGAGGCGTGCCGTCCTCATTACCGACTACGGGATCGTTGTCGTCGTCGTCCAGGTAGGCGGGGACGCCATCGCCGTCCAGGTCGGCAAACGGATCCATACCGCCGCTTTCGTCCGAGTTGGAGATGCCATCGTTATCGGCGTCCTCATCGAGGAAGTCGGGGGTGCCGTCCTGGTCCATATCCATGAAGTCGGCGGGGTCCTGAGGGTCGGAACCCTGGGCGGTTTCTACGCCGTCGGGGACGCCGTCCATATCAGTATCGGAGTTGGGGTCCTGGCCGTTGGGGGTGCCGTCGCCGTCGGGGTCGAAGGGGGCTTCCACCGTACCGTTATCGTCGCCGACTGCCGGGTCGTCGTCGTCGTCATCCAGATAAGCGGGCACGCCGTCCATATCTACGTCGGCGTAGGGGTCGCCACCGATCTCGTCTTCGTTGGCTACGCCGTCATTATCGATGTCGTCGTCGAGGAAGTCGGGGGTGCCGTCGCCGTCCGTATCCTGGAAGTCATCCGGATCGTTCGGGTCGGTGCCCTCGGCGACTTCGGCTGCGTTGGGGACGCCGTCCATGTCCGTATCGGAGTTCGGATCCTGAAAGTCGGGGATGCCGTTGCCGTCCGGGTCGAATTCGGACTGTGGCGCGCCGTCTTCATTCCCGACCAGCGGGTCGTCGTCGTCATCGTCCAGGTAGGCGGGTACGCCGTCGCCGTCCACGTCGGCAAAGGGGTCCATACCACCGCTTTCGTCCGCGTTACTGATGCCGTCGTTATCGGCGTCGTCGTCGAGGAAGTCGGGGGTACCGTCCAGGTCCATATCCATGAAGTCCGCGGGATCCTGAGGATCGGAACCCTGGGCGGTTTCTACGCCGTCGGGGACGCCGTCCATATCGGTATCGGAGTTCGGGTCCTGCCCGTTGGGGGTGCCGTCGCCGTCGGGGTCGAAGGGTGCTTCGGCCGTGCCGTTTTCATCGCCCGTCGCTGGGTCGTCGTCATCGTCGTCGAGGTAGGCGGGCACGCCGTCCATGTCTTCGTCGGCGTAGGGGTTGCCGCCGGTTTCGTCGTCGTTGACTACGCCATCGTTATCGATGTCGTCATCGTTGAGGTCGGGAGTGCCGTCGCCGTCGGTGTCCTGAAAGTCGGCCGGGTCGTTCGGGTCGGTGCCTTCGGTGAGTTCCAGCCCGTCGGGTACGCCGTCCATATCGGAGTCGCCGTTTTCCGGGTCGGTCGTACCTCCCATGGGGTCAACCGGGGTGTTGGGGTTATCGATGCCGGTAGACTCTTCGCAGTCGGTCAGTCCGTCGCCGTCCGCGTCGGTCACGAGCAAGGGGTTGCCCGTACAGAAATCGCTGATGGTGAAGGTGGCGCTGAACGGACAGCTATTGGCATCCGCCCCGTCTACCGAGTAGTCCCCCGGTGCCAGGTCGGTCACCGAAGCCATGCTACCCGTGGTCGTCTGCTCTGCACCTGCGGCCTCGCCATCAGGAGTAATAGTAAAAATATATTCTGCCGTACCGCCGGCGAACGTCAAAGCAACCGCGCCGTTCAGCCCACCGAGGCTCATTTCGGCCGTCGTATCGGCCGTCACGGAAATCTCCGGGCAGGCAGGCGCGACGAGGGTAACGTCGGCCACATCGTCGGTTTGTACGGACGAGCCCTGGTCGGTAACGGTGATCATGGTGTAATCACCCGCGGCGAGGTCACTGATTACGATGTTGCCGTTTATATCGGCCGTTAGTCCGGTCAGGGTTACCTCCGCGCCATCCGGATCGGTGTAAGTGACGTCATAGGGGCCGCGGCCGTTACTCAGCGTGATAGCTATCGAGCCGTCCGTTCCGTTCGGTACGGTGGGCGGTGCCGTCGAACTGGTGTCCGCCATAAACAGTGGCCCGGCTTCGATGGTGAAAGTAGTGTCGGTAACGGGGCAGTCGTTGGCGTCCGTAGCGGTGAAGGTGTAGGTGCCCGCGGCCAGGTCCGCAACGGTGGCGGTACCGGCGGCGGTGGTGAGGCCCGCCGCGGTGCTTTGCCCGGTATAGCTAAAGGTATACTCGGGTAAACCCGCGGTGAAGGCGATCGCGACCGAGGCATCCGGTTCGTCGAGTAGCGTCGGATCGGTAACCGTTAGGTCGAAAAGAATCTCCGGGCAATCGTTGTCTACCGCAACTGCTTGCAGCGTGTCGATGCACTGGCCCGACGGGTCGGTAACCCTCAAGTCGTAGATGCCTTCGGCGATACCCGTTAGGCTTGCCTCGACCGCAACGCCGTCTCCGCCGACCGGCTCCGTAAAGTCTGTTTCCGTACCGTCGGCGGCGATGAGCGTGATGGTGTAGTCACCCGCGGACGCATCCGCGCCGCCGGCCACGTCGACGGTAATGGCACCATCCGCCGCGGTCGGGCCGGAGGCGGGGCCGATCGGCGTGGTAGCGCTTAGTTCGATGGTGGTGGTGTCGGGGTTACAGGCGTTGTCGAATTCTTCGACCGGCGTTTCATCACAGTCGGCAACGCCATCTTCGTCCGTGTCGACGTCCGGGTTCACGTCACAGTACGCCGGGATCGGGGGAAGCGGGAAATCCGGCCGGCTATCGGGTGGGCAACCGCGTGCGTCGATCCCCTGAACTATAAGAAGGGTTCTGTCGGTCGGCGCCGTAAGGGTGTCAAAGAGTCCGTCATTCTCGCTCGCCGCAACGAATAGCGGGAACAACGGTACCTGAGACCGTAGCTGAGTGGTGATCGGCAGGACCCCTCCGGAATATTCTACGGTAATGAAGCCGGAATCGGACACGACCGTCTCCGGGGGGAGGGTTGCGTACGTGACCAGGCTAAAGGGTATTACGTCACAAAATGCGGTAATCGTAAAGGTGACCTCTACCGGCCCGCATCCGTTCGCGTCGATGTACTGAAGGACATAATCACCCGGGGAAAGATCGGTCAGACTGACTACTCCCGTGCCGTCACT
>OY764679.1:0-5338 GCA_963668285.1 uncultured Lewinella sp. | reverse complement strand
CGACCCCTGCAACACGTTAGCAACCCTTCCGGCAACGTTTACTACCGAGCCCATCAATTTTAATCAGTGCCCATCAGACGGCACGGCGCAGACCGCGGCGGCCGTTGCGGGCAGCATCAAAAACCAAACCGTGCCCCCTAACGGAGAGCTGACGTTTTGCCTGGATATAAACGATGACATGAGTGCATTCGAGCTGACCGGCAATAGCACCGGTATCGCTACCATAGAGGTAAGGGACGAAGATGGTGCCCCCCTGGTGCCTCCACTGACCCTTACGGGTGACGGCACGCTCGATCTATCGGCGCTCGATGATCGAGTGGGGCTACAGTTAGTCGTCACTTCCAACGACGTGGACGGTGGCGAACTCACGCTCATCGGCTCGTCCCTGAACGACGGCGGGATGCTGCAGCGAATCTCTAGTGATTTTTCCGCTGGCAACTCGGTCATCGGAGCTAACGGCTGCGAAACGATCGGTAGTCTAGACAACCTATTGATGGCTGATGCGCTGAGCAACCTCACCGGCACACTAGCCGCCGGCGACACGACCTCCATCTGCGCCGACATCAGTGAAAGTAATTTTTTAGTCGTTGCCATTTCCGATAATGACGACGCGCAACTAACGCTTGACTTTATCGGTAGCGACGGGCAAACGATCGGTAGCGTAAATAGCGCTTCGGGAACTGTGTCCATCCCGCCAGAACTAAAAAATGGTGTACAAATAGTAGCCACGGCCGCGGATCCGGGCCCTCCCGAAGAATCCGTTCGCACCATCACCGTAAGTAATGTTTTTACCGGAACGAGTGCATCCACCACCATTACCCTACCGGCCGACCCCGCCACCCCCGTCACCCTCACCGCTTTTAACGGCCATTATCGGGGCAAAGTCGTCGAGTTAGACTGGGCTACGCAAGATGAGATCAATAACGAAGGCTTCGAGGTGCAACGCAGCCCCGACGGCCACAGTTGGGGCGTACTCGACTTCGTGCAGGCCCACGGTAGTACGTTCGGCGATTATCGCTTCACCGACGCTACTCCATTAGCCGGCGCGAACTACTACCGCCTTAAGCAAATGGATTACGACGGTGCGTCTACCTACAGCCCGATGGTCACCGTAGCCACCGGCGCCGGTGCTGAACTCAGCCTCTTCCCCAACCCGACCGGGTCCACGCTGCACGTGCGCTTAGGCGAGCGCGAAAACAATTCGACCTACACCGCCCGCATCATCAATCAGCTCGGCGCAACCGTCAGCGAGCAGCCGCTCAACGACGGAGGCACCCTCGACGTAAGCGGCCTTCCCGCCGGCACCTACGTTCTTTCCGTTAGCGGCGGTGCGTTTTCTACCAGCCGGCGATTTCAAAAAAAATAGCGCTACACCACCCGTAGATTAACATAGTCTAACATCCTAGGGATTGTGAAATTTTGGCGATGATATTTTTTCCTCTCACGAACTGAAAAAACGTAGGCATAGCCTGAGCTACGGCGAGGCTTTTTCGGGAAGTGAGAGGGGAAAAGAGCAAGCCAAAAATCACAAGTCCTGGGTTGTTAGACTATAGAATAGCTATTCCGGGCTAGGCTAGGCAAGAATGCTTTCTCGGGCCATTTCCGTCAGGTAATCGCTCGCATGAGTGATGGCCGCTTCCTCGTCCGGGGCCACCCCCATTATCGTGCGGATGGGTACTGCCTTTTTACCGATGAAAAGCTGTCGCTCCAAGGTCGACCGACCGGCGAATAGGCAGCAGTTTTTTTGATATTTCCTACAAAGGTCGAGTACCCCGCCAACCACTTTCCCCCGGAGGGACTGCGCGTCGATCTGCCCCTCTCCACTGATGACCAGATCGGCCCATTCAATACTCGCTTCCAGGCCGGTTAAGCGGCTGATGGCTTCGAAACCGCCCGTTAACTTTGCACCGACCAGCGCGGTAAGGCCCGACCCGATACCACCCGCGGCACCCCCACCGGCTATGCCATGCACGCTTACGCCCGTGTATTTCTTCAATACCTGGGCTACGTGCCGCGCCCCCCGATCCAACTCTTCGATTACCGGCGGCGTAGCGCCTTTCTGTGCAGCATACACGCGCGCGGCACCGTTCGGCCCGTAAAGCGGATTATCGACGTCGCACAGCAAAGTGGTTTCCGCGTTCTCCCACAAGTTGAGCACGGGAGATCTAATACTTTTAATTAGCGATAAATTTCCACCGCCGGGGCGGACTAATTTTGAATGATTATCGTAGAATTCGAAGCCGAGCGCTTCGGCAATACCCAATCCCAGGTCGTTCGTCGCGCTGCCACCAAGTAATAAAAACAATTTCCGCTTGCCCCTTTCGAGCGCGTCACGTAGTTGCAAGCCGGTACCGTACGTGCTGGTGGTTAGCGGATTACGTTCTTCTGGCTGCAGCAGGACGACCCCACTCGCGGCGGCGACTTCGATAAAGGCGGAATCCTCATTTTCGAGGTAGGCGACTGCTAAGGGACGACCGAGCGGATCGCGGCTGTTTATTTTGCGAGGCCGCAGGTGCAAATATTTATGGAGAATAGCAAGCGTCCCATCCCCCCCGTCGGCCAGAGGGGCGAGCCGGATGGTAGCGCCCGGGCGGCCTGCCCGCAGGCCGGCGGCGATGGCTTCGCAAACCTCCCCGGCGGTGAGGGAGCCTTTGAATTTATCCGGTGCGATGAGGATGTTCATGGTGGGTATATGCGGGTAAAGTACTCCGTCTTATGCAGAAATACTGCACCGGCATACTCGTCTATAGTTGAACAACTTCGGAATTGTGCATTTATAACCACGTCATTTTTTCTCTTACAAGGCGAAAAACGTAGGCGAAGTGGTGGCTTTGCGGTAAGTGGGGTTTGGGGGGCCTACTTACTTAGCAGGCTTTTTAACGCCGGAAGAGGGAAAAAGGCTAGTTAGAAAGCGCAAGATTGTGGTTATTCAACTACAAATCAGGGCGTCAGGCGTTCGTACGGCATGCCTTCCAGAACGATCATCATCGGCGCCGGCCTTACCGGCTTGTGCCTAGCTTACTTTTTACACCGGCGGAAGCACCCCGTACTTGTACTCGAAGCGCGCTACCGCCCCGGCGGCCGTATCCGAACTGCGCGCGATGACCGGGGCACCCCACTTGAGTTAGGCGCCACCTGGCTCGGAAAGAAGCATACGGCATTGGTGGGGTTACTCGATCATTTGGGCATCGGCACCTTCGAGCAGCGCACCGGCGGGCGGGCCATCTACGAATCCATCTCGACGAGCCCCCCGCAGGTGATTGCGCTGCCTCCCAACGACCAACCCAGCTACCGGATCGCCGGGGGGAGCGACACCCTCATCGAAGCGCTCGTCGATAAACTACCAAAGGATATTATTAAGTTCGGGGCTGCCGTTTGCGAAATAACAACAGTCGGTAATGGCCTTAAGGTGGTAAGTAATCAGGGGGCTCACATTACCGATACGGTCGTCTCTACCCTACCCCCTAACTTATTGGCCCGGTCGATTGACTTCGTCCCCCCCCTACCCGATGAACTGTTAGAGGTAGCCCGGAGCACGCAAACCTGGATGGGCGAATCGATCAAAGTCGGCCTCCGCTACGCCGAACCCTTCTGGCGGCAGGTTGGTAAGCCGGGCGGCACGATCTTCTCCAACGTCGGCCCCGTCACGGAGATGTACGACCATACCGATGCTCAGGGGACCGGCTTCGGCCTGAAAGGCTTCATGAACGGTAACTACTTCTCCTTGCAACAAGTAGAGCGCCGGGAGCTGGTGCTAAACCAACTACGGAAATACTACGGCCCGATTGTGGATGGCTACACGGCCTACGAGGAAGGAGTCTGGCGGCAAGAAGAACATACTTTCACCCCTTACGACGCCCACGTCCTCCCCCACCAAAACAACGGCCACTCAATATTTCGTGAGGCCTATATGGGTGGCCGGTTCTACGTAGCCGGTTCGGAGACCGCGGAGCAGTTCCCCGGGTATATGGACGGGGCGGTGCGGAGTGCCAGATGGGTAGCCGAGCGACTAGTTTACGGTCAACCAATTCATCCCCGGCTGCTCCACTTCCCGCGATTGACTACCTGGTGACCCGAACGCCCGGATATACTATCTTTCGCCATGCGCTACCTGATCCTCGTATTCCATCTATTTGTGATGGCCTCACTTTCGGCTCAACACCACCCGCTCTACCCGGGCGGTGATCCGGCCCCTAATCGCCACCACGCCGGGGAGGTGTAAACGGCCATGAAGTGACGAACTCATTTATGGTTACGAAGGTGTATACGAAAAAGCCCGGATCTTGGAAACTGACCTCTTTAGCCTTTACGAAGTTGATAGAGTGACGGCCTCTGCGCATAGGCTAATCCCACCCCGCAACATTCATAAACCCCTCGATCTATATCGAAATGACCGGATTCAGTCGATTTGACTACCGATAAACGTCTAAATCTACTTGCAAAGGCGTACATTTAGACGTTTATAACACCAATAAACGTCTAAATGTCCTCCGGGTCCTATATGGTAGAGCTGATCGGGCGGGCGCAGCAAGCCCAGGAACTTAATGAAGCGGTTGCTTCCCCCGCACCTGAGATGGTAGCTGTCGTCGGACGCAGACGAATTGGCAAAACCTTTCTAGTTCGCAAAATTTACGAGAGCCGCATCATCTTCGAACTTACGGGCCTGCAGAATGGAGGCAAAGCGGAGCAGCTCCGCAACTTCGAATTGGCGATGAGCCGCTACTTTCCGAACTACGCATTAGGTGATCCGCTCAGCGAATGGTTAGACGCGTTTTATAAATTATCGGAAGCCATCGAACAGTCTGGAAGAAACGACAAGGTCGTCGTATTTCTGGATGAGCTTCCCTGGTTGAGTTCCCCACGCTCGGGCTTCATTTCGGCGCTTGGGTGGTTCTGGAATACCTGGGCATCGCGCCAAAACATACTCGTCGTTATTTGCGGCTCGGCTGCGTCGTGGATGATCAATAAGGTGATCAATGACCGGGGTGGTTTGCATAATCGGGTTACGCGAATCATCGGTTTACAGCCCTTCACCCTAGCGGAAACGGAAGCCTTTTGCGTTTCCCGAAGTATTCGCCTTAGCCGGTACCAGATTTTACAGATCCATTTGACCATCGGCGGTGTGCCTATGTACCTGGACCGACTACGGCCCGGCCTTTCAGCCATTCAAAACATACAACAGCTTTGTTTTGAGCCCAACGGTTACCTAAAAGGTGAGTTTGACCGTTTGTTTACTTCCCTCTTCGCGCATCCGGATCGCCACGTCGCCGTTATCAAAGCGCTGGCGAGTAAGAAAAAAGGATTGGACCGGGGAGCTATCGCTAACGACAGCCAATTA
>OY764678.1:0-3464 GCA_963668285.1 uncultured Lewinella sp. | reverse complement strand
TATCGGCCTTGGCGCCGGTCATGAGCTCGTTGAAACGGAGTTGAATGGGCTGGGAGAATTCGAGGCCGAGACCGGGGAACACTTCGAGGGATTCCTCGATGGCCGCGAACATGCCCTGACGGTTATCGGCGGTGGTCCATTCGTCCTTTGGTTTCATGACGATGGTGTAGTCACCGATCTCTACGGGCATGGGGTCGGTGGGGATTTCGGCGGCGCCGATGTTGGTGACTACTTCGAGCATCTCGGGGAAATCGGTGAGTAGCTTATCCTGCACCTTTTTGGTCATTTCGATACTCTGGCTGAGGGAAGTTCCCGGTGGCATGATCTGTTGCATGGCCAGGTCGCCTTCCTCCAGGGTGGGGATGAACTCGCCGCCCATGCGGGAGAACACGAGGAGGGCGATGGCAAAGAGGGCAACGGTAGCGACTACGAAAGCCGCTTTGAAACGTAGGGCCGCGCGGAGTACGGGGGTGTAGAGCCGCTGGAAGAAGCCAATGATGCGATCGGCAATGGTGCGTTTGTCGGTGATCTTTTTGTTGAGGAAAAGCGCCGACATGGCGGGTACGTAGGTGAGGGATAAGATGAGCGCGCCGGCGATGGCCAGCATAACGGTTTGGGCCATGGGGCGGAACATCTTGCCCTCGATGCCGACCAGGGCGAGGATGGGAATGTAGACCATCAGGATGATGATTTCGCCGAAGGCGGCGGAGCTGCGGATCTTGATGGAACTACTGGTTACCTCGTCGTCCATCTGGGATTGAGTGAGCCTTTGCCCCGCAAAGCCAACCTGTAGCCGGTGGACGATAGATTCGACGATGATGACCGCGCCGTCTACGATGAGGCCGAAGTCGATGGCTCCGAGGCTCATGAGGTTGGCGGAGATGCCTAGCACATTCATCATACTGATGGCGAATAGCATGGCCAGGGGGATGACGGAGGCGACGATCAGACCGGCGCGCCAGTTGCCGAGTAGGAGGATGAGGATGAATACGACGATCAGGCCGCCTTCGATCAGGTTCGTTTGGACGGTACCGATGGCGGTGGAAACGAGTTTATCACGAACGAGGTAGGGCTCGATGACAACGCCTTCGGGGAGGGACTTTTGGATTTGGATAACCCGGTCTTTGACCCGTTCGGTGACGGCGGCGGAGTTAGCTCCTTTGAGCATCATGACGCGGCCGCCGACGGCTTCCTCGCCGTTACGGACTAAAGCACCGTAACGGGGGGCACGCCCAAATTGGACGGTGGCAACGTCTTCGACCAGGATGGGGCGACCGGCGCGAACGTCAACGACGATCTTGCGGATATCGGCCAGGTCGGAGACGATGCCATTGGTGCGGATGTAGTAGGTACGGGGATTTTTCTCGATGTAGGCCCCGCCGGTATTTTCGTTACTGTTCTCGAGCGCGGTGAATACCTGATTGATGGTGATACCGACGGATTTGAGGAGTTCCGGATCGACGGCTACCTCATACTGTTTGAGGAAGCCCCCCATGGTGTTGACCTCCACCACGCCTTCGATGCCGGAAAGTTGACGGCTGACGATCCAATCCTGGATGGTGCGTAGCTCCGTCGGTGAGTACTGGACTTCGTAGCCCGGTTTAGGACGTACGACGTACTGGTATATTTCTCCAAGGCCGGTGGAGATGGGCGACATTTCAGGGGTGCCAAGGCCTTCGGGAATGTTTTCCTCGGCTGCTCCCAAGTGTTCGCTAACGAGTTGGCGCGCGAGGTAGATGTCAGTGCTTTCCTCGAACACGACGGTGACAACGGAAAGCCCGAAGCGGGAAATGGACCGGATCTCGACGAGGTCCTGCAAGTTTTGCAGGGCGAGCTCGACCGGGGTAGTAATGAATTGCTCTACCTCCTGGGTAGCCAGGGTGGGGGAGGAGGTGATTACTTGTACCTGATTATTGGTGATGTCGGGTACGGCATCAATGGGTATTTGGCGTAGGGAGAATAGGCCCCAGGCGATGAGCGCCAGGACGAACAAACCGACCACCAGCTTATTCCGGACGGAATAAGCGATAATCTTGTCAAACATGAAAGGGGGTTGGGCAGGGCCACTCCATCACGTTGTCACGTGAGTCGGCTGCCACCGGTTAGCGGTAGCACATAGGAGGGTGGCCCATCGGTTAAACCATGGGTGAGAACGGGATAGACTTATCCCGTGAAAATGGTTTAAGCGAATCTGGGGGGTTGCCAGCTACTGTCGGCAAAAATGCCGGGGTTCCAGTTTTTGGTGGCTTTGGGTTGGGTGTTGCCCTTCGGGGGCAGCGGTTGGGCTTCTTCTAAAGTAAGCAGTGCCGGAGGAGAATCGAGTACGGCACCACAACAAGCGCAAACGCAAAAGGGGGTACAGTGGTCTTCGTGATCGGAATCCTGGTGATCATGCTCTGGCTGTTCGGCGTGTACGGAGGCGGGGGCCTCGTTGGGGATCAGCGATGGGTTATCCTGGCAGGGGACGAAGGCCAGGAGGAGAATGTATAGCGAAAAGATTTGGGTTAGTAATCGCACTGGCAGAACAACGCTTAGGAATTGTGAAATGTTTACGGGTGAGATTTGGGTAGAGGGCTTCAATAATGAATTGCGTTGGTCGGGATATTTCTGTCTGGGAAGGGTAGTTGTATTAGCCTCTACTTAACATAAGATAAGTTCCAGGCAAGATTAATAACACCTCAATATAAAAGACTCGCCACCACACAATTAACACACAACAGCAAAAATCCCAAAACCATAGCCCCCACCACCCATCAAAAGTTACCCCAGCGAAGCAACACAGTACCAGCAACTTCAGGAAACCATTATTAAACAATCACTGCCGCTAAACCAGAAGCACGAGTAAACACCCAGCAGATTTTTAAAAGGGTCGAATTCGACCCCTTTAAAATCAATCTACCCCAAGACCAACGCCCAAAATCTTACGCAATACTCTAACCCAGCGCTCCTAAATACCCCCCCACCTAAACCACCTCCGCCAAATGAAATAGCGCATCCCCCTGACTAACCACCGCCGCATTAGTATGCCCCACCATAAACCCATCCCGCGGGCTTAAGATCCGTTTGGTGGGGCGCTTACCTTGTGGGTCGGAGATGAAACCGATGGGCTCGCCTTTGCGGACGCGGAAGCCGCTTCGCTTCGTCCACTGGAACAGGCCGGCGCGGCCGGCGCGTATCCAGAGGCTGTTGCCGACGCGGACGGGCGGGGCGGGCTTCTCCTGCGGCGAGTCCGCCAGCATTTCTTTGGTTTGCAACAGGCGGTTGATGCCGGCTAGACCCACGTTGATGCTTAGCGCGTCGTAGCGAAGATTCTCGCCGCCCTCGTAGGTTAGCACGGGCACGTCGTGCAGCTTGTGGGCGGAGCGGCGGAGTGATTTGGCCGGCGCCCGTTTACCCATGATCAGGGGCGGGGCGAAGGCTTCGGCGGCGGCTTTGGCCCGGTCGTCGTCAGTGTTGTAGCGGAT
>OY764677.1:0-12295 GCA_963668285.1 uncultured Lewinella sp. | reverse complement strand
TCGCCGGTGGCGATCGCAAAAGCGCGGAGGATTTTCAGTTTCTCGTCGATGCCGGCCACGTTTACTACAGCTTCGGTAAATACGACGTGGCGCTGAAGCGTTTCGCCAGTGCTTTCAAGATCATCCCGAAAGACGTCGACCCGCTTGAGGTAGCGCAGACGGCCTACAAGCTGGCCAGTATCTACAGCATCGATGGCAACCCGAAGCTCTCGCTTCGCTGGCTCGAATATTCGCTGAAAGCCGGTATCCTCAAGGCGACCGACGATGCGGGAGAGCCACTGGTTGACCTGACCACCGACCCGGACCTGGCGACCGTACGGGAAGCCGAAGAGTTCGGCGGCCTGCGCACGAAGTACGAATTCTGATCGAAACCAACTCCTCCAAGCCTTCCTGGTTTTACCTTCCCCTACTCATCCTGGCGGGTGAGTCGGTTTTCATCCTCCCCTTCGTGATACCGCGGGTGTTTCGCCCGACGGTGCTGACGACTTTCGCGCTGGATAATACCCAGCTGGGTGTTTGCTTTTCCGCCTACGGGATAGTTGCCGTGGCGGCGTACCTGCTCGGTGGCCCGGTGGCGGATCGTTTCCCGCCGCGCAAGCTCATGGCGGCAGGCTTGATCTCGACCGCATTGGGTGGTTTGTTATTAGCGACTTATCCGGATTATCTGACGCTACGCATCCTGTACGGCTACTGGGGTTTCACGACGATCTTTCTGTTTTGGGCACCCATGATCAAGGCCACCCGCATCTGGGGCGGTGCCGGCAACCAGGGTAAAGCTTTCGGCTTTCTGGACGGCGGGCGAGGGCTCGTCGGTGCCTTGTTCGGAGCTTTAGGGGTTGCCATTTTTGCCGCTGCATTCGGTGATCTGGGCGAGGCCGCAGGTGCAATGTCGGGGACGGAAGGAGCAGGCCCCGCGCTTACCCCCCTAGCATCCGACCGTCAGGCTTTTCGGGTAGTACTGCTGGCGTGTAGCGGCTTGGTGGGCTTGGTGGGCTTACTGGTATTCTTCCTTCTACGCACGGCAGTGGACGATGCCGAAGCCGTGGTTCGCAAACGCATCTCGATCGCCCGGATCAGGGAAGTGCTGGCCTTACCGGCGGTACGCTTGTTGATGGTGATCATTTTGTGCGCTTACGTGGGGTACAAAGTGACGGATGTCATATCCCTCTACGCTAAGGACGTGCTCGGCTACGATCAGGTAGCCTCCGCCCGTGTCGGTACCTGGCTGCTCTTCCTCCGCCCCGTAGCCGGCGTAACCGTCGGCGTGTTGGCGGATCGGACGCTGCCCAGTAGCTGGCTTACCGGCAGCTTCGTCGTTGCCGGCCTCGGGGGGTTACTGTTCGCCGGCGGCCTCGTGACCTTGCCGGCTTTATTCCTCCTGTCTACCCTCACGATCGGGGTGGGCGTTTACGCCGCGCGGGCACTCTACTTTGCCGTAATGGAAGCGGGTCAGATCCCTCTCGCGCTGACGGGGACGGCCGTCGGCCTGATCTCGATCGTGGGGTATACGCCCGATATTTTCGCCGGCCCGTTGATGGGGTACTTCCTGGATGGTTACCCCGGCATCACCGGCCACCAATGGGTTTTTGGGCTGGTCAGTGTGTTCTCCCTGGTTGGTGGCGTGGCCGCCTGGCGCTATCACCGTAGGACGCGCGGCTAGAACGACTGGGCGTAGCCGACGGACAACAACAGATCCCGGCTCAACGAGAAGTTTTCGCTATCGACGTGGCGGAACCCCCGGTAAGCACCCACCCGGGCAAGCAAATTGCCGCACCCAGCGCGAAAGCTAACCAAAGCACCAGCGTTGGCGCCCACGTCGAATCGCCGCCAGCGGTCGCCAATTTCTAATGCACGACGGATGCGCGTATCGCTCCACAAGTCATCTATTGTAGTGTTCCCGGAAAACAGGTAGGAGCCGCCAAGGCCAGCGTAAGTACTCAGCGTTAGGCGCCGCCACCGGAGGGCGTCGAAGGTAACGTTGACGTTTGCCTGGCCGTAATGCAGCCGCAGCTCGCTATCCTGGTCGAAGCCAACGAACCCCGGCCTACAGGCCGCGCCGCGCTGAATGAAGCCGGCTTCGGCCGCCACGCCGAAGCGCTTGCCCAGCGGCACCGTCATCAGGGCACTGACGTGGTAGCTGGGGATGTGTAACACGGCGTCGTCCGGCACCTCTACGTCGTATTGCTCCTGAGAACGGTTGTAGCCGGCCAGCACACCGATGGATACCTGGGCTTGGGCGACGACAAAAGTGCAGAGTAGGCAGAACGTGAATAGATATTTCATTGGTTAAGGGGGGGTTGGTTGCCCCGTCAGACGTCAGTCAATACCCCCTGCGTTGGCGCACCCACGAAAAAAGGGCACCCTACCCGCCGGACGGATAAGGCACCCTATCTAAACCAAACCAAGTATCCGTTTTGAGTTGCTGGAGATGTCCGGGAAGGAATCGAACCTTCATTACCAGGACCAAAACCTGGTGTGTTAGCCGTTATACTACCGGACAGGGCGACGGTCGGGATTAGGTAAACCGCCTACCGCAAAAGATTAGTTGCGACGGAAAACCGGCAAGGAACATAAGCACCCGAAACGGAGTATTATGCGATATGCAGACACCCCCCAAGCCACTAGACGGTAATGCCCTCGTATACTGCCAGGGCGCCTTCAATACCCCTAACGGAAAGACGGCGCACGGCCTCGTTCGATTTACCCGCCGCTATACCGTCCTGGGTGTAATCGATTCCAACTACGCAGGCAGGGACACCGGAGAAGTATTGGACGGGAAGCCGAATGGCATCAAAGTATACGCTACCCTACAGGATGCCCTGGGTGAGACGGAGGGCTGCACCCACCTCGTCATTGGCCTCGCACCGGATGGCGGCAGATTACCCGATAGCGCCCGGCAAACCCTTTCCGAAGCCCTGGACTCCGGTCTGCACCTCGATTCCGGCTTACATGACTTCCTTTCTAATGATGTTGCGCTAGCGGACAAGGCAAAAGCAAAGGGACTACGCATTCGAGACGTCCGTAAGACGCCGGATAGAGATACCCTGCACTTCTTCTCGGGAGCTATTGAAGAGGTCGATTGCCTGAAGCTGGCCGTTTTGGGGACGGACTCCGCCATCGGCAAACGAACCACCGCCTGGCTGTTGGTTCACGCCCTCGAGGCGGCCGGCTACGGAGCGCAGATGATCGGCACCGGCCAAACCGGCTGGATGCAGGGGGCGAAGTACAGCATGATCATGGATAGCTGCATCAATGACTTCGTGGCGGGGGAGATCGAACACGCCGTAGTCAGCGCCTACCGCAACGAAAAGCCGGACGCCGTGGTAATCGAAGGGCAGGGCAGCCTGATGAACCCCGCCTACCCCGGTGGCTTCGAGATCCTGGCCGCCGGCCGGCCCGATTACGTCATCCTCCAGCACGCCCCCACGCGCAAAGAGTACGATGGGTTTGCCGGCTACCGGCTGCACCCGCTCCCCGAGCAGATCAACGCCATCAAAGTAGTGAGCGGGCGCGAGGTATTGGCCGTAACCCTCAACCACGAAGGCTTACGGGGAAGCGAAATCGACGCTGCCTGCCAACAGCTTACCGAAGAGACCGGCCTGCCCTGTTTCGACGTTCTGCGCGACGGTGCGCAAAGCCTCGTTCAGCTACTCGAGCGCAAGCACTTGCTTTCCAAAAAATAGTTACAGGCCGATACCCGCCTTATTATTGGGGATAAGCACCCCGCGTGAAAGGCTAAACAGGTCATTGTCGAAGGGGCTTTTGATGAAGTCCAGGTGACCGTCCAGGTCGGCATAGGCGATATTCGGCCGGCTGAGGGCAAAATGTAGCCCGGCGGCGATGCCTAGCTCACTTTCGTCCAGGCAGCCCACCATAACTTCTTTACGCGCCGCGCGGGCGACGGAGTTGATGTGCATGCCTCGGTTAATGCCGCCTACCTTTTGTAGTTTGATGTTGACCATGTCGGCCAGCCCGTGTCGGGTAAGGTGAAAAGCATCCTGTAGCGTTTTGAGACTTTCGTCGGCCATGATTGGCGGGCCGTCCGCCGCCATTAACGCGGTAGTATCCTCGCGGGCACCGATTGGAAAGGGTTGTTCGAATATATCGATGCGCAACGGTTTAGCCGCTTGCAGGAAGTGGCGGGCGGCCTCGAGATCATAGCCCTGGTTAGCGTCGAAACGGAGGGTGAGCCGTGGATAACGCTTACGAAGTTTCCTTAGCTTCGCGATGTCTTCCTCCACGTCGATACCGCCTTTGAGTTTGATCACTCCGAATCCGTCCGCTACGAACTGCTCCGCTTTGCGCAAGGTATCGGTCAGCGGGAGGATGGTGATCGTAATACTCGTCGGTATTCTAGAGCGGTAGCCGCCCAGGAACTGATAGAGCGGTACCCCCGCCTGTTTTGCCATCAGGTCGTACAGTGCCATATCGACCATGGCCAGGGCGGAGGCGCCTAAGCGGGGCGACAGGTCTTCGAGGAGGCGGGCATACGTAAAGGGGTCCTGCCCCGAAAGGGCCGGCGTGATTACTTCCGAGATACTTCGTTCGACCGCGTCGGCCTCTTCCCCCGTCACTACCGGATCCGGTGCCGCCAGCCCGTGGCCTACGTGAGGGTGTATCCGTGGTAATCATCAGGTGGAAGTTGACCGCGGAGTCGATGCGCTCGTAAGCAATCGTATAGGGCTCGGTGAGCTGCAGGTCGTGCCTGGCGTAGTCGATACCGGTAATCGTCATAATAGAGGAATTAGTGGTTAGCGACGGGCGCTCATCGCTTAGCGGTGATCACGGCTACGCGGGGGCCGGCGGGTAGTAGGCCCGCTTCGTTGGCTTTTATCAGCGCCACCAGACCGGCGGTCGCGGCGGGAAGCACGTACAGCGACTCCCGTTCTTTGAGGTAGCTAGCCATTTTGCGCAGTTCCGCATCCGAAGCGGCGTAAGCAGCCCCCCGGCTCGCGTATATGGCGTCGAGTGCTTCCTGCCCGTCGAAGCTGTGCCAGTTGATCAGCGGTTCGTTGGTACCCGTTTCACGAATTCTAGCCGGGTCCAGGTCGACACAAGTCGTCAAACCCCGCTGGAAGGAAACCACGATGGGGTTCTTTCGGACGGATGAGC
Organism: uncultured Lewinella sp.; assembly: GCA_963668285.1. GTDB lineage: Bacteria > Bacteroidota > Bacteroidia > Chitinophagales > Saprospiraceae > Neolewinella. The sequence continues at coordinate 7,183 of OY764677.1, read as the reverse complement.
CCGCCAGCAATTGACAGTCAGCGGTACCCGCCATGCCCCGGTGAATGCCCGCCAGTAAAGTACCGTTCGACACCGGTATTCCTATGGCTACGGGGGGCGACGGTGCGTCCGAGACGATCTCTCTACCCATGGGTGCGTAGGCCGTAAGCTGTAGTTCCGTGTTCTGCCCACCAGGGTTGGCGTCGTACCAACCGTTTTGACTAGCTGCCAGGCGGCTCGCAAGCACGGCGTCTTCGTAACTGCCTGGCGGGCGGTGAAGGGTGGCCCCTAAATCTAACATCTGCGTTACTCGTTCGCTGTGGTAGCCGGCGGGGAGGAATACCTCACATTGCAAAGCCGCCAATTTGCACGCTAGGGCTACCGCTACCCCGTAGTTGCCGCAGGTCGCCAGGGTCACGGCGGTAGCTTCCCGCCTCAGGGCTTCCTCGGCCTGTGCAAATGCGATACGGTCTTTTTGGGTCCCCGTCGGGTTATCGCCCTCGAACTTCAGGTAAGTATCGGTAAGATCAAAATCCCGAGCTAAAGCTTTGGACCGTCTCATCCAGGTATCCCCAACCTCCGATTCGATCAACTCCGAAAAACTTTCTAACCGCCTGTGGAGTGGTAATTCCCGATCCCTGACCGCCACCGATAAGCTATGGGCCGCGGAAGAAACCTGATTGGTGGCCGTGCGGACGGCGTCTTTTAAAAGCATATTTGATTAAACAGCTGTCGTGCCTGGATGTCCGTTAGTTTGAACGATTTATCTTAAGCAAAGAACCCCCGCCACAATTAAATGACGAGAGTTCCGATTTCGATTACTGAATAGTTCGTTCAGCCTATGGTCTAGCTAAGTTCTACGTGCTTGAAGCCGGTAGCGGCCAAGCCTTTCTCGGTATCTCCCAGAAACTGCTTAATCGTCTTTTTGTTGTCCCGGACGTACTGCTGATTAACCAGCGTCACTTCTTTGAAGAATTTAGCCAAGCGGCCTTGTGCGATGCGCTCCAGCATATTCTCCGGCTTACCTTCCTTACGGGCTAGCTCCATACCGATTTCGACTTCCTTGTCTTTCGTAGCTTGATCGATATCGCCTTTATCCAAAGCGACGGGCTTCATAGCGGCTACCTGCATGGCAACACTGCGACCGGCCGTATAAGCTTCATCGCCGCCTTTGTTGAGGCCTACCAGTACTCCGGCACGGTTACCACTGTGGATGTATTCCGCGACGAGCGGCGCGGAGATCTGCTCGTAGGCAGTTACGTTGATCTTTTCGTTGATCTTGCCGACCATCTCGGTTACCTTATCCTGAACGGATAGGTCTCCTTCCATGGGTAGGGCCAGGAGTGCGTTCAGGTCAGCCGGCTTATTGTCCAGCGCGATTTGGGCGACTTTCTCGGCGAAGGCTACGAAGTCATCGTTCTTGGCCACGAAGTCAGTTTCCGAGCTCAGGCGGATAATTACGCCGTAGTCCTTAGCGTCCGTGATCTTGGCGATTACGGCACCTTCGTTGGCGTCGCGGTCACCGCGTTTGGCGGCAACTTTTTCGCCACGCTTGCGCAGGATCTCGATGGCTTTGTCAAAATCACCGTTGGCTTCCGCCAGGGCCTTTTTGCAGTCCATCATTCCGGAACCGGTCATGTCCCGCAGTTTCTTTACGTCTTTGGCACTGATTGCCATAGGTGTATGAGTTTTAAGATAAAGTAATTAATCTGGGGGAGGCGGCCGAAGGCCAGGTAGCCTGGGAGATTTTCGCTGCGCGCGCTCCCCGGCTACTTATGCTGCTTCTTTAGCGTCTGCCTCCTTCTTCTCGGTACCGGCTTCGGCTAGTCCTTGCTTGATGCATTCGGTGAGGTAGTCGATGACTACGCGGACGGACTTCGAAGCGTCGTCGTTCCCGGGGATGGGGTAGTCGACACTGGTAGGGTCGGCATTGGTGTCGACGATACCGAAGGTGCGCATATTCAGCTTCTTGGCTTCGGCTACGGCGAGGTGCTCGTGTACGATGTCCACTACGAAGATGGCGTTGGGGATGCGGGTCATTTCCGCGATACCACCGAGTACCTTATTCATTTTGGCGTGGGCGCGGCTAATATCGAGGCGTTCCTTTTTGGTTACGCTATCCAGTGTGCCGTCGCCGAGCATGCGCTCGTAGTTCTGCATCTTGCGGATAGAACGGCGGATGGTATTAAAGTTGGTCAGCATACCACCCTGCCACCGGTCGGTGACGTAGGGCATATTGACTTCCTGGGCGGCGGCGGTGACGATATCACGCGCCTGCTTTTTAGTTGCTACGAAGAGGATCTTCTTACCGGCGCGGGCAATTTGGCGCATCGCGTTACCGGCGCGTTCCATTCCCTGAAGCGTAGCATTGAGGTCAATGAGGTGAATGCCGTTCTTTTCGCCGAAGATGTAGCTAGACATCTTGGGGTTCCACTTACGGCGAAGGTGGCCGAAGTGAACACCGGCTTCGAGCAACTCCTGATTGGTGGGCTTGGTAGCCATTTTTTATAGTTTGACCGCGGCAGGCGGGGAGCCTGTATTGCGGGGAATGTTAGAGAGAAATGAGAAAAGCGTAAGCCTTAGCGCTTAGAGAACTGGAAGCTCTTACGTGCCTTGGGCTTACCGTACTTCTTACGTTCTACGACGCGGGCGTCGCGGGTAAGCATCTTTTGCTGCTTGAGCGGGGTGCGAAAGTCTTCGTTGAGCTTGACGAGGGCGCGGCTGATGGCCATGCGGATGGCTTCGGCCTGGCCTTTGATACCGCCTCCCGATACGTTCACCTTGATGTCGTAGATAGCGTTATCTACTTCGATGATCTGGAAGGGTTGGGTGATGCTCGGCTGAAGGTGCTTCTGTGGGATGTACTCTTTGTAGTCTTTCCCGTTGATGACGATGTTGCCTTGCCCCTGGGTTAGGTAAACGCGCGCTACGGAAGCTTTGCGTCGCCCGATGGCATTGATCATTTCCATGTGGAAGATGAATTTAGTTGCGGCCCGGAACGGACCGGTAAGTTCTTAAGAATTGATGGATTAGGCCAGTTCCGTCGGCTGCTGGGCACTGTGTGGGTGGTCCGGGCCGGCGTAGAGGTGGAGCTTCTTGAACTGAGCGCGACCGAGCTTGGTCTTAGGCATCATGCCCTTTACGGCCATTTCCAGCACACGCTCCGGCTTACGGGCGAAGAGTTGACGGGGGGTTGCCTTACGCTGGCCGCCGGGGTAGCCGGTGTGGCGGAGGTAAACCTTCTTGTTGGTCTTATCTCCCGTAAAGCGCACCTTCTCGGCGTTGATCACGATGACGTAGTCACCATTATCGAAATGGGGGGTGAAATCGGGCTTGTGCTTACCACGGAGAACGGAGGCGATCTTGCTAGCCACGCGGCCTACGATCTCTCCTTCCGCATCCACAACGTGCCACTTACGTACCACCGTATCGGCGTTGGCCGACTTAGTCTTGTAGCTTAGTGTATTCACTGTAATGCTTGATTTTGTTTGTGTCAGGCCCTTATATCACCCGCCACGGACGGCAGGCTCTACTTAAGCGGCTGCAAAGGTAAGTGTAGACCTTCCGGGAACCAAGCCTTCCGCACGCTAATTTTCACCATCAACCCTCATAACTTCCTGAAAAACAGTAAAATTTTCGCGCAACCTTAGATTTACTCGGCTAACTCATCTGCTTAATTGCTAGAATTCTAGGGTGCCGGGGGTACTTCTTTAGGGTCACCCATCCTCATTGAGTTTTGGAGCGCATCTGCCACTGGAATAACTGTCGGCTATATAGCAGTTGGGATGCGCTGAATTTCAGGACGTTTACTAACTTTGCCACTACCCTACAACGCTATTAACGAGTGACTTCCCTACCTACCCTATCCCCCCAATTCCGGGTGCGTGCCCTACGCTCCGTATTGGCCATCGTCCTTTTCGTACTGGTTTACTTCGCCATGTTGGCGGGCTCCCTTTACCTGCTTTACCTATCGGGTTGGGCCGCCTTCGCACTCGTTACTACCCTGCGGCACTGGATAGTGATCGTTCTCGGCCTGGGCCTGGTCCTTTCCTGCGGGCTACTCGTCTATTTCCTGATCAAATTTCTCTTTCAGAAGACGGAAACGGGTGTGCAGACCGACGTGCAGGTAAGCGCGGAAGACGAGCCTGAGCTCTTCGCATTGATCGAGGAAGTCGTGAGCCAACTGGACGTGAAGCGCCCGAAAAAGGTCTTCCTGACCCAGGAGGTGAACGCCAGTGTAATCTACGATTCGACTTTCTGGAGTATGTTCTTCCCGGTCAGGAAGAACCTGCGCATCGGCCTGGGTCTGCTCAATACGCTGACGCGGGATGAACTACGCGCGGTCGTCGCCCACGAGTTCGGCCACTTCAGCCAACGCTCGATGGCTATCGGCAGCTACGTATACCAGGTCAACCACATCCTGTTCAATCTCGTCAATGATGACGGCACCTTCAACAGTGCCGCACAGGGCATCGCCAGCATCAGCGCCTACATCTACCCCATCATTTGGATCGTGATGCAGATCGTCCGGGGTGCCCGCTGGGTACTGGCGAAACTCTACGACGTCATTAACCTAAGCTACCTGGGCCTGAGCCGCGAGATGGAATACCACGCGGACGCCGTAGCCGCTTCCATCGGCGGCGGCCCTGGCCTGGCGAGCGGCCTTCGCCGAATGGAACTCGCTGACCGCAGCTACAACCAGGCCGTACAGCACATTCTGGGGCGGGCGCGGGCCGGAGAAAAAGTCCTGAACATCTACCCGCTACAGACGGCCTGCATGCAGGAACTGGCGAAGAAAGACGATCTACCCTACCAAGGGGCCTTGCCGGTAGTAAACGGTCAGGAAGCCAAGCGCTACCTCAAAAGCCTGATCAGCCTCGACGAGCAGTGGGCTTCGCACCCGGAAACGGAAGACCGCATCGCCCACCTCCAACTTTCGGGTACCGAGATGGGTACGGTCGAAGTCAAGGCCACCGCCATGGATCTGCTCCGTGACCCCACCAGCCGCCAGCGGGAGCTTACCGGCATTCTGCTGAACAACAACCAGGAGTACGCCGCCGCGGAGCTTTCCGCCCGGGAGGCTGAAGCGCTTCAGAAATTACGGGAGGAACAAACTACGAACCGCCTCCCCGAAATGTTTAATGGCTATTTCGACCACCACAACCTCGCTCCGCTATCCCGCAGCATTGCGCCCCGACCAAGCGCGGGGCCAGATAATGGCCCGCCTGCGCTCTCACCCCAAAAAGATCTTTTTACGGATGAATGCGTGGCTGATTTAGACCGGTATTTAGTGGTTAAGCACGACCTCTCCCTCCTCGAGCAAATCGCCGCACCCGATAGTACCGTCAAGACCTTTGACTACGCCGGCGAGAAGTACCGCAAGGCAAAAGCCGCTACACTGATCCAGCAATTACAACGGGAACGAGAGGAGCTACAGGCGCGCATCGAGGGCTACGATCGTGCGATACTCGCAGCAGCGCTTGCCGATGCCGAGCGGGTAGGTGCTTTCGAATCTTTTACAGCCACCTTAGACCGATATTTCGAGATGGAAACCACGTCCGACCAGTACGCCGAGCGGATCATGGCGATAAGAAATGGCAGCTACTTTATACAGTATAATCTGCCAATAGAAGAGATCAACGAACACCTCGTGCAGTACGGTACGGCGATCGACGGCTTTCGGGAAACCGCGCTGGGGATGCTGACTGATGCCACCTATTCCACGTCGGCCACCCCCGCCGAGAAGGATAAACTCGAGCAGTACCTACGCGAAAAACGCAAGCTTTTCGTTCATGACGCCTACGTACCCGAGGCCATTCAACTGCTGTTCGAAGCCGTGGAGGCGGCGGAGATGACCCTTCAGGAGACTTACCGGAAGCAGCGCCGTGAATTCTACGCCGCCCTTGCCCAACGCTTACCTTACTGATTGAGGATCGCGACTTCACCCCCCGTCTGCGCGCTTTCGATGATGGCGCGGATGACCGCCACGTCCCGCAAGCCCATTTCCCCGGGCGCGGCGAACGGCGTTGCGTTCATGATTGCTAGCGCATCGTTATCCATTTGAAGGGATTGCTGATTTTTGATCGGTGGGCCGAGCACCTTTCCGTCACTCGTCGAGCCCTTTACGCCCTGGTAGGGTTGCATCGGCTGCATCTCGTACCAGCCATCTTCCGCCTCGATGTGCAACTCGTTATACTTCTCGACGACGCTGGTTTTCCCCTCCGCCAGCATACCGCCGGGGTAGCGGAGCGTGTAGGTGGTGGTCAGGTCGACGGCATTGTCGTGGCCCTGTCGCTCCTGTGAGGCCCGAACGACGGCTTCCGGGGCCGCTTGCGTACCGTAGCGTAGTCCGTTGATCGTGTATACTCCCATATCGTACAACGCCCCGCCACCCATGTCGCGTTGCCCGCGCCAATAATCCGTAGGTGGCGGGCTCCCGCCGTAGCCGGCGTAAGATCGCGCGGATTGGATAGCGCCGTAGGCATTTTCTTTGGTTAGCTGGATCAACTTACGCGTGTTCGGCTCGTGCAACATACGGTACCCGATTGCCAGACGAACGTCGTTAGCAGTACAGGCATCGATGATCGCCCGGCATTCCTCAACGTCCATGGCCATTGGTTTTTCGCACCAGACGTGTTTGCCCGCAGCGGCGGCGCGGAGGCTGAAGTCTTTATGCGTCGCCGTCGGTGTGATGATGTACACGACGTCGATCTCATCGTTATCGGCGATCTGTTGCATATTATCGTAGGTGTAGCAGTGCTCTTCTTTGACGCCATACTTTTTTTGCCACTTCGGGAGCTTGTCGGGGCTGCCGGTGATGAGCCCGCGTAACTCGCAGTGCTCCGTCATTTGCAGCGCCGGGGCGATTTGTCCGTCGGCGTACCCCCCCAATCCGAGAAGGGCGATACCCAGTTTCGTTTTTCGACCTGAGGGCGAGTCCGCAGGCTTGCTTTCATCTAGCCCCGCACTTTCTTGGGATGCGGACCCGGGGGAAGTAGGGGAAGGATTGCCGCCGGCGCAGGCGACGAGCCCGGGGCTAATCAGGAGGGGTGGGACGGTGCGGAGAAAGTTGCGGCGTTTCATTATTGGTAAGTGGATGAGTGGGTTAGCGGATGAGTGGATAAGTTGACTTTGGCGGCTTTTGTTGCCCCCGGGGGGGAGGGAAGCCTATGTTTGCGGCAGTCATTTTTCACAAAGTGCCTCG
>OY764676.1:0-35820 GCA_963668285.1 uncultured Lewinella sp. | reverse complement strand
ATAGCCTTCTCTTTCGCCAGCTGGCGGTAAAGTAGCACCCCGGTGCCGGCGATTGCCAGGCCGAGGATCGCCCCGCCCAGTACGTCCCCCGGCCAGTGCTTGCCAACGTATACCTGAGCGAAACAGATGGTGGCCGCCCAGGCGTACGCTAAGGTTTGCCAGCCGCGCCTGCCCCGCAGATAGGTCAGTGCTAGCAGGTGCGCCAGGGCAAAATGATTCGTTGCGTGGTTGCTGGGGAAGCTCCACTTACCGCCGCAGCCCACTAACTCGCGGACCTCCCCCGCCAGCTCGCCACCGGCGCAGGGCCGTAGCCTGCCGACGAGAGGCTTCAGGACGCTTGCCGCCAACTGGTCCGCCACGCCGATCACGACGCCGATGCACACCAGCAAGTAAACCGTACGCCGGGCACCGTATTCTTTGTATAGCAAACCGATGATCAGCAGGTAGGCGGGTACCCAGACGGCTTTCTCCCGGTAAACTGGCAGTAACCAATCGAAAAATGGGTTGGCTAAATCGCGGTGAATGAAGTCAAATAGAACCTGGTCGGCTAACATGCCGGCAAAGGTAAACGGCGCAACGTATACCTTCGTCACCGACCATTTAACCCATCTATGCCATTAAAGAAATCCATTTCCGGCTTCCGCGGGACCATCGGCGGCCGGCCCGGCGATAACCTCACGCCCGAAGACATCGTCCGCAACGTTGCCGGCTACGCAGCCTGGCTCATCGAATCGGGCGCCAAACGGCTCGTCGTCATCGGAAGGGACGGACGGCCCTCCGGCGAGGTCGTAAAGGCGCTCACCGCGGCCACCCTGCAAAGCATGGGCATCGACGTCGTGGACCTCGACTACGCCACTACCCCTACCGTAGAAATGGCCGTAACCCGCCACGAAGCGGGCGGGGGCATCATCCTCTCCGCCAGCCACAACCCCAAGGAATATAACGCCCTTAAGCTCCTCAACCACCAAGGTGAGTTCATCAGCGCCGCCGCCGGCGCCCGCCTGCTACAACTGGTAGAGGATGGCGTCATCACCTACGTGCCCGTCGACGATCTCGGTACGCTGAATACCGACGGCACCGCGCTGCAGCATCACGTGAAAGAGGTCCTCGGCCACCCACTCGTAGCGGTAGATGCTATTCGCCGGGCCAGCTTCCGCGTGGTCCTCGACGCCGTGAATTCCGTCGGGGCCATCGCCATCCCGGCCCTCTGTCGGGCCCTGGACGTCGCCTGCGAAGTAATGAACGGTGACCTTACCGGGGATTTCGCCCACAATCCGGAACCGCTGCCGCAGCACCTCGGCGGCCTGGTAGCCCGGCTCACCGAAAGCGATGCCGACCTGGGCGTAGCCGTGGACCCGGACGTAGACCGACTCGCGCTGGTCGGCCCCGGCGGCAGGTGGATCGGAGAGGAGTATACCCTGGCGCTCGTGGCCGACTACGTACTCTCCCACACCCCCGGCCCCGTCGTAAGCAACCTGAGTAGCAGTAGGGTAGTGGCGGACGTCGCGGAACGCTACGGGCAAAGCTACGCGGCATCCGCCGTCGGTGAGGTCAACGTCGTAGAGAAGATGCGGCAGGTGAATGCGGTGATCGGCGGGGAAGGGAACGGGGGCATCATCGACCCGCGGCTGCATTACGGCCGCGATTCGCTCATCGGTCTGGCGCTCGTGCTCTCCCACCTGGCAACCTCCGGCAAAAGCGTAAATGAACTGCGCGACGGCTACCCCCACTACGAAATAGTGAAAGACAAGAAGGCCGTTGCCGCAGATTACGACCTCACCCGAGCCTTCCAAAAGGCCAAAGCCGCTTTTCCCGACGCCCGTATCGACGAAACGGATGGCCTCAAATTGGACTTCCCCGACGGCTGGGTGCACCTGCGGGCCTCCAACACCGAACCGATCGTGCGGGTGTACGCCGAAGCGGGGACGGTCGAGCGCGCCACTCAATTAGCCACGGCGGTCAAAAGAACGCTCTAGAGTTTACTGAGTAAGATTCCTTCCTTCATCGCGTAGCCACTCACGGTTACCCGCTCGACCGGCAGCAGATTCAGCACGTAGTCGACCAATACGAACGCCGCCACGATCATATCCGCCCGCTCGGGCGGCAGGCCGTCCATCAACAAGCGCTCGTCCTGGGTTGAAGCGTATAGTCGGTCCCGCAGCGGGGTGAACCGGGCAACTTCCAGTTCGTGACTGACGGATGTGGCCCCGGGTGCCCCGGCAGGGAGGAGATCGGTGAGCACCTCGAACGTGCCGGCCGCGCCGACGAGGTGGGTCGTCGGGTAGCGGATTAGCGCCTCGGTAAGCGGAGCGGTCGTAGCGGCCAGATATGCGTGTATCCGCTTCACTTCGTCGGGGGCAATCGGGTCGCTTTTGTGAAATTCGTTGGTCAGCACCCCGATGCCGATCGGGAAAGACTGACTGTAGTGGACGCCCGTGCGGTCGGCTATCACGAACTCGGTACTGCCGCCTCCGATGTCCATGATCAAAATTCGATCGTCCAGCGGCGGCAGTGCGGCCAGGACGCCCTTGGTAATGAGCCGCGCTTCTTCGTCTCCGGGGATGATGGTGACGTCAATGCCCGTCCGCCGCCGCGCTAGGGAGACGAACTCCGGTCCGTTCGACGCGGTGCGCAGGGCGGCGGTGCCGAAGGCCAGTACGTCATCGCACCCAAGCTCACGCAGTACCTCCGCGTAATGGATCAGGGCGTCCATACCGCGTTGAAGGGCCTGCTGGCCGATGGTCTCGATACCCTCGGAGGCCAGCTTCACGTAGCGCCGTTCGCGGTATACTTCGTTGATGACCGTCTCTTCGACGTCCGCGACTAGTAGGTGAAAGGTGTTCGTGCCCAGGTCGATGACGGCACGTCGGTTAGCTTGGCCCATCTACTGTCCTACGTTTTTATCGACGGATCGGAATATGTTGAGGTAGAAGTTGGCGCCCGATTCCGTCAGCGCGTTCGAGAAGGCGGGCTTACCGTCGTCGTACCACACGTAGCCCGCGCACTGGTTCTCGAAGTAGATGTCCGCCTCTTCCACGTTTTTGCCGTCAATCTGGAACCAGATGTGCCCGATCGCCTCACAGCTGGGTCGGTAGGCCATTGGGTCGGCCCCGGTACCGGCGAGCGTCGACTGAATTTGCGCCTGGGAGTTCTGGTTGATCGAGATCGGCAGTTTATAAAAAGTCGCATCCATATAGGTGGCGTTCTCGAAAATGAACTTGAGCCGGTCGGTCGGTAGGCTCGGGTATTTGTGCTGGATGGCGGTGGCTTGCGCTGGCTTTTCGGGCGCTGCTTCTTTTTTTTCTGCGAGGCCGCAGGTGCAGAGCAAGGAGGTAAAGAGCAAAGCTATTGATAAGCGGGTGGGCATCATCTATCAGAATCGAGATTGCGGGGGATGGTTTCCCCCCTCCCAAAGGTATAGACTGCTCTCAGACTGATGGTCCGGCCCTTCAGGGTGGGGGCAAGCTCGTCGTTCCGGTCGATGTCGAGCAGGTGCTTGGACCAGCGGAAGTTGAACCCCCAGCGTTCCGTCACGAAGAAGGTAACGCCGACCTTGATGGCCAGTAAATTGTCGTTCAGGTTCGTAGTGGTCGTGATGTCGTTACCGCCGCTATCGTCGACTGCGTAGTCGATCATCCGCTGGTAACTCACGCCGGCCTCCGCCGTCAGCCGCCAGTCGTGGTAGTAGACCATGAAAGGAACCTCGACGGTCTGTAATCTGAAACGATCGAAGGGGCTGACGTTGAACGAGTTCCGATTGCGTCGGGCACCCTGCTGGCTGAACAGGATCTCCGGGCCGACGCGCCACCGGTCGCTAAGCAGGGCAACCACGCGGATACCGGCGTTGACCCCCGGCTGATGGAAACCGAGTAGTTCGTCCCCGTCGATCTGACTGATGTTCATCCCCGCCAGCACGGACGCCCGAAAGGTTTGGGCAAAGACCGGAGCGCTAACCAATAGAGAAAGACAAACCACGAGGAGCCAGAGTATACGCATAGGAAAAGGCAAAGGTAGCGGATGGCTAACGTGGACGAGCTGTACCTTCGCATCCAATGTTGCCACCGACCAAACATAGCCTCAAGAAAGTCGAGACCGTCGCCAAAGAACTAGGCTATACCGTGCGCTACGAGAAAGGAAATTTTCAGTCCGGCTACGCCCTGGTCGAAAGCCGCCGCATCGCCATCATCAATAAGTTCTACGATACCGAGGGGCGGATCAACTGCCTGTACGACATCCTGAGTACGTACCGGCCCGCCGGGCCGGTCGAGCTGAGTGTGCCTTCCGCAAAATTGTGGGTGAAGCTGCGCCCGTTCCTTGGGATAGTAGCGGAGGAGGAATAGCGGGCTACTTTTCCACGCTGGGGTCGAAGAGCTCGGCGCTATCCCAGGGTGCATCCAGTGCGGTGGTTTTCTTCCATTTGCGGTCGGGGCGGGTCATTACGAACACCTCCTGTTTGGGGGAGCCCCGCTCCAGGGTCATCAACTCTAGGTAGCTATCGCCGTCGACGTCGGTGATGAAGGTATCCATTTGCTTCAGCTGGGTACCGTTCTTACGCATCAGGGCCAGCGTTTTGAGGTGTTTTACTTTACTTCCGCGTATGGCGAACATCTCTATCCGGTCTTCCCCCGTACCATCGAAGCGGACGAGGTACAGGTTCTCGTTCATACCCCGGATGGCGCCGGCGGCGAATACGTCCGCCTGTAGCTTCTTCGCTTTTTTCTTCCACTTCTTGGGGAGTAAGGCCATGGCGACCTCGCTCATCGGTTGCCCGCGCAGTAAGTACGTCTCCTTCGGGTCCACGTTCGGGTCCGCGTATACGTGAAAGAAGCCTACATTCTGTTCGTCGAACTGCGTGTCGAATCTCTTGAGGGCTTCCGAACCGAGTTCCGTCGCGGCCGGGTAAGTGGTCGGGTCGTTTTGCCCGGCCAGCAGCGCGGGAAGCAATAAGGCGGCGAAGATTGCCAGTGAGACGGTGGGTTTCATGATGCTTTTTGATTTAATATCCACAACGCCAGCTAGGTGGAGCTGTTCGCAGGCAGGTATTGCGGTGAATTTTAGCCGCTTTAGTATGTGGGTTCGGTTGTAAGCTGCTCTTTGTCGCCGAACTACATGTTGTCACGGTGGCGGGCAACATAGGGGAGGGCGGGAGCGTGTAAGCTGCAAACCGGGTGCCGGTACACCAGCACCACATTTCTTACTACAACTTTCTATTATGAAGTTCAATCACTTCTTTCTATTTGCCCTGTTTGCGACCTTGTCCTTTTCGGCCTGCGAGGATGACGACGAAGTCATCGACATCGCCCCCGTCACCTTCGACGTCACCATTGCGAACGTATCTACCCCTGGCCTGATAGCCACGGAAAGAGCCATGGGCACCAATCCCCTTTCCCCACCGGTATACGCCGTTTACAATGATGACGACAACCCGATGTTCGAGGTGGGCGACAAAGCCAACGAAGGCACCGAGCGCATTGCCGAGGATGGTGTTGCCGACGCTATGGTAGCCATGCTGGCCGATGACGACGACGTATCCCAAAGCGGTGTCGTGGTCTCTCCCGGCGGCCCGGACGATGGCCCGGCGCTATTCGCCGGCGAAAGCGTAACCTTTAGCATCACCGGCCAACCCGGTGACCGCCTTCAGTTCGAGTCGATGTTCGTACAGTCCAACGACTGGTTCTACTCCTTCGTCGAAGATGGCGTGGAACTGTTCAACGGCGCCACCCCGGTCAGCGGTAACCTGACCAGCTCCGTACGCGTCTACGATGCCGGTACTGAAGAAGATACCGCCCCGGGTACCGGCCCCACGATGGAGCCAGGCCCGGTTCAGAAGCCGGTACAGGACCCGATGGCGACCGACGTCGGTACTGACGAAGACGAAGACATCCAATCCGCCGCGCAGCGCCACCCGGGCTTTACTATTCCCGCGACCGAAAGCGTGATTACCGTGACCATTACGCCACGCAGCTAATACGGATCGGATCGGCTAATGCCCGTATCGAACAACCCCCAATCGACGTCCGTCGGTTGGGGGTTTTCTACGCTAGCTCATACACCGCGCCGGCTCCGGGCAGGTGTAGGAAAACTGCTTTGGGCGAGACGCCGTAGCTCTTGGCGACCAATTCTTTCAGCAGGGCCAGGTCCGTTGCGTACTTCGGGCCTTCCTGTTCGATCAGTTTCGGGGATAGGTGAACGTCCTGAATCACCACCAGCCCGCCCTCCGTCGTGATTAGGTAGTCGACTTCCATGGCTACCGCTCTGTTTCCGAGCTTGCTCATTAACTGTTCCCTCCTTTGCACCTGCGTCCTCGCCCCAAAAAAATCGAGCCAGGCGGTAAAGCTGTCTGCTTGTTGCAGGACCGGCCGGGCCAGTACGTCGTTCGTCGGAAGGTAGTTAGCGAGTAGTTGTCGGGCGCGCTCATCGCGCAGGCCCGCGGGCAAAGAAGGGTGATCGCTGATGAGAAAAGCGCCGACCGCCCGGCTATACATGCGCTCGTTCACTTCGGGGTCCGGCTCGGGGCAGTCGTGGTAGAAATGGATCGCTCGCAGCGTACTCGTCGCGTACCTGGCGGCGCTCCACGCCGGGTCGGGCCCGAGTGGCACGTGCTGATCCTGGCTAGGCTCGGAAGTCCTGAGAAAGGAAGTCGGGCTTGGCGTTAGATCTTTGGAAGAGATGTTACGGGGCTCCGTCCACGTTTTCAAGGCTTTATGGACTTCGTTGCCCTTCCAATCGAAGGGGGCGTCGGTACTCGCGGGGTCGAGCACCGGGGTTAGGCCGCCGCCCCGCTCGAAGACGCGATCCAGCCAGCCGGCGCCCTTTTTTGCCGTGGGCAGTATGAGGTAATCTCGCGCCCGGGTCATACCGACGTAGAGCAGACGCGCCTCCTCCCCCCTGGCATCTTCGGTAGCCTGGGTTTGCCACCTACTTTCCTTGAGCGCTTCCAGTAGCGGGATGTCCTTGGATAACTTTCCGTAGGGATTTACCCAGTACTTGATCCAGCGACCCGCCAGCGGCTCGTTGAGGTCGACTTCGCGCAGCGGTACGACACTGAGCCCCCAAACGTCCGCCCGCAGGTCTTGATCGAGGGCCATCGTCACCACGGCGGGCCATTCCAGGCCCTTGCTTTTGTGGTAGGTCAGCACGTTTACCGCTTCGGGGCGTTCGGCGGCGCCCTGCTTATCCATCCGTTCGCGCCGCAGTTGGTCGAGGTAAAGCAGATAGCCGGGTAGGGAGGCGGCGCGGTGCAGGCGGTGGCAATTCCCTTCGTATTCTACCGCCAGCCGCCGCAGTTCGTCGATATTGCTGAGGCGTTGTTCTCCATCTCCCCAGGCCACGACCGTGCGCCGGACGTCGAGCCGCTCGAGTAGAATATTCAATAGTTCGCTAGTCGCGTACTGGCCGGTTACCTCGCGTAGCTCGTTGAGGGTTTGCAGTTCGGAGGCTTCGCTACCCCAGTCGTCGTTCTCTACGTCCGCATCCTCCAAAGCCGCGAGGTAATCCAGCCGGTGCTCGACGATGGAGGCCAGTGACTTACGGCTGCCGAATAACAGAATCTCGGCGATGGAAAGACTGTCGTGTCGGTCGAGCAGGTACTTCATGCAGGCCAGTACGAGAGTAGCCTCGGCCGTGGCTAATAAACCGGTACGGGCTATCGCCGCCGGAAGGCCCTGTTTTGCAAGCGCCCGGGCGAAGTTTTCGCATTCTTTGTTCGTCCGGCAGAGCACGGCGACGTCCATCGGGAGCATCCGCCGCTCCGGGCCGTCTTTGGGGCCGATGAGCGGCGGCGCGGCGAGCATTTCCGCAATTGCCTTAGCCGTCATGTCATAGTGCCACGCGGCTGCGTACCTGGCTTTTGCCTCCAGATTGAATACCCAGTGTACGATGCCGGACTTTTCGGCCAGCTCCGCGCTCTCCGCCGGGCGGTTGAAGCGGCCACCACCGGCCCGCGTACGTACGGGCGACAGGGCTACGGCTTCCTCGCTCATTTCCGGGAAGCCCTTGGTGAAAATGGCGTTACAGGCGCGCACGATGTCTTCGCGGCTGCGCCAGCTATGGGTCTGAATATTTTCGGGTTTGATGGGGCCGTTGGCGTCCATCACCGCCCGCATCAGCCGTGGCTCCGCCCCGCGGAAGCCGTAGATGGACTGCTTGGGGTCACCGACCCAAATGCTCCGTTTGGCGAGTTGGCTGAGCTGTAGGAAGATGGCTAGCTGGATCGGGCTGGTATCCTGGAATTCATCTACGATCAACAGGTCCAGCTCCTCGGAGAGGGTGGTGCGGACGTGCTCGTCGCCAAGTAGGTCGAGGACGAGCACTTCCATGTCGGTGTAGTCGATGCGGCCCCGCGCCTTCTTGTAGGTGTCGTATTCGCGGATGGCCTGATCGGCGAAGTCGTAGATGTAGGCCAGGTACGTCCGTAGATCATGTTGGAAGGCGGGTAGGCTGGCGTGCAGCTCGCCGAGCTTTTTGATCGGTGCGACGAGTGCTTTGCTTTTGACGGCGACTTTGGGGTTGGCCAGGCCGCAAATGTCGGCCCAGGGGAGGGTATGGCCACGCTTTAGCGTATTACTGAGTCCTTTCAGTTTTTGAATGTAGGTCGCCGTAGTCTTCGTACCGTCGGCCTCGTTATTTTCCAGGGCGGCGATGGTTTCGGTCAGGGCGATCTTCAGGCGGTTCACGAATTGGCTGACGGTGAGGTCGGTAGCGGGCTCGGGTAGTTGCTTGGATAGTGCCTCCCAGTTGCGCTTCTTGCTATCCTGGATCTGGGCCGAAGTGAATGCGTTTCCCCGGACGACCTCCACCAGGCGGAGTACGTCCTTACGCCAGTTGTAAAGTTCACCGTCCCGGCTCAGGGAGAGCCTTTCGCAGAGGGCTTCCATGTCCTCGATGTCGTCCACCGCTATGGCGCTTGCCATACTCAGGTTAAAGAGCCGTTGGTGATCCTGATCGGCGATGATGTCTACCTGGGGGGAGACGCCGGCTTCGAAGGCGAAGCGCTTGAGCAATTTGACGCCCAGGCCGTGGACGGTACCGATGAGTGCGTTTTTCAGTTCGTTGGCCTCGTGGCCGAGGCCTTCGCGCAGTAGTTTGACGCGGACCCGTTCACGCAGCTCGGCGGCCGCCCGTTTGGTGAAAGTGGTGGCAATCACCCCGGTGGGGCGCACGCTCCCCGACTGGAGCAACTGGGTAAGCTCCTCGGTGAGGCGGTAGGTTTTGCCACTGCCCGCGCCGGCGGATATGAGCTTGAGGTTGTCTAGGGGCAAGGTATGCGGGGTATTAAACGAACAGTTCGAACAACATGGGTTGATCGTTGATGGGCCGGAAGACGATGCCGGAAGATTCCATCCGTCGGAGCAGCGCCGGGTAGGCTTCGCGGGATGCCGTCTGTATACCGACGAGCGCCGGGCCGACCGTGCGGTTGTGCTTTTTGGTGTACTCGAAGTGGGTGATGTCATCGTCCGGCCCCAGTACGAGCAGGAAGTCACGGAGGGCCCCGGCGCGCTGCGGGAACTCGACGATGAAGTAGTGCTTGAGGCCGGCCCAGAGTAGGGCGCGCTCCTGAATTTCCGCCGTTCTCGCAATGTCGTTGTTGCCCCCCCCGATCACGCAAACGATGGTCTGGCCAGAAATATCACCCAGCTGATCCAGCGCGGCTACTGACAGGCAACCGGCCGGTTCCACGACCAACCCGTCCTCGTTGTAAAGCTCCAGCATGGTGTGGCTGACTAGGCCCTCATCGGCCAACAATACCTCCTTCATGGTAGCGCGGACTATCGGGAAATTACGGTCCCCCACGCGGCGAACGGCGGCACCGTCCACAAAGCTGTCGATGCTGTCGAGGGTCACTACTTCGTCCGCCAGGAGGCTTTCGTACATGGCTGGCGCGCCTTTGGGTTCGACGCCGATGATCTCCGTGCCGGGGCTGAGTTGCGCGAATACGCTACCGACGCCAGCGCTTAGCCCACCGCCCCCTACGGCCATGATCACCTTGTCGATGCTTCCTTCGGTCTGGTTGAGGAGTTCCAGCCCTACCGTGCCCTGGCCGGCTATGGTATTGTAATCATCGAAGGGGTGTACGAACGTCCAGCCGTGTTCTTCGGCGCCCTTTAAGGCTTCGGCGTAGGCATCGTCGTAGGTATCTCCGATCAGCACGATGTTAACGAACTGCCCGCCGAAGCTCTGCGCTTTTTTGACCTTTTGGTTGGGGGTCACGGCCGGCATGTAGATCGTGCCCTGCACGCGCATCTTGGCGCAGGCGGAAGCCATCCCCTGGCTGTGGTTGCCGGCGCTGGCGCACACGACGCCCCGCTGGCGCTGCTCGGCGGAAAGCATGGCCATGTTGTTGTACGCCCCCCTGATCTTGTACGAGCGTACTTCCTGCAGGTCCTCCCGCTTGAGGTAGATTTCGGCACCGTATTTATGACTCAGGCGCGGGCTTTTGAGTAGGGGGGATTCCAGGACGACGCCACGCAAGCGGTGTCGTGCGCTTTCGACGGCCTCCACGCTGACTAAGTCGATTGTTTGGGTTTGCATATACCGTTTTCCTTTAGCCCGCGGGCGAGACCAAGTTACCATTTTATAGCACGCGATCTACGTGCCGGCAGAACAAAGTGTTTACAATGGTATTATAGATAACCAAATGTGTTTTGCCTTTACCCGCTGACCTATCCTTTGCGGTAGGCGCGAATCATTCATGTTGCTGTCCTACACATCATCTTTCTAATGTTGCACATCACCTCCGCGAAGGAACGTCATTTCGCCTACACGGTAAGCGGTAGCCTGTCCGTGACGGAACTGGCCATCTATTACCATCAACTTGATAAGCAGTATCGCACCCACGGGAAGCTGTTCTTGGAAGCGACCGTACCGTCGTTCTCCGGCTTCAAGACACTGGGCGCTTGGCTGACCTTTTTACGTCACGAGCCTGAGCTGCTGCGTAAGGTAGCTACCTATACCGCCTACACCGATAACCTGTTCGTGCGTATCGCCGTTCGGATACTGAACGCCCTGTTGGGCTCCATTCGCCTCGAAGCGAAGCCACTCGCGGTACGGCCGCAGCGGGAGACCGAGCTAACGGTCAAGCCCGCCGCCTGAATCGGCCGGCCGGCGGGCGTTAGGCATTTTCGGGGCGGAGTTGGCGAACGGTGCGCCCGGCGCGCCACATCTCGCTTTCCTGCAGTTCTTTGAGTTCCGCTTCCAGCTTGACGCGGTAGTCTTTCTGTGAGTTGCTGTCGATACTCCGCTGGGCTTCTTCCCCGGATGCGACGCTCTGGTAAAGCTCCTCGAATACGGGTTTGGTGGCATCCCGAAATTTATCTTTCCAATCGAGTGCGCCCCGCTGTGCGGTGGTCGAGCAGTTGGCGTACATCCAATCCATGCCGTTCTCCGCAACGAGCGGCATCAGCGACTGGGTGAGTTCCTCCACGGTCTCGTTGAAGGCCTCGGATGGCGTGTGTCCGTTAGCGCGCAATACCTGATACTGAGCTTCGAAGATGCCCTGAATGGCGCCCATCAGGGTGCCGCGCTCGCCCGTCAGGTCGGAGTAGACCTCCCGCTGGAAGTTCGTTTCGAAGAGGTAACCGGAGCCGACCCCGATACCGAGGGCGATGACTCGGTCGTAGGCGCGACCCGTAGCGTCCTGATCGATGGCAAAGCTGGAGTTCAGCCCGCGGCCTTCGAGGAACATCCGCCGTAAAGAAGTGCCGGAGCCTTTAGGGGCGACGAGGATCACGTCTACGCCTTCGGGGGCGATGATGCCCGTGCGGTCGTTATAGGTCACGCCGAAGCCGTGGCTGAAGTAGAGTGCCTTACCCGGGGTCAGGTGGGGTTTAAGCTTCGGCCAAACCTCGATCTGCGCCGCGTCGGAGAGCAGGTACTGGATGATCGTCCCTTTCTCGGCCGCTTCCTCGATGGGGAAGAGGGTTTCGCCGGGTACCCAACCGTCCTTGACGGCCTTATCCCAACTCTTGCCACCCTTGCGTTGGCCGACGATGACGTTGAATCCATTATCGCGCAGGTTCATGCTTTGACCTGGGCCCTGCACGCCGTAACCGATCACGGCGATGGTTTCGTCCTTTAATACTTCCCGCGCCTTTTCGAGGGGGAATTCTTTGCGGAGGACGACGTTTTCTTCGGTGCCGCCGAAATTGAGCATGGCCATTTTTAACTTTTTGGTGAAGGGGCAAATATGGGAAATCCACGGCCGGCACGGTGAGTATGCCTTCGATTAATTCCTAAGCTTTTACGATTCGTAGTAGCGCCTCAAACGGCTTCTACCATGATCTGCTTCCGGTACACGTCGGCAAAGCGCTTGTGGCCCAGCAGGTAGTAATGCACGATCACGCTATCCGCCACCCGGCCGCATTCGGTACGGTCCGTGCCGATGCTGGCGGCGACCACCTGGCCCGTGCGCAGCCGGCGGCGGCGCCACCACATACCGACGTGCGCGTAGAAGTGGGCGTGCGCCCGCAGGATGGACCAGATGTGCGCGAACTTCCCCTGGAGGAGAAACAGCCCCCCCGCTACCCCGTCCAGCAGCAGACGGATCGGTAGCCACCAGAATAGTCTGCTGCGTGGCTCGTTCTTAAAGCTGGTCGTCAAAGTGTTGCGAAAGTTGAGGTACGTTTTTTGCGGGGTATTATAGGAAAGCGTCCCGCCACCCACGTGGTAGACCGTGGCGGAGGGTACTGCCATGATCTTGTAGCCGGCCCGCTTCATCCGCCAGCAGAGGTCGATCTCTTCGGCGTGGGCGAAGTATTCCGGCTCGAAGCCGCCGAGTTGGTGGAAAAGGTCGGCGCGGCAGAAGAAGGCGGCCCCGGTGGCCCAGAATATTTCCTTACAGCCGTCGTACTGGCCCTCGTCCCGCTCCGTATGTTGAAAGATCCGGCCCCGGCAGAAGGGGTAACCGAGGTAATCTAGGTAGCCGCCGGCGGCCCCTGCGTACTCAAAGAAATCCGGATGGCGCTCCGAGCGAATCTTGGGTTGGGCGGCACCGACCTCCGGATCCCGAAACTGGGGAACGATCGCTTCCACCCACCCGGGGGTAACGCGAACGTCGCTATTGAGCAGTACGTAGATCTCCGCCTGCACCCGTTGCATGGCGGCGTTGTAGCCACCCGCAAAGCCATAGTTCTCCTCCAGCAGGATCTGCTCGAGGTCGGGGAAGTGCTCGCCTAGGTAAGCCACCGAATCGTCGGTACTGGCGTTATCGGCGACTATGACCCGCGCGTACTCCGGGCAGTGGCGGATGACGGAGGGCAGATATTCCTCGAGGTACGCCCGGCCGTTATAGTTAAGGATAACGATGGCGGTATCGGGCCGGTAAGCGTGGGATGCGGGGAGGCGGGGCTTCCACTCGGTAAGCGCCGCGCGGGCCGCGGTTTCGTCCTCGGTCAGCTGCCGTTTCAGCGCGTCCAGGTCGTCCAACACCATATCCCCCCTCAGGTGGGCGCGGAAGTAAACGGTGAGTTCTTCGCCGTAAAGGCTCTCGGAGAAATCGAAAATGTTGAGTTCGACGGTGATGCCGCGGCCATCGGCCAGCGTCGGGCGGTCACCGATATAGAGCATGCCATGTAGTTCCTCCTGCTTTCGCCTTACCGTGACGGCGTATATGCCGGCGGCGGGGATGAGTTTTAGCGGGTGCCGCGAATGCAGATTAGCCGTCGGAAAACCGATCGTTCGGCCTACTTGCTTGCCTTCCACGACCCTGCCGCTGAGTTCGTAGGGGCGGCCCAGTAAGGCGGCGGCGCTATCGACCCGCCCGCTGGCGAGTGCATTGCGGACTTTGGTGGAGCTGACGGTAATGTCGTTAACTTCTTCCGCGTCAATTTCGATCACTTCAAAACCTAATTCCTTGCCGCGGTATTCGAGGTACTCCACGTCCCCGGCGCGGTCTTTGCCGAAGCGGTGGTCGTAACCCACTACGATACGGTCCGGCTTAAAGTAACGGTAGAGAAAATCGTCGACGTACTGGGCGGGCGTCTGGGCGGCGAAGGCGAGGTCGAAAGGAACGATGACCAAGTGGTCTATCCCGAGCTGTTCGCAGTAACGCTCCTTTTCGCGGATGGTGTTGAGCAGACGAAGGGAGGTGTCCTCCGGCTGCAGTACCGACCTGGGGTGCGGGTCGAAGGTGATGACGATGCTTTCCCCGTGGCGGCGGGCGGCCAGCTTCACGATGCGCCGCAGGAGCTGCTGGTGGCCAAGATGGACACCGTCAAAGCTTCCGATCGTAACGACGGACCGTCGAAAGTGGGGAAGGTCGGAAAGGGAAAAGTGGGTTTGCATTCGGCGATCAAAGGTAGGGAATAGCGGGGAGCGCGGCGGCGCGCTTTTAGGGGGTTCGGATGGCCCCGCGCGCTAAATGAGAAAGGCCCAAGCTACTTAAAGCTCGGGCCTTAATCTTTAAAAGGGTGCCGAAGGGGGGAGTCGAACCCCCACGCTATCACTAGCACACGCCCCTGAAACGTGCGTGTCTACCAATTTCACCACTTCGGCTGGTAGATCTTGCGAACCCGTAAGGGCGAAACGCAAGAAGTATTCGTACCGACGGTGGGAATCGAACCCACACTCCCGAAGGAACTGGATTTTGAATCCAGCGCGTCTACCAATTCCGCCACATCGGCCGGCACGGTGGCAACAACCTAACCCAACGGTGCGGAAGTTACCCTAAAGCATTTTATAATTTTAGCTTCCGTTTGAAGCGGGGGCAAAGTTACTGCCCGGGGGAGAATATCCAAGGTACTTCGGATATATTTATCCGTTCACCGCGTAGGCCATTACCCTGGCTTCCAGGTCGTACTCGGAGGCATCGGTGATCACCGTTTCCACGAAGTCCCCTACACGCAGATAGGCGTCGGTCGCGGGCAGGAGGACTTCGTTGTCGACGTCGGGGCTATCGTATTCGGTGCGGCCTACGTAGTGGTCACCTTCCTTGCGGTCGATCAATACCCGTAAGCGGTTTCCGATGCGTGCGTGGTTGAGTTCCTCGCTGATCGTCTTCTGGATCTCCATCAGGCGGTTGGCGCGGGATGCCTTGACTTCGGGGGGTACGTCGTCCGGGGCGTCGTGTGCGGAGGTATCCTCCTCGTGGCTGTACATGAATACACCCAGGCGCTCGAAGCGCATCCGGGTAACGAAGTCGCACATCTCTTCAAATTCTTCCTCCGTTTCGCCGGGGTAGCCGACGAGGAAGGTAGTGCGGATGGCTATGCCGGGGACGGCCGACCGCGCATGGGCGATCAGGTCTTCCGTTTCCTGCCGCGTGATCTGGCGGCGCATCCGTTGTAGGACGGCATTGCTGCCGTGTTGCAGCGGGATGTCGAGGTAGTTACACACCTTAGGCTGGCGCGCCATTACGGCGAAGACTTCGCGGGGGAACTTACTGGGGTAGGCGTAGTGCAGCCTGATCCATTCGATCCCCGCAACGGCGCAGAGGGCGTCGAGTAACTCCGGCAACGCGCGATTTTTGTAGAGATCCAGCCCGTAATAAGTAAGCTCTTGCGCGATCAGGATGAGTTCTTTCACGCCATTGGCGGCGAAGTGCTCGGCCTGGCGAATCAACTGGTCGAGGGGGCGGCTCACGTGCTTCCCACGCATCAGCGGTATGGCGCAGAAGGAACAGGTGCGATTACAACCTTCGCTGATTTTTAGATAGGCGTAGTGCTCCGGGGTGGTGATGAAGCGCTCGCCGATCAGGTCGTGCTTATAGTCCGCCTCCAGTCGGTTCAGCAGGCCGGGGAGTTCCATGGTGCCGAAGTAAGCGTCGACTTCGGGGATCTGTTCTTCCAGGTTGTCTTTATACCGTTGACTGAGGCAACCGGTGACGTAGAGCTTATCGATCTCGCCCCGGCCCTTGCGGTCGGCGTAGTCGAGGATGGTGTTTACGCTTTCTTCCTTCGCCAAGTCGATGAAGCCGCAGGTATTCACGATCACTACGTTGGCCTCCTCGTTAGAATCGTGCTTTACCTCGTAGTCGTTGGCTTGCAGCTGGGTGATGATGTTCTCCGAATCGACGAGATTCTTGGAGCAACCCAGGGTTATTACGTTGACCTTATCCGGCCGTAGCGTTTTGGTTTTCATACGTTTCGCTGAGAAGCCGCAAATGTACGGCCTTAACCCTCGTTGAGGAAGCGGACGGAGGTCTCTACGCTCGACAGGCTGTTATCCTCGTAGTTACCGTCCTGCTCTACCATACAGTGCTTTACGCCGAGTTCCTTACCGTAGCGCATAAGTTCTTTGATGGGCATGTCACCATCGGGCAGTTCTTCGTAGGCATCGGCGGGTACGTCGTCGATGCGGGTAACTACGGGTGTGGCGGGGTTGAGCTGCTTGAGGTGAAGGAGTTCGAGCCGGTCCTCGATCGAGCTCATCACCTCGCGGGCATCGTTACCCGCGATTTGGGCCCAGAATACGTCGAGCTCGAACGGGGTAAGGTCGCCGTCCATACGCTCGAGTAGCAGGTCGAACCCGGTGGTACCCTCGACCGGGTCCCATTCGAAGTTGTGGTTGTGATAGGTGAGTTGTAGGCCATTCTCGCGTGCCACCCGGCCGGCTTCGTTGATCTGGTCGGCCACGCGTTTCCAGTCGTCCGCGCTGGTGCGTTCTTCCGGCCGGAGGTAGCCGAAAACGAGGTGGCTCATGCCGTGCTCGCCCGCCTGGTCGATTACTTCGGTGAATTCGAAGGGCGTGTCGTCGGGGGTGTACCGCCAACCGCCGGTGACGGTATTCCAGTTGATAAAACTGCTGTTTACGGCCAGGCCGACCTCTTTGGCGTAGGGGGCGAGCTGCGCGGCCTGGCGGGTGTCCATCAGCTCGATTTGCCGGTAACCCATTTCCGCCAGGGCCTCGAGGGTGGCGCGGGCATCCTGCTCGATCTGGTCGCGTACGGACCACAACTGAAGCCCGATCGTATCCACGTAGGGTAGGGGGGCGGGGCCCTTTTCGTTGCCGGAGTCTGACATGGTCTCGCTTTTAGGGTTGTTGCCATCCCTTCCGCAACCGAGGAGGGGGAGGCCGGCGGCGGCGATGACGGAAGCGCGAATAAATTCTTTACGGGTAAGCATACTCGGGGAATGTTTAAGCTAATCGATCGAGGAAGCGGCGTACTTCGACGGCGGAAGTGACCTGCCGTTCGTACTCCGGTAAGCCCGGGATGCCCATATATACGGCTTCGTTACGATACTTCATGGATGACTGCCTCGTTTCGAAGGCCGTAGCGTGAAATTCGGTCGCGCCGGTCCGTTCCAACAGCGCGGTCAGGTTATCCGGCGTGATGCCGGAGCCCGGTAGGATACCGATCCTGCCGTCCGCCTGCTCGATAAGGTTACGGATGGTGGCCGCACCGGCGGGAGCGGTTGCCGCGCCGCCGGACGTCAGGATCCTGGTTACCCCCAAATCTACTAGCTCTTCCATCGTGTCGGGGAGGTTTGCGCAGACGTCGAAGGCCCGATGAAAGGTGGTTTCCATCGACCCTGCTGCCGCTACCAATTCTTGCACCTGCGTACTCGCCAAACTACCGTCTGAATTGAGTAGGCCAAAGACGACCCCGTGCGCCCCGAGTTCCCGACAGTGCGCCACCGTGGCCAGCATCATTTTGAACTCCAGGGAGGAGTACAGGAAATCGCCACCCCGCGGGCGTACCATCACCATGACCGGGATGCGGGCGTGGCTCAGAGTAGCCTCTAGCGAGGCGCGATCGGGGGTGATACCGCCTTCTACCAGCGCCGCGCAAAGCTCCGCACGGCCAGCTCCGCCGGCTTCGGCGGCCAGCGCGTCTTCTACCGATTGTAGGCATACTTCGAATAGGGGGCGCTTATTCATCGGCTTCGATTTTATACCCGGGTACCCGCATTTCGTTATCTGCTTGCGCGGAGCGTACGGCGTAGTCAAATCCGGATTGAATACAGTAAGCACCGGTCTGACCGGCTTTGTTGATGGCGATGAAGCCGACTTGAATCTCCCGCCAGTCCGGGTTCTTTTCAATGACGCGCTCGACGGCCAGCCGGCATGCCTCCCCGGGCGAATGGCCGGCGCGCATCAGCTCCACTACCAGGAAGGTCCCGCAGGCCCGGATGACCGCCTCCCCCCATCCGGTGGCGGTGGCGGCTCCGATCGCGTTGTCGACGTAGAGCCCGGCACCGATCAGGGGGGAATCGCCGACGCGGCCGCCATACTTGAACGCGGCGCCGCTCGTCGTGCAGGCACCCGCCAGGTCGCCCGCCTCGTCCAGGGCCAAAATGCCGATGGTATCGTGGTTCTCGACGTTGATCTTGGGGAGGTGGTCGGGGTTTTTTTTACGCCAATCGTCGAGGGCCTCGCGACCGTAATCCGTTAACAGATCGGTGCGTTCCATCCCCTGGGCGAGCGCGAACTCCGTCGCCCCGGCTCCGCTCAGCATAACGTGCGGCGTGCGCTCCATGACCATACGCGCCACGGTGACGGGGTGGAGAATGTCGCGGACGTTGGCCACGCTTCCGCAGTCACCGCCGGGGGCCATGATGCAGGCGTCGAGGGAGACGACGCCATCCCGATCGGGGAAGGATCCAATGCCGACGGTGTGTACCTCCGGGTCGGCTTCCGTGATGCGCGCACCGGCTTCGACGGCATCCAGCGCGGAGCCGCCCGCTATCAGGATATCGTACGCCGCGGCGTTAGCGGCCCGGCCGTGCCGCCAGGTGGAAATCACTACCGGGCCTTTTGCAGGACTTTGGCTTGCGGTGGCGGCGGCGCAGGCCATCGTGGAGGGGATGGCGGCCGCTACCGGGAGGGTTCGGAGAAAAGTTCTGCGGGTGGTCATTTGGGTCTGGTGGGTTTTGGGTGAGTGGATGTGGTTAGCGGCGGCCGTTGCGCAGTACCGATCTTCGGCTTTCTCCTTTGATTTTTTGTACCTGTTTGCGGCGGGTTGCCAGGATGTCTTCCGTCTGAATGGCCAGCTTCGGATACCGGTTGACGAGCCGGCGCGTGACCGATTCCGGGAAGTAGACCACGCGGGAATCTTCGAGGGCGACGGCGGCGATGGCGTTCTTGCGGGAGCCGGGCAGTAACAACTGCGTGATGAAGTCACCCCGCTGTAATTCGCTGATCAGCTTGAGGGCGTCGGTGGCATCCTTGGTCTTAAGCTGGACCACGCCCGACAGGACGAAGAACAGACCGCCCTGGGTCCTACCGTAGTTGATCAGCGGTTCGCCTTCCCCGTAGGATCGAATGACGACGCCGTCCTGCCGGCCGATTTTTTCGGTGTCGCCGGGTATGTTCAGCATCCTGACGGCGTAGCTCAGGTCAGCTTCCCGTTGCAGCTTCCGCCGGGCTTCCTTGTCAGCCTGCGGCTCGCGGTGGTAATTGACCTGCGGGAACGGGATGGAGATGTCGTGGCGCTGGGCGGCGTACCAGACGCGGGTCATGAAGTCGTTTTTGACGTCTTCGGCCTGGCCGTAGTTAGCGATATAATACTCGACCTCATAAACGACGGCGGAATCCGCGAAGTCATCCACCTTCGCTTCGGCCGGCGGGTGGGTGAGGATGCCGGGGGTGGCAGCGCAGGTCTCCAGCATAATGCGTTTGACGAAGTTGGGGGGGTGATCGTAGGAGAAGCCTAGCATCACCTTCTGCGCCCAGTGCTCCTCCGGCTGGCTATGGTTCATGATGGCGGACTGGGCTACCTTGAGGTGGGGTAGTACGATGAGGTCCCGCTCGCGCGTAAGCAGACGTACGGCGCGCCAGTTGACTTCCACCACGCGGCCGTCGTGGCCGTCTACCTCGATGTAGTCGCCGACTTTGAAGGGCCGCTCGTTGATCAGCGTTATGCCGTTGAAGAGGTTGCCGAGCGTATCCTGCAGCGCCAGGCCGAGCACGATCGAACTGACGCCCAGGGCCGTTATGAGTTGCGACAGGTCCAGCCCCCAAACCAGCGAAAGGGTAAGGGCGATACCCAGGGCAATGACCAGAATGCGGCCGAGATCCAGGAAAAGCTTAGGGACCTTATTATCCGTATCGCGGTCGAAAAGCACCCCGTTGATGATGCCGACGAGGCCGCCGAGCCCGATGATGACGCCCGCCGTCAGAAAGACCTTGTTGATGGTGGAGTCCGACTCGTACCCACCCAGGTTAGTGGCCAGGAGGTAGATCGCCATCAGGGGTAATAGGACGTTGCGAATGACGTTCACCGAGTTAGCGTACTTCTTGCCGGCCAACTCCAGGCGTAGCGAAAGCTCGCCCAGCAGCACCACGGCGATCGGGAAGAGGAGCAACACCCCGACGAGGATTGTAATTGACTGGATCTCCATCGCTATTTACTTTGGCCGACCAGCCCGTCGGTTGAGATATCGATGCCCGCTTCTTTGAGGTCGGATACCCTGCCGACGAGCCTTCCGATGCGGATGCTTTCCGACTTGTTCAGTTTGATTCGCTTGAGTTTGTCGAAGTGGAAGTTGCCTTCGAGGGTTTCGATCAGGGATTCGGTGCCGTAAACGACGTTTTCCTCCGGCTGGTTGCTCAAGCGTTGGGCTTGGTCGATGGTCGGGCCCCAGACTACGTAGTTCTTACTTTCATCTTCCAGGATGCCGGCCAGCGTAGGCCCCTGGGCGAGGCCGGCATTGAACTGGATGTCGAGCTGATGCTTCTGGTTAATCACCTCGATGACTTCCCGGAAGCGCATGGCGAGGATGACGATGCGCCGGACGTTATCCAGCCGCGGGATGTTCATGCCGCACACGCAGAGGTAACCGTCCGGTACGGCGTGAATGACTTCCATGCCCATCTCGTCACTGATCTCGGTAAAGCGCGTCGAGATTTCCTGCACGATGGGCCAGGCTTCGACCAGGGCGCGCTCCATAAAGTCGGTCGTGCCGCGTAGGTCGACGCTGAGTACGGTGACGCCTTCGAAGCGGTCGACGATGTTGGTCTCTCCGTTGCGGTAGCGCTCGGCGATGGAGTCGGGGAAGCGGCTGTAGAGCAGGTCGTTATTCTCCTGGGCCTGCTTGGTGATCTCCTGCTTTTGCTCGTCGATGCTGGCCACCATATCGTTGAATACTTCGGTCAGCCGGCCCAGCTCGTCGTCGGTGCTTTTCTTCACGCGTACGTCGGTATCGCCCGCCCGCACCGCCATCGCGCCGGCGGTCAGCCGATCGATCGGGGCGATCAGCCTGCGCGTGATCAACATGGCCAGGATCGTGACGAGGCCGATGATGAAGGCCATGCCCGCGATGTTGAAATTACGAAAGCGATCGACCGGGGCCATCGCCTCGCTCTCATCCATTTCCACCACCAGCGCCCAGCGGATGCCGCCCGGTAAATCCACGGGGGTGAAAGCCGAAACGCGCGCCGTGCCGTCGTAGCCGACGACTTTATCACTGCTCCGTTCGCCCCTTAGGGCGCGCGTGATGTGGGAGGAGCGTAGCTCGGTAACCAGGATCGGCCCTACGCTTTCCAGAAGGCCCATGCGGTCGTGGCTGATGTTTTGCGCCTCCATACTTGCCGTGAACTTTTGCGGGTCGGTGAGGTAACTGCGCGGGTCGGAGCGCAGCAGATAGTCTTCGCCGACGAGTAATACCTCACCGGTTTCACCTAGTCCGTTCTGTGCCCATTCCCGGCCGTAATTCGTCAGGCGATTAATCCTGTCGATCGAGAGCTGCAGGACGAAGATGCCCACCAGCTCGTCCCGGTAGAAGATCGGGCTACCTATGAAGGCGGCGGGGCTGCCGTAACTCGGCCGGTAATAGGCGAAGTCGACGATTTGCGCCTCTCGCAGGTCGTCGTTGCGCTCAACGGACTCCACCAGGCGTGCCAGGTTGCTGTTGCGGTACGGCCCGTCCACCAGGTTGGTGGCGAAATCGGCCTCCTTCATGGTGGAGTACACGATCTGCTTCGTCTGGGCGTCCACCAAAAAGGCGTCGTAAAAGCCGAAGTCCTCGGTCAGTTTTACAAAGAAGGGGTGGTAGCGTGCGTGCGTCGCGGAGTATTCGCTTCCGTCCCCGGCGGTCAGCAGCGACTGACGCGCGGTAGCATCCGGGTTCTGACTGATGTAGTGGTACTGCAGGTAACAGGCCGCGGCCGAGTTCGGGTAATAGGCATCGGTCGATTTGCGTACCGGTAAATTTTGGCCCAGAGAATCCAGATAGCGGGTATAATAGGCCTCCAGGTCCCGCGAACAATCGATGGTATCGCTCCGGGTGATCCGACGGAAGGCTTGCGTAAAGCCGATCACTGCTTCGGCGGTCAGCTCGTTGGCGGCGATGGTTTGCGTGACCTTTGCTTCCGTCTGGAAATACTCCTCGATCTCGAAGGCCTTTGCATTACGTGCCGCCGTCAGTCGGTCGTACACCTCCCGGGAGATGCTCTCCACCCCGACGAAGTAACCCAGCACGATGACGATGGTGGAAGCCAGCAGCGACACCCCCAACAAGATCAGGATCAGCTTGGAGCGAAGGCTTAGTTTATTGAACATAAGGCTGAATGAATTCAAACCGACTCACCCCTCCCCCCGCGCCGGTTTAAAGAAGTGCAAGGAGTTGGTGCTACAAGTATACCCCTTTTCCCGCGAAGCCGCTTACCGGGGAATCTGCATCGTCAGGCAGTGCAGCGAGCCGTGTTGCTCGATGAACGGACGGCAGTTTACCGGTACGACGGTGTACCGCCCCCACGCCCGCAACCGGGCGGCCGCGACCCCGTCCGACCCCGTACCCCCGAAGTAGGCCGGTAAGAAAAGGTGGCCGTTGCTGATTAGAAAGTTGGCGTAGGTCGCCGGTAGGCGATGGCCGTCGCCGGCACCGTAAACCGCCGGGCACCAGGGTAGTGGCAACAATTCGTAGGTGCTGCCATCCTGGCGGGTAAAGCCGGCGAGCTCCCGCTCCATGCGCTTCAGCGGGGTGTAGTGGGGGTCGGTCGGGTCGTCGCAACTTACGTAGGCGATGGTGTCGTCATCCAGAAATCGCGCCAGGGTATCCACGTGGGCATCCGTATCGTCGCCAATCAAATGGCCTTCGGTCAGCCATAATATCGTATTGACCCCAAAGTATTTACGCAAAGCGTCTTCCATAATTACTTTGCTTGTATTGCCACCGTTCCGGTTCGGGTTCAGCAGGCAGGTCGTGGTGGTTAACAGCGCCCCCCGGCCGTTTACCTCGATGCTCCCGCCCTCCAGTTCGAGGGGTACGGGTGCGTGATACAGGTCGGTAAATAAGGTTTGGTGTAGCAGTTTCGGCACACCATCGTCTAAGTCGGCGGGGAACTTGCCGCCCCAGCCGTTGAAGGTGAAATCGAGTTGCCGGAGGCCGTGCGGTGTTTTTACGGTCAGTGGCCCGTAATCGCGGATCCAGCAGTCATTGGTCGGTAGCTCGATGTACCGGCCGTCGTACTCGCCGGCGAAGCGCTCGAAGTGGTGGCGGTCGCTGACGAGGAGTAGGGTAGGGGTTACCGCGTTGACGGCGTTGGCGGCCGCGATCATGGCGTGGCTCGCGGCGTTGAGTAGCGGGCCCCAATCCCCACCGCGGTGGGGGAAGGTAAACAGAACGGCGCGTTGCGGTGCCCACTCCGGCGGCAGGATCATCGATCTTGGATTTGCCCGCAAGATATAGCGCTTACCTTAGCGGCATGCACGGGAAGAAGATGGTCGGGTGCTTGTTTTACGCGCTCTTTTTTTGCGAGGCCGCAGGTGCGTTGTTGGGGTGTAAAGAGCAATACGCCCCTCCGGGGCAAGTACCCGCAGGCATGGTTTGGATCGCAGGCTCGGACGCCGCCGCCGGCTTTTTTATGGACGAAACCGAAGTCACCACCGCCCGGTTTGCTGACTTCGTAGCCGCAACCGACTACCTCACGGAAGCCCACGACTTCGGCTGGTCCGGGGTGTTCAGCAACGACAGCCTCGGCTGGCTACCGATCGACGGCGCTAACTGGGAATACCCCAAAGGCCCCGACTCGGCCAGGGCACGACCCGAAGAGCCGGTCACCCAGGTCAGCTTGCGTGACGTACGCGCCTATCTGACCTGGGCGGGCAAAGAACTCCCCTCCGAAGAAGAGTGGCAGTACGCCGCCAGCCAGTCCGCCACCTTTAAGAACTACCCCTGGGGAGAGGAGATGACCCCGCGCAAACAGTACCTAGGAAACTGGTGGCAAGGCCCCTTTCCCTACCAGGATGCCGTGCTCGACGACTTCCCGGGGGTCGCCCCCGTCCGCTCTTTCCCCCCGGCCCCGAACGGCCTGTACGAAGTAGCCGGTAACGTTTGGGAATGGACGGCCACGCGCGACCCCGGTGGCCAGTACGTCATCAAGGGCGGTTCTTTCCTCTGTAGCACCTCTTACTGCGCCGGCTTCAACCTGCGGCAGCGACAACTCACCCCGGCCGATAGCGGCCTCAATCACCTTGGCTTCCGTGGTATCCTCCGCCCCTGACGAAACGCAGGTGGTCGACCTCGCCTTCGACCGCCGCCATCTTTGGCACCCCTACACGTCCCTGACGGCCCCGCTACCGACTTACCCCGTCGTTGCGGCCAACGGCGTAGAGTTGGAACTGGCCGACGGGCGGCGACTCATCGACGGGATGAGCAGCTGGTGGTGCGCCATCCACGGCTATAACGTTCCGGAGTTGAACGCGGCCGCAACGGCCCAGCTCGGTAGGATGGCCCACGTGATGTTCGGCGGCATTACCCACCCACCCGCCGTGGAGCTCGGCAAGCGACTGGTAGCGATCACGCCCGCACCCCTCCAAAGGGTGTTCCTGGCCGATAGCGGCTCGGTCAGCGTGGAAGTCGCGATGAAGATGGCCCTACAGTACCAGTATGCGAAAGGAAATACCGGGAAGACCAGATTCATCACCTTCCGGGGTGGTTACCACGGGGATACTACCGGCCCCATGTCCGTCGGTGACCCGGAGACGGGGATGCACGGCATCTTTGCGGGCTACTTACCGAAGCATAACTTCGTCCCCAACCCGCCGGGCGGGTTCGCGGCGCCCGCGGACGAGCGTTACGTAACTGCCCTAGAGCGCTCAATGGCGGATTACGCCGAGCACGCTTGCGCCTTTATCTGCGAGCCGGTCGTGCAGGGCGCCGGCGGCATGCATTTCTACTCACCGGCCTACCTCGACGTACTGAGGGAATTATGCAACCGCTACGATCTTCTTCTGATCTACGATGAGATCGCGACCGGCTTCGGCCGTACGGGTAAGCTTTTCGCGACGGAGTGGTCTGGCACCACCCCCGACATCCTTTGCCTCGGTAAGGCCCTGACCGGCGGGTACCTGACCTTGGCCGCCACGCTGTGTACCGACCGGGTCGCGGAGGTTATTGGCGGCAGTGACGTCCCCAACCTGATGCACGGCCCGACTTTCATGGGTAACCCCCTGGCCTGTAGCGTGGCGGTGGCCAGCGTGGACCTACTACTGCGAAGGGGGTGGGACGGAGACGTTCAGCGCCTTGCAAAGCAACTTTCCCTGCACCTGCGCGCCGTCGCCGAAAACGATCGCGTGAAAGAGGTGCGCGTGCTCGGTGCCATCGGCGTCGTCGAGATGCGGCAACCGATCGAAGTGGCCGCGGCGCAGACGTACTTCGTCGAGCGGGGGGTATGGATCCGGCCGTTCGGTCGGCTGCTTTACGTGATGCCTCCCTTCGTTATTACCGACGCACAACTCACCAAGCTTTGTTCGGTCGTTACGAGTTGGGTGAGGCGCGACGAAAGCTAGTTTTTCTTTTTGCGTTTGAAGGGGTTGAACTTATCGAGCTCAGCCTTTAGTTTATCCGCTTCTTTGCCGACGTTGACGGGGAGCTTGCCCGCAAGGGAATCGAGGGCCGTAGAGTCGACCTTTACGCCCAGCTTGTTGGCGGCCTCTTCCTTCACCCTGATTTGGGCGAGTCGTTTCAGGCTGTCCTGCGCGGCGCGGGCGCGGGCATCGGCCAGGCTTTTCAGGCTATCGACGCGCGTGGCGGCTTCCTCACGGACGCGGGCCTCTACCTTGTCCTTTTGCTTGTTGACCTCTTCCACCAGGCGTTCCTTCACGGCATCCTGTACGGTGGTTGCCTGCCCGTCGGTACCCAGTAATTTGAAGCTGGTATTGGGGCGTTGGAACGTCCCGGTAAGGCCGATACCGATGTTGAGCGTGTCGCCCGGGCTGATGTTCAGCCCGAGCTTACTTGCCTGACCGGCGAGTTGATCGAGGGCGCCGAGCGCCGCGCCGGTTGCGATGTTGCCTTCGATCAATTTTCGGGGTATGGCCGCCCGGATGGTGTAGTTCATATCCGTATCCAACCCATGGCGCCCGAACATGCTCATCGGGATGCCGGCGATGCGGAAGTCGAAGGGTTCGATGTCAACGGCACCGTCCTGCACTGAGAATACGGTGATTAGGTTCTTAAGTGTAGTGCTGTTACGTAACTCCTTCACGTTCAGCGCCTGGCCTATCTTCTGTAAAGGCTCGATGCCGGAGAGCTGCGCGTTGAAAGTTTTGAATAAACCCTTTGCGTCGATTGTGCTGAGTTTAGGGGATAGGTCATGGCCCAGCTTGCCTTCCATGACCATATCGGTGCTGAACTTACCGCGGAGAAATTTGCCGATCGGCGCCAGGGCCGCGAAAGGTGTTCAGTTTGTCGAATGCTTCGGTAAAGTCGATGCCCGCCATGTCGTAGTGAAAGCGAAAGCCCGGCCCGTCCGGCTCCGCCGTATCGTAAGCGCCGGCAAACTCCATCGCCCCGCCGAATACGCCGGTACGGCCGTCTTCGATGACCACCTCGCCGTTCTGTACCAGCAACTTACCGGTCGCGTTCGATAGGTCGATATCGTCGTAGCGTACCCGATCGGCGTTCATCGTAACGGATAGGTTGATGTTGTCGGGGATGGGAATGGCCGCCGTAGTAACTTCATCAGTGGTGGTCGTAGCTGCGGTGTTCGCCTCGTCGGACATGAAGTCCGCTACATCCACGAAAGGGCTTTTGACGGCCAGCTCCCCGCCCAGTACGCCGTTGTCGAAGGTGTACCCGAAGAGGTTGCGCACGGTACCGTTCGCCGTGAAGCTGCTCGAGCCGACGGTAGCTTCCGCCGTGGTGACGTCCAATTCGTTCGGTTGCAGGCGACCTACGGCGCGTAGGTTCTTGGGTTGGTAGGTTCCGTAGTCCAGCTCCTTTATGGTTGCGTCGACGGCGAAATCGAAGCGGTCGAAGACCTCCGTATCGTCGAGTGGTTGCCGCCGCGGCATCCAACTCGGCGGGGCTGGTGGTGGCGGCACCCTCACTCACCCATTCATCCGCATCGAAGTAGTTGGATACGAAGGTCAGCTCCCCCCGCATCGTTTGTTCCGAATTGAAGTAGGCGAGGGGCGTAGTGATGCTGGCCGACCCGGTGAGGTCGCTCCGGCCCAGTTGCGCCTGGAATGCGGGTACGTTGATTGCCTGCGGGGTGAAGTCCGCGCTAGCCGCGGGTATCTTCACGGCTGGCAGACCGTCCGCTACGTAGACGATATTTTCGAGTCGGAGGTCGCCCGCCATGTTGACGTTTGCGTAGTCGCCACGGTCGATGGTGCTCTGGCGCACGTTCTGCAGCAGCACGTCGGCTACGATGCGGCCGCCCAGCTCGCTCACGCCTTCCAATGGTATGGCCTGCGCCCATTTATCCAGGTCGATCACGCCCTTTAGCGTAGCGTCTACGTCCGGGTCGGAAAGGGGGGTGGCCAGGCGGAAGCTGCCCGTAAATGGGTCGCCGCCGAGATTAAAAGCCAGGCGGGGGATGTCGATCTTCAGCTGATCGAGGTTACTGGACGGGCTGTTGACGGCCACGTCAGCGTCGATGTCCTTGAGGCCCACCGCTCGCCCGGGGTACTGCACGCTTCCGTTACCGATCCGGGTCCTTACCGTGAAAGCCGGATAAGCTTCCCGCTCGCCGTTGTAGGAACCCTTCACCGAGCCGGCAAGCGTAAACGTGCCCGCGGTACGAACGTCATCAAAACCGGCCGTATAGGCGGTGGGGATCATGCTCCACAACTGCCGGAAATCGTTGGCCGGTGCGCTGTAGGTGAGGTCGAATAGGATGTCGTCGTTCTCCTCCAGAGCAATACTGCCGTCGAAGTTAAGGTCGAGCGCGTTTAGCTTCACGGCGTTCTCCTTGAAGGTGTAGACTTGCCGGCCCACATCTACGTTGACGACGGCGTCAGCCACGGCTTTTACGCCATTCAGGTAGGTCACGCCGCCCTGGCTAAGCGTCAGCGCGTCGATTTCGGAATAGGTGCCCAGGTCGAATACCGAGGCGGTGAAATCACCGTCACCCGTCGTATTTAGGCCGGTCATTTTCAGGTAGGTACCGGTGGTCAGGTCATCGTAAACAAAGGCGCCGTTGCGTATCTCGTAGTGATCGAGATTGATGAGGACCTCCGCCGCCGTGCTATCGCTCCCGGTGCCCGCGATAGCCTCTTCCTTAGTGATCAGGTAGTTGGCAAGTTCGGGGGTAATCACCTTGATGCTTACCCGGGGTTCGTCGAGGGTTACCTCGTCGATGTTGTAAGTGCCATCTCCACCCACTACGGACCAGAAGCCGATCGAGGCGTCCACCTCCCTAGCGGTCATCAGGGGCAGCCCGGCGAAGGTGTCGATGCCGACCACGCTAACGTCATGAACGGCAACGGAAATATCCGGAAAGCTGCGTAGAAAGCTGACGTCGACGTCGGTAAAGTCCACTTCCGCATCGACCATTTTGTTGACGCTGGTGCGGAGGTTGGCGACGATCTCGTCCTTGAAAAAGATTGGAATGGCGATCAGGGCGCCGACGATCAGGAGGATCATCAGGACCAGGCCGATGGCTATGCGCTTTAGTAATTTCATTTGGTTAACTTTTCCGAGGGGTGATTCCCTACGGTCTATGTACCTAAGGTGGGAAGGTGTTACGTTAGTAGAGAACGCACGTTGCCGACTAAAGTGTACCTTGCGGCCCCTTCAAATACAGCGTGCAAATGGCTCAAGCCCCCGTCCCCTACACCTTTATAAAGACACCCGCATCCCTCGCAGAGTTTGCTCGCCAAAACGAAGGCATCGACTGGATGGGTTTCGACACGGAGTTCATCGGTGAAAAGCGGTACTACACGCTGCTTTGCCTGATTCAGGTCAGCACCGAGCACGGCTACTACCTGATCGACCCGATCGCCGTGGAGGACATAGGCCCGTTCCTAAAACTGCTGGAGGATGAAAGGATCACCAAGATCACCCACGCCGGGGATAACGACTACCGCCTGCTCTACACCAGTTTTGGCACCATCCCGAAGAACCTGTTCGATACGCAAGTGGCCGCCGGCTTCATCGGCCACCGCTTCCCCACGAGTTTCGCCAAGCTCGTCAGTGCCGAAATAGGCGTTCAGCTCGGCAAAGGGTACGCCGTCACCGACTGGGCGCAGCGGCCGATGACGCCGAAGCAGATCAAGTACGCGTTGAACGACGTCATCTACCTCCGGCAACTCTACGATACCATTACGGAGAAGCTTACGGCGAACGGCCGCGAGGACTGGGCGCTGGAAGAATGCGCCTTGATGACGCAACCGGACTATTACTACCGCGACCCCCACCACGAATTCCTGAACAGCAACATCGCCCGCAGCGCCCGTACGAAGGAGCGGGTTTTTCTGATGCGTCTCTTCGAGTGGCGCCGCCGCACGGCGGAGAAGAAGAATTACAGCAAAGAGATGATCCTGCAAGGCAAGCTGATCTCCCAGCTGGCCCGCGGGGTGAAGGGCGGTAAGGAATCCATGCTGCAGAATCGCCGCTTACCCTCCCGGACGGTAGAGCGCCACGGCGATCTGTTCCTGAATATGTACAACCAGGAAGCGAGTGAGGAAGAGTTACGCGTGGCCAAAAGCGTACAGCGACTGGCGCAGGAAGAAGAGGAGGACGATATGATCATCGAGCTCCTTTATCTGATCATGAAATACCGTGCTAATAAGGCCGACATCAGTCATGCGCTCGTAATGCCCCGCAACTCCATCCGCCGGATGAAGCAAGACGATAAAGTGCGGCAGCAGGTACTGGGGTCCGGCTGGCGGCGCAATCTGCTGGGTGACGACTTCGTGAAGTGGATCAAAAACTTCGAGAACCTGAGTATGGAGCTGGAAGGCCGCCACGTAAGCCTGATCGTGAACTAGTGGGCTGATGGCCGGTTGACGATTGACTATCAACATGCGAACTTTGGCCCGACCGAATTACTACGCGTAGTTCCCTTCTCCCTTCGTTAGCCCACTCCACTAATCATCGCCATCACTCTGCACATCGTTTTCGGCTTGCTCGGGGTAGTCTTCCCCGCCCTGCTGTTCGTGACCAGCTACCGCCGGCGCAAGCGGGGTGGTATGCCCCGGCGTTGGACGCAGCGGATGAAAACCCACCTTTACTACAGCAACGGGGGCATTCTATTTGCCACCGCCGCCCTGGTGCTGATCGTTTGGTACTTCACCGGCAGGCCGTACACCGAGATCGGGCTGGGCTGGGGGGAGCTGCCCTACGATCTGACCGCGGTACTCGTGCTCGGCGGTTTCGTTACCCTCTACCTGTTCGATGTTTTCCGCCAGGCCGGCGACGAAGACCGGCGGGATAAGACCCGGGAGGAACTCCGCGAGCTCGGCTTCATGCCCTCCACCCCGACGCAGTTCCTGAACTTCATCTTTTTGGCCGTCGCCGCGGGCTTCGCCGAGGAGATCGTCTATCGGGGGTTCATGATTACTTACCTGCTCGATCTATTCGGGTCGGAAGGTTGGGCCGTAGGTGCGGCCCTCCTGCTGCCGGCGATATCCTTCGGGGTCGGGCATTTCTACCAGGGCGGGAGGGCGGTCGTTAAGATCATCGCCATGGCCATACTGTTTGGCTTTTTCTATTGGCGCACGGGCACGCTCTGGCCGCTGATGCTGCTCCATACCGCCATCGACGTGTTCGGCGGGCTCATGAGTTGGTATTTACTGAGTAGGCGTTGAGGTTGGGTCGGACTGCGAAAGCCCTGCCATCATTAAGTCATTAAAACAGTACTTTTGCCAGCCAGCTCGCCCTCCCAACAGCCATGTCACCCACCCGATTACCCACCGGTATACTTATCACGGTCCTCATCTTAGTTATGGCCTTTACCGCTTGCGAACCGGACCGCCCGGTCTATAATTCCCTCGACGAATACCCCGTCTACCCCTACGACGACCTGGGGTTCACGTATTCCCCGACTCAGACGACCTTCAAGCTATGGTCCCCCGCCGCCCAGAAAGCGCGCGTCAAGCTCTACGATAGCGATCAACCCGACGCCGCGCCCACGAAAAGCCTCGATATGGAGGAAATCGACGGTGCCTGGACGACCGTCGTCAAGAGCGACCTCGACGGTTACTACTATACCTATCAGATCCGCGTCAACGGTAACTGGAAAGCGGAAGCTACCGACCCCTACGCCCGCGCCGCCGGCACCAACGGCCTGCGCGGTCAGGTGATCGACCTTGCCGATACGAACCCCGAAGGGTGGGAGGACGACCGGCGGCCACCCTTCAAGGCACCCACCGATGCGGTGCTGTACGAGGTACACGTCCGCGATCTCAGCATCGACCCCGCCTCCGGCATCGAGCACAAGGGTAAATTTTTGGGCTTCACCGAGCGCGGTACGACTACGCCGGGCGGCACCCCGACCGGCCTGGATCATCTCGTAGAACTGGGTGTTACCCACGTGCACCTACTGCCGAGTTTCGACTACTTCACCGTCGACGAAGCCCGCCCCGACGACCCACAGTTCAACTGGGGGTACGACCCGCAGAATTACAACGTGCCGGAAGGCAGCTACTCCACCGACCCTTCGGACGGAAAGACGCGCGTTCGCGAATTCAAACGGCTGGTGCAGGCGCTTCACCGCGCCGGCATCCGCGTGATAATGGACGTCGTATACAACCACACCGGCCGCAGCGAAGACAGTCATTTTCAGGAGCTAACCCCGGATTACTTCTACCGCTTTCGTGACGACGGTACCATGAGCAACGCCAGCGGCTGCGGTAACGAGATCGCCAGCGAGCGCCCAATGGTTCGCAAGTACATCCGGGAATCCATCGCTTACTGGATGGAGGAGTACCACGTCGACGGCTTCCGCTTCGACCTGATGGCCATCCACGACATCCCGACGATGAACGAAATTGCCCGGACGGCCCGAACGATCGAACCGACGGTACTCGTCTACGGCGAAGGTTGGGCGGCCGGAGATAGCCCGCTGCCCGATAGCGTCAAAGCACTCAAGCACAACGTACCCCAACTTGATGGCATCGCCGCCTTCTCCGACGATTTGCGGGATGCGCTGAAGGGCAGCGTATTCAACCACGAAGAGCGTGGATTTGCCACCGGCGCTACGGGGCAGGACCAGAGCATCCGCTTCGGTGTCGTCGGCTCGACCCCGCACCCGCAAGTCACCTACGACAGCGTCAACTACAGCAAAGCGCCATGGGCACCCGAACCCGGCCAGGCCATCAGCTACGTCAGCTGCCACGACAACCATACCCTTTGGGATCGTATCGCGATCAGCAACGGAAGTAGCAGCCGCCGCGCCCGCGCGGATATGCACCGCCTTGCCTTGGGGGTCGTACTCACCAGCCAGGGCATCCCATTCCTGCACGCCGGCTCGGAGATGCTTCGAACGAAAGGCGGCGAGGAGAACAGCTACCAATCGAACGACGCGGTCAACGCCATCAAATGGAAGACCGTGAAGAGCCAGGAGAAAACCGTGGCTTACGTAAAGGGCCTCATTCGCCTCAGAAAGGAGCACCCGGCCTTCCGTATGGGATCTACCCGCGCCATTCAGGAGCACCTTTTCTTCCTGGATACCGACGATAGCCGCCTGGTCGCGTTTCAGATCACGGATGCGCCAGGTGAGTCCTGGTCTGATCTCTTGGTCATCTACAACGGCCGCACCGATAGTAAGCGCTTTGACCTGCCGGCCGGCAACTGGAAGGTGATCTGCAAAGAAGGCAAGGTTGATGGCGGCGGCATCGGCCGGCCGGAAAGCCGGCGGACGAACGTGCCCGCGTCGAGCATGATGATTTTGGCTAAGTAGCCTGTAACGATAACAAACACCAACCTATGGGCAGGTACGAACAACGGGGCGTAAGCGCCACTAAATCAGAAGTTCACGAAGCCATCAAAGGCCTCGACAAAGGGCTCTACCCGAAAGCCTTCTGTAAAGTACTGCCCGACATAGCGGGCGGTGACGCCGCCTGGTGTAACCTCATGCACGCCGATACCGCCGGTACCAAGACCAGCCTCGCCTACCTCTACTGGAAAGAGACCGGTGACCTGAGCGTCTGGGAAGGAATCGTACAGGATAGCCTCGTAATGA
Source organism: uncultured Lewinella sp. (assembly GCA_963668285.1). Taxonomy (GTDB): domain Bacteria; phylum Bacteroidota; class Bacteroidia; order Chitinophagales; family Saprospiraceae; genus Neolewinella. The sequence continues at coordinate 2,532 of OY764676.1, read as the reverse complement.
ACCTCGATGACATGGGTTGCGTCGGTGCCGTCGACAACATCCTCATCAGCAGCACCATCGGCCGTAATAAGAACCGCATCCCCGGAGAAGTGCTGAAAACCATCATCCAGGGCGCTAAGAAATTCGCCGACCGGATGGCCGCCCAGGGGGTCAACCTCCACCTTACGGGCGGGGAAACGGCCGACGTCGGCGATATCGTACGCACGATTGACGTCGGCTTCACCACTTTCGCCCGCCTGTTGCGTGAGGATCTGATCGTCAACGACATCCGGGCCGGTAACGTGATCGTGGGCCTGGCCAGCTACGGCCAGTCCACCTACGAGGATGGCTACAATGGCGGCATGGGGTCCAACGGCCTCACCAGCGCCCGCCACGACGTCTTCAAGCACGACTACGCCGCCAGGTATCCGGAGAGCTTCGATCCGGAAGTCCCCAAAGAATACGTCTACTCCGGCTCCAGATCGCTTAAGGAGGAGATCGACATCCCCGCCTTCGGCAAACAAACGATCGGAAAGCTGGTCCTCAGCCCCACCCGCACTTACCTGCCGGTATTAAAAGTACTGCTGGATCAGCTGCGCCCTAACATCAACGGCCTAATCCACTGCACCGGCGGCGGCCAATCGAAAGTCGTCAAGTTCATCGACAACGTACGCGTCGTGAAGGACCGGCCGATCGCTCCGCCACCCCTCTTCGAGCTCATCCGCAAAGAAAGCGGTGCCAGCTGGCGCGAACTCTATCAGGTCTTCAATATGGGCCACCGCCTGGAGGTCTACCTGCCCGAAGCCTACGCTCCGGCAGTAATCGACATCGCCCACCACTTCAATATCGACGCTCAAGTAATCGGCATGGTGGAAGAGAGCGACCGCCCCGCCGTGCGCGTACACACCCCCGACGGCCCCGAAGACTATTACGAGTAACCCCGACATCCACTCACTGCCCAACCGCCCTACCGTATCCGGCTGGAAGCCCGCACGATAACGCTCGGTTCCAGCACGACCCGGTGAACTTCCGGCGTCTCGTCGTTCACGACTGCGATCAGCCTACGCGCCGCCTTCCTGCCCATGCTCAGCGTTTGCTGGTCGACGGTGGACAGGGCGGGGGTCATGAGCTCCGTGAACGGCTCGTTAGCGAATCCGATGACGGCCAGGTCGTCAGGGACCCGTAAGCCCGACGCCTGCGCCGCCTGCATGATCCCCGCCGCCGCGTAATCGCTGGAACTAAAGATACCGTTCGGCTTTATTTTTCTCGACCACAGGTGCACAAAGGCCTTGTGTCCGTTATCGAAGTGCGAGGTGATGTCCACCATCAGGGCCTCATCGAACGGGATGCCGGCCTCCTTCAGCGCATCCTTGTATCCCTCCAACCGGTCTCGGTAGATGTGGAGGTGCTGCGGCCCGCGTAGGTGCGCGACTCTTTCCAGCCCCTGATCCAATAGGTGCTTCGTGGCCAGGTAAGCACCCCCGCGGTCGTTGATGACCACCGCCGATGCATCGAGGCCGATCGGGGTGCTGTCGAAAAACTGAATCGGCGTACCGGCGGCGATGACGGACCGGAAGAATTCCGCGTCGCTACTGACGTCCTTAGCCGTCGAGATGATGATGCCGTCCACGCGCATTGCCTGTAGGCCCTCCACTAGTTTGCGCTCCCGCTCGGCGTCATCGTAGGTCTGGCATACCATTACGTGCAGGCCGGCGACGTTGGCCTCCTCTTCGACGCCGCGGATCACCGAGGCGAAGAACGAACGGTCGATGGCCGGTACGACTACGCCCAGCATGTCACTGCGCCCGCGGCGCAGGGCGGCGGCCATTTGATTGGGGCGGTAATTCAGTTCCCGCGCCTTCTCCTTGATCAGGCTGCGCGTGCGTTTGCTGACCGCCGGGTTGTCGCTCAGGGCTCGGCTTACGGTGGAGGCGTGCAAACCCAGTTGCGCGGCAATATCGTGAATTGTAATGCGGCCGGCCTCTTTTTTCATACTGATAAATGTAACGACTCTACCCCAAACTTGGCGGTTCTTTAGGGCGAGTACGCAGGTGCATCACCCGGAAGTGAAGAGAAGGGTTGTGGTCCGAACCCGCCGGAAGGTTGCCCGGCTTACCTTATCGACCCGAACGCCTTACATTTGCGGCGGAGTGGCTACCCCCAGGGAAAAAAGCGAAATTTCGCCCGGGGGTGACCTAATTTTGTCGGCTAAAGGTCCCTCTTCCCGGACGGATTGGGGAATGTCCCTCCCCAGGCTACACATTTGACCGTCGGTACGCCCTAGCTGCCTTCCGGCCACTTTTAGCAACTCACCGGTATGAAGCGAATTTCACTGTTCCTATTCTTCGTTGGCGCCACTTTGGCGCTGACTGCCCAAAACCGCCCTAAAGGGTAGGGTAACCGACGTCGATGACGACGGGGAGCCCTTGGCTTTCGCTACGGTGCAACTGCTGAAGAACGACGCTTTCTACCGTGGTGCCCAGACCGACGTCGACGGCAACTACTACTTTACCGGCGTCGACCCCGGTACCTACGACATCCAGGTCGACTATA
>OY764675.1:0-10011 GCA_963668285.1 uncultured Lewinella sp. | reverse complement strand
GATAAGTCGCTAATAACAAACCACCCAATGCGGTCGAGATCAAGCCTGCCGCCATGAGCTTGCGCGGCGGGAAACGATCCGCCACCGGGCCACCGAGCAGGTACGCCGCCACGGCAACTATCCCGTAGGCGGAAAAGCAAACACCCAGCTGGGTATTATCCAGCGCGAAAGTCGTCAGCACCGTCGGGCGAAACACCCGCGGTATCACGAAGGGGAGGATGAAAACCGACTCACCCGCCAGGATGAGTAGGGGAAGGTAAAACCAGGAAGGCTTGGAGGAGTTGGTTTCGATCAGAATTCGTACTTCGTGCGCAGGCCGCCGAACTCTTCGGCTTCCCGTACGGTCGCCAGGTCCGGGTCGGTGGTCAGGTCAACCAGTGGCTCTCCCGCATCGTCGGTCGCCTTGAGGATACCGGCTTTCAGCGAATATTCGAGCCAGCGAAGCGAGAGCTTCGGGTTGCCATCGATGCTGTAGATACTGGCCAGCTTGTAGGCCGTCTGCGCTACCTCAAGCGGGTCGACGTCTTTCGGGATGATCTTGAAAGCACTGGCGAAACGCTTCAGCGCCACGTCGTATTTACCGAAGCTGTAGTAAACGTGGCCGGCATCGACGAGAAACTGAAAATCCTCCGCGCTTTTGCGATCGCCGCCGGCGAAGTACGCCTTCTCTACCTTCTGGGCGGCACCGAACGCACTGTTAGCCTGCTCGGTATTGCCCGCCTGCATGAATTCGTGGGCGAGGAGTGCGTGACCGCTGAATACTTTGGCGGTGGCGGCGCCGTCGGCCGAGTCCAGCCCATCGGCCTGGGTGCCCAGTTCCTGCTGGGCGGCGGCTAGCTCGCCGTTGTTCATTTTCATGGTGGCGGGGTCGTCACCTACGGCGGTAAGGAGGCGGGTTTGGGTTGCCGCGTCCAGCGCCTCGGCGGTGTCGGCTTCCCCGAGCATTTTGGGTTTTTGGGCGTAGGTGGCGGTAGTTAGGGTGAAGGCTAATAAGAGAAAAAGCACACGCTTCATGTTAGTTAAGGTTTGGTTTGTTTGGGGGAAATGTGGCGGGTAAGTTAATGGGTAGCGCCCGAATTCAAAAAGCCCGGCGGCATGAACTACTGTCTTGACGGGCCATAAACCAAAAAAATCCGGCCGGTCACGTGTTGGACCGGCCGGAATCAGGGTTACCGTACGTACGGTACGGTTTAAGCTTGTAGCTCGAAGCGATCCAGTTCCATCACTTTCGTCCACGCTTTGACGAAGTCCCGATAGAACTTCTCCTGGCCATCGCTGGCGGCGTAAACTTCGGCGAGGGCGCGGAGCTCCGTATTGGAGCCGAACACCAGGTCGACGCGGGTACCGGTCCACTTCACCTGCCCGGTCTTGCGGTCGGTGCCTTCGAAGAGCGTCTCCTCTTCGTTGGATGGGGCCCACCTCGTACCCAGGTCGAGCACGTTACGGAAGTAATCCGTGCTTAGCGTACCGGGCCGGTCGGTGAACACGCCATGCTTGGAGCCATCGTAGTTCAGGTTCATCGTACGCATGCCACCGAGTAGAACGGTCAGCTCCGGGGGGGTAAGCGTCAGCAGGCTGGAGCGGTCGATCAGCAGCTCTTCGGCCGTAGCCCGGTGGCTACCCTGGCGGAAGTAGTTGCGAAAGCCGTCCGCGGCCGGCTCGAGGGCCTCGAAGGAGGTCACGTCGGTCATCTCCTGGCTCGCATCGGTGCGGCCGGGGGTGAAGGGGACGCTTATTTCGGTGCCACCGTTTCTGGCTGCTTGCTCCACGGCGGCGTTACCGGCCAGGACGATCGTATCCGCCAGGCTGATTTGTTTGCCACCGCTCTGGGCGTCATTGAATTCTTTGCGCACGCCCTCGAGGGCTTCGAGCACGGAACCCAGCGAGTCGGGGTTATTGACTTCCCACTGACGCTGTGGGTAGAGGCTGATGCGGGCGCCGTTGGCACCCCCGCGCTTATCCGTCCCGCGGAACGAAAAGGCGGCACCCCAGGCGGCCTTGGCGAGTTCTTCCGTAGCGACGCCGGCGGCGAGGATGCGGCGCTTGAGCTCAGCGGCATCGTTGCCGTCGATCAGCTCGTGGTCGACGGCGGGCACGGGGTCCTGCCAAACCAGATCTTCGGCGGGCACTTCGGGGCCGAGGTAGCGGACCTTGGGGCCCATATCGCGGTGCGTCAGCTTGAACCAGGCGCGGGCGAAGGCATCTTCGAATGCGGAAGGATCTTGGAGGAACTCCTCGGAGATCTTGCGGTACTCGGGGTCGACCTTGAGGGAGAGGTCGGTCGTCAGCATGAAGGGCTGGTGGGTCTTGTCGGGGTCGTGGGCGTCGGGGATCGTACCGGCACCGCCATTATCGACCGGGCGCCATTGCCACGCGCCACCGGGGCCGCGGTATTTCTCCCAATCGTACTTAAACAGGTGAGTGAAGTAGTCGTGCGTCCACTCGGCGGGCTTCGTCGTCCAGGCACCTTCGAGGCCGGAGGTGATGGTGTGCTCCGCTACGCCGGATTCGTAACTGTTTTTCCAACCCGTGCTCATTTCCTGCAGGGGCGCGCCGGCGGGTTCGGCTTCGACGTACTTTTCGGCGTCGGCCGCACCGTGCGTCTTACCGAAGGTGTGGCCACCGGCGATGAGTGCCACGGTTTCGCGGTCGTTCATGGCCATGCGGCCGAAGGTTTCGCGGATGTGGTCGGCGGAGGCCAGGGGCTCGGGGTTACCGTTTACGCCTTCGGGGTTGACGTAGATGAGGCCCATGTGGCTGGCACCGAGGGGTTGCTCGAGTTCACCGGTTTCGTAGCGCTTATCGTTGCCGAGCCATTCGGTTTCACCGCCCCAGTAGACGTCGGTCTGCGGTTCCCAGATGTCTTCGCGGCCGCCACCGAAGCCGAAAGTTTTGAAGCCCATGCTTTCGAGGGCCACGTTGCCGGTCAGGACGAGCAGGTCGGCCCAGCTGATCTTTCTGCCGTATTTCTGCTTGATGGGCCAGAGCAGGAGGCGGGCTTTGTCGAGGTTGGCGTTATCGGGCCAGCTGTTGAGGGGGGCGAAGCGTTGGTCGCCGGTGCCCGCCCCGCCGCGCCCGTCGGCGATCCGGTAAGTGCCGGCTGCGTGCCAGGCCATGCGGATGAAGAAGGGGCCGTAGTGGCCGTAGTCGGCCGGCCACCAATCCTGGCTATCGGTCATCAGCGCGGTCAGGTCTTGCTTGACGGCGGCGAGGTCGAGCGTTTGGAACTCCTTGGCGTAATCGAAATCCTCCCCCATCGGGTTAGATTCTTGCCCCTGCTGCCGTAGGATGCTGATCTTGAGAGAGTTAGGCCACCAGTCGGTGTTGCTGGTGCCGCCGCCGGCGGTAGTATGGGCTTCGCCCTGTAGGAAAGGGCAACGGCTGGAATCATTGACTTCCCAGACGCGGCTGGGGTTGCCTTCGTGGCCGCTTGAGAGATCTTTCATATGGTTGGTTTGTGTTAGAAGATGCTAACAAGGTAGGGCCGGATGGGTTGGCGGGGAGGGGGAGAAATCGGGGCCTGGCGCTGGATTTTGGTAGTTTGCTTGGATCGTTCGGGAAGGAAAGGGAGTTGACGAATAACCACAAACGCATTTCGTTACCGCTACGCTATTTTCTCTTCACTGATTTTACCCCGCACCTGCGTTCTCGCAATAATTATTATTCGGGCGACGGCGCGCAGGTGCGAGGATTATTGGACGTAGAAAGGAGGGGCAGAACTTTTCCACGCCTACCAAATTGTGTGGAAAACTTTGTCAACATGTGGAAAAGCTCTAAAGTATCAATGAATGCGTCGTTTTTAGTGGTGCGTGAACACGTTGCACAAGTATTATCCACACTTTTCCACATGCAAGCCTACTTTATTAACAATGTGGAGAAATAGGCATCGCATGTTAATTTACTGATATACAGCGCATTGTAAAAATACCTCCACAACTTGTGGAAAACTTGGGCTTGCGTCGGAATGATTCCCCCTTACCTTAGCGTCTACACGAGAGAAACCAACAAATTTTTTAGTTGACCTTTCGTGCCGGCTTACTGATACCACTTAGACTAAGGCGACGCCTCCCCCAGAAGCGTCGCCTTAGTAAGCCTAGATAGCAAGCGTGCGCAAGGACGCTGTTATCTGAAGCATGTAAATAAAAACTCCGTCGGATCTGACTATCCGCGCTTCCACTGGCAGATGTGCTACGAAGCGTGCGGGCTTCCGACGGTCCAGCTCAGCCTTAGTGCATCAGTCCCCTTTTCCTTATCACTTATTCAAAATGAATTTCACGTATGACTACCGAACTAGCAAATAACGCGACCGCAAACACCGCCGTCGAGCCAATCCTGGCCGAGAACGACGGCCGCTTCGTCCTTTTCCCCATCGAGCACGACGATATCTGGAAGTACTATAAGGACAACGAAGCCTGCTTCTGGACGGCCGAAGAGATCGACCTCAGCGCCGACCTCAACGACTGGAACAACAAGCTGAACGACAACGAGCGCCACTTCATCAAGCACGTCCTGGCCTTCTTTGCCGCCAGCGACGGCATCGTGAACGAGAACCTCGCCGAAAACTTCGTCGCCGAAGTCCAGTATACGGAAGCCAAGTTCTTCTACGGCTTCCAGATCATGATGGAGAACATCCACTCCGAGACCTATTCCCTGCTCATCGACACCTACATCAACGACCCGAAGGAGAAAGACTACCTCTTCAACGCCATCGAAACGATGCCCTGCGTCCAGAAAAAAGCCGAATGGGCCCTCCGCTGGATCGACAACGGCAGCTTCGCCGAGCGCATCATTGCCTTTGCCGCCGTGGAGGGCATCTTCTTCTCCGGCTCCTTTTGCTCCATCTTCTGGCTCAAGAAGCGTGGCCTCATGCCCGGCCTGACCTTCTCCAACGAGCTCATCAGCCGCGACGAGGGCATGCACTGCGATTTCGCCTGCCTGCTCTACAACAACCACATCGTCAACAAGCTGGCCCCCGGCATGGTCACCAAGATCATCAAAGACGCCGTAGAGATCGAAAAAGAGTTCGTCAGCGATAGCCTCCCGGTCAACCTGATCGGCATGAACGCCGACATGATGTGCCAGTACATCGAGTTCGTCGCCGACCGCCTCCTCTCCGAACTCGGCGAAGACAAGGTCTGGAACACCGAAAACCCGTTCCCCTGGATGGATATGATCAGCCTGCAAGGCAAGACGAACTTCTTTGAGAAGCGGGTTGGGGAATATCAGAAGGCCGGGGTTACGGCGGATCAGAGTAAGCAAAGCTTTTCGCTGGAAGAAGATTTTTAGCGCAGGCTAAAATCCTTTTCAAGCTCGATATGTGATAGACGATTCTTGATAGTTGATTTTTGATTTAGCTACCGCACGTGAGAATGAGAAGCGCTGAACAACAATCCCAAGACCTAGAACAGCGATTAATTGATTTTGCGGTTCGAATCGTCAGACTATCTAGTGATCTTCCAAAGGATTTTGCTGGTCAGTACTTCGGTAAGCAAATTCTGCGGTCAGGTAGCTCACCCGCATTACACTACGGAGAAGCCAGAAGCGCAGAGTCGAAGAAGGACTTCCGGCATAAATGCAGTATCGCGCTGAAAGAATTGCGAGAGACACATATCAATCTACGCATCATCAACCAGGCTAATATTTACGCTGCTTCTCGGCTTGAGGACATCCTGGACGAAAACAATCAATTAATAAGCATTTTCGTCAGCACCATCAGGTCAATCGACGAGAATATTCAAAAAAATAAGATATCGAAAAAACGACTCTAGGATGAGCTACGAGCGCAGCGAGCTAAACCGTGCGGTAGCTAAATCAAATATCAAGAATCGTCTATCGTCTATCGTCTATCACAAACTATAATGAAAGTAATAAAACGCTCCGGCCGCCCCGAAGACGTCAGCTTCGACAAAATCACGGCCCGCATAAAAAAACTATGCTACGGCCTAGACGAAAACTTCGTCGACCACATCAACGTCAGTAAAAAAGTCATCCAAGGTTTATACGACGGCGTCACGACCGTGGAACTCGACAACCTGGCGGCGGAAACGGCGGCGAGTATGTCAACCGTCCACCCGGACTATGCGCAGCTGGCCGCACGCATCGCCATCTCCAACCTGCACAAGGAAACCGACAAGTCGTTCAGCACCACCATGGAGGCGCTGTACAACTACGTCGACCCCAAAACCGGAGAGGCCGCGGGCCTGATCGGGGACGATACCATGGCCACCATTCGCGACAACCGCTCGCGCCTGGATGCCGCCATCATCTACGATCGGGATTTCGACTTCGACTATTTCGGCTACAAAACCCTCGAACGTAGCTACCTGATGCGCATGGACGGTGCCGTCGTCGAACGCCCCCAGCAAATGCTGATGCGCGTCGCGGTCGGTATCCACGAAAATGACATCGAAAGCGCCATCAACACCTACCAGTTGATGAGCGAAAAGTGGTTCATCCACGCTACGCCAACGCTGTTCAATTCGGGGACGCCGAAGCCGCAAATGTCGAGCTGCTTTCTGCTTTCCATGACCGACGATTCCATTTCCGGGATATTTGAGACGTTACAACGCTGCGCCAAGATCAGCCAATCCGCCGGAGGTATCGGCCTGAGCATCCACAACGTGCGCGCGACCGGGTCTTACATCAAGGGCACCGGCGGCACGTCGAACGGCATCGTCCCGATGCTGAAGGTATTCAACGATACCGCCCGCTACGTCGACCAGGGTGGTGGTAAGCGCAAAGGCGCCTTCGCCATCTACCTTGAGCCGTGGCACGCCGACGTATTCGACTTTCTCGAGCTGCGCAAGAACCACGGTAAGGAAGAGCTGCGCGCCCGCGACCTCTTTTATGCCCTCTGGGTCAATGACCTCTTCATGGAGCGCGTCAAAGCCGATGCGGACTGGAGCCTCTTCGACCCCAACGTCGCCACCGGCCTCTTCGACGCCCACAGCGGGGAGTTCGAAGCCTTGTACCACCAGTACGAAGCCGAAGGCAAAGCCCGCCGCGTCGTCAAAGCCCGCGACCTCTGGAACGCCGTGCTCGACAGCCAGATCGAAACCGGCACGCCCTACATTCTGTATAAGGATGCCGCCAACCGGAAGTCCAACCAGCAGAACCTCGGTACCATCCGCTCCTCCAACCTCTGTACGGAGATCATGGAGTACACCAGCCCGGATGAGGTCGCCGTCTGCAACCTCGCCAGCCTCGCCCTGCCGAAGTACGTTAAGGAAGACCGCACTTACGATTTCGAGAAGCTCTACGAGGTCACCCGCGTCGTTACCCGCAACCTGAATAAGGTCATCGACCGCAACTACTACCCGATCGAGGAGGCGCGCAACTCCAACATGCGCCACCGCCCGATCGGCCTCGGTGTCCAGGGCCTGGCCGATGCCTTTTTGCTGATGCGCCTGCCCTTCGACGGCCCGGAAGCCCGCCAGCTCAACAAAGACATCTTCGAGACGATCTACTTCGCCGCCTGCTCCGAATCCATCCAGATGGCCAAGGAACAGGGTCACTACCAGACCTACCCCGGCAGCCCCGCCAGCGAAGGCCGCCTCCAGTTCGACATGTGGGGCGTATCCCCTTCCGAACGTTGGGATTGGACGGCCCTCAAAGCCGACCTCGCCGAGCACGGCATGCGCAACTCCCTCCTCGTCGCGCCGATGCCTACGGCCAGCACCAGCCAGATCCTCGGCAACAACGAATGTTTCGAGCCCTACAGCTCCAACATGTACACCCGCCGCACCCTTTCCGGGGAGTTCGTCGTCGTCAACAAACACCTCCTGCACGACCTCATCGGCCTTGGTATTTGGGACAACAACATGCGCAACCGCCTCATGGCCAGCAGCGGCTCCATCCAGGATTTCGAAGACGTCCCGCAGCACCTCCGCGATCTCTACAAGACCGTCTGGGAGATCAGCCAAAAGGTCGTCATCGACATGGCCGCCGACCGCGGCGCCTTCGTCTGTCAGAGCCAAAGCATGAACCTCTTCGTCGAAAACGTCAACTACGGCAAGTTGAGCAGCATGCACTTCTACGCCTGGGGCAAAGGCCTGAAAACCGGCATGTACTACCTCCGCACCAAAGCCGCCCGCGACGCCATCAAGTTCACCGTCGACAAGGCCGCCATCGCCCAACCCACGCTACAGCAACAGAGCGAGGAAGGCCAGGGCCAGGTAAAACAAGGGGCGAGGACGCAGGTGCAAAAATCCGGTGATAAGAGCAAAGGTGAGTCGACCGCTGCTGTCGCTACCGGAGAGCCCGCGCCGGCATTGAAAGTACTCCCCGCCGTAGCCGCCCAGCCGGCCCCCGCCAAAGCGAGTGGCGGGTTCGAAGAGCTCAGCGCCGCCCAGGTCGAGAACGTGGGTAAGACCTGTAGCCTGGATGACCCGGATTGTATTGCTTGCTCGGCCTAACGGAACGAGCCTAATAAAATTGATTAAGCATCGCGCTGCTCCGGGGGACTGGGGTGGCGCGATTTTTTGTGGGGTGGGGTAGCGTGAAGAGCAGTTGGTTGCCAACCATGTTTAAATGCGCAGGTCTCGGAAGGCTCCGGTATAGGCAAGTGTATCAAAAAATAGGCGGATGAACTAGAGGGAAGTGGCCGCAGGTATAATCTGACCTCTACCTAATTATATCCGGCATCCATTAAGCCCGACGGTGAATAGGGGGCCCGCCGCCATAACTGCGCGCGGTTGATCGAGAACCATTCGGGGGCGGAGTATAGATCTATTTCCGGAAGTTCTGGGCTGCTGTCAGATTGCCGCTCCGGCTCACGGCCGATCTTTATACGTTGCAAATGCCAACGTATCTCGGCGGGTTCGGCGCCTGTGTAGCGTGCAACGGGGAAGCGCCAGTGGTGCCCGGGCGGAAGGTATACGCTGTAATAGGAATTACCGCACCAACTACCTAGTTGATATTCGATGGCACGCCAGCTGTCGCTACCCGCCAGGCGGGCTTCGGCGCTCAGATACAGCGCATTGTCACTACTCTCTAAAGTCAGGGTATCCCCTCCTGCGTTGATGAGATAAAGTGCTAAGGTCGACGACCCTATCCCGAAATCCATTTCAGCGGCGCTCGTATCAAGCCATAGCTGGTACTCGTCCTTGGGGGTACCGGCCGGGAGTTGTGCATTCAAAGTTGCCTCCGGGGGGGTGGTGCAATAGTTAATTAACATACGGTCGACGTTGGTATTCGTGGGGGTTTGGTAAGAGCTGTCGTAAACCACTTCTCCGTCAGGTCGGTAATACGTTAGGGTTTGCTTACCCGGGCGCTCGACGGCGATTAAGTTACCTATGGCGGAAACGTGTACACCGGGCTCCAGCGTAAAATTGCCGGAAGCGGGATGCCACCAACCGGAAATAGCTTGGTATTGGTCCAGGCTATCGACGTAGCGTTCCGTATCAATTAGCAGAACTTCTCCCGTCCAGTAGCGGAAGTATAGATCGTAATAGCGCCAGTCTTCTTCTCCCAAAGCATCTTGCAAGTCGATGGCGTGCCGTACGTTTCCTTGCTGCATCAGTTGAAGTGTGGTGCCACGTATGGCAACGTAGTCCAGGTCATGGGAACGTGCCGCCGGATGTGCCTGTCTTAGTCGCTCCAGGTCGGTGTAGTAGAGGGAGTCTACCCATTCGCCATCGGTACTCAGTAGATAAAATCCGTTTGTCCGACTCCGCACGATGCTCAGCCCGTTGGTGTCAAACTCGCTGTAGGTATGGTCTTGAGGCAGCTCAAGTACTATCCGGCCTTTCCAGTCCATAAGTACGTCACGTCGGTTCTCTTCGTAGGGTAGGCCGCCATCTTCATTGTCAAGTCTTGGATCTGCCTGATAGACGCTGGCTAGGAAGGGGCGATCTAAAGCAAACGTACGCTGTTCCCAGTCGGCTTTGCCCCAAAGAGGGAAATTGAAGGCAACCGCCCCGGTCGTGTCCAGTAGCACCCCGTATGTTTCTCCTTCCGTGGGCTCGGCGGTGGCGAATGGCCCGTCGAAGTCGCCCATTGCCCGGTAGCTTG
>OY764674.1:0-25015 GCA_963668285.1 uncultured Lewinella sp. | reverse complement strand
GCGCGTTGAGGGCGAAGGCTAAGCCGTTGTCTTCACAGCCGCGCCCGAGGGCTTCCATGGCCAGCAGCGAGCGGGCGAAGTCTACCTCCTCTAACGGGCCGCCGTAAGCGGCGGGCAAAGCCATCCCCTGAATGCCGAACTCGGCGCAGGCCCGCCAGGCTTCCCGGGGGAAGTGTTGGGCGGCGTCGTGCTCCCGGGCCCGACCGCAGAGGCGCTCCCGGGCGAAGTCCGTTACCTGGCTTTGGAAGTTAGTGTATGCCTGCGGCCAGTCGAACTGCATGCTAGAAATTGTAGTTGAGCGAGGCGCGCAGGAGGAAAGGGGCGCCGGGCGTAAAGTGGATCTCCTCGACGCTGGTCATTTCGTTGCGGAGGCGGGATTCGGTCGCGAATTGCGTCTCCTTCCAATCGACGTCAAACAAATTTTCGATGGCCAGGCCCAGCGTGAAGGGGCGGAGATCGTAGCTCGCGTTAATGTCCACGATCGTGTACCCTTCGGCCACGATGCTGTTGTCTTCATTAGCGGGGCGGTCACCGAGGTAGCGGAACTGAAGGCCACTCCTGAAGTTACCCTTGATCACGTTTACGCCGCCGACTGCCGTGTACACCGGTGCAAGCGGAATGCGGTCGTTACCTTCCTCTTCTTCCAGCGCGCGGCCGTAGGCGTAGTTACCGTCCAGGTTGGCGAACAGCCAGTCGCTGATCTGGTAGCGCAGGCCGACGTCCACGCCGTAGCGACGGGTCTGCCCGCTCGGCTCGACGATACCGGCGTCGCCGACGTAGACGAACTCCTGCTCCAGGAAGAGATTCCACAGGGCGACGTTCGCAATCAGGCGGGGTAACGGCTTGAAGTTCACGCCCAGGTCGACACCGTAAGCCGGTGGCAAGATGTCGCGGTCGTTCTCTTCCAACACCACGCGGGTATCGTTCGAATGGAAGCCGACGCCGGCCTTGGCGAAGAGCTGTACGTCGTTCGTCACGTTGTACAGAACGGCGAGTTTCGGGGCGAGGAGGCCCCGATCCTGATTCTGCGAGCTGTAAATGGAATCGAGGCGGTCTTCGTAATTAAAGGTGAAGTAGTCGTAACGCAGCCCCGGGCGGATGACGAAGTTGCCCACGTCGAACTCGGCGTCGGCGAAGAGGTAGAGGTTCTTTTCGTCAACGTCGCCCAACTGAAAGCGGCGCAGGGTTTCCAGGCGGTTCCTGGTACTGGCCAGTTCGTTGTCCTTTACGCGGTCGGCGCGCAGGCCGGTTCCGGCCCGGAAGAATACTTCGTTGCCCCCGAGGTAGGCCGTTTTGTTCCAACTGCTTTCGAAGCCGAACAACTGCCGGTCTTCGAACTGGCGGATCTGATCGCCGTTGACGGGGTCCTCGAGGAAGAAGGTGAAGTTAGAGAACAGCTCGAAATCGTAGAGCGAGTAGTAGAAGTTACTCTTGATGAAGCTGTTATCCGGCATGAGGTGACTCAGTTCGAGGGCTACGTTCGTCCGGCTCGTACTACCGCCTTCCGTATCGTCGATGGCGCCGAAGCTGGTGATGCTGCCGTCTTCCACCGCGCGTACGGGGATCTGGCCGGAGGCGTCCCACTCACTGGCGAAGTGGGAGGCGAGCACGGAAAAGCTCGTTCCGTTGCCGAGGCGTTGGGAGTACTTCCCCATGAAGTTGTTGCGGAAGAAATTCTGGGAGGATTCGAAGGGCCCGTCCGTGCTGAGGTATTCGGCGGCGATGTAGGCGCTGCGGTCGCTGGTATCGATCAGGTTGAAAAGGCCCACGGCCCGGTACGTATTGAAGCTACCCACCTGCAGGCCGACCTGCGAGCGCTCCAGGCGGTCTTTCGTCTGGAAGTTGACGTAACCCGCCGTGTTGAAGTTACCCACGTTGGCGTTGTACGGCCCTTTACCGAAGTCGATCTTGTCGACCGTTTCCGGGATGAGGAAGTGCAGGTCGGCGTACCCCTGCCCGTGGGCGTGAGAGACCATGTTGACCGGCATACCATCGACGTTGATGGCTACGTCGGTACCGTGGTCTACGTCAAAACCACGGAGGAAGATCTGCTCCGCCTTACCGCCACCGGCGTGCTGGCCGATGAACAGCCCCGGCACTCTGCGCAGGACCTCCTGGGAGGACTTTACGGGGTTGAGCTCCACGTCGATGGAGGAGATGACGTTGATCTGGCGCGAGCTGTTGCTGACCGTTACGGCGCCGAGGTCGATGGTTGACGCTTGCAGGCGCACGTCCAGTCTAGCTTCGAGATCGGTAATTACGATGCGCTTCGGCTCGAAGCCGAGGTAGCTGTAAACGATGGTATCGCCGGCCGCGGCCCCGCGGAGCAGGTAATTGCCGGTTTCGTCGGTGTGGGTGTGAAGGTCACCACCGCTAAGCAGGATGTACGCGCCGATGAGGGGCTCCCCCCTTTGGCTCTTTACCGTTCCCCCCAAACTCTGGGCGTCGAGGGAACTTGCAATAGCGAGCAGACAGAGTAGGGGGAGGATATTGTAAAGCTGATTTTTCACTAGGTTCGTGTTGGATTATGGTCGGCATAAAGCGACGGAATGGGTGTGTGCCATTGACAGCACGACAAATGTAATGTTTTGGCGTTGGGAATGACTTTGCCCCGGAAGCGGTAGCGCCGGCGTACCGACCAAAAGCACTGATTCGCCGCTTCGGTTATCTTTGTCTAACAATGAAAGGGCATACACAGTACTCACGAACCGCCCCGTAAGCCGCCACAAAGGCCGCCCCCACCGAATGAAAGAATGGGATAAATTGATGGACATCCTCTCCCGCGCGGAGAAGAAGCGTTTCGCCTGGCTGGCTATGGTCGTCTTCGTCATGGCCATCCTCGAGGTCGTCGGGGTTGCCAGTATTCTGCCCTTCATTCAACTCATCGCCGACCCCGGCATCGTCGACCGCAGTGATTTCGCCCACGAGGTGTACGTCTACTTTGACTTCGACAACGTACGACAAATGATGATCTGGGCGGGCATCGGGGTGATCGTCCTGCTTTGTTTCACGAATGGCTTCACGGTTTACAAGGTCTGGTTGCAGCACAAGGTCGCCTGGGAGACCTCCCATCACCTGAGCATGCGGCTGCTACGCACCTACCTGGCGCGGCCTTACGCCTACTTCCTCAATCGGAACACGAGCGAGTTCATGGCCTACATTAAGGTCGAGACAACGGCCCTGACCACCGGCGTCATGATCCCCGTCGTCGAGATACTTTCCCGCCTGCTCGTAGCGCTGCTCATCTTCGCCGCCCTGATCGCCGTCGACCCGGAGGTGGCCCTGCTCATGTTCGGCTCGCTGGGTAGCGCTTACCTGATCATCTACTTCCTGCAACGTCGCTACCTACGGCGCATCGGGGAAGAGCGCATCACTTATTCCGTGGCGCGTTACGTGAGCCTGCAGGAGCTGTTCGACGGCATCAAGACGGTGCAGGCGTTCAACCGGGACGACTTCTTCAGCCGCCGTTACGAAGATGCTTCCCAGAAGTTCACCGACCTTCAGCCCGTATACAACGTAATGGTCGCCGCCCCCCGCGCCCTGCTGGAAGTACTGGCTTTCGGCGCCATCGTGGTCGTGACGATTTACCTGTACTTGTCCGTTGGCGACATCATCAACATCATCCCCCGCCTCAGTCTTTACGCACTGGCGGGCTACCGCGTGTTGCCGTCTTTGCAGAAGGCCTTTGCGTCATTGGGCAAACTGATCCACAGCTATCCGGTGCTGGAAAAGCTTCACGCCTCCCTGTATGACTACCGCGATAATTTTGAGGGCGAGGACGCAGACGGGCGGGAAACAACGAGTGCACCGGGAGGAGTCGATCATCAGATCAGCCGACGTAGGGAAGGGTTGTTACTGAACGACCGCATAGCCGTAAAGGACGCTACTTTCAGTTACGAGAACAACGAAGGCCCGACCTTAAAAGACATCAATCTCCACATCGAAAAGGGAGAAACCGTCGCCTTCGTAGGCTCGACCGGCTCCGGCAAGACGACCCTGATCGACGTGCTCATCGGTCTGCTCACACCACAGTCCGGGGAGGTCACCGTAGACGGCCGGCCGCTCAGCGGGCCGAACGTGCGCGCCTGGCGGGAGAGCGTGGCCTACGTCCCCCAGGACGTCTTCCTCTTTGACGACAGCGTCGCTCACAACATTACCCTGCAGGAAACCCTGACGGAGGCCGAACGGGAGCGGATGCAGGAAGCCGCCCGCCTGGCCGACATCCACGACTTCATCGCCGGTCAGTTAAGTGACGGCTACGCCACCTCGATCGGCGAAAAGGGCGTCCGCCTGAGTGGCGGCCAGCGGCAACGCTTAGGCCTGGCCCGTGCTTTCTACCACCAGCCCTCCGTATTATTGCTGGACGAGGCTACGAGCGCGCTCGACAACGTCACCGAACGCGGTATCCTGGACTCCCTCGACGAACTCCCCGAAGAAATTACCATCATCGTCATCGCCCACCGCCTGTCTACCGTGCGAAATGCGGACCGGATCTACCTGATGCGCGACGGTGAGATCGTGGCCTACGGCACCTACGACGAGCGTCGAAGTCCGAACGGGAAAGGATGTATTCCTGTAGTCGTTCGTGGTAGGGTGCCACCTCCTCTTCGCTGAGCGGGTTAGTGAAGTTGGCGCCAACCGCCCGGTTAAGGTCGGAGAGGGAGAGCTCGTAACGGCCCTTGATCGCGTCCTTATATATGCTTAGAAAGAGGTAGCTCTGATCGGGCTTGTGAGCATCTAGCTGGTAAGGCAGTAGAAAGAGGATCGAGGCGAGTAAGGGGAGAAGTCGTTTGCTCATATACGGATACAAATACTAGCGGTGCGTAAACCGGAAGGCGGTGGCTATGCCATACGCGCCATCTGTTGGAATTCTTCGTCGAGTCGGACGAGTTCGTCGTAGGTGCCGTAGGCCACGATCTCACCGTCGCGCATCAGGTAGATCCGGTCCGCATTTCGCACGGTAGACAGGCGGTGGGCGATGACGATGATGGTGATTTCTTCGGGGAGTTCGTCGAGGGAGTCCAGGATACCGCGTTCGGTGACGTTATCGAGCGCGCTCGTGGCCTCGTCCAGCAATAATACGGAGGGCTGATGGTAGAAAGCACGGGCCAGGCCTAAGCGTTGCCGCTGGCCGCCACTCAGGCGGACGCCCTTTTCGCCGATCGAGGTGGCGTAGCCGTCACTTAACTGACTGGCGATGAAGTCGTGGATGTCGGCCAGGCGGGCGGCTTCCTGCATCCGCTCCCGTTCGGCCCCCGTCAGGGTTTCCTGCAGGGTAATGTTGTGAGCGACGCTGTCGTCAAAGAGGAAGACGTCCTGGGGGACGTAGGCCACGCTCTCCCGCCAGGCGCGCACGTTCGGCCCGCTGAGCGGCCGGCCGTCTACGGTGACCTCCCCGGACTGTGGTGTGAGCAGACCGATGAGTACGTCGATCAGGGTCGTCTTGCCGGAGCCGGTCGAGCCTACGAAGGCGACGGTTTCTCCCTTTTCGATGTGGAGATTGATGTCTTTTAAGGTCGGGCCTTCGTTGTTCTCGTAACTGAAAGTAGCGTCCTTTACGGCTATGCGGTCGTTCAGTACCAATCCTTCCCTACGCTGGCTGATCTGATGATCGACTCCTCCCGGTGCACTCGTCGTTTCCCGCCCGTCTGCGTCCTCGCCCTCAAAATTATCGCGGTAGTCATACAGGGAGGCGTGAAGCTTTTCCAGCACCGGATAGCTGTGAATCAGTTTGCCCAATGACGCAAAGGCCTTCTGCAAAGACGGCAACACGCGGTAGCCCGCCAGTGCGTAAAGACTGAGGCGGGGGATGATGTTGATGATGTCGCCAACGGACAAGTACAGGTAAATCGTCACGACCACGATGGCGCCGAAAGCCAGTACTTCCAGCAGGGCGCGGGGGGCGGCGACCATTACGTTGTATACGGGCTGAAGGTCGGTGAACTTCTGGGAAGCATCTTCGTAACGGCGGCTAAAGAAGTCGTCCCGGTTGAACGCTTGCACCGTCTTGATGCCGTCGAACAGCTCCTGCAGGCTCACGTAACGCGCCACGGAATAAGTGATGCGCTCTTCCCCGATGCGCCGTAGGTAGCGACGTTGCAGGAAGTAGATGATCAGGTAAGCGCTACCCAGCGAGCCGAACATGAGCAGGGCCACCTCCGGGTCGACGGCGATCAGGGCGGCGAAGATGAGCAGCGCTACGAGCAGGCGGGAAAGTATCTCGACGACGGGGATCATGACGCCGGTGGTCAGGGCCGTTGTCTCGACCTTAATGTAGGCCATGAACTCGCTCGTGTTCCGATTGAGGAAGTAGGCGTAAGGCCGCGCCAGGTAGGTGCGTAGCAGCCGCATGCTCAGGTGATGGGAGGTCTCCCAGGCGACCTTGTGCTGCAACCAGACCTTGTAAACCGTGAAGCCATTCGTGAAACAAAGCAGGACGATCACCCCGATGCCCGCCCAGATCATCATTTGTCGTACGTTGTCGAAGTCAAAGTAGACGTACACCTCGTGGGCGAAATCACTGCGGTCGACGATGCCGGGGTCGGCGATGAGTTGAATGAAGGGCAGAATACTGGCAACCCCGACGACCTCGAGGATGGCCATGACGAAGACGACCATAGCCAGCCAGGCGAAACGCTTCTTCTCCGCGCGGGAGAGGATGTCCATCAATTTATCCCATTCTTTCATTCGGTGGGGGCGGCCTTTGTGGCGGCTTACGGGGCGGTTCGTGAGTACTGTGTATGCCCTTTCATTGTTAGACAAAGATAACCGAAGCGGCGAATCAGTGCTTTTGGTCGGTACGCCGGCGCTACCGCTTCCGGGGCAAAGTCATTCCCAACGCCAAAACATTACATTTGTCGTGCTGTCAATGGCACACACCCATTCCGTCGCTTTATGCCGACCATAATCCAACACGAACCTAGTGAAAAATCAGCTTTACAATATCCTCCCCCTACTCTGTCTGCTCGCTATTGCAAGTTCCCTCGACGCCCAGAGTTTGGGGGGAACGGTAAAGAGCCAAAGGGGGGAGCCCCTCATCGGCGCGTACATCCTGCTTAGCGGTGGTGACCTTCACACCCACACCGACGAAACCGGCAATTACCTGCTCCGCGGGGCCGCGGCCGGCGATACCATCGTTTACAGCTACCTCGGCTTCGAGCCGAAGCGCATCGTAATTACCGATCTCGAAGCTAGACTGGACGTGCGCCTGCAAGCGTCAACCATCGACCTCGGCGCCGTAACGGTCAGCAACAGCTCGCGCCAGATCAACGTCATCTCCTCCATCGACGTGGAGCTCAACCCCGTAAAGTCCTCCCAGGAGGTCCTGCGCAGAGTGCCGGGGCTGTTCATCGGCCAGCACGCCGGTGGCGGTAAGGCGGAGCAGATCTTCCTCCGTGGTTTTGACGTAGACCACGGTACCGACGTAGCCATCAACGTCGATGGTATGCCGGTCAACATGGTCTCTCACGCCCACGGGCAGGGGTACGCCGACCTGCACTTCCTCATCCCGGAAACGGTCGACAAGATCGACTTCGGTAAAGGGCCGTACAACGCCAACGTGGGTAACTTCAACACGGCGGGTTACGTCAACTTCCAGACGAAAGACCGCCTGGAGCGCTCGCAGGTCGGCCTGCAGGTGGGTAGCTTTAATACGTACCGGGCCGTGGGCCTTTTCAACCTGATCGATACCAGCGACCGCAGCGCCTACATCGCCGCCGAATACCTCAGCACGGACGGGCCCTTCGAATCCTCCCAGAATTTCTTCCGCAACAACTTCATGGGGAAGTACTCCCAACGCCTCGGCAACGGAACGAGCTTTTCCGTGCTCGCCTCCCACTTCGCCAGTGAGTGGGACGCCTCCGGCCAGATCCCCGTACGCGCGGTGGAAGACGGCAGCATCACCAGCTTCGGCGCCATCGACGATACGGAAGGCGGTAGTACGAGCCGGACGAACGTAGCCCTCGAACTGAGTCACCTCATGCCGGATAACAGCTTCATCAAGAGTAACTTCTACTACTCGCTCTACGATTTCGAGCTGTTCTCTAACTTCACCTTCTTCCTCGAGGACCCCGTCAACGGCGATCAGATCCGCCAGTTCGAAGACCGGCAGTTGTTCGGCTTCGAAAGCAGTTGGAACAAAACGGCCTACCTCGGAGGTAACGAAGTATTCTTCCGGGCCGGAACCGGCCTGCGCGCCGACCGCGTAAAGGACAACGAACTGGCCAGTACCAGGAACCGCCTGGAAACCCTGCGCCGCTTTCAGTTGGGCGACGTTGACGAAAAGAACCTCTACCTCTTCGCCGACGCCGAGTTCGACGTGGGCAACTTCGTCATCCGCCCGGGGCTGCGTTACGACTACTTCACCTTTAATTACGAAGACCGCCTCGATTCCATTTACAGCCCGCAGAATCAGGATCGGGGCCTCCTCGCCCCGAAACTCGCCGTTCTGTACAACGTGACGAACGACGTACAGCTCTTCGCCAAGGCCGGCGTCGGCTTCCATTCGAACGATACCCGCGTGGTGTTGGAAGAGAACGACCGCGACATCCTGCCACCGGCTTACGGTGTCGACCTGGGCGTGAACTTCAAGCCGTTACCCCGCCTGATTGCGAACGTCGCCCTGTGGAATCTCTTCCTGGAGCAGGAGTTCGTCTACGTCGGCGACGCCGGTATCGTCGAGCCGAGCGGGCAGACCCGTCGCTACGGCGTGGACGTCGGCCTGCGCTACCAGATCAGCGACTGGCTGTTCGCCAACCTGGACGGTAACTACGCCTACGGCCGCGCGCTGGAAGAAGAGGAAGGTAACGACCGCATTCCGCTTGCACCGGTGTACACGGCAGTCGGCGGCGTAAACGTGATCAAGGGTAATTTTAGGAGTGGCCTTCAGTTCCGCTACCTCGGTGACCGCCCCGCTAATGAAGACAACAGCATCGTGGCCGAAGGGTACACGATCGTGGACATTAACGCGAGCTACGATCTCCGCCCCTTCACGCTGGGCCTGGCCATCGAAAATTTGTTTGACGTCGATTGGAAGGAGACGCAATTCGCGACCGAATCCCGCCTCCGCAACGAAATGACCAGCGTCGAGGAGATCCACTTTACGCCCGGCGCCCCTTTCCTCCTGCGCGCCTCGCTCAACTACAATTTCTAGCATGCAGTTCGACTGGCCGCAGGCATACACGAACTTCCAAAGCCAGGTAACGGACTTCGCCCGGGAGCGCCTCTGCGGTCGGGCCCGGGAGCACGACGCCGCCCAACACTTCCCCCGGGAAGCCTGGCGGGCCTGCGCCGAGTTCGGCATTCAGGGGATGGCTTTGCCCGCCGCTTATGGCGGCCCGTTAGAGGAGGTAGACTTCGCCCGCTCGCTGCTGGCCATGGAAGCCCTCGGGCGCGGCTGTGAAGACAACGGCTTAGCCTTCGCCCTCAACGCGCAGATGTGGACGGTGCAGACGCCGATCCTGCACTTCGGCTCGGAAGAGCAAAAGCAACGGTACCTGCCGAAAATGGCCTCCGGCGACTGCATCGGGGCGCACGCGATCACGGAGCCGGAGGCGGGGTCCGACGCGGCCTCCATGCGTCTGGCGGCCGAGCGGGTCGACGGGGGCTACATCCTCAACGGCGAGAAGCACCTGATCACGCTCGCACCCATCGCCGACGTGGTGCTGGTTTTCGCCCAGACCGACGCGGCAAAAAAAGCCTGGGGCATCACCGCTTTCCTGATCGACGGCGATGCGGTGGGGATGGTGCGTTCGGAGAAGCACGATAAGATGGGGATGCGGTCCGTCCCGATCGGCAGCCTAAACTTTACGGATTGCTTCGTACCCGAATCGTCCGTCCTCGGCCGGGCGGGGCTCGGCTATTCGATCATGAACCACTCGCTGGAGTACGACCGCGCCTGCATCCTCGCCTCCCAGTTGGGGGCGATGGAACGGCAGTTGAAGGATGCCGTCCGCTTCGCCAAAAAGCGGAAGCAGTACGGCCGGTCGATCGGTAAGTTTCAGGCCGTGAGCCACCGCCTGGTGGATATGAAAGTGCGGCTGGAAACCGCCCGCCTTCTGTTGTACAAGGTCACGGCACTCATCACCCGGGGGAAGCCGGCGCAGCTGGAAGCGACCATGCTGAAACTATACCTCAGCGAATCCTTCCTCACCTCCAGCCTCGATGCACTGCGCACCTACGGCGGGGCGGGTTACCTGGGTGCGGGGGGCGTCGAGCGGGACTTACGCGACGCCGTCGGTGGCATTCTTTACGCCGGCACTTCGGATATCCAGCGCAACATCATCGCACAGTATCTTGGGTTGTGATTTACCTGCTCAATCAGTCCGTCCGGGTCGCCGCGGCGCGCGTGCCGCGGCGGGAAGCATTCGTTTGCGGCACCGAACGCCTGACGTACGGAGAGCTCGCCGTTAAAGCCAATCAACTTGGGCTCACGCTCATGAGTCAGGGGGTAAGACCAGGCGATCGCGTCGGGGTCTACCTTCATCGCTGCGTCGAAACGGCCGTAGCGATCTACGGCATCCTCGAGGCCGGTGCGGTATTCGTGCCGCTCAACCCGAAGTCGCCGGTCGCTTACAACGCCGGTATTATCGCGGATTGTGACATTAAGTTCCTCGTCACTCATCCGCAGCAACGCCGCACGTACAAGAAATTTTTTGCGAGTACGCAGGTGCAAACAATCGGTGGGAGAGCAAGGAAAGGAGAGGAGAGTAGTGCCGGTTCGTGGGCGGAAGTATACGCCACCGAAGGAAGTCCCATCTCACTTACGCGCCGCGTGGAAACCGATCTGGCCTACATCATCTACACCTCCGGAAGTACCGGCCGGCCGAAGGGCATCATGCACACCCACGCCTCCGGTTTAGCCTTCGCCCGCAACGCCATCGCCCGTTACGGCCTGGATGAAACGGATCGCTTCGGTAACCACGCCCCCATCAGTTTCGACGTATCTCAGTTGGCTTACTTCGGTGCCCCGCTGCTGGCCGCTACCGCCGTAGTGGCGACCGACGCCGAGGTGGCCTTCCCCCAAAGCCTGGCTGCCCTGCTGGAGCGGGAGCGCATATCGGTCTGGTATAGCGTTCCCCTAGCCGTCACTCAGTTGATCGCCAGTGAAGCACTCCGCGAACGGGATATATCCGCCTTGCGCTACCTCTTCTACGCGGGCGAGGCCATGCCGCTTAACTACCTACCCGGTCTGGCGGCCACCTTCCCCGGCGTCAGGGTCGCTAACTGGTACGGCCCGGCCGAAACGAACGTTTGCACCTGCTACGAACTGCCACCGGACTACGCTACGGCAGAGCAAGTACCCATCGGGAAAGTCTGGCGCAACACCGACCGCCGGATCCTGAGCGCTACCGGCCCACCCATCGCGGACGGGGGGCAGGGAGAACTCTGTATCCGCTCCACCACCCAGATGCTGGGCTACTGGAAACGGGAGCAACGCAGTGCGAAGGCATGGTACGAGGAAGCCGGCCCCGGAGGCCAGACCTTACGCTTCTACCGCACGGGCGATCTGGTCAAAGTCGGTGACGACGGGCTGCTCCACCTGCTCGGTAGGGTAGACCACCAGGTAAAAGTGCGCGGCTACCGCGTAGAGTTGGTCAACATCGAACAAGCCCTGCTGGCCCACGCAGCCGTTAGCGGAGCCTGTGTAGTGGCAGTACCCGGTCAGGAAGAAGCACTTCGTATCGAAGCCGTCGTCGTACTTACGGCGCCGGAGGTCACCACCGGTAAGGAACTCAGCGGCTACCTTCGTGGCCGGCTGCCGTGGTACGCCATCCCCCGGGCGGTAACGATCCTGCGGAGTCTGCCGACGACGACGTCCGGTAAAACGGATCGCATGGCCGTCAGCAGACTATTTTCCACCGCCCAGCCCTGAAGCAAACCTTATGGTACAAGACACGATCACCGACTTCATCCGCGACGAAATCCACGACGGCGACCCCGAGCTGGAGCTCGACCCGAACGACGACTTGCTCGGTACCGGCATCCTCGCCTCGATGGAAATGATGCGCCTGGTGCAGCACCTGGAGCAGACCTACGCCTTCCGCGTAGCCCCCCGGGATATGGCGGTGGAGAACTTCATCTCGGTAGCCGCCATGAGCAGTTACGTACGGCGGGTAAAGGGGGGCGCCAATGCCTGATCGCATCCACTATCCACTAAGCAATTCCCAGTCGTGGGTACTGGCCGGTCAGCAACTGCTACCGCACAGCCCCATGAACAACATGGCCTTTGCGATCCATACCGGGCGGGTGGACGGGGCGCTGTTCACCCGGGCGGTCGAAGCGATGTTCCTGGCGGCCGATGCGACTCACTTACGCCTAACGACACAGGGCGGCTGGCGAATGACCGAAGATTCGGAGGTCGTCGTGGAGCGCATTGGCTTCTCGGGACAGCCGGACGCTGAGAAAGCCGCCCTGAGCTGGTGCAAGGAGGCCTGCCGGAGCAGGATATTCCGCCCCGGCGAACGGATGTACGCCACCGCCCTGCTCTCGGTAGGGGAGGGTGAATACATCTGGTACCTTAACCAACACCACCTCATCACCGATGGCTGGGGGAAGAGCCTACAGGTGCGCTACGTCTTTGCCGCATACACCGCCCTGCAAGCTGGGGAAGCGTTGCCTCCGGCTAAGTTTGCCCGCTACACCGACTACTTGTCAGCCGGTAAACCCGCCCCGGAAGCAGCGGAGTACTGGCAGAAAAAATCCGTCCGGTTACCGTCACCCCCCGCCCTGTTCGGTAGTGGTAACCCCGGCCGAGAGAGCGCCGCTACCCGCCACACCGTATCCCTTGGCCCGGAGCGCGCCGCCAGACTGGAAGCTATCCTGCAGGATGAAGACGTCCGTAACTGGTCGACCGAACTGGCCCGGTACACCGTATTCGCTACCGTCCTATACGTTTATCTCCACCGCATCAGCGGGCGGCGGGCACTCACCTTCGGCAGCCCGAGCCACAACCGGATTAGCCGGGCGGATAAGCGCACCCCGGGCTTATACATCGAGTTGTTCCCCCAAACGGTAGAGATAGAAGACGGGGAGACCTTCACCAGCCTCCTACAAAAGGTCAAAGCGGAAACGATGGACTTCCTCCGCTACGCCAAGCCCGGCGGCAGTACGCTGGCCTCTAACGCTTCCTTCAACGTACTGCTCAACTACGTCAACCAGCCTTTCTTCGAAGCGGCCCCCCGGCCGCTGACCTGGTTGCACTCCGGCCACACCGAGCCGGGGCATCACCTCAGCCTGCAGGTTTACGACTTCGCCGGTAATGGCGTACCGGCTCTGAGTTTCGATCTTAACGATGCGGTTATACCAACTGATATTCAGCGACTTGTGCCCGGTCAGTACTTAGCTGTTCTCGATGAATTTCTGGAAGACCGTGCGCGGCCGATCCACGAGCCGGTGGAATCAGCTAAAGCTCTGGATCACCCGGGCTTGCAGTTCACCACCGCCTACGACCCGGAGCAAACTGTCGTCGATCTGTGGTACCGAGCGGCGGGTGACTACCCTGAGCTAACGGCGGTAAGGACGGACGACGCTTCGCTGAGTTACGCCGATTTGGAAAGCCGCTCCAATCAGCTGGCGAACTACCTACGGCAGAAACGGGTGACGGCGGAGACCCCGGTAGCCCTGTGCGTCGATCGGTCGCCGGAGATGATCGTCGGTCTGTTAGCCATTCTGAAAGCCGGTGGTGCCTACGTGCCGGTCGATCCGAACCTGCCCGGGTACCGTAGGGACCAGATGATCGAAGATTCCGGGGTAAAGGTCATGCTTACGACCGGTGGCTACCTTGAAGAACCAGCCGTTAGCCAGGATTACCTGACGGTGGCCATCGACGGGGGTGCCTGGACTGACTTCCCGGCCAGTCCGCCCGCCCACCGCCCTTCCCCGCAGGATGCCGTTTACATTATCTATACTTCTGGTTCTACCGGAAAGCCCAAAGGCGTTGTGAATCAGCATAATGGACCGGTCAACCGCCTGCTTTGGGCGAGGGCGTACATGCCATTGGACCCGGCCGAGGATGTCGTGCTGCAAAAGACCACCTTCAGCTTCGACGTTTCCTTTTGGGAGATCTTTTGGCCGCTGACATCCGGTGCCACGCTGTTCCTGGCCCGGCCAGGGGGCGAGAAGGACGACCGGTATTTGCGGGGGGTAATTGCCAGGCATAAGATTACCGTCGTGCACTTCGTACCGTCGATGTTGGAGTTGTTCCTCTCCATCGGCGTAAGCCTGCCCGGTTTGCGGCGGGTCTTTACGAGCGGGGAGGCTTTGGCAGCCCACCAGGTGAATCGACTGCTCGAGCTGTACCCGGCGGTTTCGGTCCATAACCTTTACGGACCGACCGAAGCGGGTATCGAGGTATCACACTGGCGGGCTACCGGGGCGTCGCGGCCGGTGGACCGGGTTACGATCGGTAAAGCCTTGCCGAACGTCCGTTTGTACGTGCTGGATCCCTTCGACCGCGTGTGCCCCGTCGGCGTGCCGGGGGAACTATACATCGGCGGTTCGGTGGTGGCGCGGGAATACAACGACCGGCCGCAACTAACACGCGCAAGTTTCGTACGCAAAACGGTCGTGCGGGGGTGGGGGAAAGAACGCCTGTACCGCACGGGCGACCTCTGCCGCTGGTTGCCCACCGGCGAGATCGACTTTCTCGGTCGGGCGGACCAGCAGGTAAAGATCCGGGGGTACCGAATCGAGCTCGGGGAGATCGAGTCCACCCTGCGCACGTACGGCGGAATGGAGAACGTTCAGGTCCTGGCCAAGGGCGAAGGGCGCAACGTGCAACTCGTTGCTTTTTACGCGGCCACCGGAGAATTCGAAGCCGAAGGATTGCGGCGATACCTGGCGCAGCGGCTCCCGGAGTACATGGTTCCGGTGCGCTACATTCATCTCAGTGCGCTTCCACTCGGTGGTAGCGGGAAGGTCGACCGTAAGGCATTGGCGGCACTAGACCTTTCCACCCCTAACCGAGCCACGGTGCCACCCGAGTCGGAGTTCGAGGTGATGCTCCATGAGATCTGGGAAGCGGTGCTGGACGTCAGCAATCTGAGTATCGCTGCAAACTTCCATGACCTTGGCGGACACAGCCTTACCGCCATCCGCTTGGTCAATCGAATCAATGAGGCTTTTGAATTGGAGCTGCCACCGACGGTCATCTTCCGCCATCCGACCATCCGTGGCCTGGCCGAGCATCTGGAGTCCGTCATTCGCAAACTGATGGAGGAGCTAAACGCGGCGGACGAATAACGGCATGGCGAAGATCCTTATCGTAACGACCGGCCTGACGGGTATTCTGCACGCCAGCTTTGAGATGACGCGCCGGCTGACCGAGGCCGGGCATACGGTGAAGCTGGCCGCCCCGCGCCCGGTCGGCGATCGGGTAGGGGAGCAGGGTTACGCCTTCGCCGAGCTACCGGAAATTGCCGTCGACCCGGCCTCGATCCTGCCAAGCTCGAAGAGTAGGTTAGGGCGGATGTGGCTGCGCTTTCGGGACCGCAAAGCCCGCCGCGCCGCCGCCCTGGAAGCCTACCGCCCGGCTGCTTTTGAACGGTTACTGTCAGAATTCGACCCGGGTCTTACGCTGATCGATATCGAGCTGCACGAGTACATCTTCGCGGCCTACGGAGCCGGCCGAAACTTCGCCCTACTTAGTCAATGGTATTCTACCTGGCGGCGGCCGGGCTTACCTTACCTGCTGACCGAGACCACCCCCGGCGAAGGAGCGGAGGGGAGCCCGGAAGCAATCGGTGCATACTGGGACAGCGTCAAAGCCCAGCGGCGCCGGATGTTCGACAAGATGGCCCGGCTCAGCTTCGGTACCGACCGCCGTAGCGTACTGCTGGCGCTGGCCGATGAGTACGGCTTTCCACGTAGGTTGATCGGGGAGAATTGGTGGCCGGGGGTATTTACCTACGCGGAGTTACCCGCAATCAGTATGTCGCCTTTGGAAATGGAATTCCCCCACGACCCCCGCCCCGGGCTCACTTACGTAGGGCCGATGGTGCACACAAATCGCAAAGAA
The DNA here is from genome assembly GCA_963668285.1 of uncultured Lewinella sp. GTDB lineage: Bacteria > Bacteroidota > Bacteroidia > Chitinophagales > Saprospiraceae > Neolewinella. Next base: position 9,000 of record OY764674.1, on the reverse strand, counting down.
GCTACCGCAACCAGCCAACGGGGCAAAAAATTAGAGGAGTTGCTAGGAAGTGCAAAGCAAGCCGGCCGGCGGGTGATCGTCGTCACGGTTAGTACACTCCTGTCCGGTGACGCCGGATTTCTTAAAAACTTGATCGAAGCGGTACGTCGACGACCGGATTGGACGGTGGTATTAGCCCTTGGGGGTAACCTCTCCGCAGGGTCCTTCGGTAACCTGCCGGATAATGTACACGTCTTTAGTTGGTTGCCTCAACTACAGGCACTTGCGGCGGCTGACCTTTCAATCAATCACGCCGGCATCCACACCATCCACGAGTGCATCCACTTCGGGGTGCCGCAGTTGGTCTATTCCGGGAAGCGGTCGGACCAGCCGGGCTGCGCCGCGCGGGTGCACTACCACGGCATCGGGCGTAAAAAGGACAAGGATACCGCCACGCCCGAAGACATACGAACGGCCATCGAGGAGGTGCTGAGCAACCTCGCTTACCGCGAGCGTACGGGCGCCATGCGATCGGCCTGTGCGGCTTACGCGGAGCAAGGCATACTGGAACGGACGGTCCTGCAACTACTTCAACCAACAAAACAAACGACACCGGATGGTAATCGTACGCTTTAAAGGGGGCATGGGCAACCAGCTCTTCCAGTATGCCTTCGGGCTGCAACTGGCCAAACGTCTCGGTGCCAGGCTGACCTTCGACCCGACCAACCTGTTGTACCGTAATAACCCGCCGGACTTCGTCTACCGCAACTACGATCTGGATGTGTTTCAGCCTTCGGTGACGGACTTCTTGGCCCCTCCCGGTCTGCTCGCAAAGATCTACAACCTGCGGATCGAGAAGCTGAGTGCGGCCGCTAGCTACCTGGTCACCCGGAAGTACCCCGTGGTCAAGGAGGCGCATTTCCACTACGATGAACGGTTGCTTCCGGAGGCGCAGGAGGGCGTTATCTACGACGGCTGGTGGCAGAGCCCAAAGTACTTCGCCGGGGTGGAGGAGCAACTACGTCAGGACCTACGCTTTTCCCGCCCGGTGATCGACGCGAGTCGGGACCTACTCGGTAGAATCGAAGGTTGCAACGCCGTCTGCCTGAACGTGCGGCGGACCGACTTTCTGAAGGTAGACACCCTGAACGCTACCGATAAGGACTACTTTCTGCGCGGGGCGGACTATCTGATCGACCGACTGGACGATCCGCGCTTCTTCGTGTTCTCGGACGACATCGAGTGGTGCCGGGAGAACATCTCCCTCGCCGCGCCGACGGAGTTCGTGGATCACGCTCACAAAGGCTTCAAGTTCGGTAACTATCTCCGGTTGATGACGGCTTGTCGCCACTTCCTTATTCCCAACAGTTCGTTTGCCTGGTGGGCGGCCTGGTTGAATACGCAGCCCGGTAAGGTGGTCGTAGCGCCCAAGAACTGGTTCACCGACCCGAATATTGACACCAGTGACCTGGTACCTCAAGAGTGGGTGCGCTTATAGACCCTATTAACCATTCAGCTACTATGCTCAAAATAATTTCCGTGGTCGGCGCCCGACCTAACTTCATGAAGGTGGCGCCCCTTCACCGCGCCTTTACTGAAAGCGGGCGGATCGATAGCCTGATCGTACACACCGGGCAGCACTACGATGCCAGAATGAGTGACATCTTTTTTAACCAGCTGGGCCTGCCGACGCCGCATTATCACCTGGGGGTCGGGGGTGGGAGCCACGCCTACCAGAAGGCGCACGTGATGCTTAAATTCGAGGAGGTGCTGCTGCGGGAGCAGCCCGATCTGGTGCTGGTCGTCGGCGACGTAAACGCTACCGTAGCCACTACCCTGGTGGCCGTCAAGCTGAACGTACCCGTCGCGCACGTGGAGGCCGGTCTGCGTAGCGGGGATCGAAAGATGCCGGAGGAAGTCAACCGGGTCATTACGGATGCCATCTGCCAGTACCATTTCGTGACGGAGCAATCGGGGTTAGATAACCTAAAGAAAGAGAGTGCTTTAAGCCGGGGCATCCACTTGGTAGGTAATGTGATGATCGATTCACTCGTCCACTACCAGCGGCAATCCCGTGAGCTCGGCTTGCTGAGTCGGTTGGGGGTGAAGTCGGATGGCTACATCCTCGTCACCATGCACCGGCCGGCGAATGTGGATGGCGTGGTCGGTCTGACGGCAGTCCGCCAAATACTGCTGGCGGCCGGGGATCGCTTGCCGCTCCTACTGCCTTTGCACCCGCGTACTCGCAAAAATATGGAAACGCATGGCCTGCTCGCTGATCTAGAAGCCCACCCCGCCATCGTTTTGCTGGAACCGCAGGGCTATCTAGAATTTCTGCACCTGATGGAAAACGCCCGGCTCATCCTGACCGACTCCGGCGGCATCCAGGAGGAAGCCACCTACCTACGGGTGCCGTGCCTGACGTTTCGGGATACCACCGAGCGGCCGGTGACCGTCCAGCTGGGTACCAACATCCTGCTCGCGGATCTCGACCCCGAAACCACCATTGCGGAGGTGGATAAGATACTCGGGGGTGAGGTCAAGACCGGTAGCATCCCCCCGTTGTGGGATGGACACGCCGCCGAGCGGATTCGCGATATCCTCTTAGCCGACCTGAGTCGTACTAGCGAACCGGCTGCGTAAAGCACTTTTGAGCTGAGCCGTTAGTGTGACCTCCGTATAAAGGGCGATCGCAATGGCTATCACGTTGCTCACGACAAGACCGGTGAGTAGCAGTAGTGGGGGGCTGATGACTTCGGCGAAAGCGGTGCGCAATACCTCCAAAATGGTATAGTGCGTTAGGTAAAGCGTGTAGGAAAAGGCGGCTAGGAAGCGAACCGCGCGGGCCGACCGGGCCGGAAACTTAGTCGTACTACAGCAGTGGATGCCGAGCAGTAGAACGCCCGCCGTGCAGAAGGCCATAATGGGGTCGTATTCCGCCCCGACCTTAAGGTAGCGGACTAGGCCGGTGGCCGCGAACGATGCGCCTAAAAGAAGGCTGTGGCCGCCATTCAGGCTCCGGAGCAAGCCGCTTCGCCAGACGATCCACGTCAGGGAGCCGAGTAGCCAGGTCATCATCAGGCCATTGCCGGGGCCGCCCCAGAGGTGAAGAGCCGGAACCACCAGCAGGGGAAAGTAGATCAGTAGATTGAGCCAGGCATTCCCGCGGCGGGGGAGGAGGCGGAGGAACGTCCAGCCGAAGAACACGTAGATCCACCATTCGACGGCGAGCGTCCAGAAAACCTGGGCGGAGCCGAAGCTTGTGACGCGGCCGCCCAGTAGGTAGTTAGCGCCGGGGACATCCTGCAAAAGTAGCAGGTTACCGAGGAAGGCACGGATGCCGTAACCGATCTCGTAGATGTATTCGGCGGGCCAGGCTGCGCGTAGACAGGTGTCCACGACCACGACGAAGAGGAGGGCGGGCAGGAAGCCGGCGTAAATGCGGACGAAACGATCGATGAAGTAGTCGCGAAAGCCATAGGGGCGGGTACCGCTAAGCTTGTGGGCGGTGCTGTAGGGAATCAGGAAGCCGGAGAGCAGAAAGAAGATCAGCACGGCGTGGTTCTGCATAACGTAGCCGCCGGTGGGGGAAGCGGCCCCGTGGTAACCATTGAAGTAGAGCGCGTGGCCCACCAGCACGGCCTGGGCGCTTAGCCCCCGCAGCAGGTCGAGGAAGAGGGAGCTGCCTTCGGTGAGGCGCGGGTTGCCGTTGGTTAGGTCCATTGTCGTAGCCAAACCTACCACCTACAATTCGATCGGGCCCTATGCCGCTCGCGGTATACCTTGCGCCATGCCTTATCACCACGTGTTTTCGACGCACTCCATGCTACAGGAGCAACTGACCGACGCCATCATCCGCAACGCCGGGCTGGATACCGCTGAGGTTGTCGTCATCCGGGTACGCGGCAGCTACCGGGCGGAGGAAGAAGTTGCCTACCGCATTCTGGACGGGGGGACTTACGGAACGGGTGGGGGCAACAACGTCATCAAGCACCGTAGGCGAAATCGGGCAGCCTACGAGCGGTTCAAGCGGGAAGTGCTCGATGAGTTAGCGCCAACTTTTCAGGTGTACTCGGCCATGTACACTTACTGGTACCTACGTTTACTCGCCGAGCGAGCCGCGGACTACCACATCCTGGAAGATGGCTTCGGCAGCTATCAGTCACTTGCCGAGCAACGGCACTTCTTTGCCAGTCGCGCGGAACTGCCACTGGCGGGGCGGCTGCGGGTGTGGCGGCGGCGCGTCTGTCAGGTATCCGCTCAGCGGCCGGCGGCGCTCGATTTTCAGCGCCTGCTCGACGGGGCAACCAGTTACTACACCACCTCGCCGGCCTGCTTCCCCTGGGTGGAGGAAGCGCGCAAAGTAGTAGTAGCCGCCCCCTTCCCGCCCCGCTACGTAGGCCGGTACGAAGGGGCGACCGTCATGGGTACCTCCTGTATGGTGGAAACCGCCGTTCTGACGATGGAGGAGTACCTGCCGATGCTGCGCCGGGTACTCCATAAGGTAGCCGACCGGGGGGTCACGCAGCTCTACCTCAAGTTCCACCCCGCGCAGGCCGGGCGGAAGGCGCACCTGAAAATTTACCGTGCCTTACTGGCCGAGTTTGCGGGCCGGATGCAGATCACCGAGTTGCCGCAGGGGACGAGTATCGAATCGCTCGCGGCCGGTAACCACATCACCTTCATCACCGGAGTGAGTACGCTGGCCTTTCACGTCGGGGCAACCGGGGCGGAGGTGCTCAGTTACCTCAAGGAGGTAGAAGCGATCGGCCCCCACAGCACCAGTTACCTGGCGGACGGCGGGATGGAGATATTTCGCCGCATCACCACCCCGCTCTGAACGGTAGCCGGCCGCCAGACCGGAGCGAGCAATTATCGTATGTTTGCCGCGTGGCTGCCAACATACTTGTCGTTATTCCCGCCCGTGGGGGCTCCAAGGGAATTCCTAGAAAAAACCTGCGGTCGTTGAGCGGGCGGCCACTCCTTTACTATACGATCAACACGCTCGGCCACAGCCGCCACCGACCCGATTTCGTGGTGAGCTCGGAGGATGAGGAAATCCTGATGACCGCCCGCAAGCTCGGTTCCGATACCGTACGACGCGCCCCCGCTTTGAGTGAGGACGACGTTACGCTGGATGCGGTGATCCACGATGCCATGGCGCAGTGTGAAGCAGAGCGCGGCCTGACCTACGACCTCGTCGTCACCGCCCAGCCGACTGCCCCCTTGCTCCTCACCGAAACCCTCGATGCGGCCATCGATCACGCGCTGGCTAACCAGTCGATCGACACGCTCATCAGTGCGATCGACGACCGCCACCTTTCGTGGGTGGAGCGCGACGGGGAGCTGGTGCCGGCCTACACCGAGCGGCTCAACCGACAGTACCTCCCGGCCAGGTACCGCGAGACGGGTGGTTTTTTCATTGCCCGCCGGCGGGTCGTCACCCCACGGTCGCGCTTCGGTAAGCAAGTGGCGGTTTGGCCGGTCTCTACGCGGGAGAGCATCGACATCGATACGGCGGCGGATTGGGCGCTGTGTGAATACTACCTCAACCGCAAGCGCATCGTACTCGTTACGACCGGCTACCCGGAAGTAGGCCTGGGGCACGTATACAACCTGCTGGCCATTGCGGCGAACATAGTCGGTCACGAACTACTTTTCGTCGTCGATCGGTCGAGCCCCCTGGCGCGGGATACGATCGCTTCCTATAATTACCGGGTACTGGCCTGCGAGGATGGCCCGCTGGCGGATTTCGTTTTGGAGCAGCGGCCCGACGTCATCATCAACGACCGGCTGGATACGGACCTGCCCTACATGGAACGGTTGCGGACGGCCGCGGTGCCGCTGGTCAACTTCGAGGATCTGGGGCCCGGTTCCCGCCTGGCGGATCTGGTCGTCAACGCCATGTACCCCGAGCGGGAGGAGCTGCCCGGCCACTACTACGGGCCCCGTTACTTTTGCCTGCGGTCGGAGTTCACGCTGACGGAGGAGTCGGTGACCATAAGGGACGAAGTGCGGCGGGTGCTGATCACCTTTGGCGGGGTAGACCCCAATAATCTGACGCGGCGGGTGCTGGCGTTGATCCTTCCGGAGTGCCGGCGGCGGGGTATTGCCGTGAGCGTGATCCTTGGCCGGGGGTATGCGGCGCACCACAGCCTGCGGGAGTTTGGCGGGGAGGTGGACATCCAGCAAGACGTGGCGGACATCTCGGAGCGGATGTCGGCGGCGGACCTGGCCTTCACCTCGGCGGGCAGGACGACTTTCGAAACGGCGAGCCTCGGGCTGCCGACCATCGTGCTGTGCCAGAACGAACGGGAGACGACCCACTTCTTCGCCCGTGAGGCCTATGGCTTCCGCAACCTCGGGCTGGCGACCGCCGTGAGGGATGCCGAAGTGATCGATACCTTTGTCAGTTTACTGGACGGTGCGGCACTGCGCCGGGAGATGTCACGGACCCTGTTACGACAAGAAGTAAAGAAAGGAATTACCAACGTGCTGCAATTGATCGAGCAGGAAATACGCAAAGCATGACGCTGGCTGAGTACATCACCGACTACGACCCCCACGCCCGGGTCATCCACCGGCCCTTCCTCATCGCCGAGGCGGGCGTCAATCACGGGGGCTCGATGGAGCTGGCCAAACGCCTCATCGACGAGGCGGCCGAAGGGGGCGCGGACGCGATCAAGTTTCAGACCTACAAGGCGGACAAGATCGCCTCCCGCCACAGCCCCGCCTATTGGGATCTCAGCCAGGAGCCGACCACCAGCCAGCACGAGTTATTCACGAAGTACGATTCGTTTTGGAAGAACGAGTTCGAAGCTCTTAAGCTTTACTGTGACGGGGCGGGGATCGAGTTTCTCAGCACCCCCTTCGACGTGGAGAGCGCCGCATTCCTCAACGACCCTGATGAACGTGTACAAGATCAGCTCTTCGGACCTGACCAACCACCCCTTCATCGAGTACCTCTGTAACTTCGGCAAACCCATCCTGCTTTCCACCGGCGCTTCTAATATGGACGAGGTCTTCGCCGCCGTGCAGAAGATCGAAGCGAAGGGTAACCCCATCTGTTTACTGCACTGCATCCTGAACTATCCGACCAGGGACGAGCACGCCAACCTGGGCATGATCCTGGATTTACGCGCGCGCTTTCCTGATCTGATCACCGGGTATAGCGACCACACGCTACCCAACGATATGAGCGTGTTGGAGCGGGCCGTCCTGCTGGGCGCCGGCGTACTGGAAAAGCACTTTACTTACGATAAGGCCCTGCCCGGTAACGATCACTACCACGCGGCGGATAAAGACGACCTCCGGGTCTTTCACGAGCGGATGGACGTGCTGTTTCGCCAGCTGGGTTCCTTCCGCCGACACGCCCTGCCGGAGGAGGCATCGGCGCGGCGCAATGCCCGCCGGAGCTTGGTGCTGACCCGCGACGTTGCGGCCGGCGCTACCATCACGCGTGATGACCTGACCTGGAAGCGCCCGGCCTTCGGCATCTCCCCGCAACACATCGATGAAGTCGTGGGTATGACCGCCGCCCGCGGCCTCCGGGCGGACGACATCCTCTACTGGAACCTACTGGCATGAGTAAACCATATTACGTCACGCTAACGGGCTGCCGGAATAACGCCGGCGATTTTCTGATCCGCCACCGCGGGCACGCCTTACTGCGTAATTTGCGCGCGGACCGAACCATCGTCGACCGCAACGCCTGGGAACCTTTCGACGAGGAAAGGCTGCGGGAGGTCAACGGCGCCGCCGCCCTGATCCTACTCGGCGGGCCGGCCCTGCGGCGCGATATGTACCCGACCGTTTACCCGTTGGTGCCGGATGTAGCCCGCATCGAGGTGCCGATCGCCATCATGGGGGCCGGCTGGCACGCGCGGCCGGGCAGTTGGGAAGACAGCCGTACTTATCGATTCACCCCGGCCACCCTGCGGCTACTGCAAAGAGTAGCGAAGGGTGCGGCGGGCATTAGCGTTCGGGATTATCGCAGCCTGAATGCGCTACAGCACGCGGGCATCCCTAATGCCGTGATGACCGGGTGCCCGGCCCTGTACGCTACGGATGAGCTCGGGCGGCCCTTGCGCGAGTTGCCCCCCGGTGGGCCTACGGATATCGTCTTCTCTTTCGGGGTCGGCTTTATCCACAGCCCGGCCCTGGAAGCGCAGGCGAAGGAACTCTTGCTAAGCCTGCGCTTGAGCTACCCCAGGGCGCGCCTGACGGTGGCCTTTCACCATTCCCTAGATTTCGCTTCGCTCGCCGAGGCTTACGGAGACGGGCGGCAGGAGCTATCCGCCGAGCGGCACGGAGCGGTCGTGGAGTGGCTGAAGAGCAACGGGGTCGAGTACCAAGACATTAGCGGTGGCGTGGATAAACTGCTGGATCTATACGGGCGGGCGGATTTTCACGTCGGGTACCGGGTACACGCGCACATCTGTATGAGCAGCCTGCGTAAGCCCAGCGTGCTGCTGACCGAGGACGGCCGGGGTAAGGCACTCAAGGAAGTACTGGGCGGGGTAATATTCGATAGTTGGAAGAACCGCGCGATTAGCGCTAAAGAGCGGTTGCTGGCGCGCCTCGGTCGCTCGATCGGCGATCGGCAACTAGCGTACACCGGCATCGGGAAGGACGTCGACGGTGCGGTGGACTACGAGCGGCGAAACGGCTACCCGAGGTTCGACCAGCCGCTGGGGCGTATCGACCAAAACTATGCCACCATGAAGCGATTTGTCGAATCCCTGCCCTAAAGCGCCTATGAAGCATCTCGGTAATACGCTCTTTATTACGCAAAATGCGCCTCCGTACCCCGGGGCGGGCGCCCGCAGGATCGGTGAGCTGATGGAAAAAGCCGCGCAAAACGGCAAGGTGTACCTGATCCGTAAATGTGGTGAGGGCGAGCCACCCCTGCCGGTAGCTGAGGTCACGAAGAACATCGACGTCCGGGATATTCGCAGCGCAGCCGGGGTCGGCCATACCGTTTCAAACACCAGGAAATCAAACGCGACTGTACCGCTGGGC
>OY764673.1:0-5264 GCA_963668285.1 uncultured Lewinella sp. | reverse complement strand
CGACTTCGTGGACAACGCCGGTGGTCAGGATGTGACAGAGTATCGATTATTCGTATCGTTTGACGATAACAACCCCGACAACGGAGATAACTCTACCGAGTTTGAAATGTTTCGCGCATACCCAGCGAGTGAATTCACCGCACAGGGAGACGATGGAAATTTAGGAGTAGTGGTGAACTTGCCATTCACGGATTTAGCTGCTTTTGTCGGAGTAGACGGAGCCGACGTAATCAGTGGAGACGTATTCCGCGTTCGCGCTGAGTTGGAGAAAACGGATGAAACGGTTTTTACCGAGGTAAACTCCACCCCTGCCGTTACCAATGCCTTCGGTGGCATCTTCAACTTCAACATCCTGGCAACTTGCCCATTGCCCGACGATGCCTTCGTCGGCGATTACGTCCTGACCTACGGTGAGGTCTACGATGCTTTCGAACTGTTCGGTTCCGTTGTCACCCCCCTTGGCGAACAGCCCTTCAGTAAGACGGTCACGTTGGCTACCATACCCGGTTCTACCACTCGCCGTACGTTCGCTATCGGGCCTTACCTAGTGCCCGGCTTCAATTTTGATGCGGGTACTGTAACACTCAACTTCGCCTGTGACAACGTTACTTCAACCGACATCGACTCCGGCGGCGCTGCGTGTACTACCGGCAGCTTATCCGCCGCCCAAATCGGTATAGCCGAGTTCGACTTGAATGACGATTCTACCTGGACGATCAATTTCAACGACTTCGCCGATGATGGCGGATGTGGTGTAGCGGAGATGCCTTTCAGCCTCGTCTTCACGAAGCAGTAGTAGAAGGTCTCGCTAAGCTCTAAATAAGTTTCCAATCCCTTTCGTGATTCAGGTCACGAAAGGGATTTTGCCGTTACTGCCATGGGCACTTAAGGCAGGTGATTTAGCAGGTTCGGAACTTCTGGCATTTGTTTATCTTTGCGCTCCAATTCTACGGTCCCACCCTTTGGTAAGTAAACAGGGATGTAAACCGATCGTGAACCGAATGCACAACTAATGGCAAAAAAGAATAACATTGGCCGCCGCCCGACCGGAACGCCTCGGGGAGGTCGCCGTAATCAAACCGCCGATCCGGTCTTAGAAGGAGACGATACATTAGTAGACGTCGTCGAGGTTCGCGACCAGGGCTTAGACTTTTTTGAGCGGAACCGCAACGCCATCGTTTACGGCGCCCTCGCTATCGCAGCTCTAGTAGCCATCTTTTTCATTTACCAGACCTTTGTCAAGGCCCCCGCCGAGCAAGAAGCGCAGGCCTACCTGCAAAAGGCGCAAACGGCTTTCGAGCAAGACAGTTTTGCGATCGCGCTGGAAGAACCCGCCCCCGGCGCATATGGCTTTCTCGACATCATTGATGAATTCGGAGGTACTGAAGCGGGCAACTTAGCGCAGTATTACGCTGCGGTCAGTTACCTTAATTTAGGTCGATACGAAGCGGCCCGCGAATTCGCGAATAACTTCGATTCGGAGGGAACGCTCCTACCCGCTATGAAGCAAGGTGTGCTGGGAGACATCGAGAGCGAGCTAGGCAACATGGAGGCAGCTCTTAGCCATTACAGCGAAGCTGTCGAGCGCTCGGATAAGAATTATGTCACAGCGGGTTACTACCTGAATAAGTTAGGTCAACTCTACCAGCACGAGGGGCGGACGGACGAAGCACTAACCGCTTTCCGTCGCCTGAAGCAAGATTATGGGCAGAGTCCACTCGCTGCGGAGGCAAACAAATTTATCGGTATTCTCGAGGGGGTAGAGTAACCCCCCCCCAAAAAACTACCCATAAACCTCCAACATCCCCAACAAATCCGCCTTAGTATTCGCCTCGTCCGCCGGCTTATCCTCCCGCCAACGCAGCATCCGCGGAAAGCGCAGCGCAACCCCCGACTTATGCCGCGTAGACTTCCGAATGCCCTCGAAACCGATCTCGAAGACGTGCTTAACCTTCACGCTACGCACCGGGCCGAAGGTCTCCACCGTATTGCGCCGTACCCAGGAGGTGATCCGGTTGAACTCCTTATCCGTTAAGCCGGAGTAAGCCTTGGTGAAGGGAACCAGCTTATCGCCATCCCACACGCCGAAGGTGAAGTCGGTATACAGGTTAGCGCGCCGGCCGTGGCCACGCTGTGCGTACATCATCACCGCGTCGATGGTCAGGGGGTCGACTTTCCACTTCCACCAGTCCCCCTTTTTGCGGCCCTGGCGGTAAGGACTGTCTTTGCGTTTGATCATTAGGCCCTCGCTGTGCTTCTCACGGGCAGTCTCCCGTTCGGCGGCCAGTTCCTCCCAACTCGTCCACTCGGCCACGGGGGAAAGTTGGACGATGCCCCGCGTGTCAAAAGTATTCACCAGCTCTTCCAGGGCCGCCCGGCGGCGGGACATCGGCCAGGGGCGCGCGTCCTCCCCGTTTAGCTCCAGCAAGTCGTAGGCCATTAATACGACCGGAGCTTCCTGCAGTAACTTTTTGCTCACCTTTTTCCGGCCTATCCGGGTCTGTAGTACGTTGAAGCCCAGTGGTTTCCCTTCCGCGAAGGGGAGGATCTCCCCGTCGATGACCGTCCCGTCAGGTAGTAAGTCGGCCAGTGCGTGGTACTCGGGGTATTTGTCGTTGACGAGTTCTTCGCCGCGCGACCACACGAACACCTCTCCCTCCCGCACGATCACTTGCCCGCGGATGCCGTCCCATTTGTGTTCGGCCTGCCACTCATCCGGGTTACCGAGGGCGGCGGGGTCGGATTCGAGCTGGTAAGCGAGGTAGAAGGGGTAGGGGCGGCTGATGTCGTCCGTCGCGCTTTCGCTGAACAGCAGGTCTTGGTAAGTCGTATCGTTGGGCGTCCAGTTGCCCATCAGGCGGTGGGCGAGGTTGGTTTCCTCGATGCCGGTGGCCTTGCTGAGCGAGCGCGTCATGAGCTTTTGACTGACGCCTACCCGGAAGTTGCCGGTGATCAGCTTGTTGAACAGGTAGCGCTCGGTGTAGTCCAGTACCCGCCAGGCAGCCGTTACGGCTTCCTTTTTTCCCTCCTCGTCGTAGGTTGCCAGTTGCTGGACGGTTTCAATCCAATCAGTCAGCCGCCGGTCGCTCGCCGAATCGGGTGGGGGAAGGACGAGGGCAATCGTTTCGGCCAGGTCACCGACTACGTGGTAGCTCTCTTCCAGTATCCAGGGTTCGATCTTGGCGTATTCGGCGGCCCAGGAGCGGAGGAGCTTGGAGTTAACGGTTCGCCGGGGGCGGCGGTGGCTGAGTAGAGCGATCGTCCAGAGTTTGTCTTCCTCGTCTTCGACCACGGTGAAGTAGTCGGCCAGGGCCGCTACCTTATCGTTGATCTTGGTCGTCCGATCCAGGCGGCGGAACATTTCGGCGAAGTGGCGCATAGGCGGTTGCTTAGTCGGCGTTTTGAGCTTCGGCGGCGGCGTCTTCGCTGTTCGCTTTGGTTTCTATTTCGGCGAGTTCGCCCTCGTATTCGGTTTCGAGCTCGACGGCGTTCAAACCCAGCCCGCGCAGGTGCTTGCTGAAGATGGCCGTATAACCGTGGGTGACGTACACGTTCTCCGCGCCGGTCAGCTCGATGGCTTCCAGCAGGGCGGGCCAGTCGCAGTGGTCGCTGAGCACGAAGCCGCGGTCCGCACCCCGCCGCCGCCGGGCACCCCTCAGGGTCATCCAGCCCGAAGCAGCGCCTACCCGCGCCCGGCCAAACTTCTTCATCCAGGGCTGCCCGATGGCCCCCGGGGTGGATACCACGAGCTGCCCTAAGTAATCCTTCTTATCGATCTCTCTCGTCACGCGGATGGTATCCGGCAGGGTGATGCCCTGCGCGCGAATGACCTCATTGGTATTCTCAATGGCCCCGTGGGTATAGATGCGGCCGATGCCGGTGTCGAGGCCGTGCAGCAGCCGCTGGGCTTTACCGAGGGCGTACCCGGTGAGTACGCTCACGAGCCCGTCCTCCTGGTTGGTACGCCACCAATCGTTAATGTCGGCAAAGACTTCTTCCTGCGGCGTCCAGCGGTACACGGGCAGCCCGAAGGTGGATTCCGTGATGAAGTGCTGGCATTTGATCGGCTCGTAGGGTTCGCTCAGGCCATCGTCCTCCAGCTTATAATCGCCGCTTGCTACCCAGATCTCTCCTTTGTAAGCCACCCGAATTTGTGCGGAACCAATGATGTGCCCGGCCGGGTGAAAGCTGAATTCTACGCCATTAATCGTCGTTGTTTCCCCGAATTCTACGGTGCTGACGTCCACCTCACCGAGCCGGTAGCGGATGACGGGGGCGGCGGTGCGCGTACATAGGTAGTGCTGGTTGCCCCAGCGGGAGTGGTCGGCGTGGCCGTGCGTGATCAGTGCGCGTTTGACCGGTTTCCAGGGGTCGATGTACACATCCGCGCGCTCACAGTAAATACCACGGTCGGTAAAGGTCAGTAGGGCCATTACCGGTGCAACGGAGGCGGCACGGGAACTGTTTATTTTCGCGAGTTCGCAGGATGCGGGGTGGGGGAAGTAACAAACAACGCCGTCAGCTTGTCGGGGTGGTTCCAGAAGCTGCGGATCTTACCCCGTTCATCAATGTGGGCGAAGTAAGGATAATTGGGGCGGCAGTTGAGCCGAAGGCAAGTCTTCTCATTGCCGAAGTAAACCCCGATATTCGGAGAAAGCGACGGAACGTATTCCGGCAAAAGAGATGAAAGATGGACGTTCTGAAAGATGACGCAAAGCTGGTAGCGCGCCCGTTGTTCCTCCGGCATCGCTTGATAGACGCTATCCATCCTGCCCAGGGTCCGTTGATTCTGTGGGGAGAGCCCGGTGAAGAATAGAATGAGTTCTTTATCCGGCTCTCTACTTATGTAGGCGGGCTCGCCGTCTTTATTCAGTGCCGCAACCCGCCGGTAGTTGAGGTCAAGCTGCGCGGACACTGCTCTATCGCCCGGGTCGGTAACCCGCTCGATCACGATCTCCCGACGGTCTTCGGAGAGTGATCGTAAACCATAATGGTGGCGCCCGACCCGAAAGACGGTGCTGCCGGTAACCGGGCCGATGTTATCCTGGCTCAGTGAAATTGGCATACTATCCCTGCCGGGAGGGAGGAGCATGAGGTAATCCGGGTGGTCCAGCGGAAAGCGTTGCCATTCGAAGGCCCGACCGAGCACGTTTATAATGGCGATCCTTACACTATCGCTGTCCAGGCCTACGTCCGCGGCGGGCACGTTCGCTACCATTCGTTCCCAAACGCCGTCGTAAACGATATTGCTGGTGACCGGTACG
>OY764672.1:0-6820 GCA_963668285.1 uncultured Lewinella sp. | reverse complement strand
TCTAAGCCTTTATTTGTATACTGCTTTAATATTTCAAAAAGTAATACTGATGTACTACTAGAATATGATATTTCGTTTATATCTAAAGCTTGACTAAGTCGGTACCAAATGAACAAGGATTTGGATCTACACTTTACGGCTAAAGACATCAATCTCCACCTGAAGGTTTTGATTTTAAGAATCATCGTTTTGTTCAATTTCACTAAATTATTTTCACTTTATAAGTGATCATTTAAGTTTGTTTTTATTTGACTAATAATCTTATAGCAAGTAGAATCTCCTAGTAATATTTCATATTTTTTATTTTCAGTTGCGCCCAACTCAAAGATTAATGCAACTACCTGAAGTTGCGCTAGCTCGAACGCTCACTGCAGCTGCGACGCCAGTCGCATTTGCAGTGACGACAAGATATGCGCTGCGGCTTTCAACGGATAATCTATCTCTCGAAGCGCCTATCTATCTGGTTGCGCACAACGCTTATGCTGGCGACGTGGCGGCAAAGCCGACATGGCCGCTAGCATAATGTTGGGTCGCATGATATTCTACACTTCTCCGAGTTGAGTTAAAAGTTCAGACTTAAGCTTTGTTGATAGCCAGAATCCATGGTCTTCCAACTCTTTGAGTAAGACCTTTCCCGAGTCAATTAATTCTTTATTTTTAGCAAGTATTATTAGTCCCAATAATCCAATCACCGAAATTCCCAAGCTTTTAGCCACTCCCCTACCCCTCCGTTCATCAATAATAAGGGTAGTACCTGGAAGTGATGCTGCTAGTGCAATGGCACTCGCCTCTCCATCATCTAAGGTTAATTGTAGAAGTCTGTACTTCTCAATGTCGTAAGTGTTATTAATTGTGATCCACGGAGGTAACTCTGCTTCGATCTCGTTCCTTACAATACCCGTAACGATAATCTCAGAATAAAGGTCCTTTAGTAGGCTAATTCTCCCTATATCATCCAAAGCAATGATTGGGCTGGCATCTGATACAATAACTTTACTCCCCTTGAGAGACATCCTCTAATATTTCATCAATAGTATATTGAAATGGAGAAACATTATATTTACCCAATAACTCAATAAAGGCTCGCTTTGAAATACCTACAATCGCGGCACCTTGACCACTGGAAATTAGTCCACGATCGAATAGTTGTGAAGCGAGTGTCATTCTCACCTCATGTTCAGAAATAATTATAGTTTCAGGGATTGATATATCAATACTCATATCATGGACTGTTTAATCATGCCAAACAAATTTATTTTGGAAAGGTTTGCGCACCCTAACAACTCTTCTGTGATCAGTGATCAGTGATCAGTGATCAGTGATCAGTGATCAGTGATCAGTGATCAGTGATCAGTGATCAGTGATCTGAATTTAGCATTTTCCCTAGGAAAACCAAAGTATTATATTTTATATTATAATCTATTTTATATATATGTGGAATTTCAGCAATTAAAGCAGTAAGTACAGTTAGACCGGATTTCTATATCGCAGTAAGTTCATTCACTGCTCAATGATTTCCTGTAAAAACGACACAAAAAAAATCACTACCCACAATAATGCAATTATTATTAATGGTAAGACAGACCATGCAATCTTATCTTCGCGATCAGTATTATCTCTCGTCCAGAGTATCCATAACCCAATAAGATACAAAGGACCACTTATGGCGATGATGAGTGGATTCCAGCCAATTACAGCTGATAGTACCAATATAACCCTAGAGGTATTGAGCATATTTGATCATGGGAGATCGGTAAGTCGCGCTTGCATGAGCAACTACTACAACGATTGAGAGAAATACGCTGTGGCTTTCAACGGAAAAAATTTTTCTCCATGCGCCTTATCTATCTTATTACGCCCAACTTAAAGATTGATGGAACTATTTGAAGTTGCGCTAGCTCGAACGATCACTGCAGATGCGCACGCATTTGCAGTGATGACGAGATATGCGCTGCGACTTTCAACGGAAAATTCGTTTCTCGAAGCACCTATTCAATCCCTTGCGCCCAACAATTAAGAGTCGAAGGCAGTCCGACCGTAGGAGGACCTGACGTCGACCCGCCGTTGAACTAACCCGTGTTCCCCACTAAATCCAGGGTCCTGGAACCCTCCGAACCAGCTTTATGGTGACTCCCGAATTGTGAAAGCGAATTTTCGGCGCATTCTCTATGGGGTTTCAATCGAACAAGACCTTGAAAGCCAATAAATACTGGATATCTGACAAATTTTGTGCATCATCCTTGCGTCAGCTTGTGAAAATTTTCGCCTAAAATCCGTTGATTCCAGGGCAGTAAACGACCTGGGCAGTAGTTTACCGTTTAGGCAAGATCGGAAATATTTGCTTAAGGCTAAGGTTGGCGCGAAGCGGCTTAGTTCAACGGAGGGTCGATGGAGGACGCCGCTACGCTTTGCCTCCTGCGACCCTTAATTGTTCTGCGCATTTTCTAAATTAAATATCATTTATTCTTTATTGGAACATGTCTACTTATAGTTCACTGAGCAAAAATTCTATTGACAATTCTAATTCTCCTTTACTATAAATCCTAGCAATCTCATTAGGATGGTGAATAGAGTTACGGATATATATTGGAAGCGGTTCCGTTATTTGATCTCCAACATTTACTCCGACATATGAAACTGATGCAGTATGACTTTTCGTAATTATATTTCTTTGACTCAAATAGTGCTTTAGTCCCTTATAATTCACTCCTAACTTTACCTCTAAAGCAGTAAGTAGCTCAATGTGTAGCATCTCGTCCAATATTCCATAAGCGATATAGTTGATTAGGTTTATACTAGGATTTCTAAGGCTATTTGGGTAATAACCTATAGTTTCACCAATTTCTAAAATATCATCGCCATTGATATCTTTTCTATTTCTATCTACTTTTATAGCCACACTTTGCCCGTGATTTATGGCTTGTAGAATATAAGGCGAATGAGTAGCAATAATAAATTGAATGTCTAAACCATCAAATGTATCTAATAAAAATTTAACATATCTTTGTTGCCATTTGGGATGTAAACTTGTTTCAGGTTCATCTATTAATATGATTGCATTATCTAAATTACTCAAATTCTTTAATAAGTTGCCAACTCTAAAGATTATTTGCTTTTCTCCAGTAGAGAATGATTTCATATCTACATCAGCACCTTCATTATCTTTAAAAATAATTTTCTTCTCACCGTCCTGATTAATTATTCTACTAAATACTTTGGCCCCACCATACATATTATTAAATGCTCCAGTAAACCGATCTAATTTCCTAGTATAATTAGGAATATGCTCATTTTCTCGAATGAAATCAGCAATGTATGCGTCATCCTCTGCTTTAATATTAGCTAAAAGTTGAGGAATTAATTTACCTAAATCCTTCGCTTTCTCTCGAGGGTTTTCGTCTTCATCAGCCGTTAGTGCCGTAATTGCTGTTATTTTTTCAACTTGAAATGAAGTATTAACCTCATCTAGGATTATTCTTAAATTTTCTGGATAATGATTATTGATAATTCCAGTATTATTAACTGTGGAAACTATATCTGGATTTATACCAATTCCCGATGTTTCAAATTTCGTGCCACTACATAATGTTGAATTTCCATAAACGCCCTGTTTACCTTCACCTAATCCATGGAAGAGATAGTTCATAATTGAAGTTTTCCCAGATCCATTATTTCCGACTAAAAAAAATATTGTCGGCACTAGTTCTAACGCTACCTCTTCATCAAATAGAGTAATAGTTGAATTAGTTTTAAAAACCTCGCTTTTGATAAACTTAATCTGCCTAACTTTGTAAGTCATGATTTGCTAAATTTCATTAGAGTTGTTTGATCGCAACTGACTGATAATGATCAGTGGCTATCTTGCGCCTAAAGACAACTACTATGGGCATCACCTACCAGTCTATTCGTTCTCAACGTCAATGGCGTGCGGCTACTGGTCTCACTCAGTCCGATTTTGAACGATTAGTTCCCCTCTTTGCTGAGACGTATGAGGACTTCTACGGACAAAGCTTAGCGGCTTCCGTTGCAGCTCAAGATACGCAACCTTCTTTTGCGACCATCGAAGAATTACTCTTCTTTATCCTCTATAGTTTGAAGAGTGGATTGACTTACGATTTGATCGCGCTCAGCTTTGATATATCTCGCTCCGTAGCTTTTGAAAAGCAAGCAATCGGCGTTAGACTATTATCGATGGCGCTTCAGGCAACGGGGGATTCGCCCGCTGGGCGTTTCACATCAATTAATGACTTAGAAAAAGCGCTAGACCAACACGATGAGCTTCTGATTGATGGTACGGAACAACGACGGCAAAGACCTGAAAATCAAGAGGTTCAAAAAGAAGATTATTCAGGTAAAAAAAAGCACACACCATCAAAACGACCGTAATTTCAACACCACAACGCCGTGTCTTGTATGTCGGTCCCGCCTACTGTGGAGCTACTCACGATTATGGGATGTTCAGGGATGAATTTGATCCTAATGAAGATAACTGGTTCATGAATAAAAGCGTCTGGATTGATCTGGGTTACAAAGGGTTTCATGACGACTACCAAACGAAAGACCTACAGATACCAATTAAGCGCAAACGGCGTAAAAAGAGGACTGATCCTAAGATCGAGTTTACACCCGAAGAGAAGGCGCACAATAAAAAGGTAAGTTCAAAACGTATCTATGTGGAACATGCCATTGGCGGGATAAAACGGTATCGATTTTTATCAGATCGCCTTCGATGCCGTGACGCGCGATTCTACACTACGGCTTTTCGAGTCTGCGCGGGCCTCTGGAATTTTCAGCTAACTAATTGATTATCAATCCGAACAACTCTATTTATTAGAAATATTTTGAAAATATTCATTTTAAAGGATTCTGAGAACTGTACAGCTTTGCGCAGAACGCTTATGCTGGCAACGTGGCGGCACGGCCGACATGGCCGCTAGCATAATGTTGGGTCGCATAATAATAATAACAATCGTTGATAATTTCCAGGCTTAGTCCATTGCCCTTGGCGTATCGTTGAACTAAGCCGCTTCGCGCCAACCTTAGCCTTAAGCAAATATTTCCGATCTTGTCTAAACGGCAAACTACAACCCAGGTCGTTTACTGCCCTGGAATCAACGGATTTTAGGCGAAAATTTTTCACAAGCTGACGCAAGGATGATGCACAAAATTTGTCAGATATCCAGTATTTATTGGCTTTCAGGGTCTTGTTCGATTGAAATCCCATAGAGAATGCGCCGAAAATTCGCTTTCACAATTCGGGAGTCACCATAAAGCTGGTTCGGAGGGTTCCAGGACCCTGGATTTAGTGGGGAACACGGGTTAGTTCAACGGCGGGTCGACGTCAGGTCCTCCTACGGTCGGACTGCCTTCGACTCTTAATTGTTGTGTGCATTTTGTTTTTTTCCAATTTAAGTTTAGATCAATTTTATATTTATCTGATAATTTGATTTGTCTATCCTTTTCCCAAAACTTTCAATTCGTATACCCGCTCATAATTGGTTTTGTCTCCAACTGTCTAACATTCTTCTTTTAAATCAATGCATAAGCCATTACTTAGACCCTTGTCATGGACAATAAGAAGATCTTCGTCAATTTCAATCACTTTCTCAAAGTTTCTAATTAGCAATTCTGTATTTACTTCTGAATACCATAATTCCTGAAGTTTATTTGTCGTAAAGTATTTTTTTGGTTAGTGTACTTTACTATTTTTTCAAGTATTCCATAGATCATTTTTGGTCTTGACTGAATAGCTCTTTAAATTATAATTGTTTCACGATTTTTCCCTCTAGTTTTGGTTATCAATTCTTCAATTTCTTATATCAACAAAGTTTGCGATTCTACTAGGTTCGGTTCTATGTCAATTATTTGATTTAAGCGGTTTTGCTTTTTCAAAATTAACAATCTCTTCTTTTTAATTTTATCCATAATCGAGCAGAACTGATTTTCATTTTATCTCGTAGTTAAAGTTTCTGAAGTTCAAATAGTTTTATATCAAAGCACAGTCTCTGTAGTAGACAAAATTATCCTAGCTTTCTATTTTGTAATCATAGCATCAAGTTCAGAATTATTTTTTCAAAATCTACTTATCCAAAAAGCCTATTGATTTTTCTTCTCCGTGAGAATACTAAATGAAAATCACCCCGGCAAAATCTAAACTTTGACGGGTACATTAATGAAATTCTTTAAATTAAAGGTGCATTTATTTATAATGTCACCCTGCTAGAGATAATGCAATTTTGTTTTCAATTGACAATCTCGCCCCTTCGTATAGAACTAACCATGGAGATCTTAAATTTTCCGTCAAATATTTATCCTCTCCATTTTCGAATGGTTCTAAATTATTAATCTTCTTAACCTGTTCCTGATTTAAATCTCCATTTGTAAATTTTATTCCTAACCATTGTGCTACTTCTATTAGCTCATCTCTTAATCTATAGGATGAACCAGCATTTAACTTGACTTTATCTTGTCCCCAGAAAATTTCTTCGAAATCGGTTATAAACGGATACTCAAAATTAATTGGAATAAATGCAACCCGATAAGGATTTAATCTTATTAATTTCAAATGGTGGACTTCAATTTTAGTTTCAGCGTATTCAGCAAATTCAGCTAAACAACTCGAACT
This sequence comes from uncultured Lewinella sp., assembly GCA_963668285.1. Classification (GTDB taxonomy): domain Bacteria; phylum Bacteroidota; class Bacteroidia; order Chitinophagales; family Saprospiraceae; genus Neolewinella. The sequence continues at coordinate 195 of OY764672.1, read as the reverse complement.
ATGATGGTCTAATCCTGATTGTCCAAAAAATTCATCATTATAAACATCAGGGGCATTTTCTATCTCTAAATACTGACCAATTTGATTGTCAATTAAAACTTTATTAATTGCATCAATATAATTTTGCGCATTTTTTCTAGCTTCTGGAATGTACGATTCCTTAATTCCCATAAAAAATCCAGTCGCCATATTAAG
>OY764671.1:0-13629 GCA_963668285.1 uncultured Lewinella sp. | reverse complement strand
AGTAAGCGCCGTTGCCGTTACGCAGATCGTCCTGCCACTGGCCCGACGTACATGCTGCCGTCAGGGAAGTGGTAGGTGCCCTTGCCGGAGCGGTCGTCATCCTCGTAGTCGCCTTCGTACCAGGCGCCGTCCGTCCAGTGGAATTCGCCGGTGCCGTGTTTTTCGTTGTCTCTCCACTCGCCGAGGTAGCGGCTGCCGGTACCGAGCAGGGCGACGCCCTGGCCGTTGGCTTTTACCGGCCTTAATCTCTCCGGACGTAATAGATGTCGTTGCCTTCCGAGCTTTCGAAAGTAAGATAGTTACCACCACTGGAGCGAAGATAGCCGTCGCTGCAGGTTACGAACTTGCGTTTCCGCTTTCTGCCAGCGCAAACGTCAGGGAGTCATAGCGGTTGGGGGCGGTCTTTTCCGGGGTCGTCACGCTCAGACGGGCTCCATCGGTGCATCCGGTTAGGGTGCGCGGCGGCGGGGACATCAGGAGCTGGTACGGGGCCTGCGATTGCGTAGGGTATCCAGCATGGACTGTAACTCCATCAAGCTTTCGGTGTGCGCGAGGCGGGGTTCCACGAGGCCGTCAGTGCTGAGGAGGCTGTCTGCTTCCAGGCCGAGATAGGCATCCAGGGCGGAGCCGTAGTCCATGGCGTGAAATACGGAGTCGGCCGCGTGAAGCTTGGTATAGGGCCATTAGGCGGGCGGCCCGGTCGCTTCCCGATAGCTGCTCGTCGGCAAGGGTCGCTTTCATTCCCTGTAGCTGGGTAAATGCATAGATCGCTGCCGCAACGGCGGCTACGCTAAATAGCAGGAGCACTAGGACGGTCTTAGATAAGGACATGTACGTTAATTCAGGCGTAAAAGTGCGTGAGACGGGGGGGGGAGAGTGGGTGGCGCTACTCGCGCAGGTGAATAGCTGGCAGCTTATTTTTGACCTTCCGCCAGTCCGGAGTGAAGTAGGCGTGGGTACGAACGGTATACTTCTGGCTGTAAAATGCCGCCGTCATCTAGGCCCTGGCCGATCGAGTACATCAGGCCGGTGGCAACGGTCAGGCGGGGGTTGACGATGTAGCCGAATGAGAGATGCAAACGCAGGTCTTCCATGGGGCTGTCGACGACCTTTTTGCCGCTCTGCATGATCACCTCCACTTCCGGGCGCGATGTAAAAAGCCCCGGGCTCCAGGTGGTGGCGGTTGATCGCCTGCTTTAGGCTGACCATGTACCGCCAGCGGTTACGGAATATCCAATCGTCGGCCGTTTTGAAGCCACGCGTTCCAACGGTGCTCGATGCGGATACGGTGGTACGCCTTGCCGCGGAAGAAGTGTTGCGCCCACAGATAATTCGTGCCAGATCCGCCATTCGGGCACGACGCGCTCCTCATCCTCCAGCACGTCGTCCTGATTGAAATTAAAACGCATGACACCGCCAAGGCTGGCGTTGAAGTGGCTGCTGAACAGGTAACTGATCGCGTGGCGGTTATAGATCTGCGCCCACTGCCCGGCAAACTTCAGGTTACCTGATTCTACGCGCCTGAAGTGTGTTTGCGCTATCCAGAATAGCCGGTCGGTGATCCGAATATTGCCGTAGGTATTGAGCCAGAACAAGGTCTGAGGGTCCTTATACTTAGACTTCTCCAACGGCTCGTCGGGGGTAGATTGTGCCACCAGCGTCGTGCCCGCTACGACGAGCAACAGTATTAACCAAGCCCGCTGGCGGGTGAATATAGTTAGGTGCATTCGCGGATTATTGAGGGGTTGACGGGCGTAGGAGTGCCAGCACTCGCGTAGGGTTACGAACGCCTTTCAGTTCATCTTCCAACTCGTCGGTATCCGCTTTGCGCAAGGCACGCATACGGTTATTCACGAAGTTGATGTCGTCGTTGAGCGTGCGGGCGGATGAGCAGGTGAGCTGATCGTTGACCCGGTCGGTAAAGGAGGGGATCAGCACGTCGTCGTAGGCGTCGATTACCCGCCGCTTGACCTTTTCACTCATCAATACGGCAAGGTTGTGGTTCCAGATCTCATCCGTATACAACTCCTGCAAGTCTTCCTGCACGATGGGGATGTCGGTCAGGTTCAGCACCAGAGCCTCCATGGTCTCCATGCAGGTGATGAGCGCTTCCCCCTGGGTACGCTTGTCCAGTAGGTCTTCGTTGGACGCATAGGTTTGTACCTCTCTCCGCGCCGCCGCCCTGATGGCGTTCAGATTATAGTCGCGGGCCGCTCGCCTTCCGAAGGTCGAGATCAAACTATCGAGCCGGTTGAGCTCGAAGGTCAGCTGGTCCTCCAACGCGCGGACGACCACGCGGCGTTCTTTCGTGTTGAGTTTGGCGTTGAGGGCACCCCGGAGCTCTTCCGCCGAGGCGATGGCGTAGTCCATCAGAGCAGCGGCTTCCTCCAGCCCGTTTCTGCTTACGTCGAACGTCCTGCTTCCAGGGCCGAAATAGACGCGTTGGTTGGGCGACTCACCGACGAAGTACTTAACCGGGAAGTCCCCCGAGGCGGGTTCGTCCCACAGTTTACGGACGTATACGTCGAGCGGCAGGTACTCCAGGCGGCCATCCCGAAAGGCTTCGGTTAGCCGGCGGACGGGGGCCACGAAGGTCTCGTCGAGTTCCGCTAGCGCCGCCAGGCTAAAGGCGACTTCATCGTCCTGGCTGCGGATGACGGCCAGGGAGTTGGCACCGGTTGCGCGGCGCGTGAGCGTATCCAGCCTGGCCAGGTCCTCGGCAATAGCAATCAGCTGGCGCTCCTGCTTTTTGGCCAGGGGGTAATTCGGAACCTTGACGGCGAAGGTTGGCTGAAAATCCTCGGCGCCCAGCGCCCTCGCCGCTTTAATGACGCGATCGAAGCGTTCGGCGTTCTGCGCTAGCAGGGCGGGGGCGGGGCTGTCTTCGAACGGGTTGGGCTCGTCCTGCAACTGCTGCCAGTCGGAGAGGAGCGCCAGGTAGGTGCCGTCGAGGTTGATGGTCTTGGTGCGATCGAGGTCGTTTGAGAAGACCGGGATCCTGATAGAGTCCCCCGCCGTAACTACCTCGACGTACTCCAGGAGCCCGTCCTGAAAGTACCAGGTCTCCGAGGGGATGAGGTCATCGTAGACGACCCAGGCATCGTGCGCCTGCCCGTCCCGCTTAAAGCGGCCGAGAACGGAATCATTCCCCGAGGCTACGCTGAGCGTTTTGGCGGGGACGCCGGCCAGGAAGTTGATCTCCGCTTTCAGGATGTCCCCGGTAGCTTCCGAATCCGTTATCCGGGTGAGTTGCTGCGTCCACGTACCATCCGGCTTACCATCCACGATATTGCCCGTCGCGGTATGCTGCGTGCCGTTCAGTCGGAGGCGGAACTCGTAATTCGTCAGCTCCCCCGGGCCGGCGGCGGATAGGTCGCCGAAGGAAAAGCCCCACTCACCGGCCATATCCCCCTCCTCGTAGTTGCCTTCGAAGGCAAAGTAGCTGTCCTTCCCGTCGAGCAGGGAGCGTACGTTACCGCCCCGAAACTTGAATAGGCCGGTAATGATCGTATCCTGGCTGGTTTCCTGAAAGTCGAAGGTCGCATTTCCGGAAAAGCTTCCGGCGCGGTAGGGCCCGGAAAACACGGACCCACCCGACAGCACCTGGGCCGAGAGGGCGGATGCAGCGGAGGCCGTCAGAAATACTAGTATCAACGTGAGGTGACGCGTGTATGAATTCAAAGGAGTTGGTCTTTACACTGCGGTTCGGAACGGCAAGACTGCCGCCAAACCATAAACTCAATAGGCTATTTAACTCTTGGAAAGGGAGCGTAAAGATACGAAGGCAAACCGGGCGCACCTTGTTCGTAGGTCAAGAGCGAGCCCCCCGCTAGAGCTCCCGCCCGCCAAATTCGCAATCTAACCCCCGCTACGTTCCCTTCCACCTCGGTAAAGTGTTAACTCACCCCCAAACGCAGGATGTCCGCCTCGTAGATGTAATAGTCGTCGTATAGAAAGCCACTGAGGGGTCACGCTCGGGAGAGAATCACTTAGGGGCGGTGGGTTTTACTGCCTTGGTTACCTGACCGCGGGGGATTTTGCGCACGATGCCGTGGCGGCGGGCGGCGGTGGCTTCACTGGCAACGTAAAAGTATTTCTCGTCCATATCGATGGCTTCGAACTGGGTAGGAATGCCCCAACTGAGGGGTTTGCCGTAGAGCGCGCCCCGCAGAAAATGGTCGCCGGGGTAATCCTTGATCACGTAGAGCGTAGCGGCTCCGTTGGGCAAAAAGCCAAGGGCGCGGTTGAAGGTGTAAGCCGTCAGGGCGAGCTCTCGGCCGGTACTATCGAGGGCGGCGGCGGTGACGACGCGGCCCGGCAGGTAGAGGCTGTCCACGAGTTCGGCGACGTAGTTTCCGGGCCGGGCCGGAACTCGGAAGTGATAGGTATAATAAGGGCTCGCCCGCCCGATCGCGCCCTTGGTAAAAAGATGGAGGTAGGCCCCGTGATAGACAAGCGCCTCGCAATTGTTCTCTCCTTGCATCCTGCGTCCTCGCCAAAATTCGATTGGATAGTGGAACGCGATCGTGTCCGTCGCCGCACTGCCCGGCGCGTAGCGATAAACCTGCAATTCCTTGCGCCGCCCCCGATTATTGCCGACGTCGGCCACGTAAAGGTTACCCGCCGGGTCGCGCGTGATGTCTTCGTAGTCGACGGCATCCGCGGCGAGGGTGTCGATGGCCAGGAGCCGGGCATGTTTATCGGTGACGTAGACGTACGGCCCGTCCCCGCTGTCATTGTGCCAGTACCAGCGGTCGCCGATGGTGGCCAGGCCCGAAGCCTCTTTTAGCTCCGCGGGGAGTCGTGTTTTTTGCGACGCGGCGCAGGTGCAGAGCAAGGGGGTAAAGAGCAAAACCGGGCTCCGCCCGATGACCCGCAGGAATCGTCGTAGGTAGGTTGATGGAGGTGAAAACACCCGCGAAGATAGGCTCAGGGCCCGCGTTATGGGCCCTCGGGAGGGTATATTTGTCGGCGACTAAACTCTCCTTCTCTTTGAGCTCGCAGCGCCCCCTTTCTTTAGCCAAGGACATTGTTTTTCTCGTCCTCGGCGTTCTCTGCGCGGCTTTCGGCCTGGAGTCTTTCCTGCTGCCCAACGACTTTATCGACGGCGGCGTGACCGGGGTGAGCCTGTTGCTGGCACAGGTGACGGGCGTGAAGGTTTCGCTGCTACTCTTTCTGGTCAACCTGCCCTTCATTTTCCTCGGGCGGTACGTAGTCGGGTCGCAATTCGCGCTCAAAACGACCGCCGCCATCGTGGTTCTCTCCATCGTCATCTACTTCTTCCACTGGCCGGAGGTTACGAACGACAAGCTCCTCGTCAGCATTTTCGGCGGCTTCTTTCTCGGTACCGGCATCGGCCTCAGTATGCGTGGCGGCGGCGTCCTCGACGGTACGGAGATCCTGGCTATTTACCTCAGCCGCCGCCTCGGGCTTAAGGTCAGTGATTGGATCGTGCTCATCAACCTCCTGATCTTTTCCGTAGCTGCCTACGTGCTCAGTATCGAGCAAGCACTGTATAGCCTGATCACCTACTTTGTCGCCTCGAAAGCCCTCGACTTCATCATTGACGGTATCGAGGAATACATGCAAGTAACGATCATTAGCCCGCAGCACGAAGCGATCCGCCAGGCCCTGATTGCGCAGTCCCGTACGGGCGTGACCATCCTGCGCGGTAAGGGCGGTTACGAAAACGGGGCGGATAAGGATATTCTATACGTCGTCATCACCCGCCTGGAGATGCGTAAGGTGTTCAACATCATCGAGGGGGTGGACGAGCGGGCCTTCATCACGGTGACTTCGATCAGTGACGTGCGGGGCGGGATGGTCAAGAAGCGGGCTACGCATTAGGGGGGGGGGGGATTACCGGACGTAGCTGACTTCGGCGTTGTTTGTTGAAGCGTCGATCAACGGAAGTTATACGATTAACATTCCCGACGGCGAGCAACGTTTGGTGTGAAGTGTACGAAGAGCCGTGCGGTAGCTAAATCGAGAATCGGATATCGAGAATCGCATATCAAAAATGTCGCATATCAAAAATGTCGCATATCAAAAAAACTACATCCCCGGTACCAACATCACCGCATTCTCCATCATCCGCGACGGCCCCCGCCAGAACATCCGGTAATGCGGGTTATCGATGAAGTAGACGATCTTGCCCGCGCCGAGCGGACGAACGCCCGCCCAGGTATTCCCCGCCAGCGTATCCAAGGCGACCTGCGGTGCGTAGCCGGATGCCAGTAGATCTTCGTCAGCGTAACGACCCACGCTCTGCAAACCGACCACCGGCTTCAGAGCCTCATCACCGAACTTCAGGGTGTACACCAATTCCGGAACGCCGAAAGCAAGCGGGTGGCTGGTATCGACCGTCGCCCGCAGCGCGGCACCCGGGGTGCGTTGCTTACCGAAGTAATCCGTACGGTCTTCGAAAGCAACCAGGGCGGCCGACTCGCTACTGTCCTTACCGACTTCGACGAGTGGCTGTTTTTCCACCGTTTTGCCCTTCGCCGTCAGCCAGGCGGCGCTCTCCGCGATGGCGACGAGCGTACCGCCGGCCTCTACCCAGTTGTGCATTGCCTCTATGCCCTTTTCACCGAACAGCTCGCTCAGATTATTCGCGTCCGGCAGGATGATCACGTCGTAATCGTTGATGTCCGCAAAGCCGTAGCGGCTCCCGAATTTGGGGATGGCCGTCTGCTTCAGCATCGAAGCCCGCACCCGCTCCACCGGTAACCGTACCTCCTGGTCGAAAAGAAAGTATACCTGCCCGCTCGTGTAAGTATCGAAGGGCGGCTCCACCAGCAAGGCTACCTTCGGCCGGCGAACGGGGAAGTTGCGCGTACTCGCCAAATCCATCCCGCTCGCCATCCGCCCCGTCGCGAAGCGGTGGACGACCACACCGTGATCCTCCGCTAACTGCCGCATCGCGCCATCGTCCACCTCGGTCGCGTTCCGCCCGACGAGCACGATCAAACTGCCCGGGGCGAAGTTGGCCCCGTCGTCGCTCGCAAACCCCTCGTGGGCGGTCCTTACCCGGATGTCCTGCCCCCACAGATCCGCCAGGGCGGCGGGGGCTTTGCGTTGGTTCCAGTCCAGCACGTAGGCGTACGCGCGGCCCCGGTCGTGGGGTATCAGCCGTCCGGTCGTGGTTAGCGAGCCGGTAACCGGTTTGAGCCCGCCCGGGGTGCGCCCCACCGCTTCGGCGTCGAGGTTGTAGGCGAGCAGCGCGCTCCAGGTACTCATGTCGTACATTACGCTGTCTTCGATGACGAGCGATTCGTTCAGGATGGAGTGGACGAAGAGGTGGCGGGGCTGATCCGCCGGCACGAAGTAACTGTCGTCGTCCCGCAGCACCTCGACCCGGTGGCGGAGGAGCATGCTGATCACCTCCGGCAGGTAGATATTACCATCGTCCGCGATCCGGTAGCCGGCTATGCCGTCGGTCTTACTGTTGGCTGGGTCCCAGGCGGCGTAGCTGTAGGCTTTGAGGGCGTCTTTATTGCGGGCGGCGGCTTTGATCTGGGCAACGCTGGTGCTGTAGTGGTCCCACACTCTTTGCCGGAGCGTGAGTACATAATCGTCTTCGGTCTTCACGGCCAGGTTGGCGGCGATCCCACCCTGCTCGGTCAGCATCCCGATGGCGCCCATGACGCTGGGGTAGCTGCTGCCGTAGCCGGGGTAGTAGAAGTCGAAGCGGTCCCGCGTGAAGTAGCTCACCCCGGTCGTGTTAAATGCCTCGATGTTGGCCCGCCCGAAGGTGTCGGCAAAGACCTCGTAGTTATCCGGCAGCAGCAGGTTGCGGGGGGTGGTACCGGGTACGGTGAAGTAATTCGCGTCGTAACCCTGCTCGTGGTAGTCGGTATGCACGTTCGGCATCCACTTCTGATAGGCTTCGATGTGCCCCCGGCTTTCGGGGTGGACGCCCCACACCCAGTCCCGATTCAGGTCGAACCAGTAGTGGTTGGTGCGGCCGTTGGGCCAGGGGGCGTAGTGCTCGAGGTCGGTGGGTTCTTCGCCGCCGGTGGCCCGTTTCATGCCGTTGGCCCAGTAGACGTAGCGGTCGCGCCCGTCGGGGTTGATCGTCACGAAGCTGAGTACGACGGAGTTGCGCAGGGCATCCAACATTTCGGGGTCCTGCGTCGTCGCGATCTCGTAAGCCACCTGCATGGCCGCTTCGGTCGAGCTTGCCTCGTTGCCGTGGATGTTGTAGCTGAAACTGTTGATAACGGGCAGGTCATTGTCGGAGGGGTCTTCCACCGCGGCGAGGTGGCGGGTACGGATATCTTCGAGCTGGCCCATATTATTTTCGATACTCATCGTGAGCAGGTGCAGCGGCCGCCCTTCGTACGTTTCCCCGTACTGCTCGATGTTGATGCGCGGGCTGGCTTCGGCGAGGTATTCGAAATAAGCGGTACTGCGGGCGTATTCGGTAAAGCGCTCGCCAAGCCGGTAGCCGAGGTAATCGGCGGGCGATTGGATGGTAGCCTGATTATCGGGTAGGGGGAAGCGTTCGTACACGTCTCCAATTTGGGCCCTGATCGAGTTAGGACAAATGCAGATTAAAAATAATAGCGAAATTGGTAGCAGCGTGCGAAGCATTCGGGAGGGGTTGTTGGGTGGGGAAGATAATAGGCTTTTCCCGCCCCGCCCCCCTCGGCCCCGCGTGTTTAAAAAATTGGCTAACGCTCGAGCAGGCTATGAAAATCACCAAACATCGAAAATCGCAAAATAGTTATACAGGTAGAGGCTGGCAGGTAACTCGTAGCTAGGAAAAGGGCATAGAAAATACAACTTTTGTAGAATCTTCGTTTCAATAGCGATAAAAGATGACGATTTTTATCACTATTTTTGCTATGCTTATAAAAACTATGATAGTTTAGTATCATCATGAAGCGAACATACGATTTACCAAATCTGCCACTTACTGAGGATTTTGAGTCTGCGGCGGTGTTGCTTGCACTTAATCGGGCATCCCGCGCACTCGCCGAGCTAAAAGGAACGGCTAGAACGATCCCCAACGAACAGGTGCTGATTAGTACACTCACACTTCGGGAAGCGGAAGACAGCTCGGCGATCGAGAATATTATTACTACCCAAGATGAACTGTTTCGGTCAGATATTGGAATCAATACCAAGTTGAGCCTGGCAACGAAGGAAGTGCAACGCTACGCCCTGGCGCTACGGAGTGGATTCACCAAAGTACAAAATAACGGATTCTTGAGCCGTAACTTTATCGTTGAAGTTCAGCAGAAACTAGAGCAAAATAACGCAGGTATTCGCCGTACGCCAGGCACTAAACTTACTAACGATCGGACGGGAGAAGTCGTCTACGTGCCCCCGCAGCACCCGGACGAAATTAACAACTACCTGGATAACTTGGTGCAGTATATCAACCGCGACGACCTCAGTCAGGTGGACCCACTCATAAAAATGGCCATCATCCACCACCAGTTCGAAAGTATTCATCCCTTTTACGATGGAAACGGCAGAACGGGACGTATCATTAATATCCTCTACTTGGTGCAAGCGGGGCTGTTGGAGCTACCCATCCTCTATTTGAGTCACTACATTATTCGGACGAAAGGTGAGTATTACCGACTTCTCCAGGCCGTTAGAGACGAAAGCACTTGGGAAGAATGGGTGATCTACATGCTTCGTGGCGTAGCCCTGACGGCCCGCCAAAGTATCGATACGATTCAATACATTAGACGGTCCATGCGAAATACAAAGGAGATCTTACGAAGCAAGCACCCGAAGGTGTACAGTCAAGATCTCCTCAACAACATTTATCGCCATCCCTATACCAAGATCGATTTGGTTGCGGAGGACCTACAGGTGCATACGTTAACGGCAAGGAAATACCTCGGTATACTTGTTCAGGAAGGCATCCTCACGGAAAATAAAATTGGCCGCTCTCTCTACTTCGTCAATAAGGAACTATTGGGAATCCTCGCCAGTAAGTAGATCCACGCCCCGGCAACTCAATCTTTTCGGTCGTGGTACCGGGGTTGTTCAACTGTGGGTAGGACAAAGTCAGGTACTAGGTGGCATACAATCCAATGCTTAAATGCGAGATCGTAGACCGCTTTAAAAATTGGCTAACGCTCGAGCAGGCTATGAAGAACCACCAAACATCGAAAATGGTAACAGTGTACTCTCCGGTGTAGAGAAGGTGCCGAAAGCGGCCAGGAGGTGGTTAATCGCGCTAAGCTGCCGGGTTACTTCTTAAAGTTTACGGTACCGGTCAGGAGCACCTAGTCGATCATAACGTAGCAGGTTGCTTTGTAATAGGGAATACCCGCCTACCCCTGCCCCCGGTGGCAAGAAAGTATTAATTGAGGGTTAAGAAAGTGGTAAGACTTATGACCGTAAACTATTTACCGCCATTCCTGATCCACTGTAGTGCGCGCTCCAGTACGGCGTCTTCTTCTCCATCTTCCTCCTCAACCAATACGTGGGGGTCGATGGGGCCGGTAAACATTGTTTTGTTGCGCGTAGCGAGGTAGCTGCTGGCGAGATTGAGTGCGGCATCGTCAGGCATTAAGACCATACCGTTTCCAGTAGTAAGACCAGCGGTCGGCTGGCCGAAAGTGCGTACCCGGGGCTCGCCCAGTAGTAATGTTAGTAAACCTTCAGCCGCGCTGGCGGAGCGGGGGCCGATGAGTACGGCAATCGGTAGATCGGGGCGGTTGACCCGGTAGGCGATGGTGGACGTAACTATGGCGATAGAATCCGCACCACCTTCCGAGATGTTATAATAACTACCGGATTGATAGGAAAAAGCGTTGTCCACCTCACCGTCGGTGCGTACGTAGTAAGCGACATTATCCGAAGATAGCAGTGGACCTACGCTACCTATCATTGCCGGCGTCGCACCACCGGTATTGTTACGCAGGTCGATTACCCAACCGGCGAGCTTCTCCTCACGGTCGAAGTCGCGAAGCATCACTTGTAAGCTATCGATGAATAGTACAAGAGCGTCCATATGCCCGTGCATGAAACCGGGGAGGGATAGGTAGCCTACCGTACCGTCGATCAATCTGCCTTCGCCGAACCTTAGCTCGGCGCGTAAACTGTCCTTATCGAGGGGCGGGTCGGTGATGTACGGGCTGTCCTCTTCGCCTTCCATTAGCTCTCTAATATCCATACCGCCCAACATCGCTTCGATCTCCGCGGGCGTAAAGAAATTGGAGTGGTTGTTATCACCCAGTTGGTAAAGAACGCTTTTAATGGGGCGGTGAACGTCTTCGGGGCCTTCAGCGCCAATTGCGTAGTATAGGATGGAATTCTTTAAAGCATCTAGATCGAGTAAACTACGCCGTACGGCTTGGCTACGAATAGAATCTATTAAAAGATCGATGTAAGCCTCGACTTCCGGAGTAGTCGTAATGGTGTCAAAGTCGAGTGGGGCCGGACGGATCCGAATATCGTCCAGCCACACGGTCCCTTCACCGGAGACCGAGCCGCCGAGGCGTACGTGCCGCAGCGTGGTATCGGCCAGAAAGTAGTAGGTGAAGGTATCCCAGGCCGTGCTGTCGGTATGAAGGTCGAATCGCGTACCGATCAATCGCTCTTCGTCGTGGTCGAGCAGATCAGTCCAAAAGCGGAATTCCCCGCCCTCGGCCAGGGTCGTTTTAATGCGTGCATCGATGGCGTAGCGGGTTAGCGTACGGTGAGGCAGGGGGGCTAGCTGTGAGACGGACCGGCCCTGGTCTACACTGGAATGCATGGCCAGTACGTAACCACCACCGTTCGAAGTATCGGCCACAATACTTAGCGGCTCACCCTCCCCGAAGACCCAGGTGGAATCCGCCGGTAATTCGAAGTCACCGTTTAAAATGATCTGCGCCGGTAATATTTCGCAGGAGAAGAGTAAAAGCGTAATGAGGGTGTAACGGTACATACTTATAGATGATTTAGGTACGTCGAAGTCACACCCCCATTAGTTTATTACTGCTTCACGAACTGGGTGACTTGCCGCGTTTCGATGCCGCGCAGGTAGTAAACGCCTTTTGGTAGGCTGCGTAAGGATACTGGCTGTTCTAACTGCTCGCCCCGTAATTGAAGGTATACCTGCCCCGTGGCGGAGTAGACGACGTAGTTGTTACCCCGGGTCGCGCCTTCGATCGATATGCTTTCGGAGGCGGGGTTGGGGGATATTTCAAGGGGGGCATAAACTTCGAATACGGCGTGCGTACTTGTCGTACTCGTATCGGCACCGAAAGCGCCGATGGGGCGCCAGGTTGCGTCGGCCTGGCTTTCGGAGCCTTCTATCGGCTCTGAAAACAGCTCGGAATCGCGGTGGCGGATGAAGTTACCGGGGAAGTTGACGGATTCAAACGAGACGGCGTTAGAGTCAGCGAGGCCGGGTCGTATCAACCAGGTTGCGTCGGCTTCGAATAAGTCGGTATCCAGATAGTCGTCACTCCAAACCTGACCGCCTCGGTGCCGTAAATAGCTATTCGGGGAATTGCGAGATCGGAAAGAAACACCTTCCCCGGCAAGGCCCGGCACCATGTTCCAGTAAGCATCTTCTACGGGGTCGACATTCGAGTCGATCCGGCCGCGTTCGCCGGCGCGGCGGATGTGCTGGTCGTTGGCGTTAAAGGACAGCCAGGCGGTAAACCCGGCCGGAGGCTCCGCCAAAGTGCTCGTCGTGTTGAAGCCCCCCTCTATGGGCAATCCGTTCTCCTCGCGCAGCAGTTGGAAAAGGTGATCCGGGCGGACGACGACGTAATCGTCACTCAGCCCTTCCGCTACGGCCTTGAACGTAGCGGGCGTTGCGTCCCGCCAGGGCTGGGATTGGATGATGAGAAAAAGGGGGTCCTCCCCGTTCCAATCCGTCGATGCGTTGGCGATATGGCTGCTCATGTTGCCTACGTCCCAGCAATAGTTACAGGTAAGGGGCTTGCCGGGGAGGCTATTGTCGTAAATTGAGAGCGGGCCACCCGTATTTTGAGCGGTCAGGCCAAGTAGGGAGGGGGCTTGCCGGGAATAAATGTTACCGACATTATCGTCTATACCACCGGTGATGGTATTCCAGATGGTAGTTACCCGGACGCCGGTGGCCTCGTTGTACGCCTGGGTACGCGCCACGTAATCGGCAAGGCGATCGTCATTCGGGAAGAAGTTGGGGTAAACGTAACCCAAACCGGAAGGACCGGAGATGAGGTTGTCGTTTTCGGTCGCACTGTCGTAGAAATAGTTCAGGGCGCCGGGCATGGCATCCTTCATGGCCGGCGAGATCGTCCAGCCGAGGGGTACGGACCCCCGCTCCGGGTCGGACCAAATCTTGCGCATCAGGTGTTCTACGAACTGTAGGTTATCCCCGTCACTAAGAATAAATGCTACGTATATCTTATCCTGCAAATCGGGTTTCGGCGGCGTCGGCTTGATGCGAATTTCCCGATCGAAGCCCCCGTGGACGGTAAGGTTCGTGCTGTAATCGCTGGGGATCGTAGGGATACCGAACTGGGAGGCACGCGTAATACCGAGGGCTTCATCGGGCCACCAACCGAGGTAGTGCCCGTTGGAAGGCATAGTGGCCAGGAATTTATTGAGGAGATCGTTTTCCTCGCCTACGTCCGGGTCCAACCAGATAGTGGGTAAACCCAGGGCAACGGCGTATTCCCG
>OY764670.1:0-12076 GCA_963668285.1 uncultured Lewinella sp. | reverse complement strand
GGGGAGGGCATCGACCACCTCCAAATCTTTAACAAACGCGCCTTCGTGGATAGCTTATTCGGCAACGAGATGAAGGTATAAGTTTTGTTTTGCGAGGCCGCAGGTGCAGGGGTTCCGGGGTGAAAGCAAGGGTGTTGGGAGCCCCCCCTCAAGGTTCCACCCTGACCGAAGTGATGCGGTAGTACCCGTCGTCTTCCCTCAACTCCTCCTTAAAGCCCAGGGGCAAAGAGCGTTGATCGCCATCGATCACCCGAACGCTGACCGTGTAATCGCCGGGGGGGAAACCCTGCGGTACGGCGAGGTGGTATTCCAGCCAATTCGTGAGGTGGTATTCTCCGACGGTATTTGCCGAGGGCGCGATGTTGTATACCTTAGTATCCGGCCCCTTCAGGCGAACGTCCAGTCCGTAGCTGGCCGTAGGGTCGGCCGGGCCTACGGTTCGCCACTCCATCGCAATGTTGTATTTATCTCCCGGCGCTACCGTTTCGGGTGCCGTAAGTGCGTATACGTAGTGGCCGATGCCGTCCTCCGGCGTTTTGGCGGCGTATTCGCTGAGGTCCGTCAGGGCGGATCGGTCGCAGGTCAGGAGAAGTGAGGCAGCTAGCAAAGCTATGATCAGTCTGAGCACGGGGGGGAGTTTGGGAGCTCAACTCCGGCCGGCCGCAGTATGTTTTTGCGCGCGCCCTGTTGTGCGCCGGGGCACCCGGTAACTGACTGCTTCTCAGCGAATGCTTCGCAAGATCCGCCCCGGCGCAGTTTTTCTTTGGAGCGTACGATATGGCTAGGAATTCTTAGTAAGAATACTTACCTTTGCGCTCGCTTTTCAAGGAGGTAGGCCTCTGGTAAACATAAAAGCGCAGTTAAAGCAAATTCACGTATGCCTACAATTAACCAGCTGGTCCGCAAAGGGCGCAAGCAAATCAAAGAGACAAGCAATTCCCGTGCGCTGGACGCTTGCCCGCAAAAGCGTGGTGTCTGTACCCGTGTGTACACGACCACGCCCAAGAAGCCGAACTCCGCCCTGCGCAAGGTTGCCAAGGTGCGTTTGACGAACGGCATCGAGGTGATCGCCTACATCCCGGGTGAGGGCCACAACCTACAGGAACACAGCATCGTCCTCATTCGCGGCGGCCGGGTAAAGGACCTCCCGGGTGTTCGCTACACCATCGTCCGCGGCGCGCTCGATACCGCCGGCGTCGCTAACCGTAAGCAGGCCCGCTCGAAGTACGGTGCCAAACGGCCCAAGAATTAATTTATCATCAGTAAGATGATCGCTCCTTATTAATCATGGAGTGACATTGGCCGTAAAGGCCGTCTGAAGCAAAGAAGTTATGCGTAAAAGAAAGCCAAAAGTCCGGGTACTCGCCCCGGACCCGCGTTACGGCGACCCGATCGTCACCCAGTTCGTCAACATGATGATGTTCTCCGGTAAGAAGAGCACCGCCTTCCACGTTTTCTACGAGGCGATGGACAAGATCAAGTCCCGCATCGAAAACGAGGAGTTCGACGAGCACGAGGCCTGGAAGCGGGCGCTGAAT
Source organism: uncultured Lewinella sp. (assembly GCA_963668285.1). Taxonomy (GTDB): domain Bacteria; phylum Bacteroidota; class Bacteroidia; order Chitinophagales; family Saprospiraceae; genus Neolewinella. The sequence goes on along the minus strand of OY764670.1, from coordinate 10,538 downwards.
AATGCCATGCCCCAGGTAGAAGTCCGCAGCCGTCGTATCGGTGGTGCGACTTTTCAGATCCCTACCGAGATTCGTGCTAAGCGCAAGATGAGTATCGGTATGAAGTGGCTGATCAAGTTCGCCCGCCAACGCTCCGGCAAAGGCATGGCCGAAAAACTTGCCGCCGAGCTACTCGCCGCGAGCCGCAACGAAGGCATGGCCGTCAAGCGTAAGGAAGAGACCCACCGCATGGCGGAGTCCAACCGCGCTTTCGCCCACTACGGCCGCTAACCAATCTATATTTAATCTCCCCTAATCCTTCCATTATGGCAACGGACCTCAAATACACCCGAAATATCGGTATCGCCGCCCACATCGATGCGGGTAAGACTACGACTACCGAGCGTATCCTTTACTACACTGGCATGAGCCATAAGATCGGAGAGGTACACGACGGCGCCGCTACCATGGACTGGATGGAGCAGGAGCAGGAGCGTGGCATCACGATCACCTCCGCCGCCACCCACACCAACTGGAAGTGGAAGGAGCAGAATTACGTATTCAACATCATCGACACCCCCGGTCACGTGGACTTTACCGTTGAGGTAAACCGCTCCCTCCGGGTACTCGATGGCCTGGTGTTCCTTTTCTGCGCCGTATCCGGTGTGGAACCCCAGTCCGAAACAAACTGGCGGCTGGCCGATAACTACAAGGTCCCCCGTATCGGTTTCGTGAATAAGATGGATCGCTCCGGCGCCAACTTCTTCGCGGTGGTGAAGGACGTCGAAGAAAAGCTGGGTTCTAAGTCGATCCCCCTCCAAGTACCCATCGGTGCCGAGGAACGCTTCAAAGGCGTCGTCGATCTGATCACCATGCAGGCCATTGTGTGGAATGAAGACGATATGGGTATGACCTTTGAGGTCATCCCCATGCCCGAAGACCTCAAGGAAACCGTCAACGAATGGCGGGAGAAGCTGCTTGAGGCCGTCGCCGAATACGACGAATCCCTCCTCGAGAAGTATTTCGAAGACCCCGAGAGCATCACCGTCGAAGAAGTACGCAACGCCGTTCGCGATGCCGTTACCGACGCTGCTTTCGTACCGATGATGTGCGGTTCGGCCTTCAAGAACAAGGGTGTGCAGGCGGTACTCGATGCCGTATGTGCTTACCTCCCCAGCCCGGTCGACATCCCGCCCGTTCGCGGTACCCACCCCGACGACGAAGAGCAGGAGCTCTTCCGTAAGCCCGACGTAAGCGAGCCCTTTGCCGCCCTGGCGTTCAAGATCGCTACCGACCCCTTCGTAGGTCGCCTGGCCTTCATGCGCGTGTACAGCGGTAAGCTCGATGCGGGCTCCTACGTTAAGAACACCCGCTCCGGTAACAAAGAGCGTATCTCCCGCCTGTACCAGATGCACGCAAACAAGCAGGAGAAGATCGACGTCGTCGAAGCCGGTGACATTGCCGCCGCCGTTGGCTTTAAAGACATCCGTACGGGTGATACCCTTTGCGACGAAGCGCACCCCATCGTGCTTGAATCGATGGTCTTCCCCGATCCCGTGATCGGTGTAGCCGTCGAGCCGAAGACGCAAAAGGACCTCGACCGGCTCGGTATGGCACTCGCCAAACTCGCCGAAGAGGACCCGACCTTCACCGTCAAGTACGACGATGAGACCAACCAAACGGTCATCTCCGGCATGGGTGAGCTTCACCTGGAGATCATCGTCGACCGCCTCAAACGGGAGTTCAAAGTCGAGGCTAACGTCGGTGCCCCACAGGTTTCCTACAAGGAAGCCTTGTTCACCACGGTCGACCACCGCGAACGCCTCAAAAAGCAGTCCGGCGGATCTGGTCTTTTCGCCGATATGAGCTTCGAACTCGGCCCCGCCGATGAGGAATTCCTGGAAAGCGAAGACTTCAAGTCTGGCAAGGAAGACATGCAGTTCGATTGGGCCATCGTCGGTGGTGCCATCGATAAGAACTACCAGAAGCCGATTCGCGATGGATTCAAATCCATGATGAAGAACGGCATCCTGGCCGGATACAACATCGATAGCATGAAGGTCCGCGTATACGACGGTTCCATGCACTCGGTCGACTCTAAGCCGCTGGCATTCGAGCTCTGCGCTAAGGAGGGCTTCCGCGCCGCCGCGCCGAAATGTAACCCGAAGCTGCTCGAACCGATCATGGAAGTGGTCATCGTCACTCCGGAAGAGTATACCGGTAACGTCATCGGTGATATGAACCGCCGCCGCGGCCTACCGAAAGGTCAGGAGCCGATGAATGGTGGCGCCGTACGTATCACCGCCGATGTGCCCCTGGCACAGATGTTCGGCTACGTGACCGACCTGCGGACGATCACCTCCGGCCGCGCCAACTCCAGCATGACCTTCAGCCACTTCGCGGAGGCACCGAAGGGAATCGCCGACGAGATCATCAAGGAAGCTAACGGTTCCGATTCCTGATCCGGCAAGCCTGTTTACAACTACCAATCTGGCGGAATGCCGCCGTGATCAATTACTTTGAAATTTAATCTCCAGTAGCATTTCATCGCCTCAGGGCATAATCGATACTGGATAATCTATATGGCATGAATCAGAAAATTCGCATTAAACTGCGGTCCTATGATCATAACCTGGTTGACAAGTCAACCGAGAAGATCGTCAAGACCGTAAAGAACAGTGGGGCCATCGTAACCGGCCCGATTCCGCTGCCCACCGAAAAGGATATCTATACCGTACTGCGGTCTCCGCACGTCAATAAGAAATCCCGGGAGCAGTTTCAGCTGCGTACGCACAAGCGGCTGATCGAGATCTACACCCCCAACCAGAAAACGGTGGACGCGCTTTCCAAGCTCGAACTACCCAGTGGTGTAGACATTCAGGTGAAGCTTACCTAACCCCTAGGCTTCTTCTTTTGTAATGATCCGCGGCTGTGCCGCCAGGGTCCATTCTCTAACTGCTTCCCCCCGCAATTCGCCGGTGGAGAAGGAATTTAATTAAAGACCAATGAACGGTATTATTGGTAAGAAAGTCGGGATGACTTCCATCTTCGACCAAGCAGGCAAAAACGTAGCCTGTACCGTTATCGAGGCGGGCCCTTGCGTCGTAACGCAGGTCAAGTCTGACGATACGGACACCTACAACTCTCTGCAACTCGCTTACGGCGAGGCAAAGGAGAAGAACACCAGCAAGCAACTCGCGGGCCACTTCGCCAAAGCTGGTACTACGCCCAAGTCCGAAGTCGTGGAGTTCCGCGACATGAGCGTCGAAAAAGCACTCGGCGAAACGGTAACGGTAGACGAAGTCTTCACCGAAGGGGACACCTGCGCCGCGGTAGGCACCTCGAAGGGCAAAGGCTTCCAGGGTGTCGTCAAGCGCCACAACTTCCGCGGTGTCAACGACGCTACCCACGGTCAGCATAATCGCCAACGCGCCCCGGGCTCCATCGGTGCGGCTTCCTACCCCGCCCGTGTATTTAAGGGTATGCGGATGGCCGGCCGTGACGGTGGCAACCGCGTAACCATCAAGAACCTCAAGGTCTTACGGATCTTCCCCGATCGGAATCTGATTCTGGTCAAGGGAGCCGTCCCCGGCCCAAAAGGCGGTACGGTAATCCTTCATAAGTAATCACCCCCTAGTTTCCTTTCCCCATCCTCTTGGAGGGGGGGAGCCTAGGTAGATCATAACCATCTACAACATGAAACTCCAAGTTCAAAGCGCACAGGGCGGTGATGTAGGCCGTGAGGTAGAACTGCCCGATAACATCTTCGGCATCGAACCCAACGAGCACGCCGTATACCTTGCCGTCAAAGCCTACCTGGCCGCACAACGCCAAGGCACGCACAAAGCCAAAGAGCGTGGTGAGATCACCGGCTCTACTAAAAAGCTACACCGCCAGAAAGGCACCGGTGGTAGCCGTAAGGGTGACATCAAGAACCCACTCTTCCGCAGTGGTGGTCGCATCTTCGGCCCCCGCCCCCGTACCTACGGCATCAAGCTGAATAAGAAGGTCAAACAGTTGGCGCGTGCTTCGGCGCTGGCCAGTAAGGCGAAAGCCGGCAGCATCAAGGTGATCGAAGACCTCAAGTTCGACGCCCCGAAAACGAAGGACTACGTGGCCATGCTAAGCGCATTGAAAGTCTCCGGTAAAGTACTGCTGGTTACCGCCGAGCAGGACCAGTTCGTCTACCGCTCCGGCCGCAACATCAAAGACAGCTCCATCGTAGCCGCCGGCAACCTCAGTACCTACGAGGTGATGAAGGCCGGAACGATCCTTCTAGCCGAGGGAGCCATTGAAAAACTGAAAGAGCAGTTCGCTACGAACGGCCAGGAAAAAGCATAAGCAGACATGGCTAAGAATATCCTAATTAAACCGGTAGTCTCCGAAAAAGCGGAACTGCTCTCCGAAGACCCGGGTCACTACACTTTCGTGGTCGCCAAGGCCGCCAACAAGATCGAGATCCGTAATGCCGTCGAAGAACGCTACGGCGTTACCGTCAACCGGGTCAATACCGCCGTCATGCCCGGTAAAGCGAAAAACCGCTCTACCAAATCGGGCATCATTCGCGGCCGCGTACCCGCTTTTAAAAAGGCCATCGTTACCCTCGTGGAAGGCGACACGATCGATCTTTACAACGAACTCTAATCGACCGGGGGCTGGCGGCACTTACGCCGGTAGCCCTCTATTTATAACCACCGGTAGGTGGGGAGCCTCCAACCAAGGTCGAATCAGGTTGGTGCTTATGCTCCGAGATCTACCGGGCTAACTAAGTGCAATAATGCCAATTAAGAAGTTTAAGCCGGTCTCTCCTGGGTCTCGCTTTCACGTCGGTAACCGCTTTGACGAACTGACGGGCGATAAACCGGAGAAGAGCCTCTTGGCCCCCATCAAGAAAAGTGGTGGCCGTAACCGGACGGGTAAGATGACCATCCGCCAACGCGGTGGTGGCCACAAACGCCGTTATCGCATCATCGATTTCCGTCGTAACCACGACGGCATCCCCGCTACGGTGAAAACCATCGAGTACGATCCGAACCGTACCGCTTACATCGCCCTCCTTGAGTATAAGGACGGTAAGAAAACCTACATCATCGCGCCACAGGGCCTGAAAGTAGGGGATACGGTAAGCTCGGGTGCAAACGCCGCCCCGGAAACGGGTAATACCCTGTTTTTGGATGACGTGCCACTGGGCTCTCCCATTCACGCCATCGAACTCCAGCCGGGTAAAGGCGCCGCCCTTGCTCGTAGTGCCGGCACCAATGGCACCCTGATGGGCAAAGAAGGCCGCTTCGTATCGGTCAAGCTTCCTTCGGGCGAGGTTCGCCGCATCCTGAAAACCTGCCGCGCAACCATCGGCATCACCTCCAACCCCGATCACGGCTTGCAGGTATCCGGTAAAGCCGGCCGCAGCCGTTGGGCGGGTCGCCGCCCCCGCGTTCGTGGCGTTGCCATGAACCCGGTCGATCACCCGATGGGTGGTGGCGAAGGCCGTGCATCCGGCGGGCACCCCCGCTCCCGGACGGGCATTATGGCGAAAGGTCAGAAGACCCGTAACGTCAATAAGGCAAGTAACAAATTGATCATCACGCGTCGTAAGACTAAGAACAAGAAATAAACTATGGCACGTTCGCTTAAGAAAGGACCGTACGTATTCCACCGCCTCTACGACAAAGTAGTCTCTACCCAAGAAGGGGGAGGGCGCAAGAACATGATCAAGACCTGGTCGCGCTCTTCCATGATCATTCCCGATATGGTCGGTCTCACGATCGCCGTACACAACGGAAAGACGCACGTACCCGTATACGTCACCGAAAACATGGTAGGGCACAAGTTGGGGGAATTCGCCCCGACGCGTTCCTTCCGTGGCCACGGCGGCAAGAAAAAATAATTTCCAATTCATCGAATGGAGGTAGAGTAGGAACTCGCCGTACCGGCCCTTTCTACTAACCCGTTCATTCGCAATCATCCCCTAATGGAAGCAATTTCAAGTCTTAACAGCATTCCGATGAGCGTGCGCAAGATGCGCCTCATTGTGGATCTGATCCGTGGCAAAAGCGTGACGGATGCCTTCGGGGTTCTCGACTACAGTAAGCAGGAAGCTGCCTACTGGCTGAAGAAGAACCTGCAGACGGCCATCGCTAACTGGGAAGTAAAGTCCGACGGCTACGATGCCGCCGATTACGACCTTTATATTTCCGAAGCGTTTGCCGATGCCGGCGCTCAGATCAAGCGGTTCCGCCCCGCACCCCACGGCCGTGCGCACCGCATTCGCAAGCACAGCTGCCACATTACAATCAAAGTCGCTAACCGCACGGAGCTACCTACTCCCGCACCGCAAACCGCCGAATAACCATGGGACAAAAGACAAATCCAATTGGTAACCGCCTCGGTTACATCCGCGGCTGGGACAGTAACTGGTTCGCAGACAAAGATTACGCCACCAACGTCATCGAAGACGAGAAGCTGCGTGGCTACCTGGGTAAGCGTATCGAGAAAGGCGGCATCGCCCGCATCATCATCGAGCGTACCCTCAAGCGGGTTACCCTGACGATCCACACCAGCCGCCCCGGTATCATCATCGGTAAAGGTGGTAGCGAGATCGACCAGATCCGTGAGGAACTTCGCCGCCTGACGGACAAGGATATCCAGATCAACATCATTGAGATCCGCAAGCCGGAGCTTGACGCCAATATCGTCGCCGAATCCATTGCCAAACAGATCGAAGCGCGGATCAATTACCGCCGCGCGATCAAAACGAGCATTGCTTCTACGATGCGCGCATCGGCCGAGGGCATCAAAGTTCGCATCTCCGGGCGACTCAACGGCTCCGATATGAGCCGTACGGAAGAGTTCAAGGAGGGGCGCACCCCCCTGCACACTTTCCGTGCCGATATCGACTACGCTCACAAAGAGGCACATACCGTGTACGGCCGTATCGGCATCAAGGTATGGCTCTGTAAAGGTGAAGTACTCGGTAAGCGCGACCTGAACCCGAACGCCGGCCTGGCAACCAAGGGCGGTGACCGCCGTGGTGGCGGCGGCGGCCGTGACCGCAGAGGAGGCCGTGGCGATCGCCGCGGTGGAGGCCGTAGATAGATTCGTTTAGTGACCGCTGAATTTTCAAAATTCAGCGGTCACGCTACCACAGAGCGGCTCCGGCCGCCAGGACGCACCCGCCGTAGGCGAGAGAATGACCGACTAAAAGCCATCAAACCCGGTTTGCGCTGCGCTTTTACCCCTTGAACAAGCAAGGGAGTATGCTTCGAAATCGTCGAAGCTGCCCCCCCTGCTTCTTCTTTTCTCTGAGAAAGTGGAAAGATTGCGAATGATCGCTTCCGTCGCTCAGTAAAAAATCATACCTTTGCCCCGCTCTAATGAGCACCTTGGGGTGGTCTGAGGTATAAACGGCCTATTTTCAGCTGTTTATCAATCAATTTACCAGTTATGTTACAGCCTAAAAGAACGAAATACCGTAAGCAGCAGAAGGGGCGCAACCGTGGCCTTGCCCACCGGGGCAACTCCGTTGACTTCGGCACTTTCGGCCTCAAAAGCATGGATAACGGCCGCATCACCAGCCGCCAGATTGAGGCCGCCCGTATTGCCATGACGCGTAATATGAAAAGGGAAGGTAAAGTGTGGATCCGCATATTCCCCGATAAACCCATTACCAGTAAGCCTTTGGAGGTACGGATGGGTAAGGGTAAGGGAGCCCTCGACTACTACGTGGCTAACGTTCAGCCCGGCCGCATCATGTTCGAGCTCGATGGGGTAACCAAGGAAGTTGCAGAAGAATCACTGCGCCTGGCCGCTCAGAAACTGCCGGTACAAACCAAAATCGTCACTCGCCTAGATTACCAAGGCTAAAACAAAGAATCAGCACCCCACGCAGCACCCCCTACGGGTAGTTTGCCGGGCATTGAAAATAACATTCACCCATGGCCAGTAACAAAACAGTCGAGCTAAGTAGCGCCTCCGACGCCGATCTTCAGGATCAGCTGAATGAGTCCACTACCAGTCTGGACAAAATGCGGTTCGACCATACCGTTAACGGTATTGCTAACCCGCTCCAGTTGCGTGAGATCCGCCGTGACGTAGCTCGGATCAAAACCGAGATTCGCCGTCGTGAACTGGAAGCCCTCCCCGCCAAAGCCATCGCTAAACGGGATCACATAAAAAGACGTCGTCGTAAAAAGTAATCCGACCATGAGCAACGAGGAAAACAAAGAGCAGGAAGGCGGGCTGATCGAAAACATCGCCGAAACCATCGGAGAAGTCGTAGGCACCGCAGCCGAGGCCGTATCCGGCGCAGTCGATACCGCTACCGAAACGGTAGAGACCGCCGTAAACTATTTTGCCACCCCGGCGGAAGAGGATAACGAAGGCCGCAACGAACGCAAAACGCGGGTCGGCAGAGTCGCGAGCAACAAGATGGATAAAACCATCAGCGTAACGATTGCACGTCGCCTGCAGCACCCCATCTACGGTAAGTACGTCAAGAAGTCGAAGAAGCTCATCGCCCACGACGAGAACAACGACTGCCAAATCGGTGACTTGGTCCGCATCATGGAAACTCGCCCACTAAGCCGCCGGAAGCGCTGGCGTTTGGTCGAGGTCATCGAAAAAGCCAAGTAATTAACCACCCTAAATTAGCTAACTCATGATCCAACAGGAATCACGGTTGCGCGTAGCCGACAACAGCGGTGCCAAAGAGGTCCTCTGTATTCGCGTCCTTGGCGGCTCTAAGCGTCGTTACGCCAGTATCGGCGATCAAATCGTCATCAGCGTAAAAGAAGCGGCCCCGGGTGGAAACGTCAAGAAAGGCTCCGTATCACGCGCCGTCGTAGTTCGCACGCGTAAGGAAATCCGCCGTAAAGACGGCTCCTACATCCGTTTCGACGATAATGCCGTCGTACTGCTGAACGCGAACGAAGAGCCGAGAGGCACCCGCATCTTTGGCCCGGTCGCCCGCGAGTTGCGGGATCGCGAGTACATGAAGATCGTCTCCCTCGCCCCGGAGGTACTTTAATTCAACTCCCAATAGTCTTACCGGATCACCATCCGTAGGACGGAAAGAAACATAACAATGGCTAACAAGACCTATAAGGATAAGCAGAAGCGCCACACGCCAAAGCTGAAGATCAAACGGGGAGACCGCGTGGTGGTCATTGCAGGCGCCGACCGCGATCTGGCTACCCCCCGGGAAGTACTCGAGGTATTCCCGAAAGAGAATCGTGCCATGGTCGAGGGTGTAAACCTTCGCCGTAAGCACCAACGCCCCACGGAAACCGACCAGGGAGGCATCGTCGAAAAGGCAGCCAGCATCCACCTCAGTAATCTCATGCTCGTCAATGCGGAGAACCAACCCACCCGGGTCGGCCGCAGAGTAGGGGAGAACGGTAAAATGGTCCGCTTCGGTAAGCGTGACGGAAACATCATCAACTAATGAGCTACACTCCACGACTAAAGACCAAGTACGAAGAAGAAGTACGCCCGAAGCTGCAGGAGCAGTTCGACTACTCCAGCCCCATGGAGGTGCCTCGTTTGCTGAAGATCTGCATCAACCAGGGTGTTGGTAAAGCTACTCAGGATCGTAAGCTGGTAGAGAACGCCGTCAAGGAAATGAGCCTCGTCGCCGGCCAGCAGGCAGTTGTCACCAAGTCTAAAAAGTCCGTCTCCAATTTCCGCTTACGTGATGGAATGGGCATCGGTGCCAAGGTTACCCTGCGCCGTGAGAAGATGTACGATTTCCTCGACCGCCTGATCGCTACGGCCCTCCCGCGCGTTCGTGACTTTCGGGGCATCAACGACAAGAGCTTCGACGGCCGCGGTAATTATACCTTTGGCGTTACGGAGCAGATCATCTTCCCCGAGATCAGCCTCGACGAGGTCGCTAACCTGACGGGGTACGACGTGACCTTCGTCACTAGTGCTAAGACGGATGCCGAAGGGCTCGCGTTACTCAAAGCACTCGGCCTTCCTTTCAAGAATCAAAATAAAGCCTGACCAATGGCACGCAAATCATTAATCGCTCGCGAGCGTAAGCGGGAACGCATGGTGGCCAAGTACGCCAAGAAGCGCGCCGAGCTCAAAGCCGATGGTAACTGGGACGAGCTGGATAAACTTCCACGCAACTCCAACCCCATCCGCCTCCACAACCGTTGTGGACTGACTGGCCGCCCGAAAGGGTACATGCGTAAGTTCGGCCTTTGCCGCGTCAAGTTCCGCGATATGGCGCTCGACGGCAAGATCCCGGGTGTTCGCAAAGCCAGCTGGTAAGCCCCCTTTTTAAAACATCTATTCACAGCTCCGGAAGTTCCCCTACCGGAAAACCACGGAGCGCAATACTAATGGCATGGCCGTTACCGACCCAATCGCCGACTATCTGACCCGCCTGCGCAACGCGCAAATCGCCGGTCACCGCGTAGTCGTCATTCCCGCTTCCAAAACGAAGAAGCGTATCACCGAGATCCTTTACGACCAGGGTTACATCCTCAAATACAAATTTGACGACGAAGCCGGTAAGGGAAAGCAAGGGGAAATCTCCGTCGCCCTCAAATACG
>OY764669.1:0-27756 GCA_963668285.1 uncultured Lewinella sp. | reverse complement strand
TCGTCGAATGGCCACGGGTATTAGAACCTCTTCTACCTCCTGACGTTGTTACGCTACATTTGGCGCATGCCCCCGGCGGGGCCGCCCGCCAACTGTCCATTTATAGCGGTTACGCGCCCAAGCAATGAGTAGTAAGGATAAAGCCAAGGTTTCCCTACCCAAGGAGTTAACCTCCAGTTACGGGCAGACGCAAACGGAAACGTTGGCCGTCGAGTCTAAGCGCGCAGACCTGTTCATCGGCATCCCTACCGAAATCACGTTGCAGGAACGCCGGGTAGCCCTCGTCCCCAGCGGTGTCCATAACCTGACCAGCCGCGGGCAACGCGTACTGATCCAGACCGGTGCCGGCGCTAAAAGCAACTTCTCCGACCACGACTACAGCGAAGCCGGCGGGGAGATCGCCCACAGCGCCCGGGAAGTCTACTCGAAGGCCAACGTCATCCTTAAAGTCGCCCCCCCCACCCTGGAGGAGATCGAGCTGATGCAGCCGGGTACGGTGGTCATCTCGCCGCTGCAACTCCCCACGATCAACGCCGAATATCTCTACCGGTTAAAACACAAGCGCATCATCGCCCTGGCGATGGAATACCTGCAGGACGATCAGGGGTGCTTCCCCATCGTGCGCATCATGAGTGAGATGGCCGGCATCACCGCCATACAGCTCGCCGCCGAAATCCTCTCCGGCCAGCACAACGGCCCCGGGGTACTACTGGGTGGCATCAGCGGCGTACCGAGTGCCAAGATCGTCATCCTCGGCGGTGGCGTCGTCGCCGAATACGCCACCCGTACCGCCCTGGGCATGGGCGCCGAGGTACGCATCTTCGACGATAACATACACAAACTCATGCGGCTGCAAACGAGCGTCGGCCGGCAGTTATACACCAGTGCGCTCAACCCCACCGATCTTCGCCGCGAATTGCTGACGGCGGACGTAGCCATCGGTGCCATCCACGCAGAAGCGGGCCGTACGCCGGTCGTCGTCAGCGAAGATATGGTGCGCGCCATGCGCCCCGGCTCGGTCATCATCGACGTAAGCATCGACCAGGGTGGCTGCTTCGGTACCAGCCGGCTGACCAGCCTGGATAAGCCGACCTTCGTAAAGCACGACGTTACCCATTGCTGCGTGCCCAACCTCGCCAGCCGGGTGGGGCGCACGGCCAGCATCGCGGTCAGTAACTTGCTCGTACCCATGCTACTGCGGGCCGAAGCGCGGGCTTTCGACGAGTTCATCATGCACAATAAAGGCATGCGGCACGGAATCTATGTATATAAAGGTTGCCTTACGAACGATTACCTCGGCCGCCGCTTCGAGATGCGCAGTACCGACATCGATCTACTCATGGCAAGCAGTATGTAGGTGTTATGTCCTATATTTATTGCCCGGCAGTTGTCCGACGCGGCCATAAAAAGTAATAGGGCGAGTACGCAGGTGCGGGGTCGGAAACACTAAGCGAAAGTTCGGTTGCGGGCAAAAATCTTGCTTTCACCTTTGAGCTCGCAGACCGGCCCTCCACCACCCGGTGAGCCCACTGGCAAAGATGACGCGCCGCAGCTTACCGAATCGGAAGACCTTGCACCTGCGTTCTCGCAAAAACAATCAACGTTCGCCGAGCCCGAACACCGCCCGCAGCTACGCAAAATGCGGTAATAATATCGTAACTTATGCGGGAACGATAGACGGCAGCCGGAAACCTCACCGATTTGGCGCAATACGGCAAAAAAGCTAAAATGCCCGCCGAAAAGGCTGCGTGCCCCCCCGGATTTATTTCGGGTTATGTTTTGAGGACTACGGTTGGTGGTTTATAAGGCTCCATCGGTCAGCCTGAAGGCGATTCGGTGGTTATAATTTTGGGGCCTTCGTGGGGATTCGGGGCCGCTTTGATCAATGCTTAACTACCGTACACTATGGCCGAACAATCTCTCTGGTTCGTCGAAAACATCGACTTGAAAAATATTTTTTGCCCAAAAAAGATCGACATGGGCCTGCTGGACAACAAGGCCCACCCCCGCTTCGAGAGTAACCAGTACATCTACCTACCCGACGAGCCCGCCCAAAAGATCTTTTTGATCAATGCGGGCCGCGTCAAGATCGGCACCTACGGCAGTGACGGTAAGGAGGTCACCAAAGCCATCCTCTCCCCCGGGGAGGTATTCGGTGAGCTCGCCCTGATTAACGAAGGCAACCGGCGCGACTTCGCCTATACCCTCGACCCCACGACGCTCTGTGTACTGGAGAAAGGCGATCTGAACGGGATGCTGCGTGAACGCAGCGAGCTACAACTCTTCTTTATGCGCCTGATCGGTAAGCGTACGCTCCGCCTCGAGCAGCGCCTCGAAAACCTGATGTTCAAGACCAGCCGCTGCCGCATCATCGAATTCCTCCACGAGCTGGCGGATACGAAGGGCAGGGCCGTTGGCTACGAGCGTGAGGTCCGCAATATGCTCACCCACAAAGAAATCGCCGACCTTACCGGCACCAGCCGCCAAACGGTTAACACCGTACTCAACGATTTGCGGCGCGATAACATCCTGACGTTCAACCGCAAGCGTATGTTGGTACGCGATATGGATCGTTTGCTGGGGGTGGTCGGCGTAGCTTAATGAACCGGCCGGCGGCGTAAGTGCCCTGGCGGGCAAGCGGGCGTACAGTCATATTGCAGAAGTATTAATTTGGCAGCAGTGCCGACTAATCCGTCATTTTTCCGACCTTGTCCCCACGAACTAGCCTTCTACGGCTATATTGGTTTGACTTAGGCGATCTGCAAAACCGACATACCACACTATGCGCATATATACCATTCTTCTATTTATCGGACTCCTGGCCGCAGGTAGTCCTTCAAGTGCTTTGGCGCAAAACGCGAACTACGTTTCGAACCGTGCCCCCCTCGAAGCCACCCCGTTCGTAGCCCTCCCACTCGGGACCGTCCGGGCCGACGGCTGGTTACGCCGGCAATTGGAATTTCAGAAAGACGGGCTCACCGGGGAGGCCGAAAATCTGTACGCAGATGCGCTGGGAGAACGGAGTGCGTGGCTCGGAGGCAGCCAGGCGGATTGGGAGCAAGGCCCGTACTACGCCAAAGGGCTCCTGTCACTGGCCTACGTGCTGGATGATGCGGGCCTGCGCGGTAAGGCGCAGCGCTACGTCGACTGGGTGCTGCAGAGCCAGCGATCCGACGGCAACTTCGGCCCCACCACCAACGTCGATTGGTGGCCGCGGATGATCGTAATCTACTATATGCGCGACTACTACGAGGCCACCGAAGACGCGCGCGCGCTCACTTTCCTGGAGCGATACTTCGAGTTTCAGCGCAATACCATCGACGGTGTGGACCTGCGGGAATGGGGCAAAGCCCGCGCGGGCGACAATATGGAAGTCGTGCTGTGGTGCTACAACGTAACCGGCCAGGACTGGCTGCTCGAGCTTGCGCAGAAGCTGAGGGACAAGGCCTTCGACTGGACGGACATTTACACCTCCAACACCTTTTTCGACCAGGGGGAGTTTCACCCCTACCACGGCGTGAACGTAGCGCAGGCCTTCAAGATGCCCGCCGTGTACTACCAACTCTCCAAGTCTTCCGCCGACCGTGATGCCTACACCCGAGGCATGGAACACCTCATGGAGGAGCGCGGGCGCCCCGACGGGATGTTCTCCAACTCAGAACACCTCCGCGGGCGCTACTCCACCAGCGGCACCGAGCTATGCTCGGTGGTCGAGCAGATGTTATCGGCCGAAACCACCATCAGAATTACCGGTAGCGCCGAGATCGGCGATCACCTCGAGAAACTCGCCTTCAATGCATTACCGGCCCACCTCAGCCCGGACCTGAAGCAGTTCACTTACTACAACAAGCCCAACAACGTGGTATCCAAGGCCGAAAACGGTCACCTCGACTTTAGCGACGAGCACGGTAACAACCACGCCCCGGGCCCCTACAGCGGCTTCCCGTGCTGCCGCTACAACTGGCACATGGGCTGGCCCCTGTTCGTAAAACACCTGTGGATGGGCACCGAGGATAACGGCCTGGCCGTAGTTGCTTACGCACCTTCCACGATCTCCGCTAAAGTCGGCAACGGGGTGGACGTGACCATCCGCGAAGAGACGAACTACCCCTTCGAAGAGTCGATCAAACTGACGGTCAGTGCGGCACAGAACACGACCTTTCCACTGAAGCTACGCATCCCGGCCTGGTGTCAGAACCCGCAGGTAGCCGTCAACGGCAGTACCCAGGGCGGGGTGGTATCCGGTGAGTTTTACGTCATAAACCGCAACTGGGGCAACGGCGACGAAGTAACGATCACCCTGCCGGCCACGGTAAAAGCTACGGATTGGGCGAACAACTCGGTCGGGCTGGAGCGCGGGCCGCTGGTCTATTCACTACAAATCGAGGAGGACTGGCAGGTCAAGACCTTTTACGATAACGGGTTCAGCGAGTTCGAGGTACTCCCACGGTCGGCGTGGAACTACGGCCTCCTCCTGGACCGCCAAGACCCGGAAGCGGGTACGGAGGTAAGTCGTAGCGGCATGAGCGACGAGCCCTTCGGCAATGCACCGATTCGCATCACGGCCCGGGCCAAAAAGATCCCCGGCTGGACGCTGATCGACAACGGAGTACAGGCCAGCGAGCCCCCCGCCAGCCCGGTTTCGTCGAACCAACCCGAGGAGACGGTCACGCTCGTACCCTACGGCTCGCGCACGTTGCGGGTGACCAACTTCCCCGTCCTCTCGGACGGGCGGGTCTACGAAGCCGAAAACGCTACGCTGAACAGGACCGACGCCCCGGCGCCGTCCGAGTTTGCCTCCGGCGGTAGCTTTATCGGCGGTATGGACTTTGAGGATAGCTACGTTGAGTTCGAAGAAGTCACCGTAGACGAGGCGGGTACCTACCGGCTGGCGCTCGGCTACGCCAACGGTATGGGCCAGCCCAGTTCGTACTTCATCACCATCAACGAAACCACCACCGAATTGACGCTACCGGCCACGGCCGGCTGGTCGCTGTTTGAGACGGCCTACCTGGACGTAACCCTGGAGACGGCTAACGTGATCCGAGTTACCAAGGGCAACTTGTTCGCGCAACTGGATTACATAAGCGTCGAGCGAACGGACGGCGGCGGTGATGGCGGCGACGGTAACGGTGGTGATAGCGGTAGCGGCGAAGATTCCGCCTACTACGAGGCCGAAGATGCGGTGATCACCGGAGCCGCCGTAAATAGCGCCACCTCCGCCTCCGGGAATCGCTACGTTGGCGGGATAGATTTTGATAACAGCTCCGTCGAGTTCACCACCGTCAACGTACCGACGGACGGGACCTACCCGCTATCCGTAGCTTTCGCCAATGGCTTCGCGGAATCCTCCTTCCACCGGATGACGGTTAACGGGGGCGCGCCGGTCACGGTGACTTACCCGGGCACCGGCGGCTGGGAGCAGTTTTACGTCAAGTCGCTGGACGTTGAGTTACGCGCTGGAGACAATACCATCCGCTTCGCTAAGGGCGACGGTTTCGCCACGCTGGATTTCGTGGGGGTCAACACCGGAATCGCGCTCGGTGACGAGCAGGCCCCGGAGTTCGGTGAGTTGGCCGACCGGCTTCACACGGCATCGATCGAGGGGTTCTACAACACTGACGGCCCCTATTTTCAGCAGAGCAACAAGGGGGAGTTGCGCTTCCACTACTGGTGGAACGCCCACGCCCTCGACGCCCTGATCGACCGCTACCTCCGTAACCGTGAGGGAGCTGCGCTGATGAAGGATCTCCTGCGGGGAATGCGGGCCCGTAACAACGGCACTTACATCATCGATTTCTACGACGATATGGAATGGCTCGCGATTGCCACCCTACGGGCATACGAGGCCACCGGCGACGCGGAATACCTGGACGTATCCAACGAGCTCTGGGAAGACATCAAGGGGGGAAGAAGCACCAACGGGTTCGGCGGGGCCATCCAGTGGAGTAAGGACTGTGAGGAGTGCAAAAACGCGATCTCCAACACCACTGCCGTTTTGTACGCGGCCCGGCGGTACCGCCTTTTCGGGTCCGCCGAAGATCTGCAGATCGCACGCGAACTGTTTACCTGGCTCAAGGAAACTCTGGTAGACCCGGCATCGGGCGCCGTCTGGGATAACCTGAACGCGAACACCGGGGTCATCGACCGGAATGCCTTTTCGTACAACCAGGGTACTTACCTGGCAGCGGCCCTCGAGCTTCACCGCTCGACCGGTGAAGCCGGCTTTATGGACGATGCCATCAAAACGGCGGACTACGCCGTGTCGAACACTACTGACGGCGTGCTGTACACGGGCGAAGCCGGGGGCATGGATGGCGGGCTGTTTAAAGGCATCCTCATGCGCTACCTGACTCAACTCGTGCGGGAAGGAGACCTTCCGGAAGATAAGCGCGCGGCCTACGCCGGCGTTATTCGTAGCAACGCGGAGACGCTTCGGCAGCAGGGGGTTAACTACCAGAACCTCACGGTAAGTACCAACTGGGCTTTCCCTCCGGGGGTATCGACCGATTATTCGACTCAACTGAGTGGAAGAATGCTCGCCGAGGTAGCCGCTACCCTAGACCAGGTAATGGTGTATAAGGACGCAAACTACGACGGTGCCCGCGCGTACCTCGGGGTGGGCTCTTACAATACGGCCGACTTAGCAGCTCGGGGAATGGACGACAACGAGGTCTCCTCACTGACGGTACCGGACGGCTACCGCGTGATTGTTTACGACGGCGACAACCTTACGGGTGAAAGCGTCACTTACGGTGCCAACGAACCGTGGGCGGGTGACTGGAACGACCGTGCCTCCTCGCTTATGGTGGAGACCGACGGTCTGGTAAGTCGCAAATCGACGGAGGACTCAGGTACGGAGCGCGCCGCCGCCTACCTGAGTATTCACCCTAACCCTGCATCGGACTTGATCTACCTCGAGTTCGGCCAGGCCCGAGCGAATGTTTCCATGGTCGACATGTCAGGCAAGACGGTCATCAACAAGCAACTCGTAGAGGCGGGTGCCGCGGTGGATATATCTCACCTGGCAGCCGGAGCGTACATGATTGAAGTCGAAACCAAGACGCAGACGATACGCCGCAAGTTGGTTAAGCGGTAAGGAGTAGGCCGGGCCTCCGGCAATTAGTGGATCCAACCCGCTACCCGGGGGAAGTTGCGAAGCGACTTCCCCCGGGACTATAAATCTTAAACCCTATATTCGCCAGCGAATTTTCGCTAAACCAAAATTGCTGCCCGCAGATCATGCAATACCGCTTGAAAAAAGTAGCCGTCCTAGGCTCCGGCGTGATGGGATCAGGCATTGCCTGCCACTTCGCCAATATCGGACTGGACGTCGTGCTCCTCGACATCGTCCCTTTCAACCTCTCGGACGAGGACAAAAAGGACCCCGTTAAACGTAACAGCCAGGCGGTGAACGCGCTGGCGGCGGCCATCAAATCTAAGCCTGCCCCCCTCTTCAAGCGGGAGTACGCCAAGCGGATCACCACCGGTAATTTTGACGATGACTTTGAGCAGATCGGCGACTGCGATTGGGTAATCGAGGTGGTGATCGAGCGGTTGGACGTCAAGCGAGAGATATTCGCTAAAGTCGACGAGCACCGCAAGGCCGGTAGCCTGGTGACGTCCAACACGAGCTCCATTCCCATTCATCTGCTGGTAGAAGGGCGTAGCGACGATTTTCAGCGGCACTTCTGCGGCACCCACTTTTTCAACCCACCCCGCTATCTGCGCCTTTTCGAGGTCATCCCGCACGACGGGACGTCTCAGGACGTGGTCGACTTCTTCATGCACTACGGTGATGTTTACCTCGGCAAACAAACCGTACTCTGTAAGGATACCCCCGGCTTCATCGGTAACCGCATCGGTGTCATGTCGGGCGTACAGATGATGGACCTGACGGTGAAGTACGACATGACGATCGAGGAAGTCGATGCCATAACTGGCTCACTGATCGGCCGCCCGAACACGGCTACTTATCGTTTGCAGGATCTAGTCGGTATCGACACCAGCGCCAAGGTCTCCGGCTTCGTGATGGAGAACGTATCGAACGACGAATACATCGAGCTGGTGAAGGGCAAGAAGCAGCCGGAGTTCATGCACCACCTGCTCAACAACAAGTGGTACGGGAATAAATCCGGCCAGGGCTTTTACAAAAAGACCAAAGAGCGGGATGAGAACGGGAAGTCGATCATCCACGCACTAAACTTAAAGACATTCGAGTACGCCCCGGCCACCAAGCCCCGCCCCGCCATCGGTAAAAACAAAATGGTTGAGGATATGGGCCGCCGGATGCAGTCCATCGTCAAGGGGGAAGACAAGGAAAATAAATTTCTCCGGGAGTACTTCGGCGGGCTATTGGCTTATTCTGCCAACCGCGTCCCCGAGATCGCCGACCACCTTTACAGCATCGACGATGCTATGCGGACGGGCTATTTCTGGGAGTACGGCCCCTTCGAGACCTGGGATCAGATCGGCCTGGCCGAAGGCATCCGAATGATCGAGGAAGGCGGTGGGAAGATTGCCGACTGGGTAAAGGAAATGCAGGCTGCCGGCCACGAGAGCTTTTACAAGTCGGAGAATGGCAGGCGCTTATTCTACGACCAGTCGACGAAGAGCTACCTGGGGGTTCCCAGCCTCAGCAACTACATCATCCTGGATACCCTGCGCGAGCGAAGCCCCGTACTGAAGAACGAGTCCGCAACCGTTCACGACTTAGGTGATGGGGTGATGTGCGTCGAGTTCACCTCCAAAGCAAACGCGATTGACGATGCGATCGGACGGGCCATCAGTGACGCTATTGACAAAGCCGAAACGGAAGGCTGGAAGGGTATCGTGATCGGCAACAACGCCAAGAACTTCACCGTAGGCGCCAACCTGATGAACGTCGGTATGATGGCGATGCAACAGCAGTTCGACGAGCTGGACGGGCTCATCGACGGCTTTCAGCAGCTCAACATGAAGATCAAGACCTGTAAGGTGCCCGTCGTGGTCGCTACTCAGGGTTACGTCTTCGGCGGTGGTTGCGAGATAGCCATGCATTGTGATGCTGGGGTGTACGCGGCGGAAAGCTACATCGGCCTCGTCGAGGTAGGTGTCGGCCTCATCCCAGGCGGCGGCGGTACCAAGGAGCTGGCCTTACGCGCTTCGGATCTTTACTTCGAAGGCGACGTTATGATGCCGACGCTGCTGAACGCTTTCCAGACGATCGCTACGGCTAAGGTCTCTACCTCCGCCGCGGAAGCTTTCGATTACAATTACCTGCTGGAAGGCAAAGACAGTATCGAAACCAACCTACAGCGTAACATCGGGGAAGCCAAGCACAAGGTGCTGGAGCTCGCCCGCGAGTACGTCGCCCCGAGCGTTCGGGAGGACATCACGGTCCTCGGCCGTACCGGGCTGGCGGCTATCTACACGGCCGTCAACGAATTCAAGTTGGGCAAATACATCTCTGACTACGACGGCGTCGTGGCCCGCCACGTCGGCAATATTCTGTGCGGCGGTGAGCTGACGCAACCGCAGCAAGTCAGCGAGCAGTACCTCCTGGATCTGGAGCGGGAAGCCTTCTTAAGCCTACTGGGCAATCAGAAAACGCTCGAGCGCATTCAGTACACCTTACAGAACAACAAACCACTCCGGAACTAGTCCCCTTAGTCCGCACCGCTAACACGTAAAGAGAAAAAATCATGGAGGCATATATTGTACAAGGGTTACGTTCCGCCGTCGGCCGGGCGAAGAAAGGAGGGTTCAAGAATTACCGCTCGGACGATTTAGCCGTCGACGTCATCAAGGCCCTGATGGAGAAAGTCCCCCAAGTAGACCCTAAATTGATCGACGACGTCATCGTCGGCTGCGCTAACCCGGAAGGGGAGCAGGGCTTGCAGGTAGGTCGTTTGATTGCCGCCCGTGCCCTGGGTAAGGAGGTCCCTGGTATCACCATCAACCGCTACTGTGCTTCCGGCCTCGAGTCGATCGCCATGGCCGTCGGCAAAATCAAAGCCGGCTTTGGCGATATGTACTTGGCCGGTGGGGCGGAAAGCATGAGCATGATCCCCATGACCGGCTACAAACTCGCCCCCAGTTACAAGGCCGCGATGGATAACGTCAACTACCACGTCTCGATGGGTAAGACCGCCGAGGCCGTTGCCGCCAAGTACGAGGTGACCCGTGAGGAAGCCGACGCTTTTGCCGTCAGCAGCCACGAAAAAGCCGCCGCTGCAATCGATGCGGGTAAGTTCGACGGGCAGATCGTCCCCGTCGAGGTAGAAGACGTCTTCGTCAAAGATGGCAAGCTGGTTAAATCCAGCCACACCGTAAAGATGGACGAAGGCGTTCGCCGCGGTACCAATATGGCTGCCCTCGGTAGATTACGCGCCGTCTTCCAAACCGATGGCGTAGTTACCGCCGGTAACTCCAGCCAAACCTCCGATGGCGCTGCCTTCACCCTCGTCGTAAGCGAGCGTATGGTCAAAGAACTCGGCCTGGAGCCCATTGCCCGCCTGGCCAGTTGCTCCGTGGGTGGTGTGGACCCGCTCTATATGGGTATCGGGCCCTGCGTAGCCGTCCCCAAGGCCCTCGAACGCGCCGGCCTCAAGATCGGTGACATCGAGCAAACGGAACTCAACGAGGCTTTCGCTACCCAGGCCTTAGCGGTGATCAGGACGCTTGGTATCGACCCGGAAACCGTCAACCCGAACGGTGGGGCTATTGCCCTGGGCCACCCCCTCGGTTGCACCGGTGCCAAACTCACCATCCAGTTGCTGGATGAGATGAAGCGGCGCGAGCAGCGGTACGGGATGGTTACTGCCTGCGTTGGCGGGGGGCAGGGGATTGCCGGGGTTTTTGAGCGCTTGTAGATTAGGGTGTTTGTTTCGTACGGAGGAAAACGGAGGGGCGGAGTCAGACGAAGAGATGTAGGCGTTGATCGTAGAATCATGCTAGTGAACTCTATCGTTCACTATTCTTGTGATACCGTTCTTTAAGACGTAGGCTACGTTAAAATTGACTAATAAACCCAGGTGCATGTTAGCTAGCCTCAGATAGCTATTCAATTGCATACGATAAACGGGCTCTATTTTAGCCACCGACTTCAACTCGATGATAATCTTGTTTTCTACAAGCACGTCAATTCTGAAGGCTACAATATCATCTATTCCTGGCTCAGGTATGTAGATAGGGACTTGACATTCCACTTTTAAACCCTGTTCAATCAACCGCTTGGCTAAGACTCGTTCGTATACGGATTCAAATAATCCGGGTCCGTAGTCTTTATGAACCGCCAGAATCACACCTCGAATCAAGTAGCTAAGATTTTCCTCAATCATACTGAAGCCTTAAACTTCCGTTTTCCTCCGCCCCTCCGTCTATCTCCGTACGAAACCATTAAGCGACCAGCTTTAAAGTATTGAATACTGCACGAAAGCCGCCCGCTCCGGATAATCCGTATTGAAGTGCAACCCCCGGCTCTCGTGCCGCAAATTAGCCGCCTTAGTTACCAAATGTCCGATAGTGATTAAATTACGCAGTTCGGAAAGCTGAGTGCTGACTAGGCTGTCCTTATACAGCTCCTCCGTTTCCGTACCCAGTAGCTCCAACCGCTTACGCGCTCGTTCGAGGCGCTTGTTGTTGCGGACAATACCCACGTAACTCGACATCACCTCCTTCAGCTCCTTTACCGACTGGGTGATGAGCACCTGCTCCTTTGGCTCCATAGTAGCCGTACGATTCCAATTCGGGATGTCCTTGCGGACGTCGGCAACGTCCACGTTAGCCGAAATGGAGTGCGCGATACGGTGGCCGAATACCAAGGCCTCCAGTAAGCTGTTGCTCGCCAGTCGGTTTGCACCGTGCAGGCCCGTGCTGGTACACTCCCCGCAGGCATACAACTGACCGACGCTCGTCTTGCCGTACTCATCGACTTTTACCCCGCCGCACATATAGTGACAGGCCGGGCAGACGGGAATCATGTCCTTCGCCGGGTCGATTCCGAGGCTAAGGCACTTTTCGTTGATGGTAGGAAAGTGCTTAACGAAATGCTCGGTATCGATATGGGTGCAATCGAGAAACATAGATTCCACACCGGCCAACTTCATCTCGTTGTCGATGGCGCGGGCTACGATGTCGCGGGGGGCAAGACTGCCCCGGGGGTCGTAGTCGTGCATGAATTCCGTCCCGTCGGGTCGCTTCAGGATGGCACCCTCACCGCGTACCGCCTCACTAACGAGAAAAGCCTGTGGGTCACCTACCGGATTGTACAGGGCGGTGGGGTGAAACTGCACGAATTCCATATTCTCCAGGTGCACCTTGGCGCGGTAGGCCATCGCGATGCCGTCGCCCGTAGCTATGATGGGGTTGGTGGTGGCGCGGTATATCTGCCCGTTTCCCCCGGCGGCCAGCACGGTGTTACGTGCCAGGATGGAATCGATCTCCCCGGTCTGCCGGTTCAGTACGTAACACCCGTAACACTCGATGTCCGGAGTAAGCTTCGTGACGATGTACCCCAGGTGGTGTTGGGTAAGCAGGTCGAGAGCGAAGAAGTGTTCGTGCACGACGAGGTTGTCCAGGGTTGCCGCCTTGGCACTCAACGCCCGCTGAATCTCCCATCCGGTCAGGTCTTTGTAGTGCAGGATGCGGTTCTCACTGTGCCCCCCTTCCCTGCCGAGGTCGTACTTCTTGAATTGGTCCAGGTCGAAGCGCGTCCCCCACTCGATGATCTCTTCCACCCGGCGGGGGCCTTCTTCTACGACGATGCGTACGATGTGTTCGTCGCACAGGCCCGCCCCGGCGTCCAGGGTATCGGCGATGTGCTTTTCGTAGGTGTCCGAACCGTGGTCCCAAACCGCCGCAACGCCACCCTGGGCGTAGCTGGTGTTACTTTCCCGTTCGTTGACCTTGGTGAGTACGTCGATCTTCAGCTCGGGCCGCAGTATGGCCAGTTTGATGCCGGTAGCTAGGCCGGCAATGCCGGAACCGATAATTAGGACGTCAGTGGTCATATTGCTGGACTTGGTTTAGGGAGTAAGGTAAGTATTCCTAAAGGGTTCGAACTATCGGTCCATCGCCGCGAGTTTCTCCTCCAAATAATGACGCTGTACACCGAAGGTTTCCTTCAAAGTAGCGATCTCTACGTCTGCGGCAGACCGACCCTTGGCCCGGGTAGCGGTGATCATAACGTTCTTAGCCGTGTGTTCCAGCGGGATGAATTCGAATACTTTCGTTCCGTACCCCCGCGCTTCCAATAGCAGTGCGCGAAGACCGTCCGTCAGCATGGCAGCCTGCCTTTCCAACAGGATACCGTTCTTCAGTAGCGGTTTGAGCGGGGCGGGTACGTCCATATCCCTACGCACCTGCTTCTGACAACAAGGGGCAACTACCATAATCTCCGTATCGAACTGCACGGCTTGGGCCAGGGCATCATCGGTGGCGGTATCGCAGGCGTGCAGGGCGATCATCATATCCATGCGGTCCGGTACGTAAGTACCGATGTACCCTTCCACGAAACGCAACCCATCGAAGTTATTTTCCTCTGCGATGCGCCGGCATTTCTCCACCAGTTTCGGCCGTAGCTCGACGCCGGTTACCGAAACCTTCAATTTGAGGGAATTCACCAAATGATCGTACAACGCAAAGGTTAGGTAACCGGAGCCGGAGCCCATATCGACCACGTGAGCGCCCGCGGGGAGGGGATGTGCTTTCACCAACCCGTCGATGATTTCTACGAACTTATTGATCTGCTTGTACTTCCGCTTGCCGCCGGGGAGGACGATCCCCTCCTTATTCGTAATGCCGAGTCCACGTAGGTAGGGCCGCTCGGTGGGTATATCCCGGTGTTTGACCCGATCGTGGGAGGGGTTGCTTGATGTTACTTGTTTTTTCTGCGAGTTCGGCGGGTTGTTATCGTTAGGGGTAGCGGGCCCCGATGTAGGCCGCGTCATTAAGCGGGCTTTCCCCTTGCGGCTGACCATAAGATTCAGGTGTTGGCAATCGGTAAATAGGTTGCCGTTAAGAAATTCGGTGCCCGCCAACTTCTCGAGTAAGCGAGCGCCATCGACGGGGGCATAATTCTTTACTTCTTCCCGATCGTCGTATCGGTAGGTTAGTTGTAGGTGCAAGCCGCCCTTCAGGCTGACGCTGCGGCCGTAGATGTTCCGCAGGCCGTCATCTCGCTTACGGATGGGTTTGCTTAGGGTTATTTTATGCAGTCGGTGCTCCTTCAGAGCAAGGTGAAGTTGGCTGCGGAACGCGGCTAATCCATCGGATTCAGTCAATGTTGAATTGTTTGATAGATAATTTAATTAAACATTTGGTTTGTGTATGTGAGGAAAGTATATTTGTTACAACGCATTCACCCAATAAACTTCCTTTTTATGACTACCCAACAAGTTGCCACCCGCCTCGTTGAACTTTGCCGTACCGGTAAGATGGACCAATGCTACCCCGAGCTATTCGCCGAGAGTGCCAGCAGCCACGAAATGCCCGGCGTGCCCGGCGGTGACGTTACCGGCCTCGAGCAACTGATCAAAAAGAGTAAAGAGTGGGCGAAAGACGTTAAGGAAGTCCACGAACTGGAAGTTACCGACCCGCTCGTCTACGGGGAGTACTTTTCGCTCGGCATGGGAATCGACCTTACTAAAAAAGACGGAAATCGCACCCGCGAAGAAGAGATTTGCGTGTACCACGTCCGGGGCGGAAAGATCCAGAGCGAACGCTTCATCTACGCAATGGGGTAGCCCCGGCGTCAAGGATGACCTTACTCATAAAGGTCATCCACGTCGACCCGCGCCAGTTCGGCCATCAGCTTGCCTAAGCGCCGCGTGACAAGCTCGAAGAACCGTTTGCCTTTTTCCGCCGTGGCCCTGCTTGGGTTACCCACCCCGGTATCTTCGCTGATTACCGACCAGGGCCGCTCCGACCAGGCCCAACCTTCCTGAAAGGCACTGATCTTGTTTATTTTCTGCCTGCCACTGCCCCATTCCTTTTTGGGCAATACCAACTCAGGTCGTAGGTGAAGCACAAGGCTGGTCTCCATTTCATCCGCGTGGTCTCCGGGCTCGTCGAAGTACTCCTCCTTATCCCACATCCGAAACCATTCGGTAACGCAGAGGAACATATCCGGAAATTCTAATCCTAGCTCCCGGATGATAGCCTTCCAATTGTTCCCGCCGTGGCTATTCAGTAGCATAAACTTGCTTATGCCCTGGCGATTTAATACCGTCAGCAGATCCCGCAGAATAGCGAGTTGCGTACTCGGGTTTAGGTTCATATCCAGGTAGACGTCCGACTGCCCGGTATTTACCCCGAAGGGGATCGTCGGGAGGACGATCGTTTTCGCCCCCGCCTCCCAGGCGATGCGGCCGGCTTCCTCGGCAACGGCCGTGCCCTCGATCACGTCCGTAGCGTAAGGCAGGTGGTAGTTGTGAGCCTCCGTGGCCCCCCAGGGTAGTACGGCTAGATCGAACCGCTCGTCCTTAAGGTGCTTCCAGTTGGTATCGGCCAAAACGTACGGTCGGATCATGGGTCGGTTGATAATGGTTCGGCCACCTAAGAAACGCGAAATTTTGGCGACGCTATTTTTTTGACTCGCTAGGTCAAATGGGACTAAGGGGGGGCAGTTGTAAGCTAAACCTCGTAGAGTACCGGATTTAATGGCGAATCCACCACCTCCCCAATCTGGCTACCCGGCATCCAGGTGTCCAGGTCATTTTGCTGGTGTTTATTGATCGGCGGCGTGACGCGCATATCCTTATCTACGTAGATGATCGTCATCACCTTACGCACCGCTTCCGTTGAGTTGGCCCCCGCGCGGTGGAACACCCACCCACTGTGAAAACTAACCTCCCCGGCATCAAACGCCTCGATTACGTGGGGGAAATCCGTGACGCGGAGCTTCTCTTGCAGGATGCGCTCCGACTGATCGCCGATCGCCAGGTCACGACCCTCCTCGACGCGGTGGCTGCCGGCGCTGAACTCGAGTGGCCCCATCTCTTTCGGGGTGGCTTGTAACGGAACCCAGGCAGTGACCGTTTTGTCCGAGTCCAGCGGCCAATAGTACTGATCGGCGTGCCAGGGGGTGATGCCGCCGCCGGCTTCTTTGTACAGCGCCTGGTCGTGGTATAGCCGCACCCCATCCGTTTGTAGCAACTGAGTCGCGATGGAGGCGATGCGGGGGGAGAAGACAAATTCCTTTACCGCCTCATCTTCCGTCCAGAGGTTCATCAGCTGAAGAAAGGCCTTGCCGTAGGTATCGCGCTTTCTTCCAGCGGAATATCCTTTATTTCTTTCCGCTTGGTGGCTACCCGGTCGGAGATCACCCGATTGAAGTGCGCCAGCGTTTGAGCGTCGATTACGTGCTTAAGCTTAATGTAGCGGTGCTCGTCGTAGAAGGCGATTTGCGCTTCGGTCAGCCGGTAAGTTTCCGTAAGTGATTTTCGCATGGGTCAGGATAGTGTAACTGTCAATCAAGGTCGTGGGCGAAGACGAACACCTCCGATTGCGTCCGGGCGTTCTCCAGCAGCGCACGCAGTTCGGCAACTACCGCGGGGTATTGTTTGGCTACGTAGAGCTACCTAACGGCCTATAAAGACCACGACCGGCCGTCAACACTACTCAGCGCAATATCTCCGTCGTAGCCCCCCGGTACCGGCAGGTAGTTAAGCACTTCCGTACCGATCTTCTCGGAGCTGAGGTACCCCCACAGTACCATCGACTTCAACGACCGATAAAAGCCGATCGGCGGCTGCTCCCCAACGGCCGTCCCCCACACGGAAGGCTGGTAGCGGGGCGACTTCTCCGCCTCACTGAACAGCTGCCCCCGCTGCTCCTGCTCCAGCTCCCAGAATTGCTTGCCGAAGGCCCCCACCGCCCCGTCGTCGAATTCCTTGATTCCTTTCAGCATGGGCGATTCCGGAGAGTCCTTCGTACGGGTAGCGGCCATCACCTTGTCGATGAAGCGGTCTACCCCCACGTCGAGCCCCCCCGGCGTATCGGTGGCGGGCAGCAACGTATCGATGTAGGAGGCGATGAAGCGCGCCTGGTCTTCGTTAAAGAATTCCGGTGTCCACCCCAGGTCGTCCGGCCGGTCGGGTGTACAGCTTTGTATGAGCCCCAGTACGGAGGGTGCTACTACGGCCCCGCCGGCAAGCCAACTGATTCGGCGTAATACTTCTCTGCGATCCAGCATCAGATATTCTGTTTATTAAGTTCTTTCACGGCGTGGTCGGCCGCGCGGGCGGTCAGTGCCATATAGGTAAGGGAAGGGTTTACGCACGCGGCGGAAGTCATACAGGCCCCGTCGGTAACGAAAACGTTCTCCGCGCCCCACACCTGGTTATGCTTGTTGAGTACCGAGGTCTTTTTGCTGCGCCCCATCCGCGCGGTGCCCATCTCGTGGATGCCGTAGCCCATCTCGTGGCCGTTGTTGAAGGAGACGATGTTTTTCAGCCCCGCCCGCTCCAGCATTTCGGCGGCGTCCGTTTCCGCCTGTTCGTTCATCCGTAGCGCGTTGTCGTCCCACTCCGCATCGATGGTCAGCGTCGGTTGCCCCCACTTATCCAGCACGTCGGGGTTCAGGCGGATGTGGTTTTCGTGCCGCGGCAGGGCCTCCGCAAACCCGGTAATGAAGAATTCCCACGGCCCGGGGGAGAGCAGCCGCTCCTTGAATTCCGCCCCGTATTCGGGTGCGTTAGCCGCGTGGCGGGAGCCACCCCGACCGGCCCCACCCTGGTAGCCGAAGCCCCGGACGAAGTCCTTATGTTCGGTGCCCTTACCGACGTTCCAGTAGCGGGGGATGTAGATACCGTTCGGCCGCCGCCCTTTGTAGTAGCGGTCGTCGAAACCCTCCACCGTGCCGGTAGCGCCGGAGCGGTAGGTATGGTCCATCAGGTTGTGCCCCAGTTCGCCGCTGTCGTTGCCCAGCCCGTTCTCGAAGCGGTCGGAAGTCGAGCGCATCATGATCTGCGTGGAGGCCAGCGAGCCGGCGTTCAGGAAGACGACGCGCGCTTTGTAGTCGATGGCCTCGTTCGTTTCCGCGTCGATTACGCGTACACCGGTCGCCTTGCCGAGCTTATCGTCGTAGATCACCGATTGGGCGATCGAGTAGGGGCGGATCGTTAGGTTCCCGGTCTTGTGCGCGGCGGGTAGCGTAGAGGCGTTGGAGCTGAAATAAGCGCCGTAGGGGCACCCCCGGCTGCAGCGGTTGCGGTACTGGCACTGCCCGCGCCCGTTGTGCGGCACGGTCAGGTGCGCGCACCGCCCGATGATCATCCGCCGCCCCGGGTGGTTTTTCTCGATGCGGTCGCGCACGTGCTTCTCCACCACGTTCATTTCCATGGGCGGCAGAAACTCGCTGTCGGGCAGTTGCTTGAGCCCTTCCCTCGACCCGCTGATGCCCGCAAACTTCTCCACGTAGGCGTACCACGATTCGATATCCCGGTACCGGATCGGCCAGTCGACCCCGTTGCCGTCTTTGGCGTTGGCCTCGAAATCGATGTCGCTCCACCGGTACGTCTGCTTGCCCCACAGGATCGACCGCCCGCCCATCTGGTGCGCGCGTATCCACAGAAAGGGTTTGGCCTCGGTATAGGGCGTATCCCGGTCGTTGGCCCAGAAGTGCTCGGTATCCTTGCCGATGAAGCCGGCGCGTCCGTTCTTGTAGTGGCGGTCCATTTCCTCGGCGGTGAGCCCGCCGCGCAGCTCCAGGTCCCAGGGGTCGAGGTTCGCCGTGGGGTAGTCCTTGACGTGCTCGACCATCCGCCCCCGTTCCAGTACGAGGGTCTTGAGCCCCTTTTCGCAGAGCTCCTTCGCCGCCCACCCCCCGGATATGCCGGAGCCGACGACGATTGCGTCGTAAGTAAGTGCCTTGTCGGCATCGATGTTGTAATTGGCCATGTTGTTGTTTGATCGACTACTAGTTGGTAAGATAAGGCACTCATTTTTGCGAGGCCGCAGGTGCGGGGTGGGGGGAGATTAGGAGCGGGGTGTAGGTGGTGCCCCCCGCTCGGCGTTTTCGTTCACGGAGAGGGGGGGTGGGTTTCCCTTTTTGCTATTTACATCAATCGATTGCACCTGCGTACTCGCAAAAAAATTTTTAAACGTATAAAATACGACTAGTACCAAATATTCACATTATAATTGTGCATACGTACTGGATAAGCCTATATTCCGTACGGCCTAGTTATAACCCATTTCCTTTACCCTGTAACGCAAGCTTTCACTTCGCTGGCTACAGTAATTCTACCTACTTATGAAGTATGCACCGTACTTCCTGGGAGTCGTTTGTTTTTTGCTAACGCCTTCTGCCGCCTTCGCCCAAATTTACGTTGATAGCACCGGTAGCAATGGCTTTGGGGATTTGCCTCACCCCATGGCAAAAAGTCGCTTCAGCAACACCGACCACGAGTATAATTTGTTCGTGCGGACCACCGGGCAGGACGAAGCGCGGGGAGTAGGTATATACAACTATTTGGCGGCCGGCACTTCGGATAAGTACGGCCTGTGGAATCACGTCGAGCAGGCGGCGGGTGCTACGGGGCAGACCTTCGGGTTACGCAACGTGGTCAGGCATTCCGGTGATGGTACCGTGTACGGCTTTTATAACGATATGACGTTCACCCGCTCCGCCAAGGGGAAACTATTGGCTACTTACAGCCGGGCCGATGATCGGGATGCCGAAGGCTTAAAGCAGTTGTACGCTAATTTCTATAGTAAGACCATCCACCGCCGGCGCGATAACGCTTACGGAAATTATACGCTCATCGAAAGTCACGTGAACGGGGCGCATCAGACCTCCTACGGTCAATACATAAATGTAGCGGGCCGCGGCAAGGCAATGCGCTATGGCCTGTACAGCAGTATTAATGGCGGGGAGGGCTACGCCGGTTATTTTGTGGGTGACGTCCACATTAACGGCGTCCTCACGCAAGCCTCCGACGAGAAGCTCAAAAAGAACATTAAAGACCTGCGCGGCGCCCTCGACATTGTCATGGATTTGCAGCCGCACACCTACAACTACGTTGCGAATAAGCAGATGGGCTTCGGTGAAAAGGAGTCGTTACAATACGGCTTCGTAGCGCAGGAGGTGGCCGAGGTGTTGCCTGAACTGGTGTCGAAAGTACGGCATCCCTACACAACGGAAGCCTACGAGACGGTGGCGGAAGAATTAGCCGATACCCTTGGCTTCCCACTGGCGGAGGCAGCCCTGGCTAAATCATCGGTAGCTCAGACCAAAAGTGGAGACTCCGGGCAACGCGAGACGGACATTCAGGGGGTACGGTATATGGATATGATTGCGGTGTTGGTGGGGGCGGTGCAGGAGCAGCAGGGGGTTATTGATGCGCAGGAGGGGGCTATGCAAGAGGCAGCTGAGACGATTAAATCGCTGCGTTCGGAGATGAAAGAGTTGTCTAAAAAAGTTAGTGCGCTGAGTACATGTAGTCCTTGTAGTGGAAGTGTGTTCCAACCGAAGGAGGATGTTGATAGCGGATCGCAAATTCGAGTTTATCCTAATCCGGCAGCAAATTATTTTATTGTTGACCTAAGTGGGATCGGTTTGTCCGTTGCAACCATAAAGGTAATTTCAGCTGATGGAAAGACGGTGTATGAAGGGATAGAAAACAGCCCGAGTGGGCGTATTAAAACTAATCGGTGGGTTGCTGGCACTTACCTCATTGAAGTTGTTGACACTAACACGAAACGAATAATAGCGCATGAACGGCTAATTGTGCAGTAGTAGAGTAAATTTTAGTTTGATTTCATTACTTCGCTTAGAAATGAACACCTTGATATACATTAATTCAAAGAACTTTTTGCTTGCGTTGATTCTCTTCGCATCTTACAGTATTGGTGCGCAGCCAGTCAATAATAGGCTTCAGGACATAGTTGTCCAATCACCAAACGCGACAAGCCTTGGACGTTATGGAGATGTTCCAGTAAGCTATTCTACGGGTGTTCCGAGTATTGGCGTACCGATACATACTGTGCAGATGGGCTCACTTTCCCTACCGATTTCCCTAAGCTATCATTCAGGAGGTATTAGACCAGCCGAAATGTCAAGTTGGGTAGGTGGGGGTTGGAGCTTGCAGGCGGGGGGGATTATCAGCCGCCAGGTGCAGGGGATCGAAGACGAGTCAGATGGTGGCTTTCTATCAGTAAATCAGCGACTAAAAATTACGGATGAAGACGTTGAAGTTGCCGGAGGAGGTACTAAAATATTTCAGTGTATCGACCTGGATGGTGACCGCCGCGCTCCTACTCACATGATGAGAGGGCAACTGGATGGTGAACCAGATATATTTTCTTTTTCAGTCGGCAGTTATAATGGTAAATTCTACTTCGACTCGCAGGACTCTATAGTGTTGGTTCCACAACAGGATATTAAAATATATTATCGTACGACTGGAAGTAGTTACGGCCCACGACGCTTACGTCAGTTCACTATAGTCACGCCGGACGGAACTCAATACATTTACGGATCGAACGGTGATGGTGAAGATGCAATTGAAATCTCACGTAATCAAACTGTTGATCAAATCAATAACTTCTGGACGGCTAACTCCTGGTATCTGAAAGAAATTCGATCCTTTGACGGCTTATATTACATAAAGCTAAATTACACTGCCGAAAGGTATGCTTATCATACTGTGCCGGCACTAGGCGGGGCTGGTTCTTTTACGCTTCCCGGAGTCGTCGGAACGCTAAATAGACAACAAGTGGAAGGGTACCGTTTAGCAAATATTACTACGAGTTTAGAGGAAGTGATATTTGAAGCAACTCAAGTTAGAGAGGATATACCTCAATACGATCAACACAACCCTGAAACCGCTAGTCGACTTACAGGAATCAAGATAAAGAGCGGCAACTCAATGTATTGCAAAGAGTTTAAACTTACTCAGTCCTATTGGTCAGATGAGTCCGATAGGCGATTTAATTGGCCGGAAAGTAAAAGGTTACGGCTAGACGAAGTCCAAGAATTTAGTTGTGCTGGAGAAAACTCACTAATTCGAATACCACCTCATAAATTCACCTACCTTAGTAAGGAGGGTAGTAACTACTTGCCCCATCGATTTACTCGCGGGATAGACCACTGGGGGTTTTATAATGGTAAAGAAGAGTATAACGATAAACAACGGTACAATATACCGGCTTCTTATGTCTCCTACCGAAGGTACCCAGGGGCCGAAAAGTTAAGTCATTTTTCTGGATCGACTGCTAATCGCGAAACAGACCAGGAGGCAATGAGGTTAGGTGTAATCAGTCGGATAAAATATCCAACCGGGGG
Source organism: uncultured Lewinella sp. (assembly GCA_963668285.1). Taxonomy (GTDB): domain Bacteria; phylum Bacteroidota; class Bacteroidia; order Chitinophagales; family Saprospiraceae; genus Neolewinella. The sequence continues at coordinate 5,486 of OY764669.1, read as the reverse complement.
GGCGGTAAAATTTAAATTTGAAGCGAATGATTATTTTGATCCTTATGGAGTCAATAGCTTTCTTGAGCTATTTGAGTTACAAAGTGAGTCGTGCTATGGTAGCAATCCACGAACGAGCGATGATATTGTAGTTAGGGAATTCTCTAAATTGCAATTCCGCTGGGAGAAAACACCCTATGAAAATTATTACCCACAAGCTCCAGCATGCTACGCCCGTCCTAACACATGGATCAGTCTGTATAAAAATGGGAATTTTATTGCAAAGAAAAGTTACCGACGAGGAGTAGATGATAATCGTGATGGATATGCTTCTATAGATAACATATTCAATGCTGTAGATTACCCAGACCTATACGGAATCCAACCAGAAACAGAATATAAATTTGTATTGGAAGCTACAGGCTTGGTGGCAAAATTTAGTGTAGTAGAAGACAAAATCATTGGTCAATATGAATCCAGACAGGTTGGGGGCCTGAGAGTCAGTGAAATTCGAGTTAGTGAGGATGGCGGAAAAGTAGATCAATCGGACGATATTGTGAAAACCTATGAATATGTAGAAGCAACCGGCGGCTTCCAATCCAGCGGGCAACTAATAAATGTACCTACTTATGTAAACCTTTTTTCGTTCTATACTTCCCCGTGTGGTAATATTGACGTTAATGGCCGAACGCTAAAAACAAAGCACACTTTTTGGGGAGGTAGTAGTCTCCCGTTGACATCCTTCGAAGGACGTCACATCTATTATTCGAGAGTTATTGAGCGATTAGGTACCCAAGGTACTAACGTATATGAATACGACAAGGAGATTGAAGCCGGGCAAACTGATCCAAATCTCCACCGAAATTATGTAAACACTTTGTTCCCAAACCTGCCTTCGCAGCCTAAGATTAATGCAGGCAAGTTACTACGTCAGGTTGCTTTCAATACAGATGAGCAGGTTGTTCAAGAGATAACAAACGAACCACTAAAAGAGTCATACTCTATACCAAGGTTTGGTGAATTACAAAAGGAAGATCAATACGTGAAAGCAATTTTCTTTTCCGAAAATGGTCCGGTAAGGAGTGGTAATTATTCTATTTATAATATTAGAACTAAACCATACCGACTTGCAAAGGTCACTAGAATGGTTGATGGTGTCTCTGGTAGTACGGAATACGGTTATGAATCAAGTTCTCACTTAGCCCCTACTATTGAGATTAGTTCAAATAGTGACGGAACTATTCATACGACGAATCACAAGTATTCTTTCGATGAGGCAGGAGCAACTTATCAGGAGATGAAGGCGAGAAATATTCTGACTCCAATTCGTACGACTCTTTATGTTGCAGATACACCTATTTCCGGACAAGCGACTGAATGGTTGACTTTTGATCGCTCCACACCATATCCAGCTATTTTCAGGACCTACGAAAGTGTGCAGCGTGAAAATGGGACATGGTCAGGATTTTGGGAAGATGATCTCGTAATCTCTGCCTATCAATGGGGCAAACCTAAGATAGTATCGGTAAGCGGCTGGGAAGACCAGGTATATGTATGGGATAATAACGGTCTATTGCAATCTAAATCTTTTATCGATCACGTTCAGGAATATAGATATTACAAAGGAAGCAGGTTGTTACGGCAAATGATTGACGTTGACGGTTTGCGTACAGATTATACGTATGACGCGCTTTCACGATTAAAATCCACCACAGCACCAAAAGGCATTACAACGCAACACTATAAGTACGTATACAAGGGTGATGATACATCTAGAGACGGCAATTACATCCGTACTATACAAAAATTTTCTTCTCACCAAGATCGATCTGTGACTAGCGACGATCTGACGACTTACCAATACCAGGACGGACTCGGGCGTCCGTTGCAAACAGTCAGACAAAAAGTTGTCCAAAAAGAAAATGGAGCGTGGGTAGATCAAGTAGTAGGAGCAACTTTATACGATAATCGTGGGCGCCCCTTCAAAAATTATGAGACCTTCGCATCACCTAATAGCACTGGAGAACCGGTTAGTGTGAACGGTCAAGCCTACACAAAGAATACATATTTTGAGGATCCTTTGAGTCGTATTAAAACTACGACACCCGCGAGTTGGCACGCTACCTCATATACGTACGGTCATAATAATTCTGACGAGGTGAAGTTTTCAGACTTGCCCGGTTCCTTCTATAAAGTAAAATCATTAGCTAAAACTATGGTCATAGATCCAGATGGTAAATCTGCTATAACCTACACTGATCTACGCGGCCGTACTATACTCGAGCGGCGTAAAGGTGCCGACGGAGTTGTTATAGCTGATACTTACAATAAATATGACAATCTAGACCGTATACAGCGAGTTTATCCACCGGATAGCAGTCCGAATACTCCAGAACTATTCTACGAATACCGTTACAACGCAACAGGAAATGTGATCTATAAGAAAGTGCCAGACCGCCCTGCCGAAAAGTACTATTACGATGAGCGAGAACTACTAACGTACGTTACTGGAGCTAGTATGCCAAGCACGACTCCTTTCCTTGCTACCTACTACGACGCCTATGGTCGTGCTCGTAGATCAGGCTTCGTAGGGTCGGTCGCTGCTAACAATCGCGTAACCGCGACAACAATCCCAGAAGCCAACATATTAACAAAGATCTCCTATGGTAGTGAAAACGGCCCTCGCTTTCTTAGAGATAAAGTTACCCTACAGCGCACAGCCGTATTGGATGGAAAGATGCCATCCGGGATTTACTTAAGTACGGTTCCTACCTACGACAATTTAGGCAGCGTACGAATGGAAGAAGGAAATCACTTGTTGATGACCGATAATTCTAGAGCTCAAGTAAGCAAATTCAAATACACTTCTCTCAATCAGGTCCATGAGTTAGACCACCGGCTGACCACACCCTGGGATGTTCAAAGAACAGTAGCAACTACCCACTACGATGCTGCGGGACGCGTAGAACGGGAGATGCACAAATATGATAAGGGAGCCGAAATCGGGCGACCGACTACGCTGGCCTTTACACGGTATACACCTAAGGACCAGGTCAAGCAACTTGGCCTCGGTGGGTCGGAGCGCTTTGCCAAACAGGTAATAGATTATAAGTATTTAGAAAACGGCTTCCTTGCAGCCATTAATGACCCCGCTAACCCGGGGAAAGACTACTTTCAGGCGGAGTACTACTACGATGACGTGCCAAATAATATGAAGTTTCCGGGGCTGAAAAACGGTAATATAGCCGGTATGCGTACGCGAACTTCTACCGGGCAGGATTATCTTCAAAGTTTTAGTTATGATGGATTAGACCGACTCCAAGTCTCAAGCTATGTACAAAAGAACGGGCAAGCACGAAACCGATACTCCTCTAGCTACGCTTACGATAAACGGGGTAACCTTATTCGGCTCGTTCGAAACGGACGTGGCATATCCGGTACTTATGGTGCCATCGATCAGCTCATTTACAATTACCCAGCTACGGATGAAACGGCCACCAACCGGATTGAATCGATAGCTGACATCGCTAAGAACCGACATTTCAGAAAGGCCGGTCTTCCGGCGCTCACCAGTGGTAAGTATGCCTATGGTTATGATGGTAACGGTAACGTCACCAGAGATCCGTTTCGGCAATACTCCGTAGCCTACAACCATCTGAACTTACCCTACCTATTTAGGAAGAAAGGTGGGGAAGTAATCCGAATTACCTACAGCGCCGACGGCACGAAACTACGCGAGCGGAGATGGAAAGGCACGAAGCTTTTGAGCGATCGGTTCTATCTTAGGGATATCGAAATTGACAATCTAGCACGAAAGACAGCCGTAGTGCACCACGCTCGGGGGCGGATGGTGCCTGACTCCGCTAGGCTTAATAACTGTGATGATATCGAGGTCATCGGGCCTACCCCCCCTTTCGATCCTGGGCCGTTTCCGGGTCCGTTATCTAGAGTTCGGGGTGGTGGTGGAATCCTTGGTAGGACGATGACGGGTACTACCGTCTCTCCGGTTCAAGTGGAGGATACCGTAGTTCTGAACGAGAATGGGGTTGTCTATGAAGGTAGGAAAGTCAACAGTACCGTTGCTCTACCTACTGGCTTTGACGGATTGGGGTTGCAAGCTACCGAACGGGTTGCTCTGCTACCGGGCTTTGCTTCCCCAAAGGGGACCAGCTTCACCGCGAAAACAACCGATAATTGTGACGACCGGGTAAGTTGGCCATACGAATATGCTATTCATGACCATTTAGGAAATGTACGCGTCCGGTTTACCGATGAGGGAGTTATTGAGGGGGAGCACCACTATTACCCGTTTGGTATGGAGATGGAGGGGGAGTGGAATGCTGGACTAGATGATGCTAGGTATCGGTATAATGGCAAGGAGTTCAACACCGATTTGGGTCTCTACGAGTACGGCTTTCGCTGGTACGATCCAGTTATTGGACGCTTCACTGGGGTTGACCCGATTGCTGATCATTTCCCGCACGTATCAACTTATAACTATGCGGAGAATGAACCGATAGCTAATATTGATCTTCATGGATTACAGGCTCTTTCGTTTCAGGTAGCCGCACGTATTGGAGCTAGCGGTTCTTCAATTCCTGGTCCAACTGCATCTATCGGTGTTGGCGCGGCAATTGACCGCAATGGCGATGTTCTAGTCTACCATACAGAGAGCGCAGGTGCGGGTTTCGGCGCATTTGCTGGGGTCGGCGGAGAATTTATTTACAATGTAGGAGCTGAAAATATTGATGGTCCTGCTCGGATTTGGATTTAATGTCGGAGCAGTTGCTGGTGTGAGTCCGCTTGGCGGACCGCAAGTCGGAGTTGAGGGCAATTGGACGATCGCAACTACGCCAGCTGGAAAGGACGAACTCTTAGGGGATCCTACGCTTGAAGGTGACCATGGGGGGTGGCATAACTGTGGCCCCTCCGACTATGGGCGGAGGCGTAGGATTCTTCATCTACGGCGATGTGTCTTATACATCTGAGATTGGAAGATTTAGTGGACCTGACGCATTGAAAGATGGAGCTACAAGTTTAATTGAATACATTGAACAGAATATTACGAAACTCGATGATGATCAGCGGGATGGCTTTATTCAATCAATTTTAGACTTGCAAAGGCGGTACGAAGATTTGCAGAGTGAAGAACAGAATTAATCTAATAATAAAGGAAAGTAACTAAAGCTAATGATTTCTCTTCAATACATTGTAACAGTTCTATTTCTGTTTGTTGGAATTATCTACGTAATTGTAGTGTATAATCTTATCCAGACGCAACTAGCAGACTCAAGGCCTAATCCTTCAATAACATCTTATTTTAGAGATAACGATAGGCGTAAATTAAGATTAGCAAATGTGGCTCTTGCTTTAGCGGTGGTATTGTTCCTGTTGGATGTATTCCTATTTAATTAAAAAACGCCCACTTACGATAGCTCGGGAAGATTACTTATTGCTCCCCAACGCTGAGCTAGACGCAGTGGCCACCGGCCACCGGTGGGGTCAAA
>OY764668.1:0-4633 GCA_963668285.1 uncultured Lewinella sp. | reverse complement strand
CGGCCTCGATAATTCGCAATAGAGGGCCTCTTTCTGCTAATGGTTCTTCAACTCCCGTGATCATTATAGACGGCGTACGAGTGGATAACCTTAATTCGAATCCAACGCTTAACGTTGCGACAGGCGGAGCCAGCTCTTCAGCTTTAGCTGATCTTCCGGTAGAGTCTATTGAGCGCGTAGAATTTATTAGAGGTGGGGCTGCTACAACCTTATATGGTGCTGACGCAGCTAATGGTGTGTTGCAGATATTTACTAAGCGAGGCACGGCGGGGGCCGCTACTTTTAGTGGCGGCGTACTTCTCGGAGCTATGGTTGGGGAAGAAGAGTTTCTTCGCTTTGAGGAAACTGGAGACATTATATTTGAGCCTGGTCTTGTTCAGCAATACCGCCTTGGTGTAGATGGAGGCAATGAAAAAGTTACTTATAACTTTAGTGGTAGCTTTTATGATGACGATGGATTCAACGACATAAACCAGCAACGTCGCATCAATGGTCGCTTCGGTACCAGAGCTATTATAAGTGATGATTTAACTTACTCAGGATCTGCATCATTTTCAAGCAATTTTTACACGCGTGACCTGAATGCCAACGATATCAACACCCGATTCGGTGGTTTGGAAGCAACTAACTTTGGAATATTAGATTCCCTTTCAAGTATGGAGCTTGATGACGTCCGTAATCAAATTGCGCTTCAAGGTGAGTTAATTGATATTACTGAAGCTGTGCGGCGCTTCCAGACGAGTCAACAGTTGAACTACACCCCCTTTGAAGGCTTTACGGCTCGCTTGATTCTAGGCTTAGACAACCGTAGAACGCGCACTGATAATATCGAGACAAATGCCTACCGAATCGCCGTTGGTAGTGCGATAGAAGGCACGGCTGATCAAGGTATGTTCACACGGGCTACACGAGACTTCTTATCCTTGACGTCCGACCTCGCTTTAGCTTACGAAAAAGAGGTTAGTGACTTCATATTTACTACCACTTTAGGTAGTCAGTTATTTAGGAATCAGGACGAACAACTCCTGCTTACAGGTATGAACCTTGTAGAGGGATCATCTATCATAAATAACGCCGCGGAAAGAGATGTAACTGAATTCTTCCGTGCAACCGCTTTTGGCGGCTTCTATGTAGCAGAGAATATAGGCTTCAAAAATAAGCTGTTTTTCGATTTTGGCTCTCGCTGGGACTTCAACTCTGCATTCGGAGATGATATTGGATTAGTGAATCTTCTAAGATTTGGCCTTCGCTATAGCTTAACTGATGAGCCATTTATGCAGAATAGCAGACTATCGGATGTTTTCTCACGCGTCAGTTTTCGAGCTAACTATGGAGAAGCGTCGAACTTTCCAACACCATTCGCTCGCGACCAGCTTTTCACTTCTACTGCCTTTCTCGGAACACCATCATACAGTTTTGGCAACCCGGGTAATAACAACTTAGGTCCTGAAATAGTCAAAAGTATTGAAGTAGGTGGTGACTTTAGCTTTTGGCGCGGGAAGATCGATTTTGGCATCACTTACTATGACTCTAGAACCGAGGATGCGATCTTCGGAGCACCAAGTGCTCCTTCTGTAGGTCAATTCGCGCAAGAGGCTAATGTCGGTGAGGTAAGTAACACAGGTTTTGAATTTACAACTTGAAGTCGCAATCATAGAGAAGCAAGATTTTTACTTAGACGTTAACGCCTCACTTACGACAAATAAGAACGAGGTAGTTGACGCTGGTGGTGCTCCACAGTTTGGGGTTGGAGGATTTTCATTTTTAGGCTCATCGATTAAAGAAGGAGAACCTCTAGGTTTTTTGCGTGGAAACCGTGGATTTTTTAATGCTGATGGAGAGTTCGAGGTAGAAAACGATGCCGTTCTAGGGAATCCTACACCTGACGGGTATGGAACTTTTGGCATCAACTTGGGTTACAAACGAATTTCATTTTTTGCAAGTGCCGATTACCAATATGGCGCTCAGGGTGTCGCCGTAGATGATGTTCTCCGTTTCTTTGGTGGAGCTGCTGACGAAGGTCGTATTCCGGAAGGTGCTCCGACCGATAATTTTTTCAACTTATCTAACTTTTGGGTAGAGGATACTGACTTTCTCAAAGTAAGAAATCTTGGTATTCAATACAGCGTACCTACAGACAACTTGCCCTTCTCCCGCCTTCGTGTCGGATTTACCGCCCGCAATCCGTTGGTATTTGCTACATCTAGCTTCGATCCTGAAATTACTGGCTCAGGCATAGCCGCGCAAAATGGATTCGCCGCAGGCGGTTTTGGTTATGGTACCGAATCGGCGCCTGAACAGTATCTCTTCAATATTGATTTTTCATTCTAGAAATCTGTAGAAGAAATACGTTCACTAATAAATTAAATCAATGAAAACTTATTATATACATCAAGTAATTGCTCTTGCCTTACTTACTCTCGCTTTATTTACATGTGAGGATCCTGAGGATGTACTGGACCCCATTAATCCTGATCTTAGTGTGGACGCTGTTGTCGGAACTGTTCAGTCTAGCGAACGCCTCCGCATCGGTACTGAACGGCAATTAAGTCGGCTGATCAATCAGTTAGTCCCACCTAACGAGATCGCAACGGATAATTACGATAATACACAGACCTTCTTCAATCAAAATTACGACGCACTCAACCTTGACTTTCAAGATCAAGATTTACGCGAGTTAGAATTTGAAATTGCTCGCCTTAGAGAACAAGCAACTACTGGCATTGAGGTTATTGTTCCTGCTGATCCGGGAAGTGATAGTTTAGTCAATGTAGAACTTTCTGCGTTTTACTTCCTGCGTGGGTTGTCCTATTCAATTGGTGGGGAAAATTTCAGGACCCTTCCCGCAACTGCGGCGGGCCAACCGGTAATAAGTGCGGACCATTTTCAGCTAGCCATAGATGACTTTACATCGGCAATATCTACGGCTCCGGAAACATCTTTCGCGCAAGCAGCTCTATTGGGAAGGGCGCGTGCTAACTATTACGTTGGCAATCGGGCGGCCGCAGTTAGCGATGCAAATAGCGCTATAGGAAATACCCCAAATTTACTTTATACGGCAAAATTTGACCCCCTTAACGAGAGCGGAGCAGATGATAATGTCATGCAACAGGCTGCCGGTGGCAGAGCTGGTTTCGATGATTTACAGCCTTCACCTGCGCTTGATTTTCTTGACCCTAAGTACAACGATATTGATGCAAATGTCGATTTACCAATACCGGTTCTCAAAATCGAGGAGGCACACCTAATTCTTGCCGAGGCGGCTCTCTCTGAGGGAAATATCGATGAAGCTAAGAGTATTATGTCTAACATAATTAATCTTGTCGCCACGCGGCCTATCGAGACTTTTACCGATCAAACCGAAGATAGATCTGAGCGTGATCCTGGAAGTCGTCCTAGTACAGCTAATACTGTAGTTGCCCCCGGGCCAGACCGTGACTTTCTTACTGGTTTAGTACTCGATCGCCAAGCAGCTACAATTTCTGTCTCGCGAGTTTCCGGCACTTCCTTTGACGATAGCCAAATCGACGCAATTGACGACATTGACTTTGCATACGAAGAGCTGTATCGCCTTCGTCAACAGATCTTCTTCGCAGAAGGGCGTCGCTTTACAGATCTAGGTCTTCGTTTCCCGGTCAGTCTCCGCGAGTCGGATGCCAACGAAAATGTCACAGATGAGGACAACCAAGCGGTTATCCCAAGTTTCTATAGTGGACAAGATTTGGATGCTTTCACTTTTAATTCTGACTCAACTGAGGTTACCATCTTAACGAACGTAAATAAGCTTATTAGTCAAAATCGTTCTTCTGATCTAGTTGTACCTTTTGAGTAGCTTCGTATAATATAGTTAGAATTGCCCCGCTAGACTCACTTCCGGCGGGGCAATTTTCGTTATAACTAGCATAAATTATCGGTCCACGGAAAATTAGCTAACTATTCACGTTATTCATGCACTATTTCCAAATATTTATCTTGCTAACGTTTGGGTATTCTGCTAAGTGCCAACCCCAACCCCTAAAAGACTCCCTAGAACTCCACCAAACCGACACCCTTTACTTCCCCTTCGCCTCCCACACCCTCACCCCCGAGGCGCAAACCACCATTCAACAAATAACCACCACCCGCCCCGGCTACCTCGAAATGTACATCGAAGGCCACACCGATGCCGTCGGCACCCCCACCTCTAACGACCTCCTCGCTCGTAACCGCAGCCTCGCCGCCAAAGATGCCCTCATCGCCGCCGGCTGGCCGGAAGACGCCGTACGCCTCTACCACTTCGGCGAAAGCAGGCTCGCCGTCAACACCCCCGGGCGGGAACAACGCAACCGCCGCGTACTCCTCCGCTCCGGAACGCCCAAGCGCTACGTCAAACTACAAGGCACCGTACGGGGTGCCGACGGCAAACCGCTACCCGGCGGCGCGATCGCCCACGGCACCTACCTGAGAGATACCGTCCGCGCCAATCAGGAGGGGTACTTCGAAATGTGGCTGCCACTGGAAGATTCGATCACCGTCGACGCTTTCGCCCGCGATCACTTCATCGATACGAAGGAATTCTATTTTCGAGAAGGCGACCCTCCCCCACCGCTGTTGGACATCACCCTCAAAGAAGCCACCCCCGGCAAACGCCTCG
>OY764667.1:0-2250 GCA_963668285.1 uncultured Lewinella sp. | reverse complement strand
GGATGTCATCCAGCAAACCAGCGACGTGGTCGACGATGCCTTCGAGCGGCCGGCTCTCCTTGCTTTTAGTATCGCGGCGGGCGACTTCAATCGTACCATTCGCCAGATCGCGCTTGCCGAGGCCGAGGCGGACGGGGATGCCTTTCAACTCGCTTTCGGCGAATTTGAAGCCGGGGCGCTTCTTCTTATCCCGGTCGTAGGAGGCGCGGATGCCGCGGGCTTTCAACTCCGTGAGGAGTTCTTCGGCTTTGGCGTCCAGCTCCGCGTTGGGTTTCGGGATAGGAACGATGATCACCTGGATGGGGGCGAGCTTGGGGGGAAGGACGAGGCCTTCGTCGTCGGAATGCGTCATGACGAGGCCGCCGACCAGGCGGGTCGAGACGCCCCAGCTTGTGGCGTAAACGTATTCTTCCTGGTTCTTCTCGTTGGCGAACTTCACGTCGAATGCCTTCGCGAAATTTTGCCCGAGGTTGTGGCTGGTGCCGGCTTGCAGTGCCTTGCCATCCTGCATCAGCGCCTCGATCGTGTAGGTATTTTCCGCCCCGGCAAAGCGTTCGTTGGCCGTTTTTACCCCGCGGATGACCGGCATGGCCATGTATTCCTCGGCGAAGGTGGCGTAGACCTCCTGCATCTTGAGGGTTTCTTCCTGTGCTTCTTCGGCGGTGGCGTGGGCGGTGTGCCCTTCCTGCCAGAGAAATTCGGCGGTGCGCAGGAACAGGCGCGTGCGGAGTTCCCAGCGGACGACGTTGGCCCACTGGTTGACCAGAAGCGGCAGATCGCGGTAGCTCGTGATCCAGTCGCGGTAGGTGTTCCAGATGATGGTTTCCGACGTTGGGCGGACGATCAGTTCTTCTTCCAGTTTGGCCTCCGGGTCGACGATGACGCCGCTGCCGTCTTCGGCGTTTTTGAGGCGGTAGTGGGTGACGACGGCGCACTCCTTGGCGAACCCTTCTACGTGGGCGGCTTCGCGGGAAAGGAAGGATTTGGGGATGAACAGCGGAAAATAGGCGTTCTGATGCCCGGTTTCCTTGAACATATCGTCGAGTTGGCGCTGCATCCGCTCCCAGATGCCGAAGCCGTAGGGCTTGATGACCATGCACCCGCGAACGGCGGAGTTCTGTGCCATACCGGCGTTCTTCACGATATCCAGGTACCACTGGGAATAGTCTTCACTACGGGGGGTAACGGCACTTGCCATATTGAACTATTGACTGTCTTTCAGTGTATTATAATTGCGAGAACGCAGGTGCGATCTTTGGAAGAAATAGAAGGTTTTGACACCCTCTTAACTTTCGGGAAGGCGCAAAAGTACTACTTTAGACCTCGGTTTTGTACTTGTGTTTAACCAGTTCCCGCCAAACACCAATAATATGCATATCAAGAAATATTCCGCCCTGTTCGCCCTTCTGGCCCTCGTGTTGGCCAGCGTTCCGGCCGTAGCGCAGTATGACGACGTTTACTTCGACGCGTCCCAAGAAGAATTTACCTACGCGCCCTACGCCGACGAGCAGTATGACGATTACGATGAGCCCGCCCCCGTGCGTGCTCGCGAACACGCAGGCACCGACGCGGCATCCGACTACGAATACGCCAGTCGCATCCGCCGTTTCCGCCGCCCCGTCGGTAGCTTCGGTTACTACGACCCATTCTACGTCGATGCCGGTTACTACGATCCGTTCTGGCGCTCCGGCTTCAACACTACCTTAATATACAACACCCCCGCCGTTGCTTACCAGCGCGTCCTGACGCCCTACGGTACCCGGATCGTCGGTTTCAACACCTTTGGCCTGAACCGTGGTTTCGGCGCCGGCTTTAACCGCTGGAACGATCCTTTCTACGGCCGCGGCTTTAACCGTGGCTTCGGTTACGGTGCCGGTGGGTTCGGCGGCGGCTTTGGTGCCTTCGGCGCCGGTGCATTTGGCGGCCCCGCTGCTTTCGGTGGTGGTGGCGGTTACTACTGCCCACCTGCCTTCGGTGGTGGCGTTCCTTATAATGTCAACAACAGTGCAACAGCGCTGAGCAACCGCGCTACGACTTCCCGCCCCCGTGGCAATACGACTTCGATTGCCGATCGCATCACCCGCACGAACCCAAATTACAACCGTACGCGGACGTCTACTTTCGACGGTAAGTCTGCGCGCTCTACCGGTGGTCGCTCGACTGCTACCCGTGCTCGTAATGCGCCGACGACCACTCGCTCCACCAGCCGCGGCGGTCGCAGCATCAATAAGACCCGTACCACCGTTCGCC
>OY764666.1:0-4347 GCA_963668285.1 uncultured Lewinella sp. | reverse complement strand
AAAGTAGTATTAGTAACGACAATTCTTATATTGAAGTGGCTGTTAAATATAGGTATGACAAAAAGGTCAATCTAGAGATCTTTGATTTTTCATTTCCATCGACAGATATTACTGGAGCTTCTAATGATACTTTAATACTACGCTCAAATTTGTTGTTTCCATAATTTAGATTATTTGACGTTTGTATTTGATCTTCTTCCCGCCCAATGTTGAGCTAACACGCGAGTGCGTAGCGCTTGACGGGTAGCGCTTATTGGGCGGGGCCTGGCGCCTACTTCCTTTGCCTGAGAGAAGGTAGGGGCTTGTCTTCAGTAACGTCAATGGGCACGAAATGCGACGATGCGGTTTACCGCGGGTCGCATTTTGTGCTTAACGGGGCGTGCTTCGGCGCGGAAAACGACCGAGCCGGCGTAAGCCGGAGTGAGGGAGGCGGCGCGTTGGAGTGGGGTTCGTTATTTGGAGCCGTTATTGGTGGGTGTGACTCTCCTTCGGCTTCCGCATCCAGACGAATCGCCTTCGCTTTAGTTCAACGGTCCACCCGTAGCGACGGACGAGCAACTCCTCGATGCGATCTTTGATCTCGGGCGTCGCGCTGTGGTTGAAGCGGACGGCTTGGCCCGGTTCGTATACTCGATCGTAGTGCCAAGCAAAGATTTGGGCGTTTTCTTCGTCGGTGTTGTAATGATAGGTTCGTAGTCTGGTGTAAGAACCGTCGGGATTACGATCGTTAAACAGCATAGGGGCGGGTCGATCAGTTTGTAGCGTAAGCAGTTCGCGCCTTAGCGTCACGAACAAAAGTATCGATGATGGAGAATAGAGTTGAGCGGGTGTCTGGGTCTAAGTCTTCCAAGTCTTGGAGGCGGCGTACTGCTTCTTTGTCATAGCTAGCAAATCGCTCTTTGCCAAGTAAATAGTCTACGGAAACTTCTAACGCGTCGGCTAGCTTAATGGCCATCTCAATCGATGGGGCGTGGTCCCCGCGCTCGTACTTGCCAATAATATCGCGGGAAGCTCCAATTGCCTTTGCTAAGGCACTCTGGGACAGCTTTTGCTGTCTACGAAGGGCTAATATCCGAGGGCCAATGTCTAACATGCCGAGCTAAAGTTGAGTAAAAAAGGTATTTCCTGTCAAAAATAGTGAAGTATGATCAATTAAAATTGTGAACGCTCTTGTGTTGATAGCATCTGGTGTCTACTTTTGTGTAGTACCCTCTGCATTTGAGTTCATTTTTCAAATGAAGAAGGGAATTGAAAACTGACAATTCCATGACGATAGCCGACATCAAATCTACCCTTTCCATCGCTACCGTTCTAGCCCACTACGGCTTAGAAGCCGGTCCGACGGGTTCTATCTCCTGCCCCTTCCACGATGACCGGAAGTCATCAATGATGATCTATCCGGAGACGAACACGGCCTACTGCTTTGCCGGGAGTTGCGACGTGGACAGTGTCGACGTGATCGATTTTATCATGCACCGGGAGAAGTGCGACAAGCGGGCGGCGATCTTGCGAGCGAAAGAACTGTGCGGCGGCGCGATCAGTCAGCCGGTAGCAGTGAACAGCCCAGCGGAAGTTCTCGACGTAGCGACGATCTACACCAAGGGACGGGAATCTATCAAACGTCACGTGGATGCCAAAGCTTACTGTACGGCTCGTGGGCTAGCGTGGAAGGATGGCATCGGCTATAAATCCCGTAAAACGCCGGAGCGGTGGGGGCGGGGTTGTATTGTTTTTCCGTTGCGCGACGTGGCTGGAGAAGTGGTCAGTCTTTACGGTCGGGCGATCAAGGGAAGCGGTCATTACTACACGGCGAATCGTCGGGGCCTATATCCAACTTATCCAGCGGCGGGAACCGAACGTCTGCTACTAACCGAGAGTGTGATCGATGCGGCAGGCTTGTCGGAACTAAAGGATGTGTCGGTAATGGCCCTGTACGGTACGAATGGGTTGACGGCCGAACACCGCAGCGCGATTACGCAGTTGGAGGACTTACGTGAGATTGTTTTGGCCATGGATGGTGATAATGCCGGGCGAAGCGCTACCAAATCGTTAGCGGAGCAGTTGCGTGAGCTGCGGCCGGATATTCAATTAAATTATCTGCCGCTACCGGAAGGGGAAGATATTAACTCGGTGGTCGTCAAGATCAAGGCTATGGATGGGGATATTGCGGACCTATTGGGTGGCGTGGAAGAGATCGAACGTATCCGGCAGGAGGAAGCGGAGCCAGTCACCGCCGTGGTGGTGAAAGATCAGGATCAGCCAACGGCGCTGGACAAGACCAATCCACATAATCTGATATACCGCTCGGCAAGGGCTACTTACGCGGTGAAGGGCGGAGTACGTACGGCGGCCAAGGATCTGGATAGCCTCAAAGTAACGCTGGCCATCACCGAGCAAAGCGGAAAACGTAGTCGGCAAAAGCTCGATCTGTACGAGGATAAACAAATTACTCGCACGGCGCGGGCGATAGCCGAGCGACTCGGGTTACGGACCGATCTCGTCGAGCTGGACTTGGACGTACTGACGGAGCTACTGGAAAGCTACCGGGACGAGTTGCGGCTTACGAAAAGCTCGGCTACGGGTCCGGTCGGCGTGGCCGTAGCGGGGCCAACGCGGAAGCGGTGTTTAGCCTTTCTGCGGTCTCCTGATTTACTCAAGCGCATTAACGCCGAGATCGAGCGGGCGGGCATCGTGGGCGAGGAACACAACCGTTTGTTGTTATTCGTCGTGGCCAGTTCGTACACCAGCGAGCAGCCTTTACACGCGCTGCTCCAGGGGTCGAGCGGCAGCGGCAAGACGCGGCTGATGGGCGTAGTCTCGGAGTTGATGCCCGAGGAGGTAGTCAAGCGCTATACACGGGTTACGGAAGGGAGCCTATACAACCACGGGGAGTACTTTTTAGCGCACAAGCTGCTGTGCCTGGAAGACCTGGATGGGTTGCGGGAAGATGCATTGTTGGCCGTGCGGGAGTTGCAGTCGCGGGGCATTGTGACGAGTTCGACGAGCATCAAAGACGAGCTGGGCAACTCCGACGGCGGGGAGCGGACGGTACGCGGTCCGATTGCGAGTATGAGCTGTACGACGAAGGCGCAAGTGTACGAGGACAACGTGAGCCGTTGCTTCGTGGTGGCCGTGGACGAGAGTAGCGAACAGAGCCAACGGGTGATCGCCTACCAGAACCGGCGGCGGGCGGGCAAGATCGACGGGGAGGAGGAACGGCGGGTGCGGTCTTTCCTGCGTAACTGCGTGCGGCTACTCGAGCCGTTGGCGGTGGTTAATCCTTACGCCGAACGGATCGCGCTGCCGGAGGAAGCGCACAAACTGCGCCGGTTGAATGAGCTGTACCAGAGCTTTGTCGGTCAGGTCACGGTACTCAACCAGTACCAGCGCCGGCGGGACGATCGGGGGCGGGTGGTGAGTGAGGTAGAGGACTTACGGGTAGCCTGCGAAGTGTTATTTGAAAGTATCGTACTGAAAGTAGACGAGTTGGACGGTTCCTTACGCCAGTTCTTCGAGGGAATCAAAAACTACGTGGGCAAGAAGGGGGAAAGCTACGCGTTCAACCGCTTCGAGGTTAAGGCGGCCACGGGGGTGAGTAAGACGCAGCAAAACCATTATCTGGGTCGGTTGGTGGAGTTGGAATATCTGACTAAGGAAGGCTTTGCCAACCGTGGTTACCGGTACAAGATCAGCCACTGGGACGACCAGGGGGCCTTGCGGAGCCGGATCAAAGAACACCTATTGGACCAGCTAATGAGCCTGGAAACCGATCGCCCGGGTTAATCTGGGACCGGGTGGGGGAGGTGCCCGGTCGCCAGCGGTCGCCAGGCCGGTCGCCAGAATGGGCGTAAACACTGGGAAAAACGTTAAAAAGTGCTTGGCGACCGGCGACCGCAACAAACAGTAAGGGGGTTATGAAAAAGTACGAACCGAAGTCGGAAGAATACCGGGCATTACTGGCAGTGTGCCGGGCGGAGTTGGTGGCCCTGGGCTACGGTACGGCGGCCGTACGGCTGAACGGGGCGGGGGAGTTACTGATGTGGTTAGAGCAGCGGGGCAAGTACGATTTAAAGGACATCGAGCGGGAGGATCTACGCACTTTTTTTAGCTACCTAGAAAAGCGCCCGGGCGGGCGGGGCGGGGCGTTGAGTGCCTACACGGTGGACAACTACCGCTACGCGATCAAGTTACTCTTCGACTACTGCGAGCGGCACGGGCTGCGGGGCGGTAGTCCGCTGGCGGGGCTACCACCGCCGGTGATCCCGCCGACGGAGCGCTACGTAGCCAGCCCGGAAGAGATCGCAAAACTCTACGCGGCGGCGGTGGATGATCTGCGGTTAACGGCCA
>OY764665.1:0-4557 GCA_963668285.1 uncultured Lewinella sp. | reverse complement strand
AGGTAGTGGGCCCAGGTTTCCGCCCAGTCTTCCCAGGCGTGGGTGGTGGCGTAGGCGCTGATGTAATGTTCGCGCCAGTCGGCGGGCGGGCCGCTGCGATAGTGGTTCTGGAGGGCGGTTTGGTAGTCTTCCTCGTCGTTTCCGAACAGTTTACGGAAGGCGGTCAGGTTGGTTTCGTTGTTGGCGATGAGGACGTCCCAGTAGTAGTGGCCGACTTCGTGGCGAAAATGGCCGATCAGCGTTCGGTAACGCTCGTGCATCGCCACGCGGGTTTGCTCGCGGTGGACGGGGTCGGCCTCGGCGGTATTGATGGTGACGAGGCCTTCGGCGTGGCCGGTCATGACTGGTTTAATGGCGTCGTCGTCGGACAAAAAGTCGAACACCAGCGGCGTCCGCTTACCGGCCATACGGGAGCTCAAGGGGAGGCCGAGCCGGCGGAGGGCGTAGACGAGCCGGTGTTTGGCCGTTTCCAGCCGCCGCCACTGCGCCAGGTGCTCCGGGTCGCTGAGGTTAGGGATGGTTTTGTTGAGGTCGCAAGCTTCGCAGAGGGCATCGGGTGCTGGCTCGGTAACCAACCAGTTACACACCCCGTGCTCGTGGTTGGCGCAGTACTTTAGGGCGGTGTTGTTATCGGTGAACCCATTCCAACCTTCCCCGCCGGGGGCCAGGGCGATCATGCGGTCGAATTCGGGTAGGTACCCTAACCAGCTGTTACACCGTTCGCAAGTAACGTTGTTGAAGTAGACGGGGTGGTGGCAGTTGCCGCACTGGTATATTTTCATGTTGGTTGCGTTGGGCTTGTGGGGGAACGGACGGGAAAGGTCGATGTTCCTAAAGGAACGATTTTAATAAGTTAGCTTTGAGGAGCCTTATGTTTTACCAGATGGCAGATTAAAGCATCTGTATTTTCTGAATGTTGTATCAAGAGTTGTGAAAAGACTTCAGTTCTGGCAATCCACATTAAACGTATAACGTCGAAGCTCAATCTTGAATGCGACTTGCGTTTAGCGGTGATTTTGTATGACACGTGACGCTTTACCTAAGAGTTTGTGTCAGTTAACTATAGTCGATTTGTAACCAACTATTTATATATTTGTAGAAGAAAAATAATACTTAACCCATTTACAGTCGCTACGGTAGAACCCTGTAGTATAAATCGTCGTATACAACTCTGTACGGTTGCTGGCGAAGCTGTAGACCAACCGTCCTTTAATGAGAACTTGTACCCTAAAACTTCACTGTTTTAATCTGCTATTAATAGTGTTTCTCTTTACGCTTATGGGCTGCGAAACGGATCCTATTAGCGGCGAAAGTAATTCACCGAGCAGCGTACGCTCCGAAGAATCCAATAGAATAGACCGTTCTCGGATAGCATTCGAAGAAAGCGCAGCTGCATTCGCTACAAATGCAGCTAATCGTAAGCCTACAGTAGCATTGGATCACATTTCGAAACTCCATCCAATTTGGGAAGAAGCCCGGGAAGAGTTGTTTTTCGGTACGGATCCTGTCGTTCTTGTGCCTTTCACCGATAACAAGCAGGACGTTCGAAGCGATCAACTAAACATCTACTTAGCGTTTTCGGAAGATGACGAAGAACAGCTTCATCCCAGTGTTATTGGGTTGGTGAACTATAACGCATTTGACCGTGGAGCGCCGTTGTCAGGCTACGTTTATACAATGGATGAAAACTTGATAGTGAATCGCGTCCTTGAGGTAGTAGATGGTAAAGGACAGCGAATAATTCTTGACCCTACCGGGGAGGAGTATTTTGGGAAGCTAAATAGTCGCGGGGGCATTCAAAAATCATGTGGCCCCGGTGACAGTAGCATACTCGCTTTTTTTAGTAGGCTATTTGGTAGTCGTGTACGGTGTCCAACAACGGGGGGTGGTGGAAGAGGTATAGGGTCTTTCTTTAGCGGACTCTTCGATTCCATTGGTGAAACGATGGGGGGCATATTTTCTGGCGGCGGAAGTGCTTTTAATAGTTCAGGGCTCACGCCTTCTGATTTCTGGTTTTTTTATGGACGAATACCGTCGACTGGAGGTGGATTTACATTTGCTGGCGGCGGCGGCGGGGGCGGCGGCGGTGGTCTTCCCGGTGCCGGTGACCCAGGGGTTCCGACAAATATAATATATAGTGATCTCCTTAACACACCTATCGGGAATGATTTTGCTACCATCATTGGTAACTATACCGTCAATCGCGATAACGCAGTAAACCTTGCGGCCGTCGCGAATATTTTTATCGCTAATTGTATAAGGCGCCCGGAAAACAATCACACTGAACTCATAAATTTGTATGCATGCTCGATAACTGAAATACTGGAATTTATTGACGGCAACGGTGGCTTTAAAGACGAAAGTGTGCTGAAACTAGCTTTCAAAGCAAGAGCTGTTCAGATGGTAACGGCGGGGGGGATAAAAACCTTTAACTACCTAATGAATGATAGGGTATTAACCTTACGAGTACACAGTTTTTTAGAGTCTGAAGGCTTTTCTCCGGCAGCAGTCCAAACCGTTCGCACCTTCCTTTTACTCAAGCAACAAGACGCCCGCTTTCGCTTTGACCGTTTTGTAGAGCTACATGATCTACTCAAAGCGGACCCGGATGCTTGGATTAATAATTGTGATCAAAGAGGTATTGATCCCTGGAACGAAGTAGCTGGATTTGTTTTAAGCGGCAACCCACTGGATAGAATTAACTCAACCGACCGGTGGAAAGTACAGAAAATTGGTGATGCGCGTGGAAGTTCAGTTAATCTTGACTACTTCGCCGTTCAGGTAGAAACGCTGCCCTTCAAAAACGGAAGGAGTGGTGCTAGATACACGCCAAAAGAAATGATCGACTACTTCCGCTTAAACATCAATGACTTTGCGGACAAGTTTACCCCGGATGCAGACAACGATGGCTATGATGATCCAGCTATTTGGAATAGTAGCAACCCGTTGTCTGCTGTGCTTAACATAGACTTGGGCTTTCAAACTGATGGCGACGTAATTTGTAGCCAGTATTCGAATTGCTGTTGGGTTTTTACAACTCTAGAAGAAAGTTCTGAGATCTTTGGTGGAGGATACCACCCAGTAAGCGGTAACCGAATGTTCGGATATAAAATAGATAATTTGACTGGTGACTTTATACTGTTTACACGTGGCGCTGACAGAACGACGACACTTATGCATTCGGCGTTCTGGAGTAGTTTTGCTTTCTCTGAAGCTGATAAATTCTGGCATGGGATGCAGGAGCAATTCGAAGCCTTCGTTAGTGGCAATGGAGGTACGCTTTCAATTAGTGTCCCTGAATCAAGTTACGAAGAGATTCATCGTCCTGAGTGGGATGAAATTAAGTCTAGGTTGATGGCTTTGACACCAATTACGAGTATCCAATGCAATTAGTTGATAACGTCATAATGTGCTATGATAAAATTTTTATACGTAGGGTCGGTTTATGTGCTGCATTACGGAGTTAGTTTACTTGCTATATTAGCTTTGGAATATGGATGGATTATCCTACCGGGTGAGGATCTTTCTAGGAGTCGTATTTTTGAATCATATATGACTATAGTTTACTATTCTATATTTGCCGTAATCAGTAGTGCTGTCGGTGCTTCAATTTTACTGTCAGTACAATGGTTGTGGCCAAAGGCGGCAACGCGTATAATAATCGTTGCAATAATATTTGCCTTTCCTATGCCATTGCTGACGGCTCATATGAAATTGGAAGGATACTTACTGCCAAGAATAGGCTACATTGTTAGCTTATCTCTGCTATTTGCTTTAGTACATCATTATCTTTGTTTGCCAATACTGAAGCTCAATTTTGATGAGAGAGTACCCGCTGACGACATACTTGATCAACCATAAATTAAGATGTTTTCAAGTTTGCTCCAGATGCAGGCAACGATGGCTATAATGATCCAGCTATTTGGAATAGTAGCAACCCGTTGTCTGCTGTGCTTAACATAGACTTGGGCTTTCAAACTGATAGCGACGTAATTTGTAGCCAGTATTCGAATTGCTGTTAGGTTTTTACGACTCTCGAAGAAAGCTCCGTTCTAGGTGGAGGATACCATCCAGTAAGCGGTAACCGAATGTTCGGATATAAAGTGGACAATTTGACTGGTGACTTTATACTTTATACACGTGGTGCCGATAGAACGACGACACTTATGCATTCGGTAGGGCGGAGTGGTTTTGCTTTTTCTGAAGCTGATAAATTCTGGCAGGGAATGCAAGAAAAATTCGAAGCTTTCGTTCATAAAAATGGAGGTACGCTTTCAACTAGTGTCCCTGAATCAAGTTACGAAGAGATTCGTCGGCCTGAGTGGGATGAAATTAAGTCTAGATTAATGGCTCTGGCGCCGATTACGAATATTCGATGTAATTAGTAGTTGAAGTAATGATGTACTATGACAAAGATTTTATATGTGTGGTCTGTCTACGTGCTGCATTACGGAATTAGTCTACTTGCTCTGTGGTCATTGGAATATAGGTGGATCATTCTGCCAGGTGAATATCAACCTGGTAGGACTGGCGACCTATATACAAGTCTAGTGATCT
>OY764664.1:0-37467 GCA_963668285.1 uncultured Lewinella sp. | reverse complement strand
GAACACCAACGTCTACAAAAGCTTCTTTCCGGGTGAGTGGTGGGAACAGTAGCTTGCTCTTTTCTAGTTAGTATAAGTACAACCGACTAATACACAAGTAAATCCGTTTTTGCGGGTTACTCTTCTCATTTTTTGTCGCCCACCCGTATTCAACCAGAAACATGAAAATCGCGGGATTTTTAGGAAACTACCCACCTAAGGCCTGTGGTATTGCCACGTTTACCAATTCTTTGGCCCGGGCTATACTTTCCAACCTCAATACGGATGAGATATCCGACTTCCGCCGAAATTATTGCTATCGAAGACCCCGGCAGTCAGCACGATTACCCCAAAGAAGTGGGTTGCATCCTACCCCGTAACGAGCGGAGCGCCTACGTCAAGACGGCGGAATACCTCAACAACGGGGGCTTCGACCTGCTCATCGTACAGCACGAATACGGCATCTTCGGCGGTGATGACGGTTCTTACCTCTTGGATTTGGTGGACCGCCTCCGCATCCCCGCTGATGATGACGTGCCACACCGTACTGCGCGACCCCAGCGAAGGCCAGTGTCACGTACTTCGCCGCCTCTGCGTGCGTACCGACGTCGTTGTCGTGATGTCCGACATGGCGCGGCACTTCCTGATCGATATCTACAGTTGCCCCTACCGACAAGATTCAGGTCATCCTGCACGGTGTGCCGGAGATCGATACGGCGGACCGGGAGCGTACTCCGCCAACGCTTCGATTGGAGCGACCGGCGCGTACTTTTCACCTTCGGGGCTGCTGAGCAGAGGTAAGGGCATCGAAACGGTCATTCGCGCCCTACCCGCGGTCGTGGAACAACACCCTAATACACTCTACGTAGTGCTTGGCGAAACGCACCCGAACGTCGTCCGGGGATTGCGGGTGAGGAATACCGCGAATGGCTACACGAACTCGCCGAAGAACTGGGTGTTGGCGATAATTTACTGATGATCAGCAAGTTCGCAAGTGAACAGTACCTATTCGAATGCCTCAAGGCTGCCGATATCTACGTCATCCCCTACCCCAACGAAGCACAAATCACGAGCGGCACGCTGGCGTATGCGGTAGGCGCGGGGTCCGCAGTAGTGAGCACCCCCTTCTGGCACGCCAGCGAGATCCTCGATGAAGGGCGCGGTCACTTCTTCCCCTTCCATGATTCTGACGTGTTGTCGGAACGGTTACTCACCTTGCTGGGTGACAATCAGTTACTACAGCGCACGAAATACTTGGCCGGCGAATACGGCGCGGATACTTTCTGGCCCGAGATCGGTGAGGAATACGTCAAAGCATTCGCCGACGCGCGCATCACCCACGAATCTCGCCTCACCGTGAACGCCCTGACGGCAAACAGGCCGGTAGCCACCGCGGCGGTTGGCGTCAACGCCCCCCTACCCCAACTGAACCTTCAGCACCTTTACCGGATGACGGACGACTGCGGGTTGATCCAGCACGCCAAATACGCCACGCCGAACCGATTCGAGGGCTACTGCCTGGACGATAACGGCCGTGGCCTCCTCTTCAGTTGTATGGCACTTGAAAGCCAGGGCACCAGCCGGGCGGACCGCCAGCAACTGATCAAACTCAGTGAAATCTACCTGGGCTACATCTACCACGCACAGCATAAGGATGGATCTTTTCGCAACTTCATGTCTTATGGTCGCGAGTGGCTCGAAGAGCAGGGAAGCGAGGATAGCTACGGCCGCGCGCTCTGGGGGCTGGCAAAATGCATCACCAGCCCGCCGCGGCAGGACCTCGCCGACCTGGCGCAGGAATGCTTCATACGCGCCATCGGCCACCTCGATCAAAAGAGCAGCCCGCGCACGTTAGCTTACGGCATCATCGCGCTGAGTGACTACTTAGCCGACTGCGACGACGAAAACCTGAGGAACCTCCTGGACCGTAGCGTTAACCGCCTCTTAGATCATTACCGCGATAGCCGCCGCGAGGGGTGGGATTGGTTCGAAAGCTACCTGACCTACGATAACGCCTTGCTGCCCCTGGCGCTGTACCGTTCCCTGCGTATACTGCCCAAAGATCACGTTCAATCCATCGCCGAAGCGTCATCCGCCTTCATCAGTCGACGTACGCTGCTGGGGGGCATCCCCCGGCCGGTCGGTTGCCACGACGTTTGTAACCGGGGTGAAGAGCCGAGCGTCTTCGATCAGCAGCCGCTCGAGCTTATGGCCGACGTCCTGCTCTACCTGGAGGCATACGACCAGAGCCGCCGCCCGGTTGAGGCCGCCAGGGCGCGGGTAGCCTACAGCTGGTTCTACGGTAACAATGATTTGGCCGCGCAGATGATCGACCCCGCTACCGGTGGGTGCTACGATGGCCTAACCGCCTTTGGAGCCAACAAAAACCAGGGTGCGGAAAGTCTGCTGGCGTACCTCATCTGTACGGTTGCCATCCAACAGTTACCAAACCGCAATCTAGGCGGCACCCCCAATAAACAAAAGACGCTAAAAACGATGCTAAACGGCTTCGCCCCCGCGTGGGTAGAGCAGCGGGATAGTGTATCAACCCATTCGTACCAACTTCCCAAAGGCCTGATCTCCGTCACGGCCTTACGGCAATACGACAGTGGGTTCCTACCCGAGGGCTGGCAGAACCTGGATGAGAACCATCCTTTCCTCCGGTAACCGGGTCGGGGTAACTTTTTAACGCGAATGGGAGCGAAGCCGAGTGCTTTGTTCCCATTTCTGCGTTATAACGAACCCAAGGTCGGATAGGGCCGATTACATAAGCAAAGTATGTACCTTCCGACTTATGCAAGTAGCCGTAGATAGAAAAGATTTACGCCTGTATGGCGATTCCACCCGGGTTATCGGTCGATTCTTCTGGGCGGGCTCTCACCGAGCGAAAGAATTGATCGATCGCGTACTGGGCCTTACCGACGAGCAGGTCCACGACCAGCTGATGAAAACCCTGAGGGGGTTCGCCGGCCGCCACCGTAACATCAACGAGATCTTCCGCCGTCACCTCGATGCCGCCCTCTCCCGCGTACCGGATAAACAGGAGGCCGTACACGGGGCCAGCGAAGAGAAGCGAGCTTTGATCGGTGCCTTTTTTACCCACGAATACAGCATCGAATCCGCCGCCTTCTTTAACCCAAGCATCGTACCGGCGCGCGATCAGACGGACCTTCAGGAAGGCGAACTGCGATTGGTCATGAGTATGCGCGCGGTTGGGGAAGGCCACATCTCGAGCGTAGTTTTTCGCAACATCATTCTGGACCGCAATAACAACCCCCGGGCGGAGCCGGTGAGCCGCTTCGTCGGCCTGGCCAAGAATATTCAGTATTGCACCTACGAAAAGCACGATTTCGCCGACCGCACCCGCAAAGACTCCGACGTAGGGGAAAGTATGCTCCAG
Source organism: uncultured Lewinella sp. (assembly GCA_963668285.1). Taxonomy (GTDB): domain Bacteria; phylum Bacteroidota; class Bacteroidia; order Chitinophagales; family Saprospiraceae; genus Neolewinella. The sequence goes on along the minus strand of OY764664.1, from coordinate 34,088 downwards.
CAGTTAGTTGGGGACCTTCCGGAAAACTTCAATCACCGCGAGCTATACGAGCATTACTGGCAACTCTGGAAGGGTTTCGAGGAAGACAGCTCCGAGCGGGACGAACTCAACTCCCTGATGACCGTAGCCAACGCCTACTACGAGATTCAGTTTAGCCTAGATACCGACCTGAGCGAACGCGTCCTTTACCCGATGATCGATTTCGAGATGCGGGGCATGGAAGACGCCCGCTTCACCGCTTTCCGGCAGGATGACGATACCATCAGTTATTACGGCACTTACACGGCTTACAATGGCAAACAGATCCGCCCCATGCTGATCGAGACGGTGGATTTTTACGACTTCACCATCCGCCCCGTATACGGGGAAGCCGCCGTCAACAAGAACCACGCCATCTTCCCCCGCAAGATCAATGGTAAATACTACGCGCTTTGCCGCATCGACGGTATTAACAACTACATCATTAGCAGTGATAAGCTCCAGGTGTGGGATGATGCCATGCTGCTGGCCGAACCGGCCTTCGAGTGGCAGCTCTACCAGATCGGCAACTGTGGGTCCCCCATCGAAACGGAGTTCGGGTGGCTGGTCATCACCCACGGCGTCGGGCCCATGCGCCGCTACTGCCTCGGAGCCATGCTCCTCGACCTGAACGATCCGACCAAGGTGCTCAAGCGCCTCGAAGAGCCCTTACTATCCCCCCAGGAAGATGAGAGGGAAGGCTACGTACCGAATGTCGTGTACAGCTGTGGCAGCCTCGTCCACAACGGTGAGGTAGTCATCCCCTATGGCATCTCCGACGAGGCCGCTCGCTTCGCTACCGTTTCCTTGGAGTCCCTTATTAATACTATGGTCGACGTATCGGCAATTGCATCCCCCAGCAGAGTTCTCAACGGGCAAGCCTAAGCTTACGCCCCCACACGAGCACCTGGCCGCCGTACACGCAAAGCCACAGTAACAGCGTAGTGTAGGAAAGTGCCTGTGCGCCCGCGTACCAAACGCGCTTACGCATATCCGCTATTTCGAGTTTGAAGGCAAAGAAATCCGCGAGGCTGAGTACGGTGTAGGCAAGCATGAAAAAGACCACCCCTTTGAGTAGCTTATTCAGGTACCACAACAAACGGGGGAGGCTACGACTGTCCATATGCCGCCTGCGCCGCCTGAGGTAGAGTACGGAGAAAAGTACGTACAACGGCCAACCCGCTAAGAACAGGGCTTGCTCGAACCCGCCATAGAAAGGATTATAGAAGTACCTGCCGGCAGCATGCCGGTACTGCGGCAGGAGCCAGATGATGATGAAGTACAGCGTCTGCCCTACCGGTAGCCAAAGGTGTTTGAGATCCGACCAGCGAAATCGATATTCCGGGTAGAGGCTGATCTTGACGTAACTAAACAGTAAGACCGGCAGCCAAAGGCTAAAGTAAATGGGCAGGTACTTCCATTCCGGGTGGTGGATGAACCGACCGGTGAATTCCAGGAGGAAATGCAGTTGCGTGAACCCACCCGTGAGCAACAATGTGCCGTAAAGGGCGCTCGCCCTTCGATCGCCGGACTGCTTAAGAAAGTACAGCGCACCAATGGTTATGGCCGCCAGGGTGGTGGCGGCCATAACCAGGGTAGGTACGTAGTAGGCTAATTGCGTAAGGATGGTCCTGGGTGATTAAGTGTACCACAAGGTACGGCTTTACCTTACCGCTACCCCGGCCTTATTCTGCGGTAGTGAAGGAATCGTCGGCAATCGCCTCAAAGAATTCAGCCAGGTACTTGCTAACGTCCTTCTTCGACTTTTTGCTCAACTCCGCAAAGTCAGCCACTTGAGTGAGCAGGGTATCTTCCTTAGATTGGAAGTAGCTGATCGCTTCGGTGTAATCCGCCTCGCCGTCCAGCGTCCAGGTGAGGGTACGATCGGTGATGTGCTGCTCGCCGAGGTGGTAGTTAGGCATGGCGTAGGAAGCATCGACAATGCCGCTGAAGTCGAAGTCGTACGGGATAGCGGTGATCGTTCCGCTGGTAGTATCACGCAATAGCTTGACGTTGCGCAAAGTCTTGGGGCAGAAGTCACCGTTGCCGATCATGTACTGGAAGAGCGTTACGCGCTCTGCGTTGGTGAATGTAGCGGCGGGCTGGTTATAGCAATCCTTACAACCGACGAGTTGTAAGCGATCCTGTAGTTCGTCGTAGTCTTCGATTAAGATCGCTACGCTGGAGGTACGCTCGCCGGTAAGTTCATCGACGTAAGTAATGTCAAGCACCTGAGTGCGGAAGCTGGCCGTAGGGTCGATGGTACGGTAGAGCTCGTAGGCCAACTGTTCGCGGAGGATGGCTTCGCGGCCGTCCTTACCCCCGGTGCAATGGGTTACGAGCTTAAAATCGTTGTGGGTGTTGAGGCCCAACGCCCGTAAGCCTTGCTTGGCGAACTTCAGCTTGAGGGGGGGCACCTCGCAGGTACGGCGGCGAAAGCGACCGCGAACGGATACTTTGAGGTCGAGCGTTTCACCGGCGGCAACCACCTGAGCGGGCAGGTAGTCGGCTTGGTAACGGTTGGCCTCCAGGCTGTCCATATTGATGTGTAATTCGATGGATAGCGTTTCGTTATTCGCCCACCGGTCGAACAGGCTGGTGCCTTGTTTCGGTGTGCCAACGTTACCGCCGGCGAAGGTAGCGCAGCTGATAAGGAGGCAGATAAGGATAGAGAGTGGGCGAGTCATTAGTTGGTCGGAGGTTGTACGTGAAGGGACGAGATGGAGTGTAGAGGGTTGCACTTTATGTCCTTATTAAGTGACCCTCGGTGATTTGATGCGTCAAACATAGAGGCGTACGGCAGTTCACCGCGAATTCTATCGAGCGGTCCTAGGTATTCCTCGACGAACGCCGGGTACACAAAAATTGGTTGCGCCAACATTGCCCGGCGTGGGGGGTTAAAGACAGCAAACCCAATCATATGAGCCGCGGCTTCGTAAAAGAGTCCGACCAGGAGGAACTCCCCATTATCCCCCCACGCGCAGCCCTGCCTCCCGGAGTCGATAATTACGTTACCCCCACAGGTATGCGGGCCCTTAAGGAGGAACGTGAAGCATTGGAGACCGAAAAGAGCGCCCTGCCTACCACGAATGAGGACGAACACCGCCGCGCGGCAACCGTGATCGACGGCAAGCTAGCCCTGCTCGATCGCCGCATTCACTCCGCGCGCATCCTCCGGCCCGAAGACCAACCGACGGATGAGGTACGCTTCGGTGCGACCGTGACCTTGAAAAATTCCGGGATGCTACGCCCCCAGGTATTTCAAATCGTCGGGGTAGACGAAGCGGACGTCAAGGCAGGCAAACTGGCCTTTACCGCACCAATCGTCAAAGCCATCATGGGCTTATACGTTGGTGAGACCGCTCGCTTCGACCTCGGCGCTGAGGTGAGAAAGCTTACCGTCGAGAGGATCGACTATTCGCAATAGCCCCGCCATCGCTGATACCTTACTACCAAGAATAGATGCCCTTTAAAATAAACTCCCCCTTCTCCCCTACCGGTGATCAGCCTCAGGCCATTAAGGAGCTGACGGCTAACATTAAGGACGGTGACCGGGCGCAGGTCCTGCTTGGGGTAACCGGCTCGGGTAAGACGTTTACCATGGCCAACGTCATCGCCAACCTTAACCGGCCCACCCTGGTGTTGACGCACAACAAGACGCTGACCGCTCAACTTTACGGGGAGTTCAAAGAGTTCTTCCCCGACAATGCGGTCGAGTACTTCGTCAGCTACTACGATTACTATCAGCCGGAGGCTTATATCTCAGTGTCCGATACCTACATCGAAAAGGACCTGGCCATAAACGAAGAGGTGGATAAGCTGCGGCTACGGGCTACCTCGAACCTCCTCACCGGCCGTAGGGATATCGTGATCGTCGCATCCGTATCCGTTATATACGGTATGGGTAACCCCGAAGACTATAAGTCGGGGATCATCCGAATCAAGAAGGGGCAGGTCAAGAGCCGCAACGGCTTACTATACGATCTGGTAGACAGCCTGTACAGTCGAACGGAAACCGACTTCCGGCGGGCAACCTTCCGCGTGCGGGGGGATACGGTAGACATCAACCTGCCCTACGCGGAGTTCGGCCTTCGGATCATCTTCTTCGGGGATGAGATCGAGACCATCGAACGCATCGAGGTAGAAAGTGGTAAACGGATCGAGGCACTCGAGTTCGCCGCCGTTTTCCCCGCCAACCTCTACGTAGCTCCGAAAGAGCGGCTGAACAACATCATCGGGCAAATTGAGGACGAGCTCTACGAGCAGGAACGCTACTTCGAAAGCGAGGCGCGCCTGATCGAGGCCAAAAGAATTCACGAACGGGTCAGTTTCGATCTGGAGATGCTAAAAGAACTGGGGTACTGTAACGGTGTAGAGAACTACTCCCGCTTCTTCGACCGTCGCAAACCGGGCACCCGCCCCTTCTGCCTCCTCGATTACTTCCCGGACGACTACTTGATGCTGATCGATGAAAGCCACGTAACCGTACCTCAGGTCAGGGGCATGTTTGGCGGCGACCGCGCCCGGAAGCTATCGCTGGTCAACTTCGGCTTCCGGCTACCATCGGCTATGGACAACCGGCCGCTCAACTTTACCGAGTTCGAATCCCTGATCAATCAGGTCGTCTACGTATCGGCCACCCCCGGCGATTACGAGTTGGAGATGACCGGCGGCGAGATCGTTGAACAGCTCATCCGCCCCACCGGATTGGTGGACCCCCCGATCGAAGTAAGGCCGAGCATTAATCAGATCGATGACCTACTGGAGGAGATCGATGAACGCGTGAAGAAGAACGAACGCGTACTGGTTACCACCCTCACCAAACGAATGAGCGAGGAACTGACTAAGTACCTCTCTTCCCTGAGCGTCAAGGTGCGCTACATACACAGTGAGGTAGACACGATGGAGCGGGTAGAAATCTTGCGCGATCTGCGCCTGGGCGAATTCGACGTACTCGTCGGGGTCAACTTGCTACGGGAGGGGCTGGACCTTCCGGAAGTATCCCTGGTTGCAATTATCGATGCGGATAAGGAAGGCTTCCTACGTAACGAACGCAGCCTGACGCAAACGGCCGGGCGGGCGGCGCGTAACGTAAACGGTAAGGTGATCTTCTACGCTGACGTCATCACGGATTCCATGCAACGCACCATCGATGAGACCAACCGCCGGCGCGACGTACAGCTGGCCTACAACGAAGAGCACGACATCACCCCCAGAACCCTCGCTAAAACGCGAGAGCAGATCATGGAGCGCAGTACCATTCTGGATATTCGCGGTAAACGCTCGGTAGCCAATAAAACGCAGGCGGTGGTAATCGAAAATGCCGCCGACCCGGTCCTGAATAGCATGTCGCCGGAGCAGATTGAACTCGCCATTCAAGAATCGGAGCGCAAGATGAAGAAAGCCGCAAAAGAACTGGACTTTATGAGTGCCGCTCAGTACCGGGATGAGGTTTTTGCCCTAAAGGCGCGCCTCAAGACACGTCGGCTGGCTTAGCCTGCGACTACTTTCAAGGTCTCTTGCTTACAACTATCGTAAAGGTTAGCACGAACCCTTGCTTTTCCCAAAATTGACTGCACCTGCGGCCTCGCAAAATTATTAGTAAAGCGAGTCACTTCCGCCAGATTTCAAGAGAAGAAGGATCGGAGAGGCTGGCTTTTTAAAGCTTATCGATCCAGGCTTTGATCTCGTCTTTAGTCTTGCCGAGGGCTTGTTGAAGGCGGCCGATCAATTGATCTTCCTGGCCTTCGGTGTAAGCGACGTCGTCATCGGTAAGCTTGCCGTATTGGCTTCTGGCTTTGCCTTTCAGCTCGTTCCAGTTGCCCTTTATTTTGTCGTTGGTCGCACTCATGGTCGTTGGTTTTATGTTACAACTGACGCTTACTACGTCAGGTTCGTCGGTGGTAGCGTGGGGGTTTGGTAACTTTGCCCCTCCCGCGCGACATGCGTGGGCAAAAGCTACTCCATTGAAGCCCTCCATCCCCAAAGGCACCCGTGATTTTCTGCCGCGTGAAGTGCGCCGCCGTCAATATATCTTCGCCATTATTCGGAAGCACTTCCGCCGCTTCGGCTATCAACCCATCGAAACACCGGTAATGGAAACCTTGCAGACGCTGACCGGCAAGTACGGCGACGAGGGGGACAAGCTGCTTTTTAAGGTATTAAGTAACGGCCATTTTCTCCGCAAGGTCAATGACGCGGACCTGGCGGCTAGGAATAGTGATAAGGTTGTCGGGCAGATCAGTAAACGCGGCCTGCGTTATGACCTAACGGTTCCCTTTGCCCGCTACGTCGTCCAGCACCAAAACGAGCTGGCGTTTCCCTTCAAGCGCTACGCCATCATGCCAGTTTGGCGGGCCGACCGGCCGCAGCGGGGGCGCTATCAGGAGTTTTATCAGTGTGACGCCGACGTAGTCGGTAGCGACAGCCTCCTGTACGAAGCGGAACTAACCCAGCTATTGGACACCGTATTTTCGGAATTAAATTTAAAGGTAGTTATCCGCCTTAATAATCGGAAAATATTGGCCGGCCTGGCGGAGATTGCGGGTATGTCCGACAATATGATGGACATGACCATTGCCATCGACAAGCTGGATAAGATCGGCGAAGAGGGCGTGGTCAAGGAATTAAAAGATAAAGGTGCTGACGGCGGTGCCATCGCGGTGATCCTGAAATTTCTCAAAACCTCGGAATTAAGTGAGGTAGCGCCCCTATTGGCGAATAGCGAAGCAGGTTCCGCGGGCGTTGCCGAGCTGGAAGAGACCTTCCGACTCATACGCAGCCAACCGGTTACGAATAAATTAGAATTCGACGTCACCCTCGCACGGGGATTAAACTACTATACCGGTTGTATCTATGAAATTGCGGTAGACACCACTGCCTCTGGTCAGAAAGATATCAAAATGGGTAGTATTGCCGGTGGGGGCCGCTACGCCGACCTGACGGGCATCTTCGGCATGAAGAATATGCCCGGTGTCGGCATCAGCTTCGGTGCCGAGCGTATTTATGATGTATTAGAAGATCTAGAGCTCTTTCCCGCTGATGCCTCGGAGGATCTTCAGTATTTACTGGTATGCCTGGATGATCCCGCACTGGAACACGGCTTCGACGTAGTCAGTCGTTTGCGTGCACGTGGGGTTCACGCCGACCTCTACCCCAGCGCGGCCAAGCTAAATAAAATGATGAAGTACGCCGACCAGCGCGGCGTACCAAAAGTTGTGATCATCGGCAGCCAGGAGGTAGCCAGCGGCGAATATTCCGTAAAAACCATGGCGAGCGGCGAACAGCAGAAATTACGGGAAGAGGAATTAATTTAATCTCTCCGGTAGCATTCCGTATGACGTCGCAGCACCAGTCGGCCCGTGATAGCGAACTTGCGCGCGCGCAGTAGTACCTTCAACAACTGTACGGTGAGGGCCAAGTAAGAAGGTGTGGTTATCTTAAAACGACGCCCCCCGTCCTCACGAATCTTGAGGAGTAGAACCGTAGATCCGCGAACGCAAAAGCCCCCACCGATTCAAGCGGTGGACGACGCTCACGCGCAGGACACCCAGCCCGTATTTCGAGCTGCGCAGGAAGTTGATCGAACTGGCCTCATCGAAGTACTTGGTGGGGCAGGTCACCTCGGCGATGTCGAAGCGGTGGTAGATGATCTGACTGAGCATTTCGTTGTCGAATACGAAGTCATCGTCGTTCGCATTGAAGTCGATGGTCTGAAGTACCTCGCGACTGAACGCCCGGTAACCCGTATGGTATTCCGAAAGCTTGTAGTTAATTAGAATATTCTGGGTGGCGGTCAGGAAGCGGTTGGCTACGTACTTGTAAAGGGGCATCCCCCCCTTCAACGCCCCCTTCCCGAGGATGCGGCTGGCGAGTACGACCGGATACAAACCTTCCCCGATGATGTTGCACATGGTAGGAATCAGCAGGGGGGTGTACTGATAGTCGGGGTGCACCATGATCACGATGTCCGCCCCAATTTCCAAGGCTTTGTTGTACAAGGATTTTTGGTTGCCCCCGTAGCCCTTGTTCGTCGGGTGGGTAATGACGTGGTCGACTCCAAGAGAACGGGCCAGCACGCTGGTCTCGTCCTTACTGGCGTCATCACAGAGTATTACCTCGTCCACCAGATCGCGGGGTACCTCTCGGTAGGTTTTTTCCAGCGTGAGGGCGGCGTTGTAGGCGGGCATTACGACGACGACCTTTTTGTCTTTGTACATGGGTGCGAAGGTAGGAAGGCAGTTTGTATACCAGAACAACGTATTTCGTAAATTTGCCCCCTCAATCCAATCCCGCCGTGACTACCGGAACCGTTAGCTTCTACACCCTGGGCTGCAAACTCAATTATTCCGAGAGCAGCGCCATCAGCCGCCAGTTCACCGAGGCGGGCTATCAGGCGATTCCCTTCGGGGCCGGGGCGGACGTCGTCGTCATCAACACTTGCTCGGTCACCGACTTCGCCGACCGAAAGTGCCGAAACATCGTTCGCCGGGCAATGACGGCGAACGAGGCGGCCATGATCGTAGTAGTCGGGTGTTACGCTCAACTCAAACCCGAGGAAATCGCGAATATCGACGGGGTGGACCTCGTGCTCGGCGCGGCGGAAAAGTTCCGCATCCTCGACTACATCGATGGCCTGACGGCGGGGCCGGGAAAGGGCCTCGTACAGGCGGGCGAGGTAAGCACCGCCGACCAATTCATCAGCAGTTTCAGCTTTGGGGACCGCACCCGCAGCTTCTTGAAAGTACAGGATGGCTGTGACTATAAATGCACCTTCTGCACCATTCCGTTGGCCCGTGGTCGATCCCGCAGCGCAACCGTCGAGCAGATCGTGTCGGATGCCGAAGCGATCGCGGCGAAGGGGGTGAAGGAGATCGTGCTGACCGGGGTCAACATCGGTGACTTCGGCAACGGCACCCAGGTAATCGAAGGTAGGCGACCACGCAAGGAAGCCCTCTTCAGTGACCTCGCCGTGGCCCTGGATGCGGTAGATGGCATAACCAGATTTCGCATCTCCTCCATCGAACCCAATTTGTGTACCAACGAGCTGATCGACTTCGTGGCTCGCTCCCGACGGTTTGCACCTCACTTCCACATGCCCCTGCAATCCGGCAACAACAAACAGCTAGCGCAAATGCGCCGCCGGTACCGTAGAGAACTCTACGCCGAGCGCGTAGCGCACATCCGTCAGGTCATGCCCCACGCCTGCATCGGTGTCGATCTCATCGTCGGCTTCCCCGGCGAAACCGATGCGGACTTCCTGGAGACCTACCGATTCGTCCAGGAATTGGACGTTAGTTACTTCCACGTTTTTACCTATTCGGAAAGAGCCAATACCCCGGCGGCGGAGATGGAAGAGGCCGTACCGATGCATGTACGCAAGCAGCGCAACAAAATGCTGAAGATCCTGAGCGAAAAGAAGCTACGGGCGCACTACGAGCGGCACGTCGGCGAGGTCAGGCCAGTGCTACTAGAGCGATCCAAAACGGAAGGCGTGTTACACGGTTTTACGGATAATTACGTCAAAGTCTCCTTTCCGGCGGGGGCGGCCTGGGTTAACCACGTAGTGGAGATGCGTTTAATGAGTATCAACGCCGATAGCCTGGTAAGTGTAGAGGTAGCGGATGCGAATTGCGCGGCTTAACTTTGGATTAAATCCAATGTTACCGTATTATGGGCACCGATATAACACCCCCTTTAACACCCCCCCTGTTTTACCGTATGGATATTCACGCCAGGTACCTGAATCCGCTGTCGGATTTCGGGTTCAAAAAGCTGTTCGGCGAAGAGCCGAACAAAGACATACTCATCTCTTTCCTTAACGATATTCTCTCCGACACCGCTCCCATAGTCGATCTACAGTACATGCAGAGCGAGCAACTTGGTTTCGGCCCCGAAGAGCGCAAAGGTATTTACGACCTGTATTGCACCACGGATAGCGGAGAGCACTTCATCGTCGAGCTACAGCGCGATCGCCAGCCCTACTTCGTGGACCGTGCCGTTTTCTACTCCTCCTACCTGATCCAAACCCAGGGCAAACGCGGTGATTGGGACTTCCGGCTTAAGCCCGTCTACACCATCTGCCTGATGAACTTCGGGCTAGCGATGTACGCCGACACGGAGCAGTACGTCCACCACGTAGTACTGAAGGATGGTAACAACAAGGTCTTCTCCGACAAGATCCGCTACCTATTCATCGAGCTCTCCAAGTTCGAGAAATCCGCCGAGCAGCTCACCACCCAAATGGACAAGTGGCTCTACCTCTTTCGGCACATGTCGAACCTCGAAGAGCGCCCCGCCGCCTTACGCGAACGTGTATTCGATAAGATGTTCGAAATTTCCCAGGTAGGTCGCTTCTCCCGCGCCGAACGACACGCTTATGAGGTGGATCTGAAGCACCACCGCGACCACATGAATATCATGCGGGCTAAACTTGAAGATGGTTTGAAACAGGGCCTAGAGAAGGGTTTAAAGCAGGGTCACGAAGAAGGCTTTCAACAAGGTATTGAGCGTGGCATAGAGCAAGGTATCGAGCGTGGCATAGAGCAAGGCATTGAGCGGGGTATCGAGCAAGGCATCGAACGCGGTATGAAGCAGGGCGTAAAAAACAGCAAGCTCGCAATTGCAAGAGCAATGCTAGCTAGTGGTGAATTACTTGAGAAAGTCCTTCAATTCACCGGCCTAACTGCGGAAGATTTAAAGGAATAGATCGCTCCGGAACATCCCGCAATTGCAACAAGCTATCCCGCAGCAAGCTATCCTGTAGCAGACTATCGCGCAGCAGCGTATCGAACCGAATCTCGAAAGGGAACAGCGGCCGTAGCGGCAGGGGAGCGGAAAGCACTTTGACCACCGGCATCCCCGGCCGTGTGGGGCGGGGTGGCCGCCCATCGATCCGCCGCATCCGCCGGGCGCGTTCGATGAGGAGGGAATCCGCGCGGGATTGGGCTTTGGTCAGCACTTCCTCCCGGCACTGCCGCTCGATCTTCGCGGTGAGCAGGTCGATTCGCTCGTCGAATAGCGATTCGATGTAGGCCTCCCCCGCCGGGCGACGGTCGCGGCAACCGGTCAACAAACCGGTTAGCATCATTACGGATAACAATAACCACCTCATTGACGAAGGGATTCGGGGATACGGGCGCGCATGCGCGCTTCTTCCTCCATCCGGCGCTGGACGATGCTATCGGTAGCGGCCACGATGCGGTCTTCCCGGGTGGCGGTGCAACTCGCTTCCAGGGCGGGGCGGAGGCTGTCCATGTGGTTGATCACGCGGGCGTCCAGGGCACTGCGTTCCTTCATCGTCAGGCGGATGTTTACGCGCTCCTCCTGACTGGTACAGGAAGTCAGGAAGGCAAAAGCCAACACGAAAGAAAGTCGGATCAATGCGTTGAGGGATTGTACCTGGTTACTAGACGCCAAACTGTTGCAGATGGTGGTCAAGGTGCTTGTAGTAAAGGACGTTCCACTCACTGGCGGTCAGTTTTCCGAAGCTAACGTTCTCTTTTCCTTCGTAGTGGGCCGCACCGTTCCTCCGAAAGCGGTTCATATGGTTCATTAACTTAGCCTTCTCCTGCTCGAAATTCCGCCGGTCGCTGATCACGAAGGCCGGGGCCGTGCGCCCGTTTTTCGGGTAGGGCTTCGGGCCGACGACCGCCTTCTTGACGAAAGTCTTTAAGATAAAGCGCATCAGAAAGTTGTTGCTTACCGGTAATGCGCCGGTCTCCATATCGTAGGCGACATTGAGATGGGCCAGCATCTGGTCGACCGACATTTTACCCCAGTCCGCTCGTGTTTCCGGGCCGAGGCGTTCGATGCGTTCCAGGGCGGTTTGCGTCACGGTCGGGTCGTATAGGCTAGGATACATATTGTTATAGCAGTTTGCCGCCGCAAGATAAGGCCGGCAATAAACTAGCGTTACTTTTTGTCGTTTATTTGACCGCTTGAGCCGTTAGACATGCCCCCTATGCGTTACACGATCGATTACGACCTCACCAATTGTGACGCGGAACCCCTACGGTTTATTCGCTCCTGCCAACACGGGGCGGTCCTGCTGGTGTTGTACGCCGATTCACTCAGGATCAAAGGAGCTTCGGAGAACTGCCACGAGCTATTCGGCCGCTCCGCTAAAGATCTTTTGGGCGAGGACGCAGGTGCAGTGTTGGGAAGTGAAAGCATGGATCTGATTAGGCAAGCGAGTGCTGCGTCGAGCTTCGATACCGTTAACCCATTCGAGCATTATCACCGTTCCACGGATGGGTCGGTACGTAAGAATCTGGTCGTCAACCAAGAGGGGGAACTGCTCATTCTGGAGTTCGAAGATCGCGACGAGCAGTTCGGCACCACGGCTTTTCTGATGCAAGTGGATAGATCGCTCGCCCGGATCCAATCCTTCTCCGGCTCGGACGTGGCGGAGCTTCACGCCACCACGGTGCAAGAAGTACGGCGCCTGACCGGCTACGATCGAGTCTACCTCTACGAGTTCGATAAAGAATACAACGGTAAAGTCGTCGCGGAGGCACGCCGGGAGGGGATGGAGTCTTTCCTCCACCTCCACTATCCCCATACCGACATCCCGAAGCAGGCGCGGGAGCTCTACCTGCGCCAGCAAGTTCGCATGGTGACCAGCACCGTCGCAGACTGCGACAGCCTCCTCATCACGGACGACAGGACGCCGATCGACCTAAGCACGGCGGGTAACCGTGGGGTCTCTCCGATCCACCTCGAGTACCTCAGGAACATGGGCGTCGGCGCCAGTTTGAGCATCGCCGTAACCGTGAACGGAAAGCTATGGGGGTTGCTCGCTTGCCACCACGAAGCGCCGCGGTCGATCGACTTCCGCCTCCGCAAACTCCTCGGTCTCTTCGGCCGCATCCTCTCCGGCCACCTTGCCCTTCACCAGACCGCGTCGTTTCGAAATAACGTCCTAAGCACCAGTTTACTGCGAGCCAGATTGGTCGACCGGCTCATCGAGGCGCAGGATATCGTGACTCCTATCCAGGAAAACGAGGAAATGCTGCTCTCACTGATGAAAGCCGACGGGGCCGCGCTGCTCATCGAAGACCACATCCTACGCATCGGCTCCTGCCCCGAGGAAAAGGAGCTATCTCTGCTACTGGGTTTTCTCGAGCAACAGCCCAGCAATATTTTTTCCACGGCATCCCTTTACCGGCTCTACGCCCCGGCGAAAAATTTTTCAACCGCCCCGGCGGGCTTACTCAGTATCCGTATCTCTAAAGAGCCGGCGGAGCACCTGGTCTGGTTCCGCCCGGAAACCATCAGAGAACTCGCCTGGGGCGGCCGGCCGGAGCAGCGCAAAGAAATAGTGGACGGCAAGGTCCGCCTGCACCCCCACCTCTCCTTCGCCAAATACGTCCAGACTACGAGCGGTGAGGCACGCCCCTGGGCCCAACATCATCTTGATAACGCCCTCGCCCTGCGCAATGATATTAAGGAGGTCATCCTGGTCAAATACCAGGAGATGCGCCACCTCAACAACAAGCTGGTATCCGCCTACGAAGAACTACAGAGTTTCAGTTACACGGTAAGTCACGATCTGCGGGCGCCCCTGCGTGGCATTAAAGGGTACGCGAAGATCTTACAGGAAGACTACAGTGACCGCCTGGACGACTTCGGCCAATCCGCCCTTCGCACCATTGTATCCAGTGTCGACCGGATGAATACATTCATTAATGGCATCCTCGAATTCTCCCGCATTGGTAGCGGTCGGCTACGGGTGGAAGCCATCCACCTCCCTACTTTACTAGACGAAGTATGGCAGTCCAGCCATATCCAACAAGATGTGGCGCTTAACAAGCACCTCGACGTAGAGTACGTTATCGGCGATCACACGCTCCTCTGGCAGTTGTTCCAAAACTTCCTGAGTAACTCGGTCAAGTACCGTCGCGAAGAGGTGGCCTCCTACATCACCGTGCGCACGAGGCAACTCGATGAGGGCGTATCCATTGAAATCGAGGACAATGGTATCGGGTTCGACGTCAAGCACGCCGGCTCGATTTTTACCCCGTTTACGCGCCTGGTGAGTGAGGAAGAGTACGAAGGCAGCGGTATCGGCCTGGCCATTGCCCAACGGATCGTGCAAAAGCACTACGGTGACATAGACGTAGACAGCAAGCCGAACGTAGGCACCACCTTCGAAATTCGCCTGCCCGGCAACTTACAGGAACTCGTCGAGCAGGATAACCAGCAAAATGCCTGACTGACGGAAATCAAAGCCCTCGGCCACCTGGAAAATCCGGGGCAACTTGCCCATCTGAAGCAAATCAACGTACTTTCGTCCTCTACGTCGGCGGTTCGCCATCACGTAGCTTATCATACCAAGCCTAAAGGCCGACCACGAGTTGTGGCGGCCGCTGCACGAATCTTTAAGTAACCGAAGGCAAACCATACTACCCTGCAGGATGATTGATAGAGTTATAAACGTGCTTCTGCTGGAAGACCGTCCCGTAGATGCCGAGCTGACCAAGCGGGCCATCCTGAAGTTTGCCCCCAGCGCCATGATTACCGTAGCTAAAAGCGAAGCGGAATTTTCCGAGCGCGTCCACTGGACGGATTACGACATTATGCTCGCCGACTACCACCTACCCGGCTACAACGGCCTGGAGGCGTTGCTGTACGTACGCGAGCACTTCCCCCACCTACCCTTCGTCTTCGTTACCGGCCAGCTCAACAACGAGCAGAAGGCCGCCGAAGCCGTCTTGCGCGGTGCCAACGGCTACGTACTCAAAGACAAGATGGAGCGCCTCGAAGGCAGCGTCACCACCGCCCTCGAACGGGCGCGCGAACGCAAACTCGCCGCCGACGCCCAATCCGAGAAACGCCAGCAACGCTCGTTGATGCTACAAAAGGCTATCTATCTATTATCCAATACCGAAGCATCTTTCGAGGGCAAAGCGGCCATCCAGGATGCCCTGCAAAAGGTACTGGAGCTCGAGGTATGACCGAAGCGAGCGCTTACTTGAAGGCACGTACGCATAAAGCACACACCGCTACGGAAAAGCTGTTGCTCGGGGGCGACCTCCGCCGGCAGTCCGTGAGCTTGGCTCGCTACCAACGACTCATCCTTACTACCGCCCGGGTGTGGGCCGGTGCCCGGGAAGCTTTTCGTACCGCCCCCGCAGCTACGCGGCCGTACCGGGAGGTAACCGACAGCCTGAGCGATGCCGCCCGACGGGACGTTAGGGTACTACAGCTGACCGGCAAACCTGCCGCCGCTACTTTTCCGGCGGTATCCGCTGCGCCGGAAGCATGGGGTAGCATGTACGTATTGATCGGATCCACGCTCGGTGGTCGGGTGATTGCCCGTTTGCTCCGGCAGTGCCCCGACCTGGCCGCCCTACCGGCTTTCCACTTCTATTCCGCCTGTGCCGAACTGCCTAAAACGCTGTGGCCGGAATTCCGAAAAGGACTTAACGCCGCCATTCAGAGCCAGTCGGCGCTGGAACGCTGCGCGCGGCAGGCGGAACTCACGTTCGGTCTTTACCCCGAATATTATGGCTGAAGCTACGTACCTTGAGAGGGCATTAACGACTTCCTCTCATGAATTTAGTGACTTCCCGCAAACCTAGGGCACTGTTTGCCCTGCTCCTCATCACGATTGCTAGCACCTGCGTACTCGCCCAAAATACCTGTGACCTCGGCACCCAAGACTGGGAGACGGGCAGTAATGCCAACCCACCCGATGGCTGGGTACGGGGCGGCGGCTCCCCCAATATCGGTAACGTTTGTTCCAGCTGCGGCGAGCAGAACGGCCGCGCCATGGGCTTCAATACCACCGGCGAATTTACGACCTCACCGGAGCTGACTTGCGCCGGTACGGTGACTTTCGACTGGCACGCAAGCGGCAACACCAGCAACTTCACGGTGGAGGTACAGTGGACGCAAACACCCGATGAGGTCAGTACCTGGCAGACCTTTCAGACGGTCAGTGCCACGGGTATCGGCCCGGCACAGAAGCAATACATGACGGTAGCGGCCGACTTGCCCGAAGACCAGGCGATAGCCCCCTTCGACGTTTACGTGCGCTGGATCATGACGGAACGGGCCGGTGGCACTTTCTACCTGGATAATATCTGCCTCGGGTCGGGTACGTGCACCGTGCAACCGACGCAGTTGACCTTTACGCAGCTCCCACCCACCTGCATCGAGTCGATGGCCCCCTTTACCGTTACCGCCTGCGCGACGGATGTCAACGGGTTCGTCGCCGAGACCTTTACGGACGAAATTACGATCGGCACCGACGACCCTACGGTAGTGGGTGGCAGCGCGACCGCCGCGACCGCCGGCTGCCTAACCCTCCAACTGGTCGCACAGCAACCCGCTGCTTTTGACGTCGCCGCTAACTCACCCGGCCTACTGGAAGCGAGCGCCCCGCTGGAAGCCGTCGCCACCTGCCCGAACGAGATCACCGTCAAAGTGATGGCCTACAACCTGCTCAACTTTCCGAATGGCCGCGACCGCTGCGAAGCCGCCGACGACATCGTCTTACCCGACCGCCAGGATACGCTGGTCAACATCGTCGAATACGTGGCACCGGACGTGATCATGGTCTGCGAGTTACAGGATGAGATCGGAAGCGACGCCATCATCGCAGCGCTGAAGGGGCTCGACCCGAACTACGAGGCGGCCCGGTTCCTGGAGAACACCTCCACCATCGTCAAGAACCTCAACAACATGCTCTACTACAACTCGGCGAAGATGACGCTGGTAGAGCAGTCCGTAGTCGAAACCAATACCCGTGACATCAGCCGCTACCGGATGCGGATGAATGACCCGAAGATCGCCACCGCCCCCGATACGGTTTTCGTAGACTTCTTCGTGGCCCACCTCAAAGCCGGTAACCCGGACCCCGACCGGGCCCGCCGCGCCGAAGACGTCGCTACCTTCCAAGCGGCCTTCGACGGCTTCGAGATAGACAATGCCGTTATCGGCGGAGACATGAATTTCTATCAGTCCAGTGAACTGGCCTACCAAACCATGCTCAACGGCGCTAACCCCTGGTTCGACCCGGCGGACGCCCCGGGGGATTGGGACAACAACGTCGATTTCGCCGACATCCACACCCAGGCAAGCCGAGTCTCCGGCACCCAAAGCTACGCCTGTGGTATCCCGGGCGGTATGGATAGTCGCTTCGACTTCCTGCTGATGAACGGCCCGATCGAAAACGAAACGATGAACGTCGCCTACCGCGAAGGCACCTACGAAGTGCCGGGCAATAACGGCGAGCTATTCAACCGGGCCATCAACGACCCCGGCAATTCCAGTGGGGTGCCGCGCGGCGTTCTGGAATCCCTCTACTTCATGTCCGACCACCTGCCGGTGACGATGGAACTCCAGGTCACCTTCCCGCTTCAGGAGCTACCGGTAACCCTGGTCGACTTCACCGCGCGCAAGGAAGCCAAATCCGTAGAACTGAACTGGTCGGTGACGGATGAGGTGGGGTTTAGCCACTACGCCGTAGAGCGGAAGAGCCTGGCGGGGGGGTGGAACCCACTCGGTAACGTATCCGGTGGCGCTTCGGATTATTCCTTCTCCGATAGCGCACCGGCGGCGGGGGCCAACTTTTACCGTTTGCGGATGGTGGATTACGATGGGTCGGAGGCGCTCTCACCAGTGCGGGCGGTCACGTTCGGTAGTGCATTCGCGGTTTACCCGACGGTTACCTCCGGGCAGGTTTACATCAGGGGAGCCGAAGCGGTGCGGGTAACGGATGCTCTGGGCCGGCCGGTGGCGCGGAACTTAGCGGCGGATGGGGGTTTACAGCTTGGTGGATTACCGCAGGGCTGGTACGTAGTTTCCGCCGCGGCGGGGGATGCGCGGCGCGTGTATGTGCGCTAAACCGAGGGCAACCGGGTGGGACAGTTCTACTGGATAGCGTCGTATTTTGCGGCACCCCATCGCTAATGAAGTCACTGTTATTAATTCTCAGCCGCCGGCGGTACTTCGCCCCGGCGTGGATCTACGCCAGCCTTAATATCGTCGTGGGCACCTGGGTCCTGTACCTGCCCACGGTGCGCGACGAGCTCGGCCTTTCGGAGGGGGAGATTGGGCTGGCCTTATTCTGTTTCAGTGCGGGTTTGCTGACGATGATTCCCTTCGCGGCCCGCATCCTCGGCGCGGTCGGCCTGGGGCGCGGGAGCTTTCTGGCCATCCTGGGTTTTTCGGCGGCGATGTGCCTGCCGGTGCAGATGGGTAGCTACGTGGCGCTTTGCGTGGCGCTCTACCTGGCGGGTTTGGTGGTCAGCCTCACCGACATCGGCATGAACGCCCTGATGAGTGAGATCGAGCAGGAAGACGAGGGAAATTTCATGTCGGCGGCGCACGGCTTTTTTAGCCTCGGTGGGGTACTGGGGGCCGGCATCGGCAGTTGGTTGATCCCCTACTTCAGCGAGCCGCAGTACCACTTCTACCTTGTGTTCGCTTTTCTGTTACTGACCAACGGCTTACTGGCCGGCAGCTACATCAATCACCGCGGCAGGCAGCGGGTCGAGGCCGAAGAAGGTAAGTTCGACTTCGCGCTCGTCAAACCGCTTCTTGGCCTGACCCTGCTATCGATGATCGTTATGGGCAGCGAGGGGGCGGTGGAGCATTGGAGTAAACTTTACCTCCTCGACGTAGTACAAGTAGGTAGCGACCAACTGGCCGGCTACGGTTTTGTCGCTTTTTCGGCTACGATGACCCTGGGTCGGTTTTTGGGCGACGGCATCAGTGCCCGTTTCGGCAGCTTCGCCCTCATCATCGGTGGCTGTACGTTAGCGTCCTTGGGGTTCGGCCTGACCCTGTCCGCCACTTTTTTCTCAGCATGATCGGCTTTGCGCTGGTCGGCCTGGGCTTCTCCGTCGTCATTCCCGAACTGTTCCGTTTGGCGGGGCGGGCACGGGGCATCAGCGCGGCGGAAGGCATCGCCGTAGTAGCGGGCATGGGGTACGTGGGCTTCATTGCCAGCCCGGCCATCCTCGGTTTTTTAGCGGAGTGGCGTAGTCTTTGGTTCAGCTTTGCGGCGTTGGGGTTGGCGGCTGCCGCGGCTGCCGCGCTCGGAGGGATTGTATGGGCCAGGACACCGGGCCGTAAGGCCGGCAGATTATAGCAACGAGCCATACCCGTTTGCCTACCTTTACCGTTCCCCCCCTCGGAGAACCCGCGCTCACTGCATGAACCTTACCGCTTTCGCTACCCCCCGACTCCTATTATTACTGTCTCTACTGGTTTCGATCGGTGGCTACGGATCGGCTCAGGTGGGCAACGCCACCATTTCCGGGCGGGTCACCGACCTGGTGAACGAGCGGGCGGTGGACTTCGCAACGATCTACATCGACGGCACGACGCGCGCGGCGGAGTCCGCCGAAAATGGTCGCTATCTGATCAGCGTCCCGGCGGGGGAAGGTTTCGTATTGGTTTTTAGCCGGTTAGGATACCGGGAGACCAGGGTGAACGTCAGTGAACTCCCCGCGAGCAGCAACAAACAGATCGACGTAGCCCTCGCCCCGGTGGAAAGCGAACTGGAAGTGATCGTGAGGGAGAGTAAAATCGAAGAGGGCGGGATGATTCGTGAGCAGCCGGAAGCCCTTCGCCTGCTACCTTCCACTACCGGTAACCTCGAAAGCATCCTGCCCAGCATCGCCCTGGGTGTAAGTAGCGGCGCCGGCGGGGAGCTGACCAGCCAGTACAACGTCCGCGGCGGCAACTACGACGAGAACCTGGTCTACGTCAACGGTTTCGAGATCTACCGCCCCCAGCTCATCCGCGCCGGCCAGCAGGAGGGCCTGACCTTTGCCAACCTCGACCTCACCCGTTCGCTGAGTTTCAGCTCCGGTGGCTTCGATGCACGCTACGGCGATAAGCTCAGCTCGGTGCTGGACATCAAGTACAAACGCCCGGATAGCTTACGTGCCAGTTTGCAGGCGAGCTTCCTCGGCGGGTCGGCGCACATCGAGGGGGCAACCAGACCAAATAGTAACGGACTGACGAAGTTTCGCTACCTCGTCGGCGCGCGCTACAAGACTACCCGCTACTTACTCGGTACCCTGGAGACCGGCGGCGAGTACATCCCCAACTTCGCGGACATCCAGACTTACCTGACCTACGACTTTACCCCCCAGCTACAATTAGGCCTGCTGGCCAATTACAACCGGAGCGTCTACAACTTCTCCCCTACCACCCGCAGCACGGCTTTCGGCGGATTCTTTGAGACGCTACAGTTGTTTACGGCCTTCGAGGGCGGGGAGCAGGACGATTTCCTGACGCAGATGGGTGGCTTGTCACTGACCTACATCCCCGAGCGCAAGACGAATCCCTTATTCCTCCGCCTACTCACCTCCGCCTTTCGGAGCGACGAAAACGAAGCGATTGCTATCGGGGGAGACTACAGCCTCGGGCAGTTGGATACCGACTTGGGCAGCGACTCTTTCGGCGAGGTGGTCAATGAGTTGGGTTCGGGAACGCAGCAGGAATTCGTACGTAATTTCTTGGATATTCAGGTCTACAACGCAGAGTTTCAGGGCGGGCTGGAGATCGACAAGAGCAAGGATGGAGCGAGTCGCAGTCACTTCCTCCAATGGTCGGCAAAAGCGCAACACGAGATCGTCAATGATTACCTCAACGAATGGGAGCGATTGGACTCGGCCGGTTACAGCTTGCCGTTCAATCAGGAAGCCGTCGAACTGTTCAGCGTGCTAAAGACGGAAAACGAGATCAACAGTACCCGCTTCAGCGGCTTCCTGCAGGATACCTGGACCGTCCGCCGGCCCGATCGCTTCGACCTGCGCATCAGCGCCGGCGTGCGGGCTACTTACTGGGATTTGAACGACGACCTCGATATCAGCCCCCGCGGGCAAATTCTCTATAAACCACTCGGTGGCTCGGCGGACGTCAGCTACAAATTAGCCGGTGGCCTCTACGTCCAGCCCCCCTTTTACCGGGAGTTGCGGCGGCCCGACGGCACGATCAATACCGACCTACGCAGTCAGAAGTCAGCCCACGTCGTAGGGGGGATCACGTCGGACTTCTACTACGGCAAACGCAACCCGAAGAAGTTCCGCTTCATCGCCGAAGCCTACTACAAATCCCTCTGGGACCTGGTGAGTTACGAGATCGAAAACGTCCGCATCCAGTACTCGGGCGAGAACGATGCGACGGGCTACGTAGCCGGGCTCGACTTTCGACTCAACGGGGAGTTCGTACCGGGGGCGGACTCCTGGCTTAACGTCAGCCTTCTACAGGCCAGGGAGCAACTGACCGGTATCCAGCACCGGGAAGTCACCGGTAGGGACGTTGAGGCGGATACGGCCCTATTCAATATCGTAGAGACCGTACCGCGGCCTACCGATCAGCTCTTCAACGTGAGCCTGTTTTTTCAGGATTACCTCCGCAACAACGAGAACTTCCGTACCCACGTCCGCCTCACGGTAGGTGGTGGCTTACCCTTCGGCATTCAGGGTAACAACACCGTCTTCCGCAATGCCCTGCGCTTCGACACCTACCACCGTATCGACATCGGCTTCAGTTGGCGGCTCTACCACCGGGAAAAGGCGCGGCGCAACAGCTTCCTGAACTTCAGTCGCTCGACCTTTCTCAGCCTGGAGGTATTCAACCTCATGCAGGTCGCTAACCAGGCCGGGAATACCTGGATCAAAACAATCGGGTTGCAGCAATACGCCGTTCCGAACCGCCTGACCGGCCGCCGCATCAACCTGCGGTTGAATATGGACTTTTAGCGGAAAAGGGTAAGCAACTTGACCGGAGCGTGGCGTGCTCACAACTACGAAGCCGGTTTTTTCGTCTACTTTGAGTAATTGTACAAAGCTCTGGTATGCGTTCTTTCCTGTTGATCCTTGCCTTTATCGTAGTAGCCACCCGCCCCGACTCAGTCGGGGCCCAAGTACTTACCGTCAGCGACGAACTCACCATGCGTAGCGACACCGAGTACACCTTGATCGGCAAGCTTGGCGGGCAAACCCTTCTGTTACAGGATCGAGATACAAAGCACTTCCTGACGGCTTACGACCGCGGCATGAACCAAACGTGGGAGAAGGAGCTGGAACCGCGTGGCCGTAACGTCCGGGTAATCGAGACCGTAGCCAAGCAGGACGGTACCGGCTTTTACCTGGCCTACCTCTTCCGCGAATCCGGCCGCAACCGCCTCCAACTCGATCTGTACAACCCAGCCGGTAACTTACAGGATAGCGTGACGCTGGTAGATTTCGGGCTGTTCGTCACCTCGCCGGAAGACGAAGTTTATTTCAGCGAAGACGAGACCAAAATGACCGTCTTCTTCACCGAAAGCGGAAGTAAGGTGCGTACCATCGGGATCGACCTAATGAAGATGGAACTTCTTTTCGACCGCGAACTATCGCCGGATAAATTCTTCTTCGGCGAAGATTTTCTACAGGCGGAATTGAGCAATAGCGGCGACCTCTACTTCGTCGTCGAACGCGACAACTTTCGCAGTAAGCGCAAAGAGCACCGCTTCGAGATCCACCGCATTAACGAATCGGACCCCGCCACTAGCTTCGAGGTCAGTATGGGCGATAGCCTCACCTACGACATGTTTTTCCGCTATGACAATCGGAACGAGCAACTCGTCGGGGCGGGGCTGTATACCGCTAAGGACTTTACCCGGGCCGATGGCTACTTTTGGCTGCGTATCGACCCCACCTCCCCCGGCGCGACAAAACCGGCCTTTAAGCCTTTTCCGCTACCACTCATCAAAAACGTCGAGGGCAAGAAATTCAATAAGCGGAACCCCGGCATCAACGAGCTTTCCGTCCGCGACCTGATCCTACGGCACGACGGGGGCGCGTTATTGATCACCGAGCGCAACCGCCAACTGGAGCGGCGCAGCGCCGCCAGCCGTACGCAGATCATTACGGACTACGGCATCCGCCCACTGGTAGACTACCATTACGACGAAATGCTCGTATTCAGCATTCACCCCGATGGCCGCGCACACTGGAACAACATTCTCCACAAAAAGCAGTACAGCCAGGACGACGGTGGCGTCTACTCCGGCTTCTTCCTCATGACGAACCCCCGCAGCCTCCGCTTCCTTTTCAACGACGACATCCGGCTGGAGAACACCGTCAGCGAGTACGTCGTCAACGGCCGCGGCGAATTCGACCGCAACAGCCTATTTAACACCCGCGACCTGGATCTCCGCCTCCGCTTCCGGGATGGCGTACAGGTAGCCGCCAACGAGCTAATCTTACCCAGTGAGCACCGGAATAAGCTGCGGTTGGTTAAGATGACTTATGAGGGAAAATGATCAGTTGCGCTGATTATTTTAGCGGGTAGGGCGCTCTTCAGGCTTTATTAACTGAGCAGGGCGGCCACTACCCAACTACCTGCTATAGAGCTAAAAGCCCGCCCTACCCGCTACAAATTGTTAGCTCCGCTAGCGATTTGGTTGAGGAGTAGTCCGCAGATAAGGCTTGATCACCTTATGCCCTTTGGGGAATTTATCGGGGATGTCCTCCGTCTTGATGCCGGGGGAGACGACGACGTCTTCGCCATCTTTCCAGTCCACCGGGGTGGCTACGGAGTAGTTGTCCGTGAGCTGTAAGCTATCGAGGACGCGGAGGATCTCCTGGAAGTTACGCCCGGTTGCGGGGGGATAGGTCAGCGTGAGGCGGACTTTCTTCTGTGGGTCGATGACGAACACGCTACGAACGGTAAATTTGGCGTCGGCTCCCGGGTGGATCATGTCGTAGGCGACGGCGATTTTCTTGTCGTGGTCGGCGATGATGGGGAAGTTCATCTTCACGTTCTGGGTTTCCTCGATGTCGCTGACCCAGCCGTGGTGGCTGTCGAGGTCGTCTACGGAAAGGGCGATCACTTTTGCGCTGCGCTTTTCGAAGTCTTCCTTGAGGGCGGCGGTGCGGCCGAGCTCAGTGGTACAGACGGGGGTATAGTCGGAGGGGTGAGAGTACAGAACGACCCAGCTATCGCCGGCCCAGTCGTAAAAATTGATGTTTCCTTCGGTGGTTTGGGCGTCGAAATTCGGGGCGGTATCGCCTAAGCGTATGGGCATGAGGGGATGTATTTTGGTTTCCCTTTAGCAACGGATTGATGGGGTGATAGTTGATAGCCTCCGGGCCGGAGGCATCACTGATAGTAGTCACTTATGCCACCGCTTACGGTGAGGTCCTCCACCGTGATGATAGCCGGCATCGGTGCTAGATCGCCATTGTTGATAATTGCGTCACTAGGCAGGTTGCCTTCGATGAGGAAATCCAGCACGTAGCGGGTGGTTTCGGCCGTCCCCAGGTGGTGGCCGGCGCCGTTTGCGCGGTAGAGCGCACTACCCCGCCAGTGGCTATGGTTACGTGCGGCGTTACGAAAGGCCGTGGTCGCATCTTGCGGGTCGTGGATGATCAGGGCTTGGATGTGGGAGAGTCGGCTGGTGTGGCGGGCCACGTCGTAGTCGTCGAGCGGCCGGCCGGAAAAAGACTCGATTTTCTTTTCCAGGTGGCTGAATATGACGTCGCGTAAACCAAGGCTTTTTGTAAACGTCAGGAAGATCCAGCGCACCTCGGAGAAAACACCCATCACGCACATCCGTTTCGGGTGATACTTTCGATCCAAGCCCGCGATCGCTTCGATCAGGCACCCACCCCCGAAGCTGTGGACGAGCGCGAGTTCGCAGCCGCCCAGCCTTCTCAGCAACTCCCGATCGATATCCACGAGTAAGGGGAAATTAAGTTGCCCGCTATCCGCGTAGCCATGGCCGATCGGGTCGAAGGCGACTACCCGGTAGCCGGCTTCGACGAGCCCGGGGGCGTAGTGGCGCCAACGGCCGGCATTGTACCCCCAACCGTAAGAACAGAGCACGACCGGCCCATCTTTTGGGCCCCAAACAAATACGGGGATCTGTTTCCCCCGATGGCTAAAGTCATGGCGCTCCGCGGTAGCAAGAAAGTCACGCTCCTTCGGCCGGACGTTTGGTTTAGGCGGGGTTGCAAAGATGTTAAAGGTCAGGTTACCCGCCTGCCGGGGGGCTACGTAGGACACCGCATTGAGGACGATACATAACCCCCGGAAGAGTAGTTTACGGGCATTCATACTTGGCTGAGGTAGATGGGGAGTTGAAGCGATTGGATCGCCCGCTCGCGGAAGCGATGGAGGTGATCGACGTCCTGATAAAGCTTATAGAGGATCACACTCCCCTGGTACTCGGCGAAGAGGCGGTAAGCGCGTTCCTCCGCTTCGGCTGCGTTGAACTGCTCTTGTAGAAAAGCCTTCATTGCAGCCTTCCAGCGGGTATGGAATTCGTTAAGGCCCGCGGAGAACTGCCCCCCTACCCCGGTTTCCAGGATCGTATTGGCAAAGAAGCACCCCGCCCCACCGTTGAGCTGGCAGAGCTTGAAGTGACTATCTAGGAAACGGCCCAGCCGATCTTCCATCGGTGCGTCACTGACCAGTAACGTCAACACTTTACGTTCGTACCAATCTATCGCGTAAGTAATGGCAGCTTGCATGATACCTTCCTTGCTTCCGAAGTGGTGAAGTAAACCCGCCTTGCCCAATCCCGCCGCTTGCGCCAGCCGGGTGAGCGAAGCGTCGTGGTAGCCGTGTTCGTGAAACACGCGCCAAACGTTGCGTAGAATGTCTTCCCTGGATGTCTTTATTGTTGGCATATTAGATACTTACCGACCGATCGGTTGGCAAATATAACTATTTCTGAATCCCCCGTAGCGCAGAATTCGTATTTAAGACCATCTTCGCACTTCCAAGCTTTCCCAATGCACTTCAAAGTCGAAAACACCGACCCGCATTCCTCCGCCCGCGCCGGCCTGCTCACCACCGACCATGGCACGATCGAAACCCCCATCTTCATGCCCGTCGGTACGATCGGAACCGTGAAGGGCATCCACCAGCGGGAGCTTAAGGAGGAGATCAAGGCCCGGATCATTCTCGGCAACACCTACCACCTCTTCCTCCGCCCCGGCACGGAGACGATGGAAGCGGCCGGCGGGCTACACCAATTCATGAACTGGCAAGGGCCGATCCTGACCGACAGCGGCGGCTACCAGGTATTCAGCCTCGCCCACCGCCGCAAGATCACCGAAGAGGGTGCCACCTTCGCCAACCACATCGACGGATCGAAGCACCTCTTCAGCCCCGAATCCAGCCTCGGCATCCAACGCAGTATCGGGGCCGACATCGTAATGGCCTTCGACGAATGCCCCCCCTACCCCAGCGAGCGGGAATACGCCGAAAACTCCATGCACCTGACCCACCGCTGGCTCGAACGTTGCGTCCGGTTCATGAAGGATTCCGTACCGAAATACGGCCACACCCAGGCCCTCTTCCCGATCGTGCAGGGTAGCAGCTACGATGACCTCCGCCGCAAAAGCTGTGAGTTCATCGCCGGCCAGGATCAGCCCGGCAACGCCATCGGCGGCCTCTCCGTCGGGGAGCCGATCGAGGACATGTACCGCATCGCTAAGCTCTGTTGCGAAATCCTCCCCAAAGACAAGCCCCGCTACCTCATGGGCGTCGGCACCCCCGCCAATATTCTCGAATGCATCGGCCGCGGGGTAGATATGTTCGACTGCGTATTACCCAGCCGCAATGGGCGCCACGGTGTTTTGTATACCCGCGATGGTATTATTAACATTAAAAACGCTAAGTGGCGCAACGATTTTTCCGTCATTGACGGGCGACCGGACGGGGCGCCGACTTCCCAGACGCACACGAAAGCATATCTGCATCACTTATTTCGGGTCAATGAACTACTCGGCCCGCAGATCGCGACCCTCCATAACCTCCGGTTTTTTCTCGCATTGGTTAATGAGGCGAGGACGCAGGTGCAAAGGGAGGACTTTGAGCAATGGAAAAACGTCACCGTGCCGGGTCTTGAACGGAAGCTGTAATTATTCTACCTCACCAAAAGCACCTCCGCGGAATGCCGCAGTGGTATACCTTCATTCAAATACCTAATCACCACCAGGTAGTACCCCGTAGCCGCGTCGGCACCGGTCCACGCTTCGGCGCCTTCGTAGGTCAGCCCGCCCCACCGATCGTATACTTCCATAGTCAGCTCTTGCACCCCATTACAATCATCTCCGGCAAAGGAGGGAAAATACACGTCATTTACTCGATCGCCGTTAGGGGAGAAGGCGGAGGGCAGATAGACGCTGCAGCAATTCTCCGTATTAATATCGATAATAGTTACTGCCTCCCGGCACCCATCGGTATACTGTAGATTATAGGTGCCGGCCGCCGCCAGCCACCGCTCCGGACTAGGGTAGCCATCGGACCATTCGGCGGTAAAACCAGGAATTGAATCAGCGGCAAATCGAATGGAATCTCCCGCACAGAGGCTCACCTGAATGCTAGAGTCCGCTACCGCTACCGGGCTTTCCGGTATGACGGTAAAACTACCGACGGTCGTATCGCATTTCGTCGCGATCGAGTAGCGGTAGGTACCCAGCTCTACGACCGTTCTGAGGCTTAGGGTGTCTCCATCCTCCCAGCTTAGCGTTTCGTTGGGGTTTAGGGGGACGGTCAATATCACCGGTTCGCCGGGGGTGCATTGGGGGAGGGTATCCAGTAGGGGGCTAGGAACGGCCGGTTGGCGAACCTCCAGCCGGTGTTCGAAGGTGGCGCACTCCGTAGTGACGGCTAGTACGTAGGAACCCGGGCGTTGAAAACTCCGCTCCGCCTGCCTGCTATTATCGTCCGACCATTGCACCTGCGCCCTCGCCGGAATAAATGGCATATACCGCACCGGCTGCCCTCCGCATACGGTTAGTACGGTATCCACGTCCTGAAAATAGCAGCTCGCGGCGCTGACGTCGAGGCTCATCGGGCCGAGGGTGGGTGCAGCGTGGGCCTCGATGGGCACCGACTCGGTTTCGTAGTTGCTGGGGAGTATTTCTACGGGGACTTCGCCCGCGGTAAAGGTAAGTGCCTCGGTAGGGCAATCGCCGTTGCCGAAGACGAGGTCGGACGAAGTTTTGGTCAGGTAGGTGAAGCGCCGTTCCTCCCCACACCGTTCCGTGGCGCCGGTGATGAAAAAATCCCCGCCGGCGATAGCTACGCCACTTACGTCGAAAGCCTGCCCGGGTAGCTGCGCCGCTTTTTCCGGGCGGCCATCCGCTGATATGCTGAGGGCTACCAGACTGCTCCCGTCGCGGGATAGTACGTTTTCGTTGAATAGCCAAACCGCCCCGCTACCGAGTACCAAGATGCGGCCCTGGCCGGCGGACTGACCGTTGGCTCCGTAAGCCCGAGAGTAGATCAATTCCCCGTCCGGGCTGAGCTTGACCAGATGGCTTCTCCAATTACTACCACCGCCGCTGAGGTAAGTACTGAAATAGATGTTCCCCTCGGCGTCGAACTGAAGCCGGTTCGGCGCGCGGACGAACATCGTCTGCCCGTCCTGCGAAAAGAAGCGGCCACGGCTTATCTTTTTCGACCACCGTATTTCGCCTTCCGGGCCGAAGCGGGTCAGGGTAATTTCCGATTGGGCCACCCCGCCGATGGAGGTGGTAAGGTAGCCCAGCGCCAGGGCGTCGCCGTCGGGCAAAGTCGTCACGTCCAGCAGGGAGGCCGGGCGGATGGTTTCGGGGGCCAGTGCGCGTAACCACTGGAGTTCCCCCCGGGCATCTACCTTACCGATCGCACCCAGCTTACCCGAATGGCTACCTACGATCAGGAGGCTCCCGTCCTGTAGTTTCGTTACGGCCTCGCTACTACCCATCCAGGAGGTAGCGCGCCGGGGCGTGCCGTCGGGGGCCAAATAGATAAGGCCCGAGCGGGGGGCGGAAGTCCGTTTGATCCTGATAATGCGTCAGTAACGTGATCGCCCCGTCGGGCTCAGTGAGTAGGTCACGGATCTGGCCGGGTTGGTTACTGACCCGGCGGGCGCTAAGTACGGCACCCGTCGAGCGATCCATCACCGCGAGGATACCCCCCCGCTCCGGGTCGGCACCGAAGACGAAGTGGTGGCCGTATAACAGCAGACGATCGCCCGGGTAGGGTTGCAGCTCGAATAGCCCCTGGCTGTCACCGGCGGGGTAATCGAGCAGTTGCAGGTTGAGCGACTGCGCGCCGGCGGGAGTTACCGCCAGGAGCAGTACCACCCAGCAGGCGACCGATAGTAGCGGTAAGTCGGCGGGGAAAATCTCAACCATTCGATCTGTTGCTCGCATTGCACTTTCTTGCTTGCCCACATAACTGGGTTAGCACATCAGGCAATTTATGGCCGAACGACCCCGATCCCGCGATTTACGACCGGCTATTTTTTCACGAAGCGCGTGGTTACTTCCTGGTGTTCGATGTGCAGCGAGAGCAGGTAGGTCCCGGACGGTAAGGTACCCACGTCGATGCTACCCGACGTCCGGCCGCGGCCGGTAACCCTGCCGGCTATATCCCGGATGACGTAATCGTAGGTACCCACGGAGTTTTGCACCTGCACGAATAGCATACTTTCCGTTGGGTTGGGGTACAGGTTGATCTGGTCGGCCGGTACCGGGGCCCGGGTGCTCACGGAGTTCTCCGTACCGAATAATTCCCATTCCGCCAGCTGTAGGATACTTAGCGAGGTATCCTGTGCCGTCAAATCGATTTTGTAGTAGGAGAAGGGTGCTTCGTTGGCGATCTCGAAGGACCGTTTTTCGAACCTGCCGGTAAACGTTTCGCCGGTGCGCATGTCTATCGGCGTCCAGTCCGTTCCGTTGTTGGACCCCGAGAGCGTCCAGGCACCCGGGTCCCTGCCGGGGAAGTCGTTGGCGGACGTCAGGGTGTACTCTTCCAGTACGTAGCTTGCGGTGGCCGCGTAGGTGATGGAGGCCTGTGGGTTAAACGTCAGGTATTTGGAAGTGGCGGCGTCGTCCGTAAGATTCTCGACGCCTTCGGCTGCGGGGGAGTCAGTCGTAGAAGCCGTGAGTTGACCGCCGTCGTTGGTAATATCCCCATCATCTTCTTCCTCTTCTCCAGCGATTTTGACCTGGATGGATGATACGTCGTCGTCGAAGGCATCATCGTCAAGGCAGGAATCGTCGGCGGTGAGGGTTATCGATGCCCCTTCGAAGTTGTTGTCCCCGAAAAGAATGACTTCGTAACCTTCGGTGATCTTGATTGAGGAGAGTGCGTCGTTGGCCAGGCCGCGGCTAATTAACTCGGGTAGGAGATAGTTACCCAGTCCGATCGTTGCGGAATCTCCGGCAAAGTCGCACTCCACGTAGAGCGTGATCTGGTTGAAGGTATCCTGGCTGATTGGCGCATCGGCGTGGTAGGCCAACGGATAGTCCCGTTGCGCTTGCTGGAACTGTCGTTCGTAGTCGTTAGTCCACCCGAATGCATCGGTAGCTACCTGCGTGATGTCGGCACCCGCCGCACCGCTCCAGAAGTGGATGAACTCCCCCCAGTTGAGGCCGTTGGCGTACGCCACGCCATCGTTGCCATTGTATTCCCGGGGGACGGTCGGGAAGTTCTCCGCCAGCGTCGTAAAGTAGTTGCGGAGGAGGTCCGTGCCGCCGTAATCCGTGTACAGGGGCATCCAGAAGTCGCGAAACCAGTTGACCCCCGGTACCGGGATGTTGTCGGTCGAGGCGATCATCTGAGCGTACCAGCGGTCACGTTCTACCGTCATGCCTAAGCCGTCGTAGACGTCGTACTGGTATATTTCCGCCCATTTGGAGTCACCCCAAAGGCTGAAAGACGGGGAGCCGTGGACGCCTAGCGCCGCGAATTCAACGATGTGGGCGATCTCGTGGGTGACCAGGTCGAGTGGGGTGCCGCACCGGCAATCCCAGGGGCCGGCCCCCACGTCGATGATGTTGCGAAAGCCGTGGCGGGGGTTGAGGTACGTTCCGGGGTGGCCGCCACCGAAGCGGCCGGTGTGAAATACGCCGTACATCCGGCTTTCATCGGTTTCTTCTACGCCGAAATCGCCATATACGTCTTTGGTATATTTCCAGGCGTCGGTGAGGTAGTCGTTCATCCAGGTGTACTCCCGGTTTACGTCCGCGTCGAAATAGATCGCGATCTGATCGTTGAAGAAGATGCGCTCGATGAGTTGGTCGTGCTCGAACCAGTCTTCCTGAATCTCTGGAACTGGGTCCTGCGCGAACAGGGTGGCCGTGGTGAGGGTAAGGAGCAGCAGCTGCACGACTGTTCGCATAAAGTGTTGGACTGATTTCATAGTAAGGGTTGCTTTTTATAACGGCTTCGGGTGACTGAGGCGGAAGCTTTGCATTTCGAAATTAGCCCTAAACCTAAGCACTATTACGTGGATACCGCAGGATAAAGTCACTTTTGACGGAAGAGCGCTAAAGTTGTGAGGTGGCCTCCCCGTTAAGTGCCAATCCTTTTCCGTTCACGCGCAGGGAGGAAAGCACTGCATCGAGGATGGCGGCGCGGTTCTCGGTACTGGGTTCGCTCGTGGCAAGCGTTAGGAGTAGTACGTGGCAGTCCAGCTCCCCGATGAGTATCGCGTAGCGCTCGGCGCCCCCCGAAGTGCCGACGAATGTAAATACGGGTAACAGATTCGGAGCCTCACTGTGGAATACCTGACTTTTACCTTCGGGGTAAGTGGCGGGCAGTACCTCGTTCAGGTAGTATTCCATCACCGAGGCGGCGGTTGGGAAATCGGTGGTTTTGCGTTCCAGATAAAAATCAAAAGTATTCCTGCTGCTGTCGGGGGCGGTGGCGAAGACAAACCCGGTGCTGTCCGTGCGGAATAACGACCAACTAGCCGGTGCGAAGAGCTCGATCGACTCACGGTCGTTTGTGTATTGCTGCAGCAAAAGGGTGGTATCCGCATTTAATCCAACCGATAAGGAGGTAGTCAAAGTGGCCTCCTCGGCGCTGCCTTGCGCGCTGATCTCGTTGCTGCTATCGAGTTGGCAGGTACTGCTTTCTACGGCCTGCGGGGTGCAGGCGGTCAACAGGCACAGCAGGCATCCGATCAGGCAGTTCTGGAAGTAGTCGGCCTTTGATTCTCCGTGGGTAGGTTTTTTCACTGCGAACGTACTCCGATGCGCACCCGGTAGCCGTGTTCGCCCAGCCTGGTTTGCAGTTGAGCGCCCGTGCTCCAAACGAACTGCCCGTCGCGCCACACCCAGGCTCCGTAGCCGCCGGCGGAGTGCCCATCGAGTTCGGGCCCGGCGGTGACCGTGACTTTGTTGGCGTCCTGCCCGGTCACGAAGCTGTGTTCGTGCCGCCCGGTGAACGTGACGGTAACGCGCCGGTCCAGCCTACTCTTCACCGCTATCGAAGAGACGAGTGCAACATCCGCGCCATGGGTAATTATAGCGAACGGCGCGTTGAACCGGTAAGCCCCCGTGGTGGGGTCGGCGGATCGGGATCGCAGAGCATTAACGAGGTTGACGTCGAGCCCGCCCGTGTAACTGAATTCCAGAAATTCTTTGGAGATCACCTGAGTATTGGCACCGCAATTCATTTGCTGCTCGCTCAGTACTTTCGTCCGCGTGTACCGATGCTCGGCGAACCAGCTATCGATGGGCTCCAGGACTACCTCCATCACATCCAAGACGTCTTCCGCCAAGTAGTATAACAACTGCTTGAACGAGGTGATGTACGGTGGGTCCGACCCGCCGACCACGCTGGGGTGAATGTCATAAGCATCTAGGGCAAGACGATCAAGAGAGCTACCGTACCCGTATTCGGGCCCGTATAACTGATCTGCACCCCGTAAAGAGTAGAGGGAGGCTAGTGAGTCGAGGGAGCGGTACATATTGGTGTGGTGAACACGAGCGCGAAGGTAAAGGTACCGCGTTCAATGCTACCGGTCACTTCGTTAGCATATTCAGTGCTGCTTCAGTTTCACACCTTCTCCCACGGCCACCTGCGCTCGTTCGGAAGCCCCTGAAAGGGCTCGTGCAGTTCACCGATCTCCCAACGTTTCATCTTGAACAGGCCTTCCCAGTCGTCGAAGGCGGGGCGCGGCTCCCAATTTTTGGCTACGTTGAGGGGCTCCTTGCTTTTCCAGGTAGTTTTTGTATTGTTGACTTTATCGTGTTCGTAGATCATGGTAGTCCCGTCCGGCTCGAAGGTGTAAGTCCACATTTTCAAGTCATCGTTGTCGCCGGTGGAGCCGGGTTCAAACTCGAAGAACAGTATACCGATCATGAAGTATTGCCCGTTGGGCTGGGGTCGGAAAACGTATTGCATAAATAAACGTATATGCTCATCAACAAAGCAAACGGTAAGGTCTTTGACCACGTCGTGTACTAAAGCTGCGTTGAATTCTTGACCTAGCATTCGACAGACTTCGAACCGTAGCCCGTTTTCCCAAGCAAATTTCGCCCACTGTTCTCCGCTTTCGCAAGTTTTGAGCAGTTTGTGCGCTTGTTTTTGAATGGGTATCGGACCTAAGTTCTCTTTGTATTTTGGTTTGTATCTACGGCTGTAATAACCGATCGTATCTTCTTCCGAGGATATTTCACGGTAACCTCTGTTGTACATTTGATACAGATAGTGCATATCAAAAAAATTTAATTTTATTAAAAGCGTTAAGGGCATCGCCGGTAATCTGTCTAATAGTCACATGCTCTTTTCTTGCAAACTCGACTAACTCATCTGGTATAGCTTTTAGTTGTGGAGGAACTTCAAGTATATTTCTCAATTTCTTGGTCGAAACTTGCTCGCCTAATCCATCCAGAATCTTTTTACTATTCGTCATCTCATCCGAATACTTAGTAACGAGCTCAGAAATATACCCCTTTGCCGTATCAAGCTGAATATCCGCCAGTTGAGTAAATTTGTGGCTGATGACTTCTCTACCCGGTACAATGGCATCAACCCGTTTGCCATTCTTCATGACGATCTGGGTGTAGTCGTACACTTCAGCCATGACCTTATCGAAACGTTGGCCGTTGATGATGTCCTTTGCGTACTTAACGCCGGCCTGCGCCAGCTCCATCAGGCAAATCTTCGTATTGTGCACCAACCACTCCCAGGCGCCTACGAAGTAATTGCTTAAATCCTCCACCTCCAAGTTATACACTACCTGCGGTGCAAAATTATTTTGTGCCGCCCTTACCCGATGCCAAAACCCGCCGCGCGTGAGTACCTCGTCTTCCTCCGTT
>OY764663.1:0-3081 GCA_963668285.1 uncultured Lewinella sp. | reverse complement strand
AACAAAAGGCGGGCGAGTACGCAGGTCCAAAAATGTGTTGATAGGAGCAGCGATTATGATGGCATTAGGGGTACTGATCGGCTTATTAGCCGGGCTAACGTGGTTTTTCAACCTTATGGTCATCCTCACCATCGTCAGTTTGATCTACTTCTTTGCGCTCCGGCCGCTCTCGTTTATGTTTCAGGAGTCTTTCCTACCCTGGTTAGAACGTCAGTACGACGCCTTCATCGGATTTGCCTTAAGGTGGAGTAAAACCGTCGTATTCGGTACGGTCGGCATCCTTTTCCTTTCGATCTTTCTCACCATCGTGAGCCCGCCGCAAATTGTCTTTTTTCCCAGCGCGGACCCACTCTACATCAACGCCTTCGTGGAGATGCCGCTGGGTACGGACATTGCCGCTACCGATGACGTCGTCAAGCAGTTAGAATCCCGCATTGCGGAGACCATCGAGCCTTACAGGGGCATCGTCGAGGCCGTCCTGACCCAGATCGGCGAAAATACCTCCGACCCGAACGCGCCACCCGAGCCCGGTTTTACCCCGAATAAGGCGCGGATCACCGTCAGTTTCGTCCCCTTCCGCGAGCGGGGGGAGATAAGTACGCGCGACGTCATGGAAGAGA
This sequence comes from uncultured Lewinella sp., assembly GCA_963668285.1. Taxonomy (GTDB): domain Bacteria; phylum Bacteroidota; class Bacteroidia; order Chitinophagales; family Saprospiraceae; genus Neolewinella. The sequence goes on along the minus strand of OY764663.1, from coordinate 2,461 downwards.
TTCGTGGTGCCGTCCGCGGCATACCGGGGGTGAAGGTGACCGTCGATAAGAATGCCGACGGGCCGGCCACCGGTAAGCCCATCAACCTCGAAATCGCCGGTGAGGACATCGATAAGCTCATACCGCTCGGCGATCAGGTGATCAACTACATTAACGCCCAGGGCATCCCCGGCATCGAAGAGCTGCAAGCCGACGTCAAACTCGGCGTACCGGAGCTGGAAGTAAAGATCGACCGGGAAGCCGCCCGCCGCTACGGCCTGAGTACCTTTCAGATCGCCTCCGCCCTGCGTACCAGCGTTTACGGTAAAGAGATCAGTAAGTATAAACTGGGCGAAGACGAATTTCCCATCTTCCTGCGCCTCAACGAGGCCGATCGCAACCGCGTAGCCGCACTGCTCGATCAGCGCATTACCTTCCGGGACCCGGCGAACGGACGGATCAGCCAGGTCCCGATCCGGACCGTGGCCGACGTAGAGTATACCTCCACCTATTCCGCCATCAAACGCAAGGACCTGGACCGGGTGATCACGATCAGCTCGAACGTAACCACCGGCTATACGGGCAACGACGTCATCCCGCTAATCGACGAGGCACTGAAGGAATTCGATCTGCCGCAGGGCTTTACTTACGAATTCACCGGGGAGCAGCAGCAACAGCAGGAGGATCTCGGGTTTTTGCTTGGGGCATTCGTGTTTGCCCTGTTCCTGATCTTCATCATTATTGTCGCTCAGTTCAACAGTATTTCGATGCCCTTCGTGATATTGACTTCGGTGGTCCTCTCCCTGGCGGGCGTGTTCCTGGGCTACTTTCTTTTCGGGGGGACGTTCTCCGTCGTCTTCACCGGCGTGGGCATCATCGCCCTGGCCGGGGTAGTGGTCAACAACGCCATCGTACTGATCGACTACACGATGATCCTCATGCGCGACCGCGCCGAAAAGCTGAAACTAGAAAGCTTCAAGGACTTACCGATCGCCGATATGCGGGAGGCCATAATAACCGGAGGGGCGACGCGACTTCGCCCGGTACTCCTTACGGCCATCACTACGGTACTCGGGTTGATACCGCTCGCGATCGGGTTGAATCTGGATTTTTTCAGCTTCATTCAAAATTGGGACCCACGCTATTTCCTCGGCGGTGACAATACCGCCCTCTGGGGCCCGATGGCGTGGACGATCATATACGGAATGGTTTTCGCGAACCTTCCTCACGCTCGTCGTCGTGCCGGTAATGATGTGGATACGGTACTCGACGCCGATCAAAGTGCGCGAGTGGCGGGAGCGCCGGCGCCGGCGTAACGTGCTGGACGACCCGGCGATAGTTTAAATCGTCAGTTTACCAGACACGCAAAAGGGCGAAGCGTCATCGACGCTTCGCCCTTTGCTTTCGGAGCGGTCACTCGCAGCCGGCCGTTCTAAGACCTTATAGGTACAGCTCGGCCAGCGGTAGACGGACCTTGGCGTAGTTCTGGGCGTGATCGTCTTCGGCCCGGTAGCCGACGGGCGCGATGACGCTGGCGGTCAAACCCTTTTCCTTGAGGCCTAGTATCTCATCGAATTTGTCGGCTTCGAAGCCTTCCATGGGGCAGGCGTCTACGCGTAGCTCCGCGGCCGCGGCAAGGAGGGTGCCCAGGGCAATGTAGGCTTGTCGCTTGTTCCAGGCTTTGATAAAATCCTGGTCTCTGCCGGCGATGCTGCCCTTGATGTATTCACCGTAACCGGAAACGCTATCCAGGGGTATGTCACGGGTCGTGGCCGTGAGCTTGATGAAGTCGTCGACGTACTCCGGCGTCATGTCCGTTTTGGCGGCGAAGACGAATACGTGGCTGGCGTCGGATACCTGGCTCTGGTCGTAGGCGGCGGCGCGTAGTTTGTCCTGAAGCGCCTGGTCCGACACCAACGCGACGCGGAAGGGCTGGAGGCCGAATGAGGTAGCGGCGAGGTTGACGGCTTCTTTCAGGACTTGCAGGTCAGCCGAAGCGACGGATCTTCCCGTATCGAACTTCTTCGTTGCGTAGCGCCAGTTTAAATTATCTATGATGGTTGCCATGGGGTGGGGGGGAGTTATTGGTTAAAGTTACTGTTTAGGAAGTTGCATCGGGACCTCCATGAGGAGGACCGTCGCAGCGGTAGTTGCCCGGAGTGAGATGCTAGTCGCGTCCCAAACCCCCGAAACCATCCCGCTTATTTAGCTTTTGACCGGAGATATTCAGGTCTCCGTCGAGGATGAAAGCGTAGAGGCCGTTGCCTTCCTTACGGAAAGCGTATTCGAGCTCGGTGCCGGCATCAAGTTTGCCGAGGTGGAACCAGGCGTCCTGGTTGATTTGGACGCCCCGGTCAGCTGCCGTAGGGGGCGACGATTTGGTCTAGTCGGTTGGTCAGCGCAGCGGGGTCCAGTGTGATCTGGCTGTACTTCGGGGTGACGTTCCTGCTTTTGGGGTGGACCCAGATTTGGAGGAACTCGA
>OY764662.1:0-10616 GCA_963668285.1 uncultured Lewinella sp. | reverse complement strand
CCGATAATCTCGCCGTGGCGCTCGACCAGACGTACTCGGCCCCGGGTACGGATGCGGCTTCCAGAACTACGGATGGGGTACAATCGTAGACGAAGTCAACGGAAAGCGGGATCATGTATCCGCTATCCGGCTGGCTGACGGAGGTAGGGACATTCAGTAAGCACCCGTTCGCATCCGCTACTTGCACGTTGTACGCTCCCGCCGGTAAGCCGGTTATACTATCGCGCACCGAATAGCCGGCCGTATCGATGCCGTACGTTAGTCTTCCGGTCCCACCGGCGGCTTCGATGGTTAGGGCACCATCACCTGAGTCGAAGCAGGTAAGGGAATCGCTAAAAACGGTAGCTTCCAGTGGCGGGGGCATCATTAGGTTGAAACTGTCCGTACCGACGCAGCCGTCCGGGTTAGTAATTTCGACGGTGTAGGTTGTATTCGCGGCCACGGATACCTCATCGGATGCGCCTAAGTTACCCCCCCACTCGATGGTGAACTCCGGGTCCGCGGTTACGGATAGTCTTGCGGGGACGCCGGCGCAAAGTGGTTCGACCGTAGCAATACGGGGGGTGGGGCGGCGGGAGCGCCGTACTTCGGCCCGTCCGGTAGTTCGGCATCCCAGATCGTTAGTGGCGGTTATTTGGTAGTTACCGGCCTCGATTACGGAGATGGTATCGGTCGAATCTACTCTTAGCGTATCGCCCGCCATGGCCCGGTACCAGGAAATGAGGGAGAACGTATCGGTAAGTGCAGAAAGCAGAACGGTATCTTCATCACACTGTATGAATGGTGAAGATCCAACGGTAAGTAAAGGGGTAATCGGCCTGGTCGGTACGGTTACGGTTGCCGATAGGTCACACACTTCGGTCGTTACCCGTAACTCGAAAGTTTGGTCCGTAGCGATCGCCGGCACGGTGATGGAGAAACCCGTGCCCAGGGAAGTTCCGGCAGCATCGAACCACTCATAGGACCCGGCGATTGTATCGGCGGATACCGTCAGGGTCTCGTCACAGTTATAGGCGTATAGTAGGGCGTCCTCCAGGTTTCTTACCTCTACCTGAAAATCCGCCGTAATGCCGCACTGGTCGCGGATGACGAAGCAGTATACCCCGAGTTCCTCCACGTCAATATCTATGATCGTATCAATATCTCTTCCATAGGTTCGAAGGCGGTTGAGTGGGTCGGAGCAGTCAATGCGATAGAGTTCGTACGGTCCGTTCCCGCCGGTCGGCTGTAAACTGAGCGTAGTTGAACCAGAGGCATTGCATAGGTACTCTCCGTCAACGTCGAGCCCCAGCGGGGTGTATTCGGGGATCTCAAATTCAACTGAGTCTATGGCGCATAAACCATCCGCAAAGGCAGGGTAGATCGAAGCGATGTTCGTCCGGTCTTCTAAGCCATAGGATACGGAGTCACGTAGGTACGTACTATCTATTAAATAAATATCAGTACTCCGTACGCGACCGAACCAATCAAGGTTTACCCCGCCTCCGGATTCAACGTACCTTTCCCAGTCGTCACTGGTCCAACGCGTTCCCTGCACCTCTACGATACCTTGTTGCGGGCAGGTCTCCAGAATAGTGACGTCCTCAATAAATTCTAGATTCAGATCGGGCAGGGTAAAGAGGGCTTCGCCGCATCTGGAAAGAGATACCAGTCGGTAGTCTCCCGGTGGTAATCCACCCCGCAGTTCATAGGCAAAGCAAACGTCAACGCCAAAGTCGTTCAGTACGATTGCCGTATCCGGGTTGGATAGGGACGTTAGCTCATAAGGGCCCTCGAACTTAGATATTTCTACGTAATAATAGAATCTACAGACGCCTTCGTTATTAACGGCAGAATAAATAGGCCTCACGCTGATTAAAGGATCGATCTCGACTCCCGCGGTAAGCGTTACGGATTTTCGCATCGTACCGCAATCACCCGCCATTTCCACAGCGTAAGTCCCCAAGGGGAGGTTGGTAAACCGCCCCGTTTCACTATCCGCCTCCAGTAGCGTACCACGCTCGTCGTACAGGGAATAGCGCAGAGAAGGATCGAGAACGGCCCGCCGGCTGCGGGATTCATTATCGCAGGCGAACTCATGGACGAGGTTCGCAATGATGGAATCGCAGGCGGGGATCAATTCTAAGAAGAGGCTGTCCTTGCAGTCCACGAAATCACCACAGTTATCTGACATGCGAATTTCGTAGGAGCCTATAGAGGCCTGACCTCTAACCACCTCACCGATACTGTACGATGAATCAATGCTAATTTGATCTAAGGGGGAGGTGATCTCGTAGTGAAACGGATAGAATAACCCTCCGATACATAAGCGATCCGGTACGATGCTGAAGTCGGTGTCCGTACAGGTTTCAGCGTCAAACGGTGTCGTGATGCGTAATGGGGAGAACGTTTCCGGCAGGCCCATACTGTTACCACAGGCATCCTCACCGGAAACGGTTACCAACCGGGTCCCCGGCGGGAGCCCTACGAAGCTGGTGTCCGACGTAGTTACTATGGTATCGCCGTATCGAATGGTGAAAGTATAGGGTTGGATACCCGACCGCCTTACGTTTATATCAATGGTTCCTTCGCGAAAATTAAGACACCCCACTCGCATGAGGGGCCGTACCGAAACGTTTGTCACTATGGGCGAATTCGGGCAAGCGCCGGTGACGGTCATTCTAACGATGCAATCCAGTTGGTTAACGTGAAAGGCCCCGTCGGAGCTGGTAAAAGTACCGGCATCACTATTTACCGTGAAGCTGAAAGGCCCCTGCCCCTGAAGTACTCGAAAGTAAACGGAGTCGGGAGCAGAGCCGGCGTATTGATCCAGCAAGGTAGGGCGTGTCTCCCTGCCACGAATAGCAAAATCTCTTGAATTACCGCAAGCATCCGTAACCCTGCCCTCGAGGTAGCCATCTCCTAACTCACCGAAATCAAACGAATCTCGTGTCGCTACCGGCGCAAACCCTACCTCGTCAATCTCGTATTCGATCTGAAAGGGTGCCAGGCCGCCCCTCATTCGTATCACGGCATCGCAGGTATTGAAGCCCGTATCGAACTCGATGGTCGATCCCGCCCCACCTACCGAAAACCGCCGTCGGATACTTTCCCCGCTCGGCACCCGGCGCACCACTAACTCATAGTCACAGGGGCGAAGCGTCGTAAACGCGCCCGACTGCTGCGGCGGAAATACGTCCCCGCAGTCATTGCTCAGTTGCAGGCTGAAAGTACCGGAGGGTAAGTCCACGCGCAAGCTACCATTCGCGCTGCAGGAGGCATTGGTAACGTCCAGCGAAACATCGAAATCCTGCCCGTATCCGCACAAGGAGGCGAACATGAGCGCAGCGGCTAGTAAAAATTTCATCGGCGTCAATAGGGTAGGTATTCAAAACTGTAAAGCACGGCAAAAGTACTAAACAGCAACACTTTACCCTAACCCCTTGACTCATAAAGCCTAAGCTTAAACGGCCGGATTGGGGAAGCGCCTTTGTACGTCCTCTAAATCTTTCAGTACGTCCTCCGAAAGGCGTACGTCTATACTCCCGATGTTGTGTTTAAGCTGTTCGAGGCTCGTAGCACCGATAATGTTGCTTTGTGTAAAGTCGCGGTCATTTACGAAGGCCAGTGCCATCTGCGTCATCGAAAGTCCGTGCTTGCGGGCTACGTCCGCGTAAGCCGCCGTCGCACTTATGGAGTTGTCGCTACTGTAGCGGGTATAGTGGGTAAACTTATTCAGGCGCGCCGCCGGCCCGGCGTCTCCGTTGATGTACTTCCCGGTCAGGCGGCCCATACCGAGCGGTGAATAGTGAAAGCCGGCGATGTGCTCGCGCAGGCAGACTTCGGCCAACCCCACCTCGAAGCTTCTGGCGAGCAGGCTGTAGGGGTTCTGGATGCTGACCGGGCGGGGCAGATCGTTGGCATCGGCCAACTGAAGAATGCGCATCACCCCCCACGGGGTTTCGTTACTCAGGCCCCAGTGCCTGATCTGGCCGGAAGCGATCAGGTCGCGCATATTTTCCAGCAACTCCAGAAAGTCATCCGTCCAGTCGTCATCCGCTACGGTAGCCACGCCGCGGGTGCCGAAGAAGTTGGCCTTCCTGGCCGGCCAGTGGAGTTGGTAGAGGTCGACGTGGTCGGTCTGCAGGCGTTCTAAACTCTTGCTCAGGGCGTCATCCAGCTGCTGGCGGCCGAAGCCGAGGGGGTTGCGGATGTGGTCCGCGAAGGATAGGGGGCCGGCAATCTTCGTGGCCAAGAAGATCTTCTCGCGCATTCCGGTGCTGGCCAGCCAGGTTCCGACGATGCGCTCCGAACTGCCCTGCGTTTCCGCCTTGGGGGGTACGCTGTAAAGCTCCGCCGTATCGAAGGAGTTGATCCCTTGCTGGACGGCGTAATCCATCTGTCGGTGGCCATCGCCTTCAGTATTTTGCTCGCCAAAGGTCATCGTGCCGAGGGTAAGCTTGGAAATGTCGTAGTCGGTCGTTCCGAAGGGGTTGTATCGCATTGTTGGGTAAGGGTTTTTGCTTCGCAAATGTTCTGTGCCAGCACTGCGGCGCGCGACGAAAAACGAAGGCGGAATTTTTCTCGCATTTTTAGCAAGCGTTCGCAACTAAGTAGTATTCGCAGGACATCACCCCTGCGAACAACCAATCAAGTAACCTCCCCCATCACGTTCACCGTGCGCTGTGGGAGGCCGGCAGGTGGATACGTGCATCCTCATCCGTCAAGCCGGCGCAACACTCCACGGGAGTCTAACTATGGCACGCAATAACCGCGAGCGAGTCTTCGAAACCGAAATGTTGGGCCACTACCGGGCCGTCCATAACTTCCTAGCCCGGATGTGTGGCAACCGAGCGGACGCCGCCGACCTCAGCCAGGAAACCTTCGCCCGCGCCTACCTCAAAATCGACCACTACGAACCCGGTACGAACGCCCGGGCCTGGCTCTTCCGCCTCGCCCACAATCTGTTCATCAACGACTACCGGAAAAAAACCCGCCGCGGCGAAACGGAGCTGGACGAACGGGTAGCCTACAACCGGCGTGACGAAAGCCACGCCCTGGCCGGCTTTACCGACCTGCGGATCGCCGGGGCGATGGAAAAGGACTTCTCCGACCCCATCGTCAGGGCAATGGCTCTCTTGCGCGACGATCAGCGCGCCATCATCATCATGGCCGATCTGTACGACTTCAGCGAAAAGGACATCGCCGAGGCCATGAGCCTCAAGCTGAACACCGTGAAGTCCACTACCCGGCGCGCGCGGATCGCCCTCATCAAGCAACTCTCCGCCTACGCAGAGCACAACTACGGGATAGTCAATACCCGTAATCTCGGCTAAGGCCGATCGACTAATCAATGCCACCCCGCCCGCCAGGCACGCGGGGTGGCATTTTCTCATATAACCCAATTCGTCAATCCCTCAACGCCTTCAATTTCTTTCGCCATGAATACATCAAGCAGTTTCCCCCGCAAGCAACCATTCGACCGCACCCTGCCCGAGGTGGCCGACAGAGAACCGGAGAATATGGATTGCCACCAAGAACTCAACCTATCCCTCGACCCCGCTACCGGAGAGCTAGAGGACCTCGCTACGTTTAAAGTCTTCCTGAAAAAGAACCTCCCCTACGAACAGGCACCTACCGACCTGCTCGCCAAAATATACGACCGCGTCGACGCCATAAAGGCCGACCGAAAAGACTAAGCCCGCCCCGCCGCCCCGCCACAACAAATCGGCGACTTTCGCTCTTAGAGGGGTCAAGTAACTATCATAAATGGGGGCCGACATTAGCCAGCGCCATTTCGAAGGTATTCCCGATCTCGTCCACTACGCCGACGATAAACCCGGCTGGACGCGGAAGCCAAAACGATCCGGCGGCTTTCACTACTACAAGGAAGACGGCCTTCGCATTAAGGACAAACTCATCATCGATCGCCTGGATACCCTAGCGATCCCACCCGCCTGGACCAACGTATGGATCTGCCCGCTGGATAACGGCCACCTACTCAGCACCGGCCGGGACGATGCCGGTCGTAAGCAGTACCGCTACCACCCCGACTGGATGGCCTACCAGCAACTCAACAAGTTCAATAAACTCATCGAGTTCGCCGAGGCGCTACCCTCCGCCCGGGCATTGATCCGCCGCCGCCTTACCGATAACGGCCGCGGCTGGACGCGCGAACGCGTGGTTGCTCTCGCCATCGCGCTGATGGATGAAACCGGTATGCGCGTCGGCAACGCCGCCTACCAGCGGCGCAACGGCACCACCGGCCTCACCACCCTTCGCCGCAAGCACCTCGAGACCGATGCTGAAGGGCTGCACTTCGAGTACGTCGGGAAAAGTGGCATAGACCGCGACATCGATTTGCACGACAGCCTACTCACCAGGCTGATCACCGACGTCAGCGAGCTCCCTGGCTACGAGATCTTCCGATACCGCGACGACGATGGTACCATGACCAACATCGATAGCGGCGACGTGAATGAATTGGTTCATGACCTGGTCGGGCCACGCTTCAGCAGTAAATATTTCCGTACCTGGTCGGGGACGGCCGCGGCCGTACACTTCTACTGGGAGATTCAGGCGGAAGCCGGGGCGGGGGAGATGCCCGAGCGCACGGACCTACGGGTGATCGAACGCACGTCCGAATATCTGGGTAATACGGCCAGCGTATGCCGGAAGTATTACGTTCACCCCGCCGTCCTTGCCGCAATTACCACCCATCAAATCCCGCCAGCTGCCTCCATCACTAAAAAGGAGGAACGCAAATTTGACGGGGAATTCGACGCCGAGGAAATTATCGCGCACCGCGTTTGCTCCGGCTGACCGGGGCCCGCGTAGGATTGCCCCGGCGCTGGTTGCCACTGAAACGGATGCCGCGGTATTCACTCGCTTTGGCCTGATCGATGCGAGACATGGCCGTGATGACGGTATTCTGTTCCACCCCGGTCGCTGCTTTGTAGATCTCGATGATCTCCTCGCGTTTCGCATCTACGAAGGCCTGTGCGAACATGCCATTCGGGTTGCTGGCATTAGCTTTTTGAACGTCCTCGATGGCCAGCGTAACGTTGTTTCGCGCCGCGACCTGATCGCTGTGAAACATATCCAGCCCCAGGCGGTGGTAGTTGTAGTACGCCCTGCGCAGCGGCACCATCCTCGGGTCCAAAATCTCCGAAACCAACGTAAAGCGATTGCGGCTGCGGAATTTTTGCTCCGCGGTCCAACCCCGGCTGTTACCGATTACCGGAGGGAGGCGCAAAATCAACTCCCGTGCTTTGGCGAGGTGCTCCTCGCCGCCCAGGGGAGCGAATGTATCGTAATCTATACCGAGGATGATGTAGCTGTAAAAAGCCATGATGGCCCCCAGGTCACTGGCGTGGCTTTGCTCGGAATACTGCACGCCTTCTCCTTGCGTATAGCTGAAGTCGATGAGCTTATCCTGGAAGTTTACGACGGGTGTCTGCTCACCCGTGCCGTATACCGGCCGCAGGCTCTGGATGGCTAGCGTACCGGTGAATTGATTGGGCACGACGACGGCGGTCCCCCCTTCGCCTTTGTCGGATTTTGTCTCCTGCTCCTTGATCGTCAGAAATAGGGTCGCCTCGATGCGTTCGTCGATTTCAAAGCGGTCGTCCGTCCAGGTTTGGCCGTTCAAAAATTCGGCCAGGTCTTGCTCCAATGCCTGTAGCTGAGCACGCGGCGTCTGCGTCGTTTGATCCGTATTGAGGTTGATGGTCCACTGTATCTCACTTTGGGCGAGTACGCAGGTGCCGGCCAACAAGGTAAATAGCAAGCTCCCCGCTAAGGAAGTGAGCTTAAGGCTGTGGACTATTCGCGGAAGGTGCATACGGTAAAATTAAGTAAGCGGCACCCAGGTTTCTAGCAGTTCGTCGAGGATGTCTTCGGCAACGGCGCGCTTGGGCTTCAACTCAAAGGTACGGGTACTGGAGGCAGTAACGATACGAACCCGGTTGGTCGTATGCCCGAACCCCGTCCCCTCCGCCGTCGGGCTGTTGAGGACGATGAAGTCGAAGTTCTTCGCCGTCCGCTTGCGGCGGGCGTTCTCCAGATGGCGGTCGGTTTCGAGGGCAAAGCCGATCAGACGCTGATGAGGTTGCTTATCCTGGCCGAGCTCGGCGGCAATATCGGGGTTGCGGACCAGCTCCAGCCGCAAGGGGCCGTCCTGCTTCTTGATCTTTAACGGGGCGGTGGTGCGGGGGCGGTAATCGGCTACGGCCGCGGCTAATATACCGGCATCCGCCTTCGGCCAGTGCGCCACGCTCGCCGCGTGCATCTCTCTGGCGGAGCGGACGGAGATCGTAGCGATCCCCTCCATATTCGTACTCAAATCGGTGGGGCCGAGTACGAGGTCGACGCGTGCACCACGGCCGGCGGCGGCTTCAGCCAGCGCGATCCCCATCCGGCCGGAGCTTCGGTTGCCGAGGTAGCGGACGGGGTCCAGGTCCTCGTAGGTCGGCCCGGCGGTGATCAACAAGCGTTTACCGGTCAAATCACCGCGAGGGTCGGCGTCCGAAAAGTGGTCGGACAGCGTTTGTAGGATGGTCTCCGGCTCGGCCAGGCGGCCCGCCCCCGATAAGCCCGAGGCCAGCTCCCCCGTTCCGACATCGATCAGCTGGTTGCCATAAGCTTTCAGCAACTCCACGTTGCGTTGGGTGGCGGGGTGCGCCCACATGTCCAGATCCATGGCCGGGGCGAAAAAGACGAGGCAGCGAGCGGAGAGGTATACGGCAACGATGGCGTTGTCGCAGATGGCGTTGGCCATTTTCCCCAGGGTCGTAGCCGTAGCCGGTGCGACCAGCATGGCATCCGCCCAAAGACCCAACTCGACGTGGTTGTTCCAGGTCTCCCCATCGTGGATGGAGGTCGTGACCTTCCATTTTGATAGGGTAGCAAGTGTGAGCGGTGAGATAAACCCCGTGGCAGCTTCCGTCATCAATACCCTAACCTCAGCCCCCGCCTTAATTAAACCGCGCACGATCGACGCCGCCTTATAGGCAGCGATCGAGCCACTGACCCCTAAGATGATTTTCTTCCCGGCTAGTGACAAGTTGAAAGATAATTTTAGAGCAGCTCAAATATCGCCAATCGAGCATTTTATTGCAGAGCAATAAAATGCGACCTAAACTTCCTCTTCCTCCCCGTCACGCCGTTCGTTGAAGCGGTGGTAGAGTTCTTCGTCCAGGTATTCACGCATGGCGATCAGGACGGGGTTGGGGAGTTTTTCGTAAAACTTGGAGATCTCGATCTGCTCCTTATTCTCCACGACTTCCTCGATGGTATCGGTGACTTCGGCGAATTCTTCCAGTTTCTGATCGAGCTCGTGCTTGAGGTCGACGGAAAGCTGCCGGGCGCGGCGGCTCACGATGGCGAGGGTTTCGTAGATGTTATCGGTCTTGGAAACAATCTGACGGATGTCGCGGGCGGCGACGTCGGGGCTAAGGCCTTGAGCGCGTGCTTTTATATCTGACATTCTCTAAATCTTTAAGTTTGACTTTATCTCGGGCGAGTAGTTCCCGCAGCTCGTTAGCGTAATCACTATCGGGGTAGCGGGCGAGGAAGTTTTCGATGAGTTCGACGTCCTTGGCGAAGCGTTCCCTTTGGCGGGTGACGAAGCTGCGGCTAGCGTATTCGTACTGGCTCTTTGCCATGAGGTAGCGAATTTCTTCGCCGCGCTTGGTCTCGGGGTAGTCTTTCAGGACGTTCTCGAAACTTTGCTGGGCCGCTTCATAACGCCCCAGGTCCATATACAGTTTGGCGCTTTCGAAGTCCTTCACTTCCATCTTGGCCCGCATCTCGTCGATGAGGTTGTTGGCTTCACCGAGGCGGTCACTCTCCGGGTAACGGTTGGCAAACTCCTCGAAGCCATCGATGGCCTGCACCGAATAGCTTTGGTCGAGGCGGTAGATCGGGCTGAGCTGGTAGTTGGAGTAGGCTTGCATGAAATCCGCCTCCTCCTTCAGGGGGCTACCGCCGTAGGTAGTGGCGAAGTTCTTGAAGTAGTAGCTGGCCAACACGTACTGTTCGGTATAGTAATAGGTGTAGGCGTAGCGGTAGGCGATCTGCTCGGCTTCACTCGTACCGCGGAACGGGGCGATGGTGAGCTCGTACAGCGTTTGCGCCTTTTGGTACTCCTTAGCGTCGTACAATTCGTTGGCGCTCTTGAGGATGGCCTCCGGGTTGCCACTGGTGCGGATCGTTTCGAATTCGGAGCGGCAACTCATGGTGGCTACCACGAAAAAGAGTAGGAAGGGGAGGTGGTTGAAATTCATTTAGCGCGCAAAGATAACAGAATGATATAAGATATGCGATACGCGATTTTTGATTCGCTTCGCGGCGACTCCATGGTTAGCTACCGCGTACTTCAGCTCGGCGGCAACTAAATCAGCGACACGGTAGGGCTTTAATGGGTTGGTAGTAACTAGCCCTTGCAATTGACAAACGATACCTTCGCCGGTATGCTGCCGCGATTACCCGAGTTGAGGCTTTTTTATAATACGACGATTCGGCCGGAGCTGATTCGGTTGGAAGGTTTGCGGCGGCGCTTGCTTTGGGGGATGGGGCTTTCGGTGCTCGGGGTGCTCACGCTGGTGGTTCTGTTCTTCGTCTACGAACTGGATTTT
>OY764661.1:0-22041 GCA_963668285.1 uncultured Lewinella sp. | reverse complement strand
ACCCTAAAGGTGCGGGAGCCAAAAGATCGCCAGGGCCTGCCGCTATTCACGGGGCCTGTACCTCAGCAAACCGAACCGCGGCGTCTACCCGAGCCTGGTACAAACCCTGGACTTTCGAAAAGATCAGGCCGTACTCGACGCCAACGGCCTGATGAACTACGACGAGCACAACGACATCTTCCTCTTCGGTGACAGCCCTCCGCCTATTTGACCCCAAGGCTACCGAAGGCAATTTGCTGCGCTTCGATAACGCCAATGGAAAACTATCCGGAGACGGACGACTCGGGCTCGGTGCGCGCCTGAAGTACATCGAAGTAGCGGCCTACGGGTCGATCGCCATGAGACATGCCTGCCGGCCAGAGGGTAGCCCCTGAAGTCGCCCCCGAGCCTGCAGAAGAAGAAGAAGAAGAAGAAGCCGATGTACCGGAAGAAGAAGAAGAAGCCCCCCCGAGCATGTTCCTACTCGAGGAAGAAACGGAGGCGGAAACCACCGACGACCCCAAAGGCGACGACATAAGCCTCACGATCGACGCGCCGGTGGCCCCACCCCGCCCGGAAGTTACCGTCTCGACCATGATGGCTATCGACCTGATCCTTTCGGATAAGCTCGTCAACCTGATGGCGACGGACGTCCTGTCCGGCACCTACGCCTCCCCCTCCCTCAAGCTAGCCGGGGACGTAGGATTTTACCGGGCCGGCTTACAGACCCTGTTCCCTAAAGGCCCGCAGCGCGACGTAGCCGTAGCGACCTTGGAAAGCGACATCTTCGAGGTACCGCGGGACATCAACGAACACACCTTCGTATTTCCCAAACTGGATATGCGCTGGTCCGACGACTACCAGTCTTTCGTGACGACCCAAACGATGAACGCACTGGGTAGCGTTCGCGGCAATCCGATCTCGAAAATGGTGGAAGTACACGTAGAGGTCAAGATGCCCTCCGGCGGTGACGACCGACTTTACATCTACGTCAAATCGCCGAGCGAGCAGTACTACTTCTTCGGCTTTAAGGATGGCGTGCTCAACGTCGTGTCCAACAATACGCAATTCATGAATGAGCTGGACAACATGAAAGCGCGGGAGCTTGTCTTGAAGATGGACGACGGAGAGACCTACGAGATCCTTCCCGTCAGCCCCTCCACCGCGGAAGTCTTTTTACGGCGCGTCCGCGATGCATTCTAGTACTTTAGCGGTACGCATCTCCGATTATCCCCTAGCTATGAAATTCCTCCGTGCGTTGCTTCCTTGTCTACTGCTTATCTCCGCCTGTACCTATACGGCGAAGGTAACGGACGGGGCTACGGCGGTGGACCGCAAGCAGTACGACGTGGCCGTTCCGATGTTGCAGAAAGAATTCAAGCGCGCCAAAAGTCGTAAGGATAGAGGCGGAATAGCCATGAACCTGGGTGCGGCCCTGCGGGAAACGGGGGACGATGCGGCGGCCGTCGATTGGTTCCAAACGGCTTACGACAATAACGCCGGCCCCGATGCCCTCCGCGAGAAAGCCGCCGCCCTGAAGCGCCTGGAGCGTTACGAGGAAGCCATCCAGGTATACACCGACTTAGGCTTCGAGATCGGGTCGAAATACGAATTCCGCAAAGACATCCAGGGGGCGGAGTTGGCCATGCGATGGCGTCAGCAGGAGGAAGAAGGCAAAGACCGGGCCTACGCGGTACAGGCCGCCAGCTTCAATAGCCGTGGGGCGGATTACGGCCCCGTATTCTTCGAGGATCGCCTGATCTTTAGCTCCGATCGCGCTGGCGGTGATGGCGGGGAAGCGTTCAAATGGACCGGCCGCGGCTTCACCGACCTCTACGTCACCGATCTTACCGGCGGTGCCGTAAGCAGCTACTCCACGACGATTAATACACCGGATCACGAAGGCACCCCGGCCTTCAGCGCCGACGGGAACCAGATTTACTTCACGCGCTGCGTAGCCCCCGGGAAGCGAGAAAATGCCTTTTGTGGTCTGTACGTAGCGGAGCGAAAGGGTGATGGCTGGGGGCCCGCCACTAAACTCCCCTTCGTAAAGCCTGGCGTCAACTACCTCCACCCTACCCTCGCGGCGGATGGAAGCCGGATGTATTTCAGCGCGCTGCTGGAAGAGGGCTGGGGCGGCTACGACATCTACGTCTCGAACCGCACGCCGGATGGCGGCTGGAACGAGCCGATCATCATGAACAGGGCCATTAATACGCAGGGCAACGAACAGTTCCCCGTGCTCGACGGCGATACACTCTACTTCGCCAGCGATGGCCTGGTCGGTATGGGCGGGCTCGACATTTTCCGCACCTACCCCATGGCGAACGGCCGCTGGTCGGCGCCCAAGAATCTGGGCATTCCCGTCAATAGCGGCGCGGATGACTTCGGCTTCACCATCGTCAAGCGTATGGGAAGCGGGCTTAGCGAAAAAATGCTCGGCTTCTTCAGCACCGCCCGCCCCGGTGGCTCCGGCGCCGACGACATCTACGAATACACCCGCCGTACCCTACCCCCGCCCCCGCCGGACACCACGCCGATCGTGTTCAAAAACATCCTCGACGTAACGGTCGTCGAAAAGATCTACGAAGACCCGGAAAACCCCACGAGCGGCATCAGAGGCTTGCGGCCGGTACCCAACGCCACCATCGTCGCGGCGATCGGCGATCAGAACCGAACGGTCAACACCAATGAGGAAGGGCAGCTCAGTCTCGTACTCGTTGACGACCAGCAATACGACTTCCGCGCCGAACGCGAAGGATACCTCGCCGCCGAAGGCACCTTTTCGAGCACCGATCTGCCCCGCGACCCGGAAGCCCCCGAGCAGCGTTACGAACTCGAACTGGAGATCGAACGCGTCTTCCTCAATCAGGAAATCGTGCTGGAGAACATCTACTACGACCTCGACGAAAGCTTTATCCGGGAAGACGCCCAACCGACGCTCAACGAGCTATCCGCCATACTTACCCGAAACCCCGGCATCAAAATCGAACTCGGCTCACACACTGACTGCCGTGGCCCCGACGGCTACAACCAGGCACTGGCCCAGCGGCGCGCACAGGCCGCGGTAACCTACTTGATCGACAACGGCATCGACGGCATGAGACTCACCGCCAGGGGTTACGGCGAAGAACAGCCGGTAGCGGACTGCATCTGCGAGCGATGCACGGAGGTCGAGCACCAACTCAATCGCCGAACCACCTTCCGCATCTTGGAATAGTCTCCGTCCACCACCGAGCAGGGGTAGGTCGAGGCTAGCGAACCACCTGGCCGGTAAGGCGCAGGATCTCCGTTTCGGTGTTTTTCAGATTAAGCTGTGCGTTCAGCAGCTGAAATTCGGCGTTCACGAGGTTGAGTTGGATCTGGCGGTAGTCGAAACTGTTGATCGTACCCCCGCTGAAGCGCTCTTCGGCGATCTCGATATTTCGCTCCGCGTTCGCGATCAGGTCTTCGGTAATGGCCACGAGCCGGGTCTGATTGTCGTGGCGCGTTACGGCGTTTAGTAGCTGCGTGCGCAACTGTTGGCTGGCGGATTCATACTCGAGTTTACTCGTCACCTCCTGCAGGCGGGCCGTCTGCTCGCGGACGCGGCGGTTGCCGCCGTCGAAGAGCAGGTAGTTCACGCCTATACCCAGGCTTCCGTTAAGCGTACGCCCCGCAACGCCGGGCAACTCCTGCTCGCGGGAGGGTTGGTCACCGCCAAAATCAAAGGTCTGAGTTCCGATCTGCACGGAGACGTCGTAGCTCAGCAGGGTATTGAGGCTCACCATCGGTAGATATTCGGTCTGGATCAGTTCGGTCTGAATACCCGCCAACTCCCGGTTGATGGCTAGCGCCCGCAGTTGACTGTTCTCGGCCTCGAGCCGGTTGAGCAGTGCGGTACGGTCGAACAACTCGCCGTCCGACTCCAACGGGGTGGTCGTAGCTATTGCTTCGCCCACGTCTTCCGCGCCGATGACCTGCAGCAAGTTCTGAGCGGCGACTTCGTAATTCGCTTCCTGTAGTACTAATTGGGTGGAGTCGGTGAGGTAAGCGTCGCGCGCCTGCAGCTCCTCGAACGTACCGGCCCGGCCGAACTCCCGGCGGACGCTCTGGTAATTTATTCGGTCTCGACTCAGCGCGAGGATACGTTGGCGGACCCCGATCTGCTCTTGCTGAACGGCGGCGTCGTAGTAGGCCCGGATGATCTGGGCTACGGTATTTTCTACCTGTACTTTGAGTTGCCCATCGGTGAGCTCGGCCAGCGTAGCGAGCTGGTTCTTAGCAATTTCGACGCGCCCGCCGTTAAATAGGTTCCAGCTGAGATTAGCGCTGGGCCCGATGTTATAGCCCGTGGTTTGACTTTGCACGACGATGCTCCCCGGGTTAGTATTGCTGCGATAATTAACGCCCGGCGTTACGCCCAGGCTGATGATCGGGTACTTATTCGTCAGGGCGTAGTCGTCGTTGTTCCGCGCCACGGCGAGGTCCGCTTCGGCCAGTCGTATCTGATAGTTGTTCTCGAGCCCTTCCTGTATGGCATCGCTTAACGACAGCTCACGTTGCCCGTACCCTATACCACTGATTATTAGGGCGAGGACGCAGGTGCAATATTTAATCGTTAATAGCAGTGTTCTTGACATGGTCGGTGGGTGGTCCTGTAAGTTAAGTTGATGGCTATGGCCGGGTAGATCGCTCCGAAAACCGAGGGGCCGAAGCTTTGGACGGGCCCTCGAATACGTAGCGCTTCAGGTAGAAATTATAAAAGAAAACGACACCGGTAGCGGCTAGCTTGATCAGCCACTCGTGGTGGCCCAGCAGGGGGAAGCGATGCAGGCCGGTCACCAACAGCCAGTCGAGTAACAGCCCGCCCCCGCTAACCACCATACTCCAGGCAAATGCGCTGCGCAAGGAACGGTTCAGCTCGAATACGAAGTAGCGCTGTAGGAAAAAATTGAGGATTACCGAACTGGAATAGGCGATCAGCGTAGATGGCCCCGGCGGGAGGTAACGGTCGACGAGGGCCAGATACAGGCCATAGTTGATGCCGGTAGCAACCAGACCGGTCAGGGCAAATGGGATCTTCTCCCGCACGAACGACCACGTACCTCTTTTCATCCCGCACTGGCTGTATCCGGCCGATCCCGGTCCGCGAAGAAATCTCGAACCTCCCCCCAGCTGTCCACCCGGCGGTACCCGGTATCGTAATGGTTATCCGGCGAGGTGAACAGGAGCCCCGTGCCGTTGAATCCTTCCAGGTTGCTGACCTTGTCGTCGATCATGTAGTCGCCGTGCACGATGCCTTTATCACCGCAGAAAACCATCCGCGAATGGTGGATGAAGGGGAAGTGCTCGGCCAGCCATTCCCATTTGTCCAGCATGCTGTGCCGAAATTCGGTCGTAGAGGTCACGACGAACACCTCGTGTCGCTCGTAAAGATGTTCGACGACCGCTACCGCCCCGGGTAACACGGTATTCTGCCGGAAGAAGCCGGGTTCGTACATCAGATCGCGAATGTGCGAAGCGCCTTCCAGGTCATAGACCTTTTTACCGAGCAGTTCCGTCCTCAGCAGTTCGCGCCCGAACTCCCGCTCGTAGGCATCCACGAACTTTTGGTAGGTATCGGCGAGTACGCCATCCATATCGATACATATTCGCGCCATCTTACTCTACGAGTTGGTCGAGTATCTCGTCTTCCGGTCGCTTTCGCCTGGGGGCGTCCGGCAGGTCTTCGGCGGGGAAGTCCATTTGCTGGTAAGCGGGTTCGACGTTGGTGTACGTCCACACCTCATTGGGCCGGAACCCCTTCCTGATGTAGTAACGGATCCTGTTCAGCAGCACCAGCAGCGCCGGTAACAACACCAGCAGGATGACGGTAACGGCCAGCAACCCGAAAGCGACGGATATGGCCATCGGTATCAGGAACTGCGCCTGCCTAGATTTATTTAAAAGTAGGGGGGCTAAACCGGCAAAGGTGGTGATCGAGGTGAGCAGGATGGGCCGGAAACGGCTGCGCCCGGCCTCGGCGAGTGCCTCCATCATGGGCATCTTCTTGCGCAGATTTTCGTTGTAGGACGATACGAAGACCAGCCCGTCGTTTACGATCACCCCGATCAGGGCGATAATGCCCAGGAAAGAAAACAGTGACAGTGGCTTATCCATCAACCAGTGGCCGCCGATCACGCCTATCAGCCCGAACGGTATGAGCAGGAACAACACCACTGTCTGCAGAACGGACCGAAAGGTAAGCGCGATCACGAAGAACATAAGGGCCAGCACGACCGGGCCTACGATGGCGAGTGAAGAGCTGGTCTTCTGTTGGTTACGCACCTGGCCGTCCGCCACCGTCGATACCCCCGGGTAGCGCTCCAGCACCCGGGGCAGTATCTCGTCAGTCACCTGGGCGTTGATGTCCGTCACCGAAGCGGAACTGTTGGAAATATCGGCTTCCACCTTCACCTCCCGGCGGCCATCTACGTGGTTGATGGCGATCACGCCGCGCTGAGGGTCGAGCCGGGCGATTTCGCTCAAAGGGTATTCGGAGCCGCTGGGCAACCTGATCCGCATGCGCTGTAGATCGGCGATGCTGCGGCGGCTCTCCTCACCGTAGCGCAGCCAAACGCGTACTTCGTCCTCCCCACGCTGCAGGCGTTGGGCTTCCGCGCCAAAGAAGGCGGACCGTACCTGACCGACAATATCCTGCAGGTCAAGCCCGAGGTAGCGGGCCTTCTCTTTCAGGCTGATGTTGATTTCACGCAGGCCTTCCTGGTTGTTATCGACCACGTCCGTGAGCTCGGACATTTGCTCCAGTTCACTCTTTAGATCCCGGGTGGCCTCATCCAGCTCGTCGATGTTACTGCCGACCAGACTTACGCTGACGGGTTTACCGAAAAAGGATCTGCCGCCGAAAGAAAGCACTTCCGCCTCGTCGATCGGCCCTACGGCTTCCCTGATGGCATTAGTTACCTCCTGTTGGGTGACCGGCTCCCGGTCTTCCCCCGGGATCATGGCAACGGTGACCGTTCCCTCGTAAGTGGTCGGGCCGAGCTTCACCTCTACCCTTTCGACCAACTCCTTATCGTTGTTGTAGTACTTCTCGCTGAGGTCGACGTTTACCTCTTCCGCGGCGGCGGCGATGCGATCGAGCACCTGCTTCGTTTTGGACTCCGGTGTTCCGGCGGATAGCTGTAGGGTAACCTGTACGTCATCACCGGGGATGATGGGAAAGAAGGTCGTCTTCACGAATCCCCCGCCGACCAGTCCGAAACTAGAAAGTAATACGGCGAGACACAAACAAAAGGCGATCCATTTATTCCCCAACACCCAATCGAGGACGGGTGCGTACATACGGTCCCGCAGCAGGTTCATCAGCGCATCGAACCGCCGTTGCATCCAGTTCGGTTTTGCGTCGGGGTCCAAAGCCTTCGAGTGGGCGACGTGGGTTGGCAGGATGATGAAACCCTCGACCAGGGAGAATACCAGGGAGAAGATCACCACGACTGCCATTTCCGGAAAGAAATCCCCCAAGGACCCATCCAGAAAAAAGAAACTGGAGAAGGCGATCACCGTAGTCAGGATGGCGGCGAATACCGCGCCTATTACGTTGTGCGTACCGTCGATAGCGGCCTTTACCCTGGGGTAGCCGTTCTCGTGGTAACTATAGATATTTTCGCCGATCACGATGCCGTCGTCTACCAGGATACCGATCACCAGGATCATTCCGAACAGCGAGATTACGTTCAGTGTAATGCCCATGTAGGCCGCTACGATGAACATGCCGGCGAAGCTGATCGGGATGGAAAGAGCTACCCAAAAGGCGAGCCGCCAGTGCAGGAATACGGCAAGGAGGACACAGACGATCAAAAAGCCCTGCCACCCATTGTTGATCAAGGTGTTGATGCGTTGCCGCAGCGTGATGCTGGCGTCGCTGATCACGGAGGCTTTGATGTCGGGGCTCTCCTGATTGAAGACCGCCAGGTAGCCCTTCACCGTATCGGTGATCTCCAACATATCCTCCTCCAGGGTATTCTGAACGAGGATGTTTACGGAGGGCGAGCCGTCGAGGTAGGTGCGGTTAGGCCGGTCGGCCCAGCGGTCGCGAATGGTAGCCACCTGACTCAGGCGCACTACGCCGCCACCGGGGGACGCCTTGACGATCACGTCCCGCAAGCCCTCGGCGTAATATTCTTTGTTGCGGGCACGTAGCAACAACTCTTCGTCCCGCCCCTTTACCGTACCACCGGTGATGTCGACGTTGGTGCGGCGCACCGCTTCGGCCGCCTCCTGAAACGTGAGCCCGTAACCCTGCAGGTCTGCTTCCCGGAAGGCTATTTCGATCTCCTCGTCCGGAAAGCCGCTAAGTTCAACTTTCGATAGGCCCTCGATCTGTAAAAGGTCTTCCTCCACTCTTCTAGCCGCTGCCTTGAGGGCTTGCAGGCTCGCGTCATTACCGGAAAGTGCGAAACTGATGGCCCTGCCGAGTGACTCGACCTTAAAGATGGTGGGTGGCTCCATCCCGACGGGAAAGCTACTTATGCGGTCTACCTCATTCTTCACTTCCTGTAGGACGAGGTCCGGATTGTACCCTTTCTCTACCTCAACCGTGATCTGCCCGGAGTTCTCGGAGCTTACGCTGGTGTAGCGTTCGAGGCCTGATAATCCTTTCAGGTTCTCTTCGATCTTGTTGATGATGCCTTCTTCGACCTCCTCCGGGCTGGCACCCGGGTAAACGGTTTGGATCAGCAGGTTGCGGCTTTCAAACTCCGGGAAGAAGGTAGCCTTCATCTGCAGCAGGCTCATGAACCCCAGGATCAGGAGGCCGAACATGATCAGGTTGGCGGCAATCGGGTACTTTATGAAATAGGCAATGAAAGACTTCATCCGCGGGGCTGGGTTTCTGGTGGCTTACTTACTTACGGATGGGTCGACCTCGGCCGGCGTGGTAGCGGTCGCCGGCGGGCCCTCCGGCTCCTGCCCGTCAATACGGACGCGCATGCCGTCGTAGGCACCCGCCACGTTACTACTCAGCACCTTGGCCCCGTCGGGCAGGCCGGATACGATGACCGTCTCCCGGTTGGATTTACGCACGACGATCGGTACGCGTCGCAGTAAGGTATCCGCCTCCACCACGAAGACGTCCCGCTCGTCGACCAGGTGATCGCGATCCAACTCTACGACGTTTTCGATCGTTCGCGCGTCGGCCTCCCCGCGTAGGTACATCCCCTCACGCAGGTCACGCCCGGATACCCCCACGAAGACGTCCACCGTCTGGCTGGAGGGGTCGATCTGGTCGGAGATGCGGCGAACCGTTCCGACCCACTCCCCGTCGACGTCTTCACTGTACAGTCGCACCTTACCGCCCGGCTTGAGGTAGTTCAGTTCGCTGAGTGGTACGGTGGCGATCAGCTCATAGTACCCCGTCGCCATCAGCGTACCGAGTTGCTGGCCGGGGCGGACGATGGCGCCCTCGTCGATGGCGGTGGTGGTGAGCACCCCGCTGAACGGGGCGAGGAGCGTGTATTTACTCAGGCGGTCCTCAACCGATTTGATGGTGTAATATTGACTGTAAAGATTGCGACCGGCCACGAATAGTTTCTCGCTTTGGTCGGTGGCTTCCGGCAGGGCGGCAATCGCCCGATCGACGTCGAAGGCAAGCAGGTAATCGTTCCAGCCCCGGAAGCTATTGGGGTAGTCGATCTTAAGGTCGGGCATCATATCCGCGATGCTGTTCATCAGGGCGGCCTTCTGCGACTGGAGGGAGTAGCGGGCTTCGTTGTTGTCGATACGCAGCAGCACCTGCCCTTCCCTGAAGTAGGTGCCTTCCTTGAAGGGCCGCCCGGTCTCCTGCACCGCACCGCCGACTTCGGCGTACAGGTCGATCTTTTTGTAGGCCTGTAGCCGCCCCTGCACGTCGAGCTTGGCGCTGAGGTTACGGTTACTTACCTCCGTTACTTCCACGGTCTTTATCCGTTCCGGGATGGCGCGTTTCGGGGGCTCCTCCTTCATCTCGATCAGGTAGTTCATACCTAAGTAGCCAAGGAACAGCACCAAGGCACCGATCAGAAATTTGAGGACGAGTGTGTACCAGGGTTGTTTAGTCATGTTCGCTGGGTTCAAGCACAAGCGCCTCCTCGTGGAGCCGATCGTATAGTGAGGAAAGTACTTCCAGGCAGGTAGCTAACTTGCCCGGGTCGATGGCAGCGGTAAGGTCGGGCATCAGGCTCGAAACACGTTCTTCGGTAGCGCGCCAGAACGCCCGCCCGCGGTCGGTAAGGTAAATTGCCTTAGCGCGGCGGTCCTCCCTCGGCGTACGGCGCACCACGAAACCCGCCTTCTCCAGCTGGGCGAGGCTGCGGGCAATCGTCCCTTTATCCTTGATGCCGGACATGGCCAGGTCCTGCTGCCGCAAACCGTCCTGCGTAACCAGATCTGCCAGCAGGCCGAGGTGGGTACCCTGTGGCTCGAAACCCTCGAAGGCATAGTCGTTCAGAATACGCCGTGCGAGCTGGCGCCCGACTCGGTTGGTTAGAAATACGAGCCGTGCTGGATGGTTGGGGTGCAGAACGCTTTGTTTTTGGTTGCAATTGCAACTAAACGTAGGTCCGGGGGAAAGGTTTGTACTTCTATTAAGGAGTATTCACATAAAAATCCCCCGCCGTAAAGATTGGGGAAGCGTAACGGGCTACTTGTTCGGGTCATTATGAATTGTCTTAACGAATTCAACGACCACAGCCCGTAATCATGAAATTTTCACGCTACCTATTCGTAACATCCTTCCTGATTTTACTTGCTTCCTGTCAGACCGTAAACATCCCCCTGGTCAGTGACTTGGCAAACGGCATGACCGTGGAGCAGGCCCGACAACAACTTAGTACGGACCCCATAACGACTAGTTTCGGTGACGCAGACGAATCGACCACCCTACCGGATGACTTCGCGCGGGGGAAAGCGTTCAGGAATATGGCCGCTATGCCGCGTAGTATCAACGGAGGATACATGCTATCCCCGGGCTACTATGAGTTGACCACCAAAAGCTTTTGCATCAAAGCAGGCACGCACGGGCCCAGTGCGGGTGATGGTTACTTATTCGCTTCCTTGGAGGGGAAGCGAAAGACAGTCGTACAAAAAATAGTACGCGAGTGGGGTCGGCATCCTGAGATCCGGCAAAGATCGGTGCAACAGCTGCTGTGGGCGATCATTGCCAAGACCAAATTTTCGAAGCTCTCCCCCAAACTCAAAGTGGTGGCCGCCACGCTGCTCCCGCCCGATCAGCTAATGGAACTCAACGGCGGTGCCCTGGGCTTAATACCCGATAAAACGTTCAGAAAAGCAGTTTCCACCCTTCCCCGGCCGGTTCGGAACGTGATGGAGGCGGAACGCAAACTAAGGAGATCTTTAACCCGGGCGGGTGCGAGTTATGCGGAGGTAGAACGTATTGCCGTGCTGGCCGGCTCGGCGACGGTAGATCGCCCGGACATCCGCAGGGGCCGCTGGTCACGCCACCGGCGCGGCTTTTACGTGCGTTACCTTCCATCCGGCTACGCTCGGACGGTTGTACAGGTCTACGTGCCGAACAACATCAATGCGGACAATGCTACCGGATCCCTGGATCGCACTTTCATTCCCCGGTTTCTGCAACGGGTTGAATACGATGGTAGCGGAGACGTCGCCGTACCCGCAAATACGGGCAGCCAACGCCTGCTGCAAAGTAACGAGCCGACCGATGACACCCGCCCCGAGGAGCCCGATTCGGAGGAACCCGAAGAGCCGGGCGAGTCGTGCAAGGATATGCTGATTTGCATCGAGCACCCCGTCAAGCATATTCAGCAAAACACCAACACAAGCTGTTGGGCGGCAGCCGGCGGTATGGCTACGGGAGCTTCAAAACAGCTCTCTACTACACAGGCTACCTTGCGATCGGATGGCACGCTGGATCCAACTGACGAAAACATCAGAAAATTCGCGCAAGAGAACGGTTTGAAGTATAATAAACTACCCAAACCCACCCCGGAAGCTATTGAAAAGATCATGCAAGACGCCAACGGCCCGCTGTGGGTGGCCGGCCAAACCCGAGATTTTGATTCCGGACGGATAATCCTGCACGCCAAGGTAATCAGCAAGATGACCAAGAGGGATGCAGGATCGAAGTCGGATATAACGGTACACGACCCGGCTTATGATCAAAACAACCCCGATGACTCCGTACTGGCCGTAGGTGAACGACCCCTCGACTATTTTCTGAAGAACGAAACCGCCGTTACCTGGGTCTTACATAAATAAGTCAGCGGTACGTTTAAGCTTTCTCTTCACCTCGGGCTCCGCACCTGCGTCCTCGCAATAATTGCTTCTATCCTGTTTACCTTCGCCACGCTATGAGTAAACTGAAGAAAAAGCCGGTGCACGGCTACGCCCCCGCGGCGACCGCCGTCAACGCGGAAAAGACGGCGAATACGGCGCGCTACGAAGATGTATATTACGTCGATCGTATCGATCGGGTTACCGGTATCAGCGAAATCGGCAAGCAGACGTATCTCGTTGAGAGTAAGGGCAAAGCGCAACTTCGCATTCAGTTCTGGTCGGATACCATCGTGAGGTTTCGCATCAGCGTCGGTGAGGCCGGCCGAGATTTCAGCTACGCCATCGACCCGGCGGCCCGGCCGAGCTCCATCAAGGTCACCCTGAAGGAAGGAAAAGATAGCTTCGGCCTCAGTACGGACGAACTACGCATCGAGATCGGTAAAATGGACGGGGCCATCACGGTGACGGATAAGGCTACCCAAAGCGTCATCCACCAATACGCCAAGCCGTTTTATGCCCGGACCTCGCTGATGAAGGGGCTCGAACAGGTACGCATCCAGCTGACCACCGACAAGGACGAAGGTTATTACGGCCTCGGGGATAAAGCCTACGATACGGACCTACAGGGTACGGAATGGTCTAACTGGAACGAAGATGCTTTTGCCTTTCATAAGGAGCGCAAAACGAATTATCGCAGTATTCCCTTTTATTACGGATTACGCGACGGTAAGGCGCACGGGCTGTTTTTAGACAATACCTTTCGCAGTCATTTCGATTTTAATAGCACGAAGGACGACCTATGTAGCATTTGGGCGGACGGCGGGGAAATGAATTATTACCTCATATACGGCCCTAAATTGGACGCGGTCGCCGCAGGCTACCACCGCCTTACGGGCGTACCGGAGCTACCGCCGCTCTGGGCCATGGGCTTTCACCAGTGCCGCTGGAGCTATTACCCCGAAAAACGGGTGCGCGAACTGGCCCAAACGTTCCGCGACAAAAAGATCCCCTGCGATGCCATTTATTTGGATATCGATTATATGGACGGCTACCGCTGTTTTACCTGGAATAAAGACTATTTCCCCGACCCCAAGGGCATGATCGAGGACTTACGGGCCGATGGCTTTCACACCGTGGTAATGATCGACCCCGGCATCCGCGTAGATCCGGAATATTCGGTCTACAACGATATGGCGGAGAACGGCTACGCCTGCACCCGCCCGAACGGCAAACCGATGGTCGGCCCGGTGTGGCCGCCGGAGTGCGTGTGGCCCGACTACACCAAGCCGGAAGTACGCGATTGGTGGGGGCCGTTGTATAAGGAACTGTACAACGAACAGGGCGTCAGCGGCTTCTGGAACGATATGAACGAACCGGCGATGTTCAAGGTGAGCAGCCTGACCTTCCCGGACGACGTACGCCACGACATGGACGGATCGCCCACCGACCACCGGGAGGCGCATAACGTATATGGCCTGAACATGACGCGGGCGAGTTACGACGGCCTGAAAGCCTTACAACCAGCTAAGCGCCCCTTTCTGCTGGGCCGCGCCAACTTCAGCGGTGGCCAACGGCACGCCGCGCTCTGGACGGGCGATAACGTGGCCAGTTGGGAGCACCTGGAGATCGCCAACCGCCAGTGCATCCGCATGGCCATCTCCGGCTTCTCGATGGTGGGGACGGACATCGGCGGCTTCGTCGACGACCCTAGCCCGGAGCTACTTACGCGCTGGCTACAACTGGCCGTTTTCCACCCCTTCATGCGCATACACTCGATGGGCAATAACGCGGACGGCGCGGCGGAAGTGGAAGCCGAGGAGGTCAAAAAGGCCGAACGGGAAGACCGGCAGGACCAGGAACCCTGGGTGCACGGAAAGATCCACACCAAACGCAACCGCAAGGCGATCGAGATGCGGTATCAGTTGCTACCCTACCTCTATTCGAGCTTCCGCCAGCACGTCGAAACGGGCATCCCCGTCTTGCGTAACCTGTTCTTCTACGACCAGGAGGATCCGCTGTGCCTTAAGTACGGCGATCAGTTCCTCTACGGCGAAGACCTGATGGTGGCCCCCGTACTCAAACCGAAGGTAAAGGCAACCACCGTTTACCTACCCGCGGGAGAGTGGTACGACTTCTGGACGGGCCAGCACTACGTAGGCGGCAAGAAAATCAAGGCGAAAGTCAAGCCCGATCGCATCCCCATCTACGTACGGGCGGGGGCCGCCCTACCGACCGTGGACGTCGTGCAGCACTCCGCCGAGATCTACCGACTACCGAGTCTCGAACTCAGCATCTTCGTGGCGGACCGCGGTAAGAGCAAATTCTACTGGGATGCCGGCGAGGGTTACGGCCACGACGCCGGGCAGTTCACGGAGCGTACCTATCACATCCACCGGGAAGGCACCCGGCTGACCGTACAGCAGGAGATCAGGGGTGCGTACCGCGCCAACTTCCTGGTGACGCAACTACGCTTCGTGGGCCTGAAAGCCGCACCGAATAAAATCATGGTCGACGGGCGCACCATCACCGCCGGGATCTACTACGGTAAACGTGCCGTGGTGGTCAACGTACCCTTTGACTTTGGCGTTGTCACCCTCGAATAAGCGCCCCAATTATGTTTACAGGAATCATTGAAGCCAGCGGCACGATCACGGACATCGAGCAAGATCGCGACAACGTTCACTTTACGATAGCCTCCGCCATCAGCGACCAACTCAAAATAGACCAGTCGCTGGCGCACGACGGTGTCTGCCTGACGGTCGTAAAGCTGGGCCGAAGCGCGCACACCGTAACCGCCATCCGCGAAACCCTCGAGCGTACCCGCCTCGGAGATTGGGAAGTGGGCGACACCGTAAACCTCGAAAGGGCCATGCAGGCCGGCGCACGCCTCGACGGCCACATGGTGCAGGGCCACGTCGATACGACCGGCGAATGCCTCCGAGTCGAAGAAGCGGGGGGGAGCTGGTACTTTACCTTCGCCTACCGGCGCACCCCCGAGCACCTCCTGGTCGATAAAGGCAGCGTCTGCGTCAACGGCGTGAGCCTGACCGTGGTCGAGCCCACCGACGCGCAGTTCAAAGTCGCCATCATCCCCTACACCTACGAGCATACCAACTTCAGGGCGCTGGCCGCCGGCAGCCGGGTCAATCTGGAATTCGACATCATCGGTAAGTACATCGCCCGGCAAATGCACGCCTACGCCGGCTTACCCACCGCCGAATGAATCTGGTTGAGATAGGATGGGTCGGCAAAGCCCACGGCCTGAAGGGCGAGATCAAAGCCCACATCCAGGAGTTTTACGAAAAGGACCTGCTCGCCGCTAAGTCCGTTCACATCGGCGAGCCACCCGTCCCCTACTTTCTGCAATACGTGCGGGCGGGCGGCGTGCTGCTCCTCAAAATTGAAGACCTCGACGAGCGTGAGCAAGTCGCTCTGTTGAGTAACCGCCCCTTATTCCTGATGGAAGGGCAGGTCGCGCAGCAGCATGAAATGGCGGGTACGCCCTTCGACGCCCTGATAGGATACCGGATCGAAGCGGAAGGCTACCCTACCCTCGGGCCGATCACCGGAATCATGGACCTGCCCTCCCACCACCTGGCCGAGCTACAGCACGGGGGGAAAGATGTATTGGTGCCGCTGCACGAAGACCTAATCATTGGCATCGACGAGCAAAACCAACTGCTTCGCATGGTACTACCGGAAGGGTTGCTCGGCCTGGATTAACCCGCCGTCTTGGAAAATCTTAAAATAACCTGCCCCACGCGCCAACGCCGGGGTCGCTTCGGTACGTCTGACCCGGTAGAACGGTAATAACCCCCGGTCCGGAAATAATCTTGTATGAGAAACCTACTCACCTATTTAACTGCTTTAGTCCTCACCGCGCTGCTTTTCGGCTGTATCGAGGAGGAATGCGAGCAAACCATCCTGTTCCAGGGTTTCAGCCCGGAGATCGTCTCGCCGGACGATTGGCGAAATAGCAACTTCGGTTGTGGTAACGGCCTGCCCGTCTGCGAAGCAACCGGCTTTTACGTCTACGAACAGTACCTCTTTATTGTCGAGAACGGCGAGGGGCTGCACGTCATCGACAACAGCGACCCCGCTAATCCGAAAGCGGTGACCTTCATGGAGGTGCCCGGCGGCCAGGGCATTGCGGTACGCAACGACATTCTTTACCTCAACCAATACACCGACCTGGTGGCCTTCGATCTCTCCGACCCGACCGAACCCAGCTTCGTCAGCCGTACCGAAGACGTTTTCGAACCCTACAGCGTCTTCGCCGAGGTACTGCCGAACGGTGACTTTGTCGCGAACTGGTTCGCCACCGGTGAGGAGCGCGTCGTCGACTGCAACAGCCCCGACGCGGGTCGCGGGCGGTTCGACGAGGGCGGCGTTTTCTTTTCCGATCACAACTTGGACTTCTCCGGTAACGCAGCCGTTGTCGACGCCCGTTCGCCGCAACCCGAGTCCGTCGGCCAGGGGGGCAGCCTCGCTCGTTTCACGATCACCCGCAGTACGCTGTACGCCGTGGACAATAACAACCTAAAGGCCTTTTCTCTCCAAAACCCGCGCAAGCCTGAGTACGTCAAAAACATCGAGCTGGGTTGGGGCATAGAAACCATCTTCCCCACGGCCGATAAACTATTCATCGGCGCCAACAACGGTATGCACATCTACGGCATCGACGACCCGCTGGAACCGGAGCACCTCTCGACCTTCGAGCACGTACTTTCCTGCGACCCCGTCGTCGTGAGTGGCGACCTCGCTTACGTCACGCTGTGGGGCGGCCGCGACTGCGGCAGCGCCCGCGATCAACTCGAAATCATCGACGTAAGTGACGCCCGCAACCCGACCTCACTGCAGATCACCCCGATGTCACGCAGCCACGGCTTAGGGGTGAGCGAGGGTAAACTCTTCCTCTGCAGCAATTGGGAAGGCTTCAAGGTCTACGACCTCGACGACGACGGCCTACTCGGCGAGCTGCTGGATGAGAGCGACGTCATCAACGCACGGGACGTCATCGTACTTCCGCAACAGAAAAACGCCATCGTGCTCGGTTATTTCCAGGAAGGTATCCAGCAGTTCTCCTACACGGACGAAGGCTTGCTCAGCCCGACCAGCCGCATTGAAGTTTGTCAATAGATAGTCCGTAGGCTACGGTTACCTACCTTGGTACGCCGTAGCCTACTATCCTACCAGCATGCGCCACTTACTGCTAATCTGTTTATTCGCCGCCCGGCTCGCTACCGCCCAGACGGCGGCATCACCGCTAGATGATGTATTGCATTTACGCGATAGTTCGACCGTGGTAGGGACGATCGTGAGTTACGTCTACGGTCAGTCCGTAACCTTACTAAACGCCAGCGGGGAGTTGACGCAATACCATCCAGATGAAATAGTGAGGATCAACTACTTATCCAGACCCAAAGCTCCACGCGCCGAGGCTCCGGAACCGAAGGAGGAGATCGAAGTACCGACCCCCAAACGCAAGCTACGGCACCACCTCTCGGCGTCGTCCTTATTCGGCCTTGAGTCCGGCGGGGCATTCGGCGAATCGAGGCGTACGGTCGGCGTCGGTCTGAGCTACGGCATAATGCGGCCTTTCGACAGACTGCGATTGGGTTTAGCCGTAGACTTCACTTTTCTCAACTACTCCCGCCAGGAGAATGGCTTTGCCTTTTTGGCCGTCGGTGAATACGTGTTGTTCAATTTAAGGGACGGTAGAGTAAACGTGTACACCCGTGTTGCTGCCGGCCCGGGCCTACCCGTAGGGTCGCCGGACGCGCGCACTGAGGTCACGCGCAGATCTGCTTCCTTTCTGATCCACCCGTCCGTCGGTCTGGAGTTTCGTACCGATCGAACTGACTTCTACAATATATTCGTCGACTTCGGTTACCGCTTCTGGAACGCGGACTTCACCATTCGAACGGCCGCCGAAGCCGTGATCGCAAGAAACGTAAAATACCGACGCCTGGCCCTGCGGGGCGGCTTTAGGTTTTAATCGAAATTAATTGCCCGAAACCAACGAAGAACGCGATTTGGTAGCCGGTGCCCTGAGGGGGGACCGACGCGCGCAGGAAGCATTCTACCGCAGGTTCGCCCCGGCGGCGCTGACCGTGTGCCGCCGCTACACCACCGACCGTACGGAAGTTATGGACCTACTCAACACCGGCATGCTCAAGGTTTTCGACAAGCTCGACCAGTTCCGTTGGGAGGGTAGCCTCGAGGGCTGGATCAAACGCTTAGTGTTTCACAGCACGGTAGATCAATTTCGGGCCCGCCGCAAGCGACCGACGCTGGAAATCGCGCACTGGGATCAACCGACGGACGAAAAAGCCACCCACTCCCTCTACGCAGACGATCTGTGTAAACTCATCGAGCTACTGCCCGAAACCAGCAAAGAAGTATTTTGGCTCTACGCCGTCGAAGGTTTCAGCCACGCCGAGATCGCCGAACGCCTCCATTTCTCCGAAGGCAATAGCCGCTGGCACCTGAACAAAGCCCGCACCCTCTTAAAAGAACGCCTAAACTCCGCACCCTTCCAAAACAACCGTTATGCAGGATAATAACTGGACCGACGACGCGGAATTCTGGGATGATGCCTGGGCGGATATGTCCGACCGGCTGGACGCGCGGGATAAACCCAAATATCCATTCTGGCTGTTCCTGATCCCCTTATTTCTATTGTTGGGATATGGAATTTACTATTTTTCCACGCACGACAGCAGCAATATTATTGCGAGTCCGCAGGTGCAAAAGATTGAAAGTGAAAAAGCAAGCCCCAACCCGCCCGCCGGCAATGAGAGGAAATCCGAAGTAACCACCCCGCCTCCAAGCCCACCCACCGACGACCGGGCTATGGTCACGACGCCATCGGTCGGGCGCGGTACGCTGTATCCGGCTAACCGAAACGCAACGGAAACAGAACCATCCTCCGCCGGGGAAGCTAACTTAACCTCTGATCCCGCTACCGATAGACTTACGGAAGCGCCAAAACCCGCAGGACTAGGTTCTACGGCGACCGTTGCTACGCTTCCGCTATTACCGATCGAGGGAGTCGAGTTTTCGCCCTCGTTCACCTTACCCGCAGTGCACCCCGTAGGGCCTGCTGCCCCACCACCGAGTCTGAAAAAGCAACTTCGCAGTCGTTGGGCTCTGGAGGGCGGCGTGTCCACGAGTACTCAGCTCGATAATGTCGGTCTTTTCTCAGGAGTATCGTTCACCGCCCTCCGCCGCGGGAAGTGGGACGTGCCGGTGCACCTTCGGTACCGATTGGACCGGCGCGCGATCCAGACCATCATTTTACCGGTCGATAGTTCCGGTTCCGTGGGGGTGTTCGACCAGAGCGACTTCGGTCCGCTTGGCGGTAGTGATCCGCTTAACTTCGATGGTACCGACTCGGAAACGGTCAACCACCACTCGCTCGAGCTCAATACCGGCCTCGGTTATACCCTACACCCCAAATGGAGGCTCTTCGCGCTGGGCAGCCTGCAGTACCAGCTGCGGTTTACCGGCCCCCGCGTCGTGGACAACGTCGGGCGTGAGGTGCTCGATTTTACCCAGTCGAGTTCGTTTGACCAGGGCGTAGTTACCGGCAACGGCTTTTCCTCGGAACCCGGTAGGGGTGGCGGTGACCTTTCTCTGCCGGAGATTCGGGTAGACCGGTGGTGGTTCGGCGGGGAAGTAGGCCTGGATTACTACGTCACCCGTGGCCTCAGTACGCGCCTGAGCGTGCACCGTCTCGTTGGGCCACAGACCACGCGGGATGCAGTACGCTTCGAGCGCACTCGCCTTCAGCTCGGCCTGAGCTATCGATTCCGATAGGCTACCTTGCGGTTCATCAACTTAGTCATACTTTATGCTTCTGGACCGCTTCCTTCGCTACGTGCGAATCGACACTCAGTCTGACCCGCACTCGGCCACCCAACCGACTACGGAGAAACAAAAGGACCTCGGCCGCCTGCTCGCCGAGGAGCTACGTGAACTAGGCCTGAACGACGCCCACCTCGACGACAACGGCTACGTTTACGCTACCCTACCGGCCAGCCCCGGCGGTGAGCACGCCCCCACCATCTGCTTCTGTAGCCACATGGATACGAGCCCCGATGCCAGTGGCACTGACGTCAAACCGTTGGTGCACGAGGATTACCGGGGCCAGGACTTAGTACTGCCCGACGACCCGACCGTCGTTATTCGCCCGGCGGATCACCCCGGGCTGGCGCGCAACGTCGGCGGCACCATCATCACCGCCAGCGGCACCACCCTGTTGGGCGCGGATAACAAAAGCGGCGTAGCGGCGATCATGACCGCCGTTGAAACCCTGATCCACAGCCCGGGCGTACCCCACGCCAAACTTTGTATCCTCTTTACACCGGACGAAGAGGTCGGCCAGGGCGTAGACGCCATCGATATGGACAAGGTACCGGCCGACTTCGCATACACCATCGACGGGGAGGAATTCGGCAGCTTACAGGACGAAACCTTCAGCGCGGACAGCGCCCGAATAACCATCCACGGCCTTAGCACCCACCCGGGCCTCGCGAAGGGCCAAATGGAAAACGCCGTGAAAATTGCCGCCGCCATCATAGCCCGCCTTCCCACAACGGGGCTGAGCCCGGAAACCACCGAGGGCAAAGAGGGCTTCCTCCACCCCACCGAAGTACGCGGTGTGGCCGAAAAGGCGGAAATCGATTTCCTTCTCCGCGACTTCACCACTGCGTCGCTGGCCGATCACAAAAAGCTCCTGGAAGACATTATCGAAGAAGTAGGTCAGGACTACCCCAACAGTACCATAGAACTGGAGGTCCGCGAACAATACCGTAATATGAAGGAAGTTCTGGACCGGCACCCGGAGGTCATGGCCCTGGCGGAGCGCGCCATCCGCTCGGTGGGCATTACCCCGAAGCCCGACAGCATTCGGGGCGGAACGGACGGTAGTCGCCTGAGCTTCATGGGCCTCCCCTGCCCCAACATCTTTGCCGGCGAGCATGCCTTCCACGGCAAACAGGAATGGGCCAGCCTGGAAGAGATGGAGAAGGCCGCAGAGGTGGTCGTAGCCATCGCTCGCCTCGCTACCCAACCCACGAAATGATCTGGACTACCCCACCCTCCCTCGAAGGGCTGAACGCACTCGGCGCAAACACCGCCGGCGACGTACTCGGCATCCGCTTTACCGAGATCGGCGACGATTACCTGGTGGCCACCATGCCCGTCGACGAGCGCACCGTTCAACCGATGCGGATGTTACACGGCGGCGTCTCCTGCGTGCTGGCGGAAACGCTGGGCAGCGTAGCCGGGATGCTCTGCGTACCCAGGCCCGGGGCGGATTATGTCGTTGGCACCGAGATCAACGCCAGCCACCTACGCGGCGTGCCGGAGGGGCGCTCCGTCAGCGGCAAAGCGACCCCGATCCGGATTGGCCGCACCCTCCAGGTTTGGAGGATCGACCTATCGGACGATCGGGGCCGCTTAGTCTGCGTAGCCAGGTTGACCTGTTCCGTTATCCGGGGGTCAGCCGAGTGAGGTTGCCGGTACGCTTTGGCGCATCGTCGTGGCCGCGTCGACCATCACCGTCAGGGCGCGTTTGGTTTCTTCCCAGCCCCGCGTCTTCAGACCACAATCCGGGTTCACCCACAGTAATTCGGGGTCGATGACGGCCGCTGCCTTTTTCAGCAAAGAGACGATCTCTTCCCGGCCGGGTACGCGCGGTGAGTGAATGTCGTAAATGCCGGGGCCGATCTCATTTGGGTAGGCGAACTCTGCAAAGGCGTCCAGCAGTTCCATCTGGGA
>OY764660.1:0-7285 GCA_963668285.1 uncultured Lewinella sp. | reverse complement strand
TGATCGATCGAGCTAGCGCAACTTCAGATAGTTACATTAGTCTACCCGTTGGGCGAAACAAAAAATGAATGATGATTATTCCGACTATTAAAAGCTTTATAATTAGAGGATTCATATGGATTAAAAGTATATTTAATTCAAATTCACGACTTAGAATACAAGCTCCTACTTACATACCAAATCTATCTCCGATGTCATTAACTTCTGTTATAGTTCGAGAGAAGTTACTATTGCATGGAATGTTCTCAGAGAAAATTGAAAATATATTTTCATCTTATTTGTTCGGCCAATGGATACTACAAGATAGATTTTCAATGCATCCAGAGCAGGCATTTTCTGCGATTAATTTTAAATTGACACGAAACAATAATGTACCAAGAGCACTTCATATACCTCATCCAATAGCCTATGCCAGATTGTCTAATGATTTAGCAGATAACTGGGATAAAATATGAGGATCGAATTAATGAAGTGCCAAATTATAGTACAATCAGTAGAGTTATTCCCAGGGAAAATAACGAGAACGATAGATTAATATCTCTTTTAGCTTATAATAGATTGCCTGATGACGAGTTGATAAAAATTGAAAGACAAAAGGGAGCAAAGTACTTTGTTTATGCAGATATAAGTGATTGTTTCAGAAGTATGTATTCTCATTCTATTGGATGGGCAGCAGTCGGTGATGAGAA
This sequence comes from uncultured Lewinella sp., assembly GCA_963668285.1. Taxonomy (GTDB): domain Bacteria; phylum Bacteroidota; class Bacteroidia; order Chitinophagales; family Saprospiraceae; genus Neolewinella. The sequence continues at coordinate 6,596 of OY764660.1, read as the reverse complement.
TGCAAAATTGAAACAGGGTGATAAGAATATATGGTATAATATACTTGACTTCAATACGCGTTCTATGCAGAGAAATGAAACTATGGGAGTACAAATTGGTCCTGATACTTCAAATATAATTACAGAACTGATTTTGTCGAGAGTAGATGTGGCCCTTCAAAAATATAACTACTTAAGATACATAGATGATTATCAGTGTTTTGTTGAAAGTCGGGATGAAGCGGATAATTTCATAAACGATTTGGGTAGAGAATTAGAAAAATTTCACCTTCGACTTAATGCCAAGAAAACTAATGTTGGTACACTACCAATTCCAATCAATCCTAGATGGATTACTCAAATTAGAACTTATTCTAAAGTGTTTGCGAATGATAAGAATCTAAACAATAAGGATATCCCAAATATTACACGATTAATAGATACTGCAATCGATATCAATAGCGATTATCCAAATGAATCTGTACTTAAGTATGTTGCTAATACACTAGCAAGCAAAGTATACGATTCAGATAAAAGTTTAAAATATACAGTTGATTATTTATTAAGAATAAGTCTTGTTCATCCTTATTTAGTTCCAACAATAGAAAAATTGCTTTTAAAAAATAAATTAAGAGCAGATACTCTTTCTAGTTGGCTAGCTTCTGAGCTGCCTATAATAATCAAAGATGCAATTAGATTTAGAAGATCGGACGCAATTACTCATGCAATAAATATTGCAGTTACACATTCCGTAATGCTTAGCGATATAAAGCAGTATTTTAAAGACGTCTGCAAAGATGACGATTGTATACCAGCGGTATTATGCTACAAATATGCAAAGCAAAATAGCATGTTTTTAAAGCCATTTTATAAGTATGTTACTCAAATAGTTGCTGAGAAAAAGGAAGATGAGTGGTGGTTATTTGTTTATGAAACATTTAGAGATAACCCTAATAAACAACCCTTTAGACAAATCAATTGGAAAAGTTATTATCTCAAAATGAGAGAAAATGGAATCACATTTATAGCTTAAATTCGCCCAATAATTAAGGGTCGAAGGCAGTCCGACCGTAGGAGGACCTGACGTCGACCCGCTGTTGAACTAACCCGTATTCTCCACTAAATCCAGGGTCTTGGAACCCTCCAAACCAGCTTTATGGTGACTCCAAAATTGTGAAAGCAAATTTTCGGTGCGTTCTCTTTGGAGTTTCGATCGAACAAGACCTTGAAAGCCAGTAAATACTTAAGATCTGACAAATTTTGTGCACCATCCTTGCGTCAGCTTGTGAAGGGTTTTCGCCTTAAATCCGTTGATTCCAGGACAGTAAAAGACCTGTGCAGTAGTTTACCGTTTATGCAAGATTGGAAATATTTGCTTAAGGCTATGGTTGGCGCGAAGCGGCTTAGTTCAATGATACGCCATGAGCAATGAACTAAGTCTGGAAATTATAAGCGATTATTATTATGCGACCCAACATTATGCTAGCGACCATGCCGGCTATGCCGCCACGTCGCCAGCATAAGCGTTGGGCGCAAGGGATTGAATTGGTGCTTCGAGAAATGATTTGTCCGTTGAAAGCCGCAGCGCATATCTCGTCATCACTGCAAATGCGACTGGCGTCGCAGCTGCAGTGATCGTTCGAGCTAGCGCAACTTCAGATAGTTGCATGAAGCTATGAGTTGGGCGAAATAGCCCGCCATCAAAGGCGGTCCGAACAACATCTATAACAGTAGAAGCATTTGAATAATGCACCTTTAATTGTGGGAAAATTATAATCGCCAGCAACCGTATGATTATTAGAATGCATAGTATGATGATGTGGATTAGAGCAGAGATGTCTAAAAGGATGACTACAGCTGGGATAATAACTTTAATCCTGTTGTCGAGTATATTGCTTGCGCAAAAGGCTGTAAAGCCTATTCCTGATAATAATTCTCTTCCTAAAGATTCAATCTTCATTAAAATCAACCGGTTTGATACTACTGATAAATTTATCAGCGCATTCCTTATGAATACAACCGATTCAATTATAAAATTATCAGGTTATAACAACAGGATTAATTTTAGTTGGCAGGCAAAAAGAAGGAAAGGCAGTTGGATCAATATAGGTAAGTACAATGGAATTGTTTGTGGTACTGGCTACGGCAGTTTTAATATCCCTCCAGATTCATATACCAGTAAGAGAATAATACGAAATAAATATGAAGGTAGTTTTGAAACTGATGTCAGGCTGTATTACGCCATGAATAAGGATACATTTTACTCTGCACAAATTCCATATTTAATTGATACGATTTACTTTCTGACTCCATCGAATCAGATTCTACGAAGGATCTTTTTCAAGCTAAGGGAAGGTAATCTACCGGAGGAGAAAAGAGATGAACTACAGTTAAAGAGGGTGGAAATATTAATTGCGGAACATCGACTGTCCGAGGCAAAAGAAATTTTAGACATGTTGGATGGTAGAAGCGTCATTCAATATGATGTAGCCTACCATAGTGCTTCAATACGATCTTTAATATTAAAACAGCGGACCGAGGATTTATCGGATGAAGAAATCTGTAGCGAAGTAGAGAAAATTGCGCGTTTGTATGGCTCAATACCTAATCATCATGAGAGAGGCAAATCCGCTAAGCGCGTTAGGGAAGCCTACAAAGGCTATATAAAAAATAATTGCCATGGAGAAGAGAAATGAAAATTTGTTGTTCGCAATAAAATAAAATAAAATTGAAGAATAATAGTCCAAAATGCGCCCAACAATTAAGAGTCGAAGGCAGTCCGACCGTAGGAGGACCTGACGTCGACCCGCCGTTGAACTAACCCGTGTTCCCCACTAAATCCAGGGTCCTGGAACCCTCCGAACCAGCTTTATGGTGACTCCCGAAGTGAAAGCGAATTTTCGGCGCATTCTCTATGGGGTTTCAATCGAACAAGACCTTGAAAGCCAATAAATACTGGATATCTGACAAATTTTGTGCATCATCCTTGCGTCAGCTTGTGAAAAATTTTCGCCTAAAATCCGTTGATTCCAGGGCAGTAAACGACCTGGGCAGTAGTTTACCGTTTAGGCAAGATCGGAAATATTTGCTTAAGGCTAAGGTTGGCGCGAAGCGGCTTAGTTCAACGATACGTCAAGGGGAATGAACTCCGTCTGGAAATTATAAACGATTGTTATAATTACTATTATGCGACCCAACATTATGCTAGCGGCCATGTCGGCTTTGCCGCCACGTCGCCAGCATAAGCGTTCTGCGCAAAGGCCATCAATAGTGATGATAATCTACTATGAAGTCTTGATATCGAAGGTAACTTTTTTGAATAATAGTTTTGACTTTCAATTACTTAAGTGTTTACATATAGAATAATGGTAAACGACAAGCAACTTTTTGTTTTATTTTCTTGTTTTTAGTTTATGGAAAAGTTTTTGACCTTTATAACAGATAATCCCAACATTGTTGTCACTGTACTAAGTGGCTTCTTACTCCCAATCATATTAGTGTGGCTGAATAATAGGTACAATTTAAAGGCTAAAAAAGAAGAACTCAAACTTGAGCGAGTTCAGAAAAGAAAAGAATCCCGCGAAGATTTTGAAAGATCTGTCTACTCTTCATTATCGAAAATCCTTTTTGATGTACAACAGCTGTACGTATCTCTGTCAGGAAAATGCATTGATCAAGATTGTATTGGAACTTCCTTAAAGAAGTTTGATGAATCAGTAACTCAATATCATGAAAATATATCAGATAATTTGTTATATATGTCATCTCCAGTTATTGATGACATATATCGATTTTATGCAAGAATAAGTGATCTGAAAATAGGATTAAAAGACTTTAATGATTCTGAAGATTTTGAAATGGCTCACGTGTTAGTTTATTTCAAGTCGACAGAACTGGCAGAAATTCTCATCGACATTCAGGATAGACTTGTTGGAAAAAGATCAGAATTGAAAATTCAATTTGATAGAACTCAGCAAGAAATGATGAAATATTGTTGTGGTAGAAAGCCGCCTCAAGATCTTATTGATAAGTATAATGCTCTTAAAAATGAGTTGAGTTTAAAACCATTGCAACCTGGTTCAATAGCTAAAAAGGATGTAGTCCGCAAAACAACAGGTAAGCAATATTGATTTGTGTCGTAACTGATATGACATTCTATTATTTTAAGATTGAAACATAGGATTATGACACAAATGCAAGAAGAATTTTTAAAGCGTGAAGAAGAATTTCGCCGAGAGAAGTTAAATGAAAATTTCTCCATAATTAATACTTTTATAGATAAACTTAGTTTATTAGGAGTAGAATTAAATACTTCCAATTTTAATTACATTCCTAAAACGGGTATTGTCGTTACGTACAAAAATATTCTGTCTATCCTAAATCCAAGTTTACACAAGGATAAAGAGGGGTTATTGAGAGTTTCTGATTTACTTGAATATTATACTATTGACAATTTTGTTGAAGGATTATTCTATTCTAATGATTATATTGTTTTACCTCATAATTTTTTTAGACGAGGTTTTCATGAGCAGAACCATTTTGCTCCTAGTTTCATTAGCGAATATTGGAAACTGAATCACAAAGAACAAGAATCCTATATTTCTGTGGATTTTAACCGAGTTAGAATTGATGTTAATAAATTTGGATTGCTTGAAAGAGATAAATGGTTTGGAAGTAAATTTAACAAGGATATAAGCAAAATTGGAGATGGAATTATAAAATTTAGACCCCCAATGGATCTAAGCGAATTTTATATAAATTTTCTTTTTAACAGTGTGTACTCCTTGGAGATAAAATGGAATACCAAAGGATCAATAAAATCATTTCAAGCTAAGGAGTTCAAAGTATCAGATGTTAAAGTCGATTTTGAAGGCGAGAAATTTCATCCTGCTAGATATATTCACGCGGAATATGATTTAGTTCAAAATGAATTTAGACATTTTGATGGAGCTATTCATCTCTACAACGATGAAGAATACTATGCACGAGTTAATTCTGACTTTAACCACAATTTTAAAGACAACAATAAAATTAAATCAAAGTCTTTTAAATTATTTAAAATAAACGGTAGTGTAGATACTGATTTATGGTCATTATTAAGTTCGCATTTTTTATCGAAAAACCCATTGTTCTATGAATACTTAAATGAAAAATATCCAGACTATTTGGTCGGTTATATTGATCGAATTAGAGAAAGAGATATTTAGAAATAAAATGCGCAGAATCGAGTAGGGTAAGGAGCCACCCATTTGTGACTCCTTATCCCTCTCACACCACTTAGCGTACGGACCTCGTACTAAGCGGTTCGTGAACCATGGAAAAGCTGTTCGTAATATTTGATGAAGGATTGATAGCCCCGTTGGGCTAATCGGGCTTCAGTAACGGTTGTCCGCATGATAGGCGATTGTGCGATGGCCCAGCCGCCCATACGGGAGCGGGACCAAGCGTAAGCCATTCCGGCTTCAATGCCGAGTTGGCGAAAGGCCCGCATTCGTCGGTCTGGTTTCTTCCACTGCTTACAAATGCAATACCGCAGTCGGTTCCTGATCCAGGCATCCAGTTTTCTCAATTTGCCCCAGATTTTGCCCAGCTGGAAATAGCCCAGCCAGCCATACATCAGGGAATTAAGTCTTTGAATGCGTTCTTCCAGTGGAATCGGACTGGTTTTACGGGTAAGCGCCTTGATCTTCAGCTTTAATCGCTGCCATGATTTCGGTGCTAGCCGCAGGTCGTACCTGCCCTTCACTCCCTTGCGAAAGGAAGAGACAAAGCCATACCCCAGTAATTCAAATCGGACCGGTCGGCGGATCGCCGTCTTGGCCTGATTTACCAGTAGTCGTAAATCCTGTTCAATGAACCCAGTGATCGAGCGCAGTACCCGTTGGGCCGACCGCTTCGAGCGCAGGAAAATACTGCAATCGTCCGCGTAGCGGATAAAGCGATGGCCCCGCCGGGTGAGTTCCCCGTCTAGCTCATCAAGCAGAATATTAGACAACAGCGGACTTAGTGGGCCACCTTGCGGCGTTCCTTTAGCTCGCTGATTGGTCACTCCGCCGAGCAGTATGCCCGAGCGGAGAAAACGATGGATCAGTTTCAACAAAACCGGGTCCTTCACTTTATGGCCCAGCAGGTTCAGCAGCAAGCCGTGGTTGACTTCGTCAAAGAAGCTTTTCAGGTCCAGGTCAATGATGTCCTGGTAGCCTTCGTTGATATAGCTTTTCGCTTGGCGCAACGCCTGATGGGCGTTACGGCCAGGACGAAAGCCATAGCTGAAGGGCGAAAAGTCCTGATCGAAAATCGGAGCCAAAACCTGATGGATGGCCTGCTGGATGAAGCGGTCCGTCGTTGTCGGGATGCCCAACAGGCGGGTACCTCCGTTTGACTTCGGGATTTCTACGCCCCGGACCGCAAGTGGGCGGTAGGCTCCGGCGCGTAATTCCGCTTCAATACGTGACCAGTGCTGACGTAGATGACCCGCAAGGTCGTCTACCGTTACACCATCCACGCCACTACTTCCCCGGTTGCCAACGACGCGGTCGTAGGCATTGCGCAAGTTGGCCTTGCTCAGTATTCGGTCAAGTAGTGAAGTCATAAAACAAACAAAATCTCTTGCCTTT
>OY764659.1:0-21407 GCA_963668285.1 uncultured Lewinella sp. | reverse complement strand
ACGTGTGTCCGGTTCGGTTTGGTACTGATGCTGACCGTCAGGCGGCAGTTGCGCAGGCCCTTGGCGGCGTAGCTCGTATCGGGCACGGCGGAGATCCAGTTGCCGCCGAGGCTGACGAATACGCCCACCTTACCGGCGTGCATGGCTTTGATGGCCTTGCGGACGTCGTAGCCATCCTCCGTCGGCGGCTCGAAGTTGAAGTGGTTGCGCAGGGCTTCGCCGAGTTCCGGTTTCAGTTTTTCCCAGATGCCGACGGTGCGGTCGCCCTGCACGTTGCTGTGGCCACGGACGGGGCAGATGCCCGCACCGGGTTTGCCGATGGCTCCTTTACAGAGGATCAGGTTCACCAATTCTTTCACCACGTCGACGCTGTTCTCGTGCTGGGTCAGCCCCATGGCGTAGCAGATAATGATCTTGCGGCTGGCGGCGATCAGGCCGGCGGCTTCGTAGATGGCGTGGCGGTCTACCCCGGAGGCGGCGATGCACGCTTCGAGGTCGGTGGCTTCGAGCATGGCCGTCCAGGCCGCGTAACCAGAGGTATGCCGGTCGATGAAATCTTTGTCGAAAACGGTGCCGGGCGCGCGCCGTTCCTCTTGCCACAGGATTTTGCAGAGGGCGCGGGCCAGGCTCAGGTCCTCGTTGATCTTTACCTGCAGGAAGACGTCGGTCAGGGTCGTGCCCCGGGCCAGGATGTTGACCGGGTCCTGCGGGTCGACGAACTTCATCAGGCCGACTTCCGGCAGGGGGTTGACGGAGACGATGCGGCCGCCGCGGTCCTTGCATTCCTTGAGGGCGGAGAGCATGCGGGGGTGGTTCGTGCCCGGGTTCTGCCCCATCAGGATGAGCAGGTCGGCGTCGTGGATGTCTTCCAGCGTCACGCTGCCTTTGCCGAGCCCCAGTACCTCGGATAGCGCCACGCTCGTGCTTTCGTGGCACATGTTGGAGCAGTCGGGCAGGTTGTTCGTCCCGAATTGCCGCACGAAGAGTTGGTAGAGGAAGGCGGCTTCGTTGCTGGCCCGGCCGCTGGTGTAGAAGACGGCTTCGTCCGGCGAGTCGAGGCCACCGAGTTCTTCGGCGATCACTGCGAAGGCTTCGGCCCAGCTGATCGGGGTGTAGCGGTCGTCGCCCGGCGCGAGGTAGACGGGCTCGGTGATGCGGCCGGATTTACCGAGCTCGAAGTCCGTCATGGCCCCCAGTTCGTCCACGGAGTGGGCGGCCCACCAGTCGGGGTCGGCTTTGTAGGCGCTGGCTTCTTCGGCGACGGCTTTGGCACCGTTTTCGCAGTATTCGGCGATGGGGCTGCGTTTGCCATCGGGGTCGGGCCAGGCGCAGGCGGGGCAGTCGTAACCGCCTTTTTGGTTGAGCTTCAGCAGGGCCTGCATGCCCTCTTTGAGGTGGGTATATTCCTTGACGTGTTCGAGCGTAGCCCCGACGCCGGGGATGCCGGCGGCGTAGCTGGAGGGTTTTTTGAGTCTTAGGTCGTTGAGTTCTTCCGGCGTTAGCTCGTTCATGGGTGCTTCATTCTACCCCCGTAAGGTATTCCTTTACGGGGGAACAGGATTTTTTTTGCGAGTACGCAGGATGCAAGGTCGATGGGAAAGAGCAGTGTATGGGGCCGGGGGGCTACTTCGTCGATTTCGGGGCCGCTACTTCGGGAATTGCCCCCACCTTGCAGCCTCATCAAAACACCCCCGGTATGAATCATTCCCTGATCGACCACACCAACACCAAATCCTTTTACAACATGGCGTGGATCGCTTTCGTCCTCGCCGCCGTCGGCACCCTGGCCGGCATCGTCCTGCTGGCCGCCGACCTCGCCACCAAAGGCTTCTTGGCCATGGGCTTCGTCTTCACCGTCAGCGCCTGTTTTACCCTCGCCAAGGTTGTTCGCGATAAGCACGAGGCGGACCGCTTGTACAACAAAGTAGAGCGGGCCAAGACGGAGAAGTTCCTGAGTGAGACGGAGAACCCGGGGTCGGATTTTTAGGGCTCGTTTGGCGGCGGAAGCCACGGCCGGCGATCAATCGTCCAGCTTCAGTAGCCGCTCTTCGTAGTAGGCTTTGGTTTGCTGATAGTCTTCTTCACTCATGTTTGAGTGCTCCGCTGCCAGTACGGAGAGTGCCGCTTCGTACGCTACCCTAGCCTCTTCGACCCGCCCGAGTGACTGTAGCAGCTCGCCCTGACTATCCAGTAAATTACTATCGTCGGGAAACCGTTCTACGGCAAAGGCCAGTATTCCGAGGCCGGCTTCCGTCTTTCCATCTCGATGGGCGAAATAGGCCAGACCATTTACCAGCCCTGCATTAAGCGAGCGGTGGCCCTCGTCTTCTATCAACTTCAGGTACCCTACCGCGTGGCTGGCGTTCTGAAAGGCACTGCTGAAAAACTGTTCGAGGGCGGAGGGTAGTGCGCGCACGTAGGACTTCATGTGGCCTTGGCCCGGTAATGCTTCGGTGACCAGGTCGATCTCACCGGCCTTACTCAGGCTGTCGAGTTGCTGCCACCCCGCTTTTGCAGCGGTATCCCATCCGTTGAAGCCCGTACCGGCACCTTCGTTGCCGCTGCTCACGTATACGAAGGGTGGATAGGGGCGCTGCGCGCCCTTGTAGGTTCGTAAGCGGCGCGATATCTGCTGATCGTCGTAGGCGAAATTGGGCGAGAAGGCCAGGTAATCCGTAAAGATACCCGGTTGCGTGACCATAGCGTGCAGAATAAGGGTTGCCCCGTTACTGTGGCCTACCGCTACCCGGCGGGGTAGTGTGGGGTAGGTTGCGTCCACCCAGGGCATCAACTCTTGCTTCATAAACAGCAGCAAGCTGTCGGCCTTACCGGCGTATCCGCCGTAGCGTTCTACCCACGCCGGATCGTCCGGCGCGGGTAGCATTTCCGTATTGCGGTTCCACTGCCGTTCTTCGATGTAGGGGCTTTTAACGCCTACCACCATGAATGGCATTGGTGCGGGGCCGTAGAGGTCCACGGTCGCATGTACCAAATCGAAGAGCGAGCGCGCCTGTGCGTCAAAGACATAGATCACGTTCAGCTTGGCGTCATCGTACTCCTCGAGTTGCCAGGGCGTATATACGAGTAGTTCACGGTCCATACCTAGCAAGTCGCTGTGCAGGGTGTGCTCCTCGATTTTCTGAGCGTGACTGAAACTAGTGGTTAACAACAGCAGAGCAGATAAATAGAATAAACGCATTAGTGGACATTTGACGCCATGGTGCCTCCCCACCGCCCGGCGAACGGGGCCGGTGAAGCAATAAAAGTAGACGTATCGGACGACAGCGGGAGCGACGGGCCAGAAGGCCTTGAAGATGGTTGGCAAAGAATTAACAATTGATACAGCCATAAGTACGAAGCAACTATTGCAGGGTTGCACGAACGCACTAGCCGTAAGCCGATATGAGGTAGTAGAATGAGCGCTGGTTGGTCACGTAGCGGATGATCGGGGCTTATACCCGGAGCACGTTCTCCCTATTCACGCCCGTCTTAATGTTCAGTCGACTAACAACAAACCAACGCTTCCGCCATCCGGAGCAATTACCCCACGACAACACCCCCGGTACGGAAGCCCCGGCCGGTCATCGCCTTTTGTGGCACCAGTCCGAAGTCACCCTGCGCAACGTAATCAGGCGTTTTAACGGTGATCTGGTAAGTTATCAACTTCGAGAGGATCGCCTGACCCATTGGGTCAAGGACGGTTGCTACGGCGAGGTGATCAGTCTTCACACCACCATCAATTGGGCGTGTCGTATCCGACCGTTAGGTGGCATTACCTTCCTGGATGCAACCGAATCGGTGTTCGGCAACCGCTGGATCAACAAGCCCGCCGACCTGATCCGTAAATGGCACCTGCGGATGGCTGACGAGCTGGGTAGGTACGGGATCAATGCCGGTTACGTCCTTGAGGAAGAGATGGTCCCCTCCCATACGTTCTCCCGGATAGCTCCTACGCTCGGCTCCAGTATTGCGCCGCAGTATATGCAGGTGGGTGGTAGCCGGGCGGTGGCTACTGCCGGTGGCCAGGTGCACGGCACCCTTTTCGATTTGCGGCAGGTCTGTTCCGACCCCGCCCAGATCCTCACGCTCCACCAGCGGTTACGCACCTATACGTACGGTAGATTGGGCCTCTTCGATTGCAAGGATATAGAGCGGGAAGGCAAGCTCGGAACCCGCTACGCCGATAGCCGGATGACCACCCCGGAAGTACCGCGAAAGAGCGGGCGGGAGCGGGAAAGCACCGGCAAGGCACCCGCGGAGCCCACCATAAGCTACGTTAAGTGGATCGACGACGGTTGTAGGGACGAAGTGAGTGAAATGAGGAGGAGCCAGTGCGTCAAACTCACCGCCTTCGTGGAAAACCCGACCCGCTCGACGGTGAAGTTCATCATCCGCCGGCAAGACGGGAAGAACGTGGAGAAAGGCAGACCGGAAATAAGGCTATCGGCCTCCGTGGACTGTGACGGTTACGCCGAAACGGGCGCCATCACCCGTAAAGAAATATGGCTGGACGCGGAGAAGGGTGATCTTCACCGGTTGATCGTGCGCGCGGAGCACGACGCGGCGAGCAAAGAGAGCGCGCCGATCGAATTGATTCCACCCCCAAAGGTTATTACCCTCTTCCGCCCGAACAGCAACTGGAAGGGCGAATTCGGCTTCGACTGGATTCGCACGGGTGACACCAAGCTATTCGCGGATAATAATTACGAAAGGGTAGTCTCCAAGCACTACCGGGATCCCTACTTCACCATCCTGGAAACAAACGGGAACGAACCCGCCGGCTTTTACAAAAACGACCCGGCGCAACTGCTTCGACTAAGGAAACGGTACAAACAGTTCGCCTTTGAGTGGAATAGATTCAGGCGCGGCAGAAAAGAAAAGGTAAGGGATTACGTTGCCCCCTGGATGTCCCTCTACAAAGGCAGGAAAGCCAAACTTCAAATGTTATTAGACATCGAAGACGAAGCTGACTACCTGGAGTTTGCGCCCAATGACAACTTCGCCATCACCCCCAGTACGATCGAGCTTACCGGTAAGAAGGGAAAAGTGAATTTGGGGGACCTCCTGGAAATAGAATGCCTCCAGGAGTTCGATAGCGACCAAGCTATTGACATTTATGCCTGCCAAAAGCTGGAAGACGGCTCGGTGTATCGGGAGAAATCGGGGAGTATTACGGTTTGGGGGAATGGGGTGAAGCGGCGGAAGGAGCAAAAGGTGGTCTTCGTGCAGGTGCACACTCCACCTATATCCACCAAGTTGGGTTTGGTGCCTAAAGCCTCGCCCGAAAAAGATAGAATCGAAAAGTATTTAAATCAAGCTTACATTAAGCTGCACGACGGTTCGTCAATCGTAACCTTAGATTTAAAGTCCGAAAAATCGTTCCTGGACTATGTTCTGAATGGAAAGGTAAGCAGTTGGCATAAGGGCGGTAAAGAGTCGCTGGACGGTTACTTGAAAGATCAGCTAGCTAAAGCCTTTAAAGACAAATACGAGAATCATTTTAAGGCTTTTTACTTCGCCGAGGCGGGCTTTAACCCGAGGACCGGCACGGGGTTGAACGGTTATTCCAGGTTTGGTGCTGACTATGTAGTAGTTTTTCCGACTGCCAACGAACAGACTGCAGCTCATGAATTTCTTCATTCATTGAACCTATCTCATTCGTTCACGAATACCGAGGCGGAAGAAGGCGCTGAATTCACCTATACGTTCAAGAAGACAGAGAACATCATGGACTACACCCATAATGTTCCCGGCCACAAAAACGATCGCTGCCAACTGTGGCGTTGGCAGTGGGAGCGTGCTAATGAATCAATTAATCCATGATGAAATATTTAGCATTAACCCTCTACCTATTGATTCTGACACTGCAATGCGGTGCTCAAACAAAAATTGAAATGAAGGCCTACCTCACACCGCCCCCAATAACTCCGAAGATGGAGACCTTTGACATCAATGCATTTGAACAGTGTAAAGAACCCGGGTCGAGTCAACACGTAATTGAAAACGATGAATATTACCAGCAACAGCTAAGTCAAAGCTTCGGGTATGGTACGCACACTTTTTACTCGGGCGCTTATTTTTCGGTGATGAAACTCTACTTTCATAACGGCAAGGTTTGGCAAAAGGGAGTAATGTTTAGCAATAGCGAAATAGGCACTTGGTACGAATTCAACGAGCAGGGCGAGCTAATCGCGGAGATCAATACCGACGAAGGCTATGCCTTCTCCTGGATGGACATCATCGAATACTGCACCGCGCACGAAATCGTACTGACCAAAGGCTACGTACGCGGTGGCTACCAAACTAAGCTCTTCAAAGTCACTGAGGAAGGAAGGAAAGCGTGGAAGATCGACTACCAGAGCGATCATGATAAGGTTACGGTGGTCCTGCTCGATGGGCGGACGGGGGAGGAAATAGATCGAAAAGAAACCGGGTACATTAACAACTAACCTAGTTCCGTAGATAGCCTCTCCCCGGAACCCCGCAGCTAGCCTAACTAACCGCCCCTCCCAAACTATCAGCCTCCTAAACCCCAAACAACAAAGCGACCCCTCCCACACCAACCAGCCAAAGGGGCCCCAACACAACATTCCCCCCCAAGAATACGTGTTACCCCCGACTACCCCGTAACCCACAGCTGCATGAAACCCACCACGCTCCTCTCTCTGCTTTGCCTCATCTTCTGCCTGACCGCCTGCGAAGACGATGACGACTTCCTACCCGGCAACGACGACTTGCCCGACAACGTTACCGGGCTCAGTTACGTGAAGGTCGACGGCGGTAACCTCACCACGCGCTACAATAACCTCATCACCAACCTGAACAACAACGCCAACGTCGGCATCGTCGCGCAGGTGGACCACCAGGCGAACGCCGGCATGGTAAATCTTGAGCTACGGCCCACCCGCGTCGTCCTCTTCGGCAACCCCCGGCTTGGCACCCCCCTCATGCAAGCCAACCAGCAAGCAGGCCTGGACCTCCCCCAAAAGATGCTCTTCTACGAAACGGAGGACGGAGGTACCGTAGTCGCCTACAACAATACCGACTACCTCGCCCGCCGCCACGGCGTAGATACCGTCAGCACCCTAGCCACCATGGCGGGCGCCCTGAGCATGCTCGCCTCCGCCGGCGGCACCGACTCCGTGACCGTGAACTCCGTCAACGTGACCCGCGGCCAGGGCATCATCGTTAAGCAGAGCGCTTTCGACATCGACAGCACCTACGACAACCTGATCAACGCCCTCACCGCAAACGCTAACCTGAGGATAATCGCACAGTTGGATCACCAGGCCAACGCCGGCCGCGTCAACCTCGAATTGCGCCCCACCCGCCTCGTCGTGTTCGGCAACCCCAACCTCGGTACCCCCCTCATGCAGCAAGAGCAGAGCATCGGCATCGACCTCCCCCAGAAGATGCTGGTCTACGAAGATGCCGACGGTAACACCCAGGTGGCCTACAACGACATCGACTTCCTCATTGATCGGCACGACTTCGGCGGTACCCCCGAGCAGGTCGCCACCATTAAGGGCGCGCTCGATATGATCTCTACCGCCATCACTACCAGATAGGGCTTTACCAGCCGTACAGCTGCCGGCGCATGGCGACGAACGTGCGTTCGGCGGCTTCCCTATCCACGGCATCCGGCAGCGTGCTGCGCTCCGCCAACCGATCCAGCTCGGCCAACCGCTCGTCGGCCATCGCCAATACCTCCCCAAGGGGGTACCGACCCGCCTTTACGGAAAGGAGGAACTCCCGGTTCGGCCGATCCACGCGTAACTCCCCGTGCTCGAAGATCTCCACGGCCATGTCGAGCAGGCGAAGGGTATGCATCATATTCTTCGCATCGTACCCCCGCCCGTGGGCCAGGGTGCCTTCGTAGCGGGTGTCGTTGCGATCGGCCACCCAATCCCAGTACTCGCGGTGGCCGCGGCAGTAGACGGAGTAGCCGTCCTTATTAAAGGATAGGTAGGTCAGGCAGGGTGCGTCCTTCGGGACGTTACTAAGCTGCACCTCGTTCGCCCGCGGCCCACTCGTCACGCCCCGGCCCCAAACGCCGTTCACGTCGTAATAAAGGGCGTACATACCCCGCGCTTTGTCCACCTTCGCCAGCCCGATCCGCCCGGGGTCGAAAGCATGCTCACGTGCCCACTCCAGCAACGGCCGGCTCCGCCCATCCACCAATACGGCGCAAAAGGCCTCGACGGGCTTCCGCTCCTTCGGGTGGGGTTGGTGGACCTTCTTATTCAGGCCCCTCGCCTTCCGGATCTGGCTGCGGGCGTATCCGGCAAACGTTTCCCGGCAGCCCCGCGTCAGAAAATCGCTCAGATCGAGCTCGTTCATGACCGGGTGGCGAAGCAGCACGGATTCTCCTTCCGTAGCCAGTAATTCTAATGCGGTCGGGTTGGCCTTCATCAGCAATTCCACGAAGCGGCCGAGTTCGTAGTAGACCTCATCGTTCGTAGCATCGCTGATCTGGCGGGGTGGGTCGAAACCGAGCAGGCGGTCGGGCGGCAGAAAATACACCCCCCGAAAGTCTTCGTCCGAGGTAGCGGTGGCCAGCCCGTAGGCGTGGCTGCCGGAGCGGCATTTCAGTAGCAATAACTTCTCGCGGTGCAGGTCCTCAATGCTCATTAGTAACCGATTGTGCTGCGGAAGAAATCATTGATGGGTGCTCGGTCGACGGCAGTTTTACCCAGCGACGCACCGGCGATTGACCCGCTTTCCGCCATACCCTCGAAGTAGCCCGCGACCCGCTCGTCGATCACCTCCCGGTAGCTTTCCGGGGCGGTGGCTTTGCGTTCGATCAGTTGCAAAACGGCACTGCGTACGTGCGCATCGTCGATCAGACCCAGCAGGCCGGAAAACGCTACCGGCGGTTGCCGACGCTCGCGCAAGATGTAGTCGGCGGCCAGGATCGGCCGCATGTGGTAGCAGAATTTCTTGACGTTCCAGCTACCGTCCTCCACCGAGAATCCTTTGAGTCGCGCACTGCGGGCGGTACCGAGGTAGTGGGCGACGGCCGCGCCGGGGCGGAAGTAGTGGCCGGCCAGTTCCCGCAACTCAGCCAGGAAGTCCGCCTCCACGTAATAGGTCACGGGCGAGTAGAGCCATTCGAGGACGTTGGGGTTGCTTTTCGCTACGTGCAGCAGCAGCTTACGCAGGTCCCAACCGGCCATATCGAGCTCTCCGTCCAGTTCCATCAGCGGGCCGATCGTATCCCTACCGACTTCGAGTTGCAGGTAGTGCTCCCGCGGGTGTTGGTACACGAAACGGACGTCGTAATCACTATCCGTACTCGCCAATCCCCAAGCCCGACTGCCGGATTCGTTGCAGTAGCGGAGGCGCGTTTTTCGTTCTTTATTTATGGCGAGTACGCGGGATGCAATGAATGTTGATAGGAGCATGGTTTTGCAAGGTGGGGGAAATGGCGGAAAGTTGCGACATCTAACTAAGGGGTTCGTACGGAGGAAAACGGAGGCGCGGAGGAAAACAGAGGCGTTACTTTGTTTAACTCCGTCTATCTCCGCCCCTCCGTCTATCTCCGTACGAAACAATACCCTATCAGAGCCGAAACTAACATTTAAGGGTAGCCCGCGTTACGAGGATCAAAGACTTACAATGCACCTCAGCCTTGAAGAAATCCTCCAACAAGATTCCATGTACCGTCGGCACTTCATGAACTCCCTGCCGGGGCCACGGGGCGTACATCTGGTCGGGACGAAGGGCTACCGGGGGCAGGAGAACCTGGGGGTGTTCAGCTCTTTCGTCCACATCAGCGCCAGCTCCCCGCCGTTGCTGGGCTTCATCATGCGGCCGCTAACCGTGCCTCGGCATACCTACCACCACATCAAGGCCTCCGGCTGGTTCACGATCAACACGCTCGCGCCGGGCTTTCTGGAGCAGGCGCACCAAACCAGCGCCAACTACCCGCTCAACGAATCGGAGTTTGCGGCCACCGGCCTTACACCCGCGTACAGCGAACGGTGTAAAGCGCCCTACGTGGAAGAGGCCCCCGTGCGCATCGGTCTCAGCTTCTACGAAGAGCACAAGATCAAGGGGATCGAGACTTTCTTCGTGGTGGGTAAGGTCGAGGAAGTATTCGTCCCCGATGCAGCCGTTGCGGAGACGGGGCACGTCGATCACGGGCAGTTAGCCACCATGACCGTCGCGGGCTTGGATACCTATTACCGCCCGGGGGAGAAACGTCGTTTCGAGTACGCCCGCGCGCCGAAGAAGAAGTATTAAAAGCTTTCGGCCAACCGACTCCCTACAGTAGTCTATCTTTCGCTTATGCGCTTCTTAATCCTTCTCCTTTGTCTTCTGCCCTGCACCTGCGTACTCGCACAAAAAATCATGTTGCTGGAGAACGCGAAACGGGCTAAGGCGGAGAAGATCTACGAAGGGGAAGCGTTGCGCTTTCGGATGAAGGGCGATAAATTCTGGCAGCAAGGCTACATCCGGGAGATGCGGCCGGACATCCAGGCATTGGTGATCAACGACCGATTTATCATGCTCGAAGAGATCGAGGCCATCAACCGCGGCAGCACTTTCGGTAAGGCGGCGGGCCTTTCGTTGATGGCGTTCGGAACGGTATGGACGGGCATCGGGCTGATCGGTTACAATACGGACGGGGACCCGGACTCGCAGATCTCCCGCGGGGAACTGGCGGTGGGCCTGGGGTCTTTCGCGGGGGGCTGGCTGATCAATAAACTGTTCGGGACGAAGCGATTCAAGACGGGAAAATTCAAACGCCTGCGCATCATCGATACGACTTTTTAGCCGTACAGCGCTTTGGCGAGTGTATCCGCAAACGCACCCGGGGTACTGGCGAAGGGCTGCAAACCCAAGTCCGTCAGGGCGGCGGCCACCTCCTTATCGTAGGCGGGGGCGCCCTCGTCGTTTAGGGCCAGTATCGGTAGAAAAGTGAGCCCGCTTTGCCGTAGGCGGCGTACGGTCGCCAACATGCCCTCGACCGATCCGCCTTCAAAAAGATCGCTCAGCAGGATCAGCACGGTATCGCGGGGCCGCACGTTGAGGCGCTCGGCGTAACGAAGGGCGCGGCCGATGTCGGTACCACCGCCGAGCTGGATGGCGAAGAGTAGTTCGAGTGGGTCCGGCAGCTGTTCGGTCAGGTCGACCACGCTGGTGTCGAAGGCGATGACGTGCGTTTTCAGCGTAGGCAAACTGGCCAGAATGCAGGAAAGAACGCCGGCGTAAACGACCGAACTGGCCATGGAACCGGACTGGTCGATCAGTAACAGGATATGTTTCAGGCCGGCCTTGGAGCGGCTCTGCCCGCGGAGATTTACCGGCAGGACGGTCTTGTAATCGGGCTGGTAGTGCTTGAGGTTGGCGCGGATGGTCTGGTTCCAGTCGATGTCCTGCGGGCGGGGGCGGCGGTTGCGGTTGTTCTGCCGCCGGCGGCCACTGATGGCCTGCTCCAAGGGGCGCTTCAGCTGGCGTTCGATCTGCTTGACGACCTGCAGGACGACGGCGCGGGCGGATTCGCGGCTGCGGTCCGGCAACAGATTCTTGAGGCTGAGGAGGGTGCCGACGAGGTGGACGTCCGGCTGAATGGTTTCGAGGAGCTCGGGTTCGAGGAGCATCCGTTTCAGCCCGAGGCGGTCCAGGGCATCGCGTTGGAGGAGTTGAACCGTATCGGTCGGGAAGTACCGGCGGATGTCCCCCAACCAGCGGTTTACGTTGGGGTTGGATTTGCCGAGGCCGCCCTGGCGGTCCGTCTCGCCGTAGAGTGCTTCCAGGGTGGCATCCATCCCCGCCAGCCGTTGGGGCAGGTCTACGTCCGAGCCCCCCTCCGGGTCTTCTGATTGCTGGCCCAGGATGAGCCGCCACTTGCGTAAATAGGTTTCTTCGTCGTGCATTACCGGCCGCAAGATAGGGGCCGCGTACCTTCGCCGGCATGACCGAAGTAATCAGCCTCACCTTCAATGCCGTTCAGGAAAACACCTACGTCGTTTACCACAAAGCGACGAAAGAAGCCATCATCTTCGACCCGGGCTGCTACGACCCGGCGGAGGAGCGGCGGCTCGACCAGGCGGTGGACGAACTAGGGCTCAAACCGGTAAAGCTGATCAATACCCACTGCCACTTCGACCACGTTTTCGGCAATGCCTACGTGGTGAAAAAGTACGGGTTGCGGCTCGGCATCCAC
The DNA here is from genome assembly GCA_963668285.1 of uncultured Lewinella sp. GTDB lineage: Bacteria > Bacteroidota > Bacteroidia > Chitinophagales > Saprospiraceae > Neolewinella. The sequence goes on along the minus strand of OY764659.1, from coordinate 9,235 downwards.
GAAGAGGAATTGCCCGTTTTGCAGTCGGCACCCATGGTCGTCAATATGTACGGGATGCCTAAGATGACACCTTCGCCGGAGCCGGACTACCTGATTAGCGCGGGCGACGTGATCGAACTGGGGGATGCGCGCTTTGAGACGTTGCTCTGCCCGGGCCATTCCCCGGGCAGTCTGTGCTTCTACAACCGGGGGGAGGATTACCTCATCGCCGGCGACGTTCTCTTTCAGCGCAGCATCGGCCGGACGGATCTCCCCGGCGGCAATCACGAGACCCTGTTGCGGTCGATCCGTACCCAACTACTTCCCTTACCGGATGGCGTACGGGTGTACCCCGGCCACGGCCCCTCGACGACGATCGGGGAGGAGCGGCGGGAGAATCCGTTTTTATAGGCGTAGTGCGTACGGTCCTGACTCAAGCAGACGGGAAGCTAGCGTAGGCTTTGCGCAGCCTTTGTACGCTTTGTTCCTTCCCGACGACTTCCAGGATACCGAAGGCATCCGGCCCCTGCACCGTTCCGCTCACCGCGACGCGAATGATGGGGAGCACGGCACCGAAGCCGAGTTCGCTTTCCTGCATGAAGGCGACGACGGCCTCTTTGATGGAAGCCGCCTGCCAGGGGGAGGTGTTTTCCAGTCGGTCCGCCAGCGCCTGAAATTTGGGCAGGAGGGCGGGCTTCCACTTCTTGCGGACGGTCTTCTCTTCGTATTCCGTGACCGGCTCGACGAAGTAGTGGCCCTGGGTATAGAATTCGGGGAGGAGGTGAACGCGCTCCTTCAGCAGGCCGGCGATGCGGCCGGCCTTTTCGGGGCCGATCTCGTAGCCAGCCACGGCGTACTGGCTTTGCACGAGGGGGGCGAGTCGGTCGTCCGGCGTAGCGATGAGGTACTGTTGGTTGTACCACTTTGCCTTTTCGATGTCGAAGCGGGCGCCGCTGTTGTTGATGCGGTCGAGGCTGAAGGCGGAGACGAGCTCTTCCATCGAGAAGAGCTCCTGATCGGTGCCGGGGTTCCAGCCGAGGAAGGCCAGGAAGTTGACCATGGCTTCGGGCAGGTAGCCCTCGTCGCGGAAGCCGGGGAGGGTTTCGGCGCGCTCGGGGTTATCGTACAGGAGGGCGAAGATCGGGAAGCCCAGATCGATGGATTTGCGTTTGCTCAGTTTGCCCTTGCCGTTGGGGTTGAGGAGGAGGGGGAGGTGTACGAACACCGGTGGCTCCCAGCCGAAGGCGCGGTAGAGGAGCACGTGGAGGGCGGTGCTGGAGATCCATTCCTCACCGCGGATGATGTGGCTGATCTCCATCAAATGATCGTCGGTAACGACGGCCATGTGGTAGGTGGGCAGCCCATCGGTTTTGAGGAGTACCTGATCGCCTAGCTCGTCGGTGGAGAAGGTCACTTCGCCGCGGATCTCGTCCGTAAAGGTGACCGTTTCCCCCGGGTCGATGCGGAAGCGGACGGTGTAGGGGGAGTCGTTTGCCAGCAGGCTTCGTGTCTCTTCCTGACTTAAGGTGAGGGAGTTGCGCATGCTGGCGCGGGTGCTGGCGTCGTAGCGGAAATTGTGGTTCCCGGCTTCCTTCTCCTTTTGGCGGCGGGCTTCGAGGTCGTCTTCGGTATCGAAGGCGTAATAGGCCTTACCGGCATCGAGGAGTTGGCGCACGTAATGCTGGTAGGTTTCGCGGCGCTCCGTTTGCCGGTAGGGGCCGTAACCCCCGCCGGTGTCCGGCCCTTCGTCGACGTCGATGCCCGCCCAGGCCAGGGATTCGCGGATGTGCCGTTCGGCGCCGGCCTGGTAGCGTTTCTGGTCGGTATCCTCAAGGCGAAGGATCATCTTCCCGCCGTTTGCGCGGGCGAACAGGTAGTTGTAAAGGGCGGTACGGAGGCCGCCGATGTGGAGGGGGCCGGTAGGAGATGGCGCGAAGCGGACGCGGACGGGGTTCATAGATTGTAATTAGGCAGCTAAGACGATAGAGAAACTATGTTTGGCAGGCAGCGATGCGCACCATCAATTCGTTTAGTTAATACCCTGTGAAGGCGGGGCGACTTCGTATATCTCCTGCCATCAGTTTGTAGCTTTAACGAAGGTAAACGATATACCCAGCACCGACTATCCGCACCGTAGGTTTTCCTACTCATTGCTTCTCTTACGTACCGTTCCCGAGCGTGTCCCCCTGCCAGTGTATGTTATCCTATCGGCGCAATCACTTTTCCCGGCCACGCCGTTCTGTTCCTCAGTTGTAACTAAATATTATTGTTGACGCCCGACGTACCGTCGTCCGTCAATTGCTTTTTGTACTTGCCCTAGTATCAATCTCACATTCCTCCACTTACGCACTTATGTATCTTGTAAAAACACCGCGGCTCATTCAAAAGCTATTCCCCGCCTTTCACTGGAAGGCGCCCGTGGAAGCTGAGTCCCCTACCCTGTTCCTCACTTTCGATGACGGGCCGATCCCCCAGGTCACCCCCTGGGTTATCGAGCAGCTCGCAGCTTACGATGCCAAGGCTACGTTCTTCTGCGTCGGTAACAATGCCCGCCGCTACCCCGAGCTGGTCCAAGAAGTCATGGACGCCGGCCATACGGTAGGTAACCATACGATGCACCACCTCGACGGTTGGCAGTCGGAGAACCTCCCTTACTTCCACGACGTACGCCACTGTGCCTTACAGGTTAAAAGCTCCCTTTTCCGCCCACCGTACGGGCGGCTCAAGCCCAGTCAGGCCCAGTTTCTACTCCGCCACTACGAAGTAGTGATGTGGGACGTGCTCAGTGGCGATTTCGACCCCGAACTCAACGGGGAGGACTGCTTCGAGAACGTCACCCACAACGCCACCTCCGGCAGCATCGTCGTTTTTCACGACAGCCTGAAGGCGGAGCAGAACGTTCGGGAATCCCTACCCCGCATCCTGGCGCACTACGCCGCCCTCGGCTACCGCTTCGCCGCCCTGACGCCTGAGCTACTGGCCCAACGCAGTGGAAGCCCGGTAGCGACTACGGCACCGGTGCGCAGCGTTAGCTAGCCCCGTAAAGATTCACCGCTTCGGTAACGGCCGTACTTCCCCCCCGGAAGTACGGCCGTTCTTTTTGTGGCCATCCATCCGCTTTGTTACCTACCTTCGTCCGTTCCCCCATTCGCGGGGCGATAACTCATGTTTGCACTGTTTTTAATAGCAAACAAATAGTTTATTTCGTAACTTCGTTTCACGTATGGCTAAGGAAAGAACGCAGGATCGCAGGACGGGGAAGAGTGGTGGAAAGTGGAGTAACCGCAACGCGCTAGAGCAGGCCAACCTACCGGAATACAGCAAGTTACCCCCGCAGGCGAACGACCTGGAGGAAGCGATCCTCTCCGCGCTACTGATCGAGCGGGAGGCAATGACCAAGGTGGTCGATATTCTTTCGCCGGAGTCCTTTTACAAGCCAGCCCACCAGGCCATTTATCGGAGTATGCGCCGGCTCTTCGAGCGCAGCCAGCCCATCGATGCCCTCATGGTGCGGGCGGATTTGAAGAAGGAGGGGGACGAGGAGGTCGCCGGTGGCCCGGCCTACCTGGCGCAGCTGACCAACAAAGTGCTAAGCTCCGCCAACATCGAGTTCCACGCCCGCATCGTCACCGAGAAGTTCATCCAGCGCGAGTTGATCCGAACGAGCAACGAAGTCATCCAGGAAGCTTACGAAGACAGCACCGACGTGCTCGACCTGCTCGACAAAGCCGGCCGGAACGTGTTCGAGATCACCGAGCGCAACATGGGCAAGCAGGTAGCCGATATGGGCTCCCTGGCCAACCAACTGATGGAGCAGCTCACCATGCTGCGGGAGAAGGAAGATGGCCTCACGGGCGTCCCTACCGGGTTTACCGACCTGGACCGGCTCACCTCCGGTCTGCAACCTTCCGACCTGATCATCATCGCCGCCCGGCCCGCCATGGGTAAGACGAGCTTCGTACTGAGCCTGGCCCGCAACGCCGCGGTGGATTACAAGCGCGGGGTCGCCATCTTCAGCCTGGAGATGAGTGCTACCCAGCTCGCCGGCCGCATCTTCAGCCAGGACGCGGAAGTAAACGGCCAAAAGATGCGTAACGGCAAGTTCGACGACGAGGAGTGGATTCGCCTGACGGCCGCCATGAACCGCGTCGGCGAAGCCCCCATTTTTATCGACGACACCCCCGGCATCAACGTATTCGAGCTTCGCGCCAAATGCCGCCGCCTCAAGATGGAAAAGGATATTTCCATGGTCATCATCGACTACCTGCAGTTAATGTCCGGCGCCGGTGAGAGCAACAAGGGCATGAACCGGGAGCAGGAGGTATCCGGCATCAGCCGGGCCTTGAAGGGGTTGGCTAAGGAGTTGGAGGTACCGGTGATCGCGCTGTCGCAGCTGAGCCGGGCGGTGGAGAGCCGGGGTGGGGATAAACGGCCGCAATTGAGCGATTTGAGAGAGTCGGGTTGCCTTACCGGGGATACGCTCGTAACCGTTGCGGATGATGGCCGCCGCGTTCCAATCAGGGATCTAGTAGGGAGGTACCCGAACGGTGGCTTCTCCATATGGGCAACGGATGCTGACTATCAATTGAAAGCAGCCCCAGTCAGCCGTGCCTTCAGTACGGGTGTGAAGCAGACCTTTACGATGCGAACAGCTTTGGGCCATCAGATCAAAGCTACGGGAAACCACAAGTTTCTAACTGTTGATGGTTGGAAGCGCCTGGATGAGTTAGAGGTCGGTGGGTATATTGCTTGCCCACGAGCAATACCCGCGGCATTGTCTTCGGCGTGCTCACTTACGGATAGTGAGCTCGCCTTATTAGGGCACCTGATCGGTGAGGGCTGTACGCTTCCTCGGCATGCAATACAGTATACCACGCGTAAAGCCGACCTGGCCCGTATAACCTCCACCCTGGCGACTGACTGTTCCGATAATGAGATTGCCCCAAGAACCAAATTTGAGGGTAAAGGGAACGGTAGGAATCAGGTGTACCTTAAGTCTACACGACGTCATACCCATGGTGTTCGTAACCCGATAAGTGAATGGTTAAGCGAACTAGGAATATTTGGGCTTCGGTCGCACGAGAAATTCATACCCGAACCTATCTTCTCTGCTTCCGACCGACAGATCGCGCTCTTTCTACGGCACTTGTGGTCAACGGACGGGTGCATCAACAGTGGCACAATAGGTAACGGATATCCGAGAATATACTACGCTAGCAGTAGCCGCCAATTAGCTTACGGCGTACAGAGTCTGTTGCTTCGGTTGGATATTCAGGCCAGCGTGAAGCAGGTCGCCCAGGGAGCGAAAGGAAGAGATCAATATCATGTGGGCGTTACCGGTAAAGATGCCATGCTTCACTTTTGCCAGGTGATCGACTCAGTTGGTGCATACAAAACGCTGGCTAAAGATCAGATTATAGCCAAGCTGTCCGGTAAAGTGAGTAATACCGATCGTGACGTCATTCCTAAGTCCGTATGGCGTAGCGAGGTAGTACCTAGCATGAAGCGTATAGGTTTGACTACACGCAGTATGCAGGCAGCTATTGGCACCAACTACTGTGGTAGCACCCTATACAAAGCCAACCTTAGCCGAGAACGCGCAAGCATCGTAGCCGACGTCGTGCAATCCACTGAACTAGGCAAGCTTTCGAAGAGCGACGTCTACTGGGATAGCATCGTATCCATCACTCCACATGGTGAGGAAGAAGTCTATGATCTTACCGTTCCGGGGCCGCACAACTTCGTAGCCAATAATGTGGTCGTTCACAACTCTATCGAGCAGGACGCCGACATCGTCATGTTCCTCCACCGCCCGGAATACTACGGCATCCACGAAGATGAGATGGGGAACTCCAACGCCGGCATCGCCAACGTCATCGTGGGAAAGAACCGCCACGGGGAGGCCAAGGACCTCAGAATGGCCTTCATCAACGACTTCGCCCGTTTCGCCGATTTGGACGATCCGGATTTCAATTTGCTGCCGGACATCGCCATCCAATCCGAGAATGGGGCACCGAGCGGGCAGCCGTACGGGTCGACGACGATTCCCTCGCGGATGAATACGGATGAGGATATTCCGTTTTAGGCCCCGCATGGGTAGGTACGCTAACACCTCATCAATTTGAACTACACCCCCTTCGCCAACCGCCTCAGGAAAATGGCGCGCCACTACGATAAGTGGGCGCGCCGGCAGGAGCTCGAAGCCTACCGCATCTACGATGCCGACCTGGATGAATTCCCCATCACCGTCGATCGGTACGCGGAACAAGTGTACGTAGCTATCTACCACCGGCGGGGGGAGCAGTGGACGGACGAAGAGTTCCAGGATCGGAAGCTGGCCTACCGAGAAGTCATTACCGACGTCCTTAGCGTCAGCAGCGAGCAGGTGTTCTTCAAACTGCGGAAGCGACAGTCGGGTACGAGCCAGTACGAAAAGCTTTCCGTGGCGCAGCGCGAGTTTACCGTGGTGGAAAACGGACTCGGCTTCATCGTCAACCTGACCGACTACCTCGATACCGGCCTGTTCCTCGACCACCGGCAAACCCGTATGACGGTCGCTTTGCAAGCGCGTGACAAGGTCGTCCTGAACCTCTTCAGCTATACCTGCTCCTTCAGCGTCTACTGCGCGGCGGCGGACGCCAAGCGGGTGGACAGCATCGACCTGTCCGCCACCTACCTGGAATGGGGGAAGCGCAACCTGGAGATCAACGAGATCGAACCGGGCAATCACCGCTTCATCCAGGCGGACGTAATACCGTGGCTCAAAAAGCGATCCATCGCGAACTACGACATCGTCGTGCTCGACCCACCGACCTTCTCCAACTCCAAGCGGATGCGGGACGTGCTCGATACGCAGCGGGATCACGTGGAGCTGATCAACCGCTCGCTGAACCTACTCAAACCGGGCGGTCTTCTCTACTTCAGTACGAACTACCGCAAGTTCAAGCTGGCCGAAGAGCACCTTAAGGGCACGGCATCGATCAAGGAGATCACCAAACAGACGCTACCCAAAGACTTCCGTAAGCGCAACCTGCACCGGTGTTGGCTGATGGCGAAATCAGCTGGTTGATACGGGAAGGACGATGCGACCTAGTTCCTCGCCAGGTAATCTCGAATGAGCGTTACGGTAGTGTCGGTCGTACAGTTTATCAAGCCGTTGTGACCGGTACCCCGAATCAGTTCGTGGGTGGCGGTAGGGAAAAGGTGCCTCTGCTCCGCTTCCTGAAACGCGAACCCCAGGTCGCTCTCGTCGCTACTCACGAATAGTACTTCCCGATCGAAGTCGGCCAGGTTGGTGGTGAAATCGTAGTCTCCATCGTTGACTTCGCCGATAGCGATGGCAATTGCGGCGGCCGCTCCCCCGCGGGTATTTGCCGAGGGGCAGCTCTGCCCGCGGTTATCGGCGTCGATGTTTACCCGAGCCACGCCGAAGAAATAGTCGGCCGTAGCGTGGTTCCCCTGTCCGATCAGTTGCTTTACCCACAGGATGCGGTTAACATCCGCCCCGAACAGATCGACGTCGCCCGCCGAAGGCAGCGAGCGGTTAATTTTTTCGGAGAGCGCGCCGGGTTCGATCAGCACGGCCGCCCTTACCCTACCCGGGTGTTCGTTGATGTACTGCGTAGCCACTACCGCGCCGTGTGAATGACCCAGCAGGATGACTTGCTCGCCCGCCGCGAAGTGGTCGATGAGTTCTTCCAGGTCCTTTAAGGAGTGTGCCAGCGTCAGCTCGGAAGTCGGGTGCCGCCGGGAGAGGCCACAACCCCGGTAATCGTGGTAGATCAGGTGGTAGTCGTCCGACAGCCTGCGGTCGTTCACGATCTTATCCAAATCCAGCAAATACGTGAAATCGTCCCCCGGGCCACCTTCCAGTATGAATACGGGCGGCTTAGTCGGCTCACCGAATTCAGCGAAATAGAGTTCGGTTGAAGATAGGCGCAGCACATCCAGCGAGGGATCGTTCGTGACCGTGGGCGGAACGAGATGGCCCGGCTCGGCGGGGTCCATCGTGTTACAGGAAAGAAGGAGAAGCAGCCCCGGGAGGGGGAGTAGATTAATCGCAGGCATTAGAAGTATCGGTTACAGTGGATGTTGAAGTATAGCCCCGGAAGTAGTCCGTCGAACCGGCCCGAACCTTGGTAGCCCCCCGCCACCGCCGCGTCCCAGCGCCGGCCAAAGCGCCGCAGGTAAGTGCCCCCTATTCTCAGGATGTTGGCGGTATTCGCGTACCAGCCGTCGGCCGCACCGGCGTAGAGGAACTCCCGGGCGTAGTCGGAGTGGCCGACCTTCGTAGCGATCTGGGAAGACAGAGACACCTCCGGCCCTATCCAGGATCTGCGGGAAGCGTAGAGGACGGAGGCACCAAGGCGGAAACCCAGGGAGCGGTACGTACCCGCTACGTTGTTCGCACCTACGTAGCTCACCTCCCCCGTGCCGGAGAGGACAATGGAGGCCGTCGGTGCCAGCCACTTCTGCACGCCGGCGCGCAGACCGTAATTTCCGCTGCCCAACAGGGCGGTACTCTGGGTGAACGTACCGATAGCTGCCAGCCGCTGCCGGGGAAACAGCGCAGCGTAGCGCACCGAAAGCGCTAAAAGGGCGTGGTCGTAACCCGTACCGATACCAACCGAATGCCGGTGGCCCGCCTCCGGCATGCTACGTTGGGCGAACAGCGGCAGCACCAGAAAAGTACCGTAGAGAATAATCAGCCAGCGTCGGTTCGGCCGTTGCGCCCATTGAGAGACTTCGTTCATTCCACGAAGAAGCGCGCCCCCGGGTCACTAGCGCGTTCGATTATCGCAAACAGAACGCAATTTTGCCTCTTTTCGGAACTGGGAAGGTGTACGACCGACCAGTTTTTTGAAGTTCGTATTGAATACCGACCTGGACTGGAAGCCCGCCGTGAAGTAGATTTCCTTGATGCTCGCATCGGTATCGACCAGTAATTCTTTAGCATACGCCACCCGGTACTCGGTAACCAGGTCCGGTAAGGACCGGCCGAAAAAACCATTGATCTCAGCGGAGATTTGCTGCGGGGTGATGCCAAAGCGATCTGCGAGCGTAGCCCTATTAAAGCCCGAAGCCAGAAATTCACGATCCTCCGTAAGCAGCCGCTGAAGACGCCTCATGCGGGAGCGCTGCTGCGGACCAGGGGAGTTATTTCGCTGCCGGTTAGATACCGCGATCCTGACGTACGAAAACAGGTTCGGGCGGGCGACCATCTGGTAAACGATCGCCGTGAAAAACAACACGCAAA
>OY764658.1:0-1753 GCA_963668285.1 uncultured Lewinella sp. | reverse complement strand
CGGCGGCGGCGGTGACGACGGCGGCGGCGACGACGGTGATGATGGCGGTGACGACGGCGACGGCGGCGGTGATGATGGCGGTGACGACGGCGACGGTGACGGCGGCGGTGATGACGGCGGCGGCGGCGGCGACGGTTCTATCCCCGGTAAGATCCTAGTCGGTTACTGGCACAACTTCAACAATGGTTCTACTACACCTCGCCTCTCCGAAGTATCTCGGGCGTGGGACGTCGTGAACATTGCCTTTGCCGAGCCGGTACGGGGTAGCTCGTCGAACATGACCTTTACGCCTTACGAGATCTACGGTGGTAACGTACAAGCGTTTCGGGATGACGTAGCTCTGCTTAAGAGCCGCGGCCAGACGGTCCTCATCTCTATTGGTGGAGCCAACTCTCGCGTTGAGCTCAACAACGAGCGGGAACGCCGCGAATTCGTCAATTCGATGACCGCAATCATCAACGACTTCGGATTCAACGGTCTCGACATCGACCTCGAAGGCCAGTCCGTAACCCTACAGGGAGGTGATAACGACTACCGCAACCCGACCACGCCTAAAGTGGTGAACCTTATCAGCGCTACTAAAGACATCCGTAACAACATCGGTGCTAATCGCTTCGTACTCAGCATGGCCCCCGAAACGGCTTTCGTACAGGGCGGTTACGGCCGCTACGGAGGCATCTGGGGTGCTTACCTTCCCGTTATTCACGGCCTGCGTAACGAGATGAACTTCCTCCACGTACAGCACTACAACACCGGTTCGATGTTCGGACGTGACGGTAACATCTGGGAGCCCGCTACCGCTGACTTCCACGCTGCACTGATGGAGATGATGATCACCGGGTTCCCGGTCGCACAGACCGGCCTTCGCTTTCAAGGTCTCCGTGCCGATCAGATCGCTATCGGCGTACCCGCCGTTCCCGCGGCCGCAGGATCTGGCTACACTTCAGAGGCCGTGGTTCAGCAGGCTTTCGACTACATCGCCAACGGTAGAAGTTACCCCGGCCGTAGATACCAGAGTGCCGGAACTTACCCCAGCCTTCGCGGAATCATGACCTGGTCGATCAACTGGGATCTGTCCGGCGGTCAACGCTTCTCCAACAGCCACCGTCCTTTCCTCGACGGTCTACTGCGGAGGTCTTTACCCAAGACGAGCGTCAATACTAATACCGCGAATCTGTCCGAAAATCTCCAACTGTACCCCAACCCGGTATCGGGAGATTTCCTACAACTGGGCATCCTCGGTCAGCTTGCCGGTAAGCTCGAAGCGGCAACCGTCCGGGTCATTGACCTCAGCGGCGCCGTCGTCCTCGAATCCCGCCTCCGCAACTTGCGGGACGGTTACCGGGGCCGCAGCCTCGACGTGAGTAACCTCTCCAGTGGTCTGTACCACCTCTCCGTCATCACCCCCGCGGGTGACAGAGCCGTCAGCAAATTCGTAAAGCAGTAATCAAACCGCTTTTTTTGCACGGGAAGCCTCCGGACGTCAGCGTCCGGGGGCTTTTTTCGTTAGGTCACCCCCACGGGGCCGGCACCACCCAGGGGGAGTGGGGTCGGTATTGGGCTGTCTTACTTATCTTTACGCCGGCTTCGCCACACCTGACTTTTATCCTGTTAACAATACGACTTTTGAGTTTTTCCTTCGAACGTGCGGCAACGCCGTGCCAATCCGTGCAAGCGGGTAAGGCGGCAATTTTTTGCGAGTACGCAGGTGCACGGAGGTCGGGTGCTCCCGCCCCCGCCCCGGGAAGTAATG
>OY764657.1:0-4330 GCA_963668285.1 uncultured Lewinella sp. | reverse complement strand
CGACGCTATCCTCTGTGACCTTGGGCTATCCGGTTTTCCCGAATGGCGGAATGTCATCGACAACCTGCTCTCCCTCCTAAGGCCCGGCGGAAGATTTGTGATCATGGACTGGTACATCGATAAGCCTGGTCTGCGTGCGGAATTCATCAAATGGATCGGGGGTGGCGAGGTGGACCGGCCGCTTCTACCAGTATTTAGCGGATCGGGTAGACGGTTTTCAGTTGGAGGATTCGTTTAAAGGGGGGGATGTTTTTGTGGCTTGGGGGAATAGAAGTTAATCACTTTAGATTTGAAACGAGAACCAACTGTTTTCTTTGCCTAAACCTAAGTTGGAAACTTCTAAATTAAAAGGTACTTCTTCTAATTCTCCGTACAACTGAGTTTCGGTGCGCCACACTAGGCAGGCTATTCAAACCTAAAACTCAAATAACCCGATTCAAGCGCAAGCGATGGGCACCTCTCTACCATTTAATTTTCCTGAACCAGCATTCTATTTACTGACGCTGCGGCATTGTTAATATCGTTAGTTTGCACCTTGCTCGCCGGCTTCGGTAACACACTTGCCAAATACATTTTCCCCTCAATTTCTGCAAAGTATAGACGAACCCCGACGGGCTCGTGAATCCTCAACTCACACAATTTGAAAGAGTACACTTTCGATAATTTACACCTCTTAATCAAGTCATTATCAACCGCAAATGGAGTTTGAAACCCTCTATCTTTTGCTTTCAAAACTTCATCAATGATTATCCGCTGAATTGCTAATTGAAAACCAAGGAACTGTTTTCGAAAACGCTCATCACATATGCAGTCGCCAAATTCATACAAAAGCCGATCATAAATTGGTAACGCCTCCGCAATCACTGCCCCAATGACCGTAGCCATACGAGCCGTATTACCAGTATCTCCGTATAAATTATCAACTAAGTGTTCCTCCTTCGCATCCTCCCGAAATAGAACTAGCTGGTCCACCGCAATATCTTCGTGCGTATTTAGCGTCATTGCAATACAACCAAGCGAGTGAATCATTTTTAAGTTCAATGCTCCATGGTTTACACCTTCTACGCGCAGTAAGTAGTAATGCTCGATTACCTCATCCTGTACCTCTGTGGGGATTGAAATCCAATCCGCTAAGGGGTACTTGTTGAACACACTGTAAAAGTATCGTCGTTCCTCCCGATTCAGTGCGGCAGCGGCGGCACTCAAATAAATCGGCTCCTGCGCCAACTGAACCTCAGTCGCTCTTCTTGTAGTAACAACGCCATCTAATTCCTCCCCAAAATGAGTTTTCAATTCCCTATACGCTCGCAAACACCCCCCCAGAGCAACCGCTAAGTCCTGAACGCTCCGCGTACATACAAAACAATCATTAAAGTAAACGTGCCTCATCTCAAATCAATTTGCCGGCGTTGATCTCGAACTGATCAAACAAGCCCTCCGGCCAACGGTCCAATCGCCCATCACTATCCATATTAGGCGACTCAATCACACTGTTACGATGCTCATCCAATTCAAACCAATGAACTTGGATCTTTTCGTGTAACCCCTCACTGTCTTTTGCCGCAATCCGCAGCGCATCAAAAACATGGTCACTGTGCGTCTCGATAATCATTTGATTATTACCTACCTCCGCACAAGCAGCAATCAGCTTGGCCATACCCACCTGCCCCTTAGGATGCAAATGAGCTTCAGGATTCTCAATAATAACCATGCACCCAGGGGTCAGCGAGCCTACCAGTAACGCCGCAATCACCGAAAGTGAATAACTCAATCCGAACCCGACATTAGCCGCCCGGTGCTCATTAAACAATGCATAAGAAGTATCACTCTTCGGGTCTATTACAAACTTGAATCGCGAGTTAGGGGATATCACGTCAAGCCATCCGCGAATGTTATACTCTAACGTTTTACCCTCACTGTGCGGGTGAACTAGCCGATCATCCAAAATTTCGCTTTCGTGGGCTTGAATGAACTGAAAAAGATTTTCTCCATTAGGGCCTAAACGCTGCCGTTTAAAACTATCGTTGTATATCGGCACGGATGATCTGGGGCCAAAACGGTTAGCCGAAACATAAATGATTTCAGGAAATACAAAATTAGGAGTAAATGACGACGAAAACTTCCTGCCAGTAGTTCTCGACAAATCAATATCGACCTGGTAAAGTTCTTCATTATCTCTCGCTACCCCAATTAACATATTTTCTTTCGTAAAAGGATTCTTGATATCCTCCAGAGAACCGTGACCATCCAGCATTAATGAGTCCGATTGATTAAAGATTTTACTAGCCATCAGTAGCGCCTGGATTACAGAACTTTTACCACTACTGTTTAGACCCGTCAGAACCGTTAGTGCTCGAAAATCAATAACCTGTTTCACAAATGATTTAAACCCAACCAAGGTCAATTCACTAATCATAACCATATTCCCTTACTAAGCTCATAAGATGTGTGTGCCGATACTCTACCGAAGCTTGCTTCCAACTGTCCCGAGAAACCGCTTTGAAAAAGTCGTCCGAGTCAAAATTCGCGTGGTACGCTTCCAAAAATGACGCCCGGCGCTCATATAAGAGGCCAAATTCGTGATCGGTAATCTTAGCCAGAATAGTACTCCACGTTTCGAATAACGCTTTATTTATGGGTACCCTCCTGGCCCCGGGAATACTCTTCCGGAAAGCATGTTCTCCAAACAGTTTTTCCGCTCGCTTCATCGAAATTTTAAAAAGTCTTTCCAACCTATCTATCACTTCAATATCTACGGTGCTAGATTTGAATTCTTTGTTAAGCCTCAATTCATCTTTAGCCCCATCTGTAGTGTAGGAATTGATAATTCTCATCGTGTCGCTCAAAAACTCATCCATGTCACTATTCTTAGGGTAGTATACATACTCCCTAACCATGAATGCTACAAATCGCAAACAGATCTCCCGATCCATCATCCGCGATGACTTGATAGAGTTTGAAGTGGCATTAAGAAAAGTAGCCTGGTTGGCAAGCTTACCCAATAACCGGGTGGCTTTCCCAACGTAAAGTGCGTTCCTGATCTCTTGGCTCGTCAGAGGCTCCCCACCCGTATTGATCCGCTTAAAAATATTTCTCTTGACCTCCTCCGGCGTACCAGGGTTGATGATCGTAAACGTAAAACCCGTTTCTAATATCCGGTTTTGAATGTTAATCGGCAAACTGGCATATTGTAACCCATTGAATTTGTTCCCCCAAAACTCCAACTTCTCTAACTTGAAACCGTACCCTTTCAAGTCGGGTTGCCCTGTGTCCAAATACTTTGATCCCAAAACAAAGTCTCTAATCGTAGAGAGCCGTTGCAAACCATCCACAACATTGTAGTTCCCCTTCTCATCCGCAGAAACATAAAACATCGGAATCGGAATCTTTAACATCAATGACTCAATCAACTGACATTTCTTCTCCGAAGTCCAAACCTCATTCCGCTGAAAATCCGGATTGAGTATGATCGTACCTTGTTGCAACCGCCGCAAACAAGTATCCATAGTGACCGGCTTCGTGTCAATAGAAATAAGTTCCGGATCAAATGGCCGAAAAGTCTCCTGCTCATAATCAAATTCAGGTTCTACCGCTGGTGCAGTTTCTACCATGGCGCTTTTTCTTCAAAGGTAACCATTCGACAATCAAAGCCTTTCAACCCTACCTATATACTGTATGGAGATCACTCCTCAGTTAGGCTCCTCCGGTTGTCCGTGGGCGGAAGGAACAAAGAGCTACTAGCAACTAGTAGAGGCGACCAGCTTGATGCTGGTCGCCTTCAAGCTTGAATACAAAGGTCTGTTCAGTCCTCAAGCAGCCGCCATCGCCCGGCAAGCCTCCGCGCACTTGCGGCAACTCTCGGCACACTTCTTACAGTGCGCGTGGTCGTGCGCTTCGCACTGCTCCGCGCAGTACTCGCACACCTTGGCGCAAAGCTCGCACTGCTCCTTGGAAAATTTACTGCCGGCAGCCATCAGACCGATACTAGCCCGCAACACCTCGATGCACTGGACACAGCAATACGGACAGTCATTCATACTATCCTTGCCCGCCATTTTGGCCAGGCATACCTGACAGTCAATCAAGCATTCCTGGCATGCTTCCAGGCATTTTACATAATCGGGATTCACTAACGCGTTCATAAAACCTGAGTTTGTGGTAGCACGACAAAGCGTGCCTACCGGGTTAATCTTATTTGTTTTCCAAGCGATAAATCATCTTCTTCATCTGCGCAATCTCCCGTTCTTGCGCCTCGATGATCTCCTCTGCCAACTTAATCGCCTCCGGATCCTTCAGGTGCGCGCTTTCACTCACCATAATAGCCGAACTA
>OY764656.1:0-5905 GCA_963668285.1 uncultured Lewinella sp. | reverse complement strand
TCATCATTGGTGACCGCCAGACGGGCAAGTCAGCCATCGCCATCGATACGATCCTGAACCAAAAGGATTTCTACGACCGCGGTGAGCCCGTCTACTGCATCTACGTAGCCTGCGGGCAAAAGGCCTCTACGGTTGCGCAGATCGCTAAGACGCTGGAAGAGAACGGCGCGCTGGCTTACTCGACCATCGTCGCTTCGTCCGCCGCCGACCCCGCCCCGCTGCAGTTCTACGCACCCTTCGCCGGTGCTGCCATCGGGGAATATTTCCGGGATACGGGCCGACCCGCACTCATCATTTACGATGATCTTTCCAAGCAGGCGGTAGCCTACCGGGAGGTCTCGCTACTACTCCGCCGCCCCCCGGGCCGCGAAGCTTACCCCGGTGACGTATTCTACCTGCACAGCCGCCTGTTGGAGCGCGCCGCGAAGATCATCGACGACGATGCGATCGCGCAAAATATGAACGACTTGCCGGACAGCCTCAAGAACTCCGGCCAGGTAAAAGGTGGCGGCTCCCTGACGGCCCTCCCGATCATCGAAACGCAGGCGGGTGACGTATCGGCCTACATCCCCACCAACGTGATCTCCATCACCGACGGGCAGATCTTCCTCACCTCCACCCTCTTCAATAACGGTATTCGCCCCGCGATCGACGTAGGCATCTCCGTCTCCCGCGTAGGTGGTTCGGCGCAGATCAAGCCGATGAAGAAGGTGTCCGGTACGCTGAAGCTCGACCAAGCTTCGTACCGCGAGCTGGAAGCTTTTGCCAAGTTTGGCTCCGACCTGGACGCTTCTACCCAGAACATCCTCGAAAAGGGCAAGCGTAACGTAGAGATGCTAAAGCAACCCCAGTACTCACCGGTAGCGGTCGAGAAGCAGGTCGCCATCATCCACCTCGGCACCAATAACCGGATGAAGGACGTACCGGTAAATAAGATCAAAGAATTCGAAGCCCTCTTCCTCAGTGAAACGGAGCGTCAACTTCCCGGCGTACTGGAAAACTTCCGCAACAAGAAGTACGACAAAGCCGACCTGGCAAAGCTGGATGACCTGGCCGGGCAGCTAGTTCCCCAGTTCTCCTAGACTAAGAGGAACGTCGCGACGATCCCACTGACCACAGAAGCGTAGCGACGATTCTAGCCTAAAAATCTAAACAATGGCAAACCTCAAGGAAGTCCGTGAACGGATCGGTTCGGTGAAGAATACGCAGCAGATCACTTCGGCGATGAAGATGGTATCGGCCGCGAAGATGAGCCGTGCCTCGCAGCGCATCACCGAGATGCGGCCGTACGCGGAGAAGCTCAATGAGATGCTGACCAATATTCTCTCCAACCTGGAGGGTGATGCCGGGACGACTTTCAATAAAGTCCGCCCCATTCGGAAGGCCTGCCTTGTGGTGGTTACTTCCAGCCGTGGTCTTGCCGGTGCCTTCAATACCAACATCATCAAGGCTGGTATTCAGGTTTTGGAAAATGATCTGAAAGGAGCCGAGGCCGTCGACATTATCTGTGTCGGCAAAAAAGGAGCGGAATACTTCCAACGCAATTACGCGGGTAAGCCCGGCATTACCGTCGAGCGCCGCTGGCAGGAGCTACTTTCCGATCTTTCCTTTGAGGTCACCAAGGAGGTACCCGAGATCATCATGAACCGTTTTACCGCCGAAGCATACGACAGCGTACACGTAGCCTACGCGCGCTTTAAGAATGCCGCCGTACAGTTCGCCCAGTCCGTGCAGTTACTACCGGTCGTCGACCTGGAGCAAGAAGGTAAGCCGACTACCAACGCCGATTACATCTTCGAACCGAGCAAAGAAGTGCTGCTGAAAGAACTCGTGCCTACGATCCTGAAGACGCGTTTCCAGGCATTCTTGCTCGACACCAACGCTTCCGAGCACGGCGCCCGGATGACGGCCATGGACAAGGCAACGGAAAACGCCGCCGAACTTCTCAAAGACCTCAAGATCAGCTACAACAAAGCGCGTCAGGAAGCGATCACCAAAGAGATCCTCGAAATCGTCGGCGGTGCCGCCGCCCTGGAAGATGGCTAAGCTGCACGCCACGCTAACAGCTTCAAAGCCCCGTATCCGCCTAAGGATCACGGGGCTTTTAGCTTTTCTCCTAGGTATCGGATTTGGGTGTGTCTCGGCGTACGCACAAACGGAACTCGATACGACCCTCACGCTAAGTACCATCGAGGTAGCGGCGGACGGCGTGCGGGAAACGGGGGTAGGGGGAGTATCGGTAACCTACGGTGCGGAGGAGATCGAGGCGAGCCCGGTGGCCAACGTCGGTGAGCTGCTCGCCGCGGAGGGCGTCTACGTAAAGCAGTACGGGCCGGGCAGCTTGGCGACGAGCTCCGCTCGCGGCGGGGGTGCGGGTCACACCTTAGTTCTCTGGAACGGTCTGCCGATCCAGAGTCCGATGCTGGGCTTATTGGATCTATCCCTACTGCCATTAGGCTCGTTCGAGCGCGTCCGGTGGTCGCCGGGTGGGGCTACGGCGAAGTGGGGGAGCGGGGCGGTCGGGGGTACGCTGCAACTCGACGATCGACCCGTCCGTACCGATGGTATCGAAGTAGCATTCGGGGGGGGGGCAGGCTCGTTTGGCTACCGTGAGGCGCACGCAGCGGTGCGTTTAGGGGCCGACCGGCTGCAATCGGAGACCCGGGTGGCTTACGTCTCAGCCGATAATGACTTTAAGTACCGCCCCTTCGAAGCGGCCCCCAAACTGAGGCAGACCAATGCGGATTATGAACAGTGGTTGGTTAATCAATCCGTCTACTGGCAGCTATCCACCGATCGACAGTTAGCGTTTCATGGCTGGTGGCAGCAAAGTGCGCGGGGAATACCGCCCGTGACGACGCAGCGTTCTTCTTCGGCCCGCCAGGATGATGCCGCCCAGCGCTACCTGCTCACCTATACCGACCGTAGCCACCGTATTGGGTGGAAGGCGAAACTGGCGGTATTCGACGAATCGATTGATTTTCGGGATTCTCGGATTCGTCTGATAGCGCCGAGCGGGTTCACGAGCTTATTGGGGGAGCTCTCGGCCGAAGCTGAAAGTAGTGACGGCCACCACCGCCTTGCTCTTTCACATACCCAAGTTCGCACCTGCGCACTCGCCCAAGGATATCTTGATGGTACGGTTACCGAACACCGCGCCGCACTACTAGCCGCCTATCGATTGGTGCTTCCTAAACTACAGGTACAGGTGGACGGCCGGCAAGAAATTGTAGACGGTCGCTTCGTGCCGGCTACCGCCGCGGTCGGTGTGGAATTGCCGTGGGACGTGACTGACCCTGGCCGCAAAAGCCAGCCGTAACTACCGATTACCGACCCTCAACGATCGCTTTTGGAACCCGGGAGGCAACCCCGGCCTGCGCGCCGAGGTCGGGTGGGGGCAGGAGCTGAGCGTACTAAGTAAATCGGTAAAGGAGGTTTCTACGCTGGCCCTGCGCGTAACGGGCTTCAACCGGGTGGTGAACGACTGGATCCTTTGGAGCCCGCAAGGCAATAGCAACTTTTGGTCGGCCAGCAATATCGCCCGCGTGTGGAGTAGGGGGCTAGAGACGCGCCTGGATCACCGGCGCCAAATCGGAAAATGGAAGCTTTCGACCACGGTGGGCTACGATTACGTACGCTCCTCTAGCTTAGTTGCCGTCGAGCTACCGAGGATGAGGGCGGGGGAGCAGTTGATCTACACGCCTGTCCATCAATCCCGTATACGTCTCGGCGTAGACCGGGGGCCCTACCGGCTGCAATATCAGCAACAGTACGTCGGCGCTACCACGGGGGTTAACGTCGACGTAGCAGCCTTCACCGTAGGTAGCCTTCGCTTTAGCTATCGGATGCCGAACTCGTGGCCGGAAGGTTCTGTTCGGTTGGATGTTCATAATATTTGGAACGCGGACTACGCGGTTGTCGAGCGCCGACCCATGCCCGGGCGTTACCTTCGTCTTTCTTTTGATTTGACGCTATCCCCATAAAGCCATACCAAATGAAATTTATATTTACGCTATTTCTATGCCTACCCGTGGCTATTGTATTGGCGCAAGATACCCTCGATCTGGAAACGATCGTCGTTGATAGCTTCCTGAATGGTAGCGACGGAAATGGGGGGTTCTCGGAAGCCGGCATCGTGCTTCCCAATACCTACAAACCCGATCCGCGATTCCCAAGTTGGAGCGGGTGGTCGTTGTCCTCCATGGCGGATACCACAACACCTGGCTTTACCAATCAATACAGTGCCATCACCGGGGCGGGCGCTAACGGATCGACGAACTACGGAGTAGCCTTCGGTCAGGCAAACTCCCTCTTACTTACCGGCGAGGCCTCGGGTAGCACCGTTACGGGTATGTACGTTACCAATGGTACCTACCCATACCTGAGTATGCGGGATGGTGATGGCTTCGCGAAACAATTTGGCGGCGTGACCCGTAACGATCCGGACTATTTCCTCCTCACCATCAAGGGATATCAGGGTGGAGAACTGACGACCGACAGCGTCGATTTCTACCTGGCGGACTACCGCTTCGAAGATAATACGGAGGACTATCTCGTCGATACGTGGACGTTCGTTGATCTAGCCTCCCTCGGTCCGGTAGATAGCCTGCAGTTCTCGTTGAGCTCGACGGATGTCGGCATGTTTGGCATGAATACCCCCGCCTATTTCATGATGGATCAACTGATCATCGACCAACCTACGAGTATTAATGACGGCTACCTGCTCGATGAGATAGCAGTGTATCCGAACCCGACTACCGACTTTATTCGCCTTCGGGTACCCGACGTAGCGCGATTGGATGCAGCTGTATATTCCGCTGATGGCCGTTTGCTATTCGCGCGCCGGTATTCCGGAGATCAACTCGAATTGGACCTGCGCCAGTTGCCCGTAGGCACTTACCGTATCAGAGTTAGCGACGGTGATCGAATTGGCGTGCGAACGGTTGTGAAGATGTAGCCACTAATCCCCCCCCCCAGTATGATACGTTTTCTGACCGCCCTTCTGCCGGTGGTGTTCCTGCTGAACTGTTCAACCGATGTGGAAGAGAAGCCCGCGACCGGCGGATCGGAAGCGCCGCTTACGACACCCGCCCCCGCTCCCGCCCCCGTGGCGGACGACGGTATTCGCTACGCCTGGGTAGACTATCTCAACCTGCGCGATGCACCATCCACGCAAGGGAAAGTCTTAAGCTCATTGAGGACGACCGACCGACTTTCCCTTACCGGCAAGGAATCACCCGAAGCGGAATCGGTCATTCTGCGGGGAAAGCTATACCGGGAGCCGTGGTACGAGGTAACTACCGAAAAGGACCGGAAGGGGTGGGTATTCGGGGGGGCTTTAAAGAAGCAGGACGAGAAAAAAGGCAACCCACCCTTATCGGTAACCCGCTTCAACTACCCCTACTTCGGCGACTTCGATCTAAGTCGGTGGGAAGAAAGGGACGCACCGGCCGGTGAGGAAAGCGGCGACTACGCCATTACGCGCAGCCGGTATGAGGGCGACGGCCAGGTTTTGGACATTACCGAGGGTGAGGGGGAGTACGGTTACTATATAGAACACGCCCTAAAAAACCAACGGGGCCAGCCACTGAAGACCAGGCTTCTGCTTTATGACAATAATAGCCTGACCGTCATGGAAAAGATCACCGATTATATGGAACGACAACCGGTCACTTACCGACGGTCCCTAATGGTGGACAAACCCTACCAGGCGCTAAAAGGCAAAATCCTGCTACTCGACGGTGCGATGAAACAAACCATCAGCGAATCGCTCGAAGGGGCACAGTAAAAAACCCGCCGGCAAAGGGCCGGCGGGTTTACGATGTCCTAGGTGTATGTAGTTAATAGGAAACGTCAGCTAATAGGAGGAAGACGTGTTAATAGAGCAGGTGAAATAGTTAGGGTG
>OY764655.1:0-16753 GCA_963668285.1 uncultured Lewinella sp. | reverse complement strand
TTTCTCGCGTCGCGTGTGACCTGACCTTAGACAGCGAGTACATCTTCACCGGCAGCGTAAGCGAATGGGGAGGGTTCGGTTGCCGAAAAGCTGCAAAAACGCCCCGCCATGTTCCTCCTCCTAAATAACTGATTGACTGGCTACTGCACTGACGCCAACCTTCCCACGACCCCCGCCGTTGGAATAGGCTTACAGCTTGTCGACATGCCCATCAATTCACCCTACCAAACCCGCGGCTCCCTTTTCCGAAGGGGCTATCCGTTCGCTCTTTGCCGCCCAGCGCGCTCACTTCCGGGAAGCCGGCACCCCCGACTACCAGCGTCGCAAACAATCCCTGCGCAGACCTGCGCGCTTACCTGGGGCGGGAAGCAAACATTCGCGGTTTGGTGGACGCCCTCCGGCAAGACCTGCGAAAACCGGAGGTGGAAACCCTTTCCAGCGAACTGGGCGTAGTGATCAGCCACCTCCGCTACGTAGATAGCGGCCTGCGCCGATGGATGGAACCTAAACCCCTGCCCGCCTCGCTCTCCCAGGCCGGTATCAAAAGCTACCTCTACCTAGAGCCCAAAGGCAATGCCCTCATAATCGCCCCCTGGAATTACCCTTTCAACCTGACCGTCCGTACCGCTGATCTACGCCATCAGCGCCGGTTGCACCGCCATCGTGAAGCCTTCGGAGATGAGCCCGGCTACCACCGCCTACATCCAACGGATGCTCGATGAGGTATTTGACGAACGGGAAGTCAAAGTCGTTACCGGTGACGCACAAGACGGCGAGCCTGCTCACCACCCTCCCCTTCGATCACATCTTTTTTACCGGTAGCCCCGCCATCGGTAAGCGCGTCATGGCCGCCGCCGCCGAGAACCTGACGAGTGTAACCCTCGAGCTGGGCGGAAAATCCCCGGCCGTCATCGATCGGGGGGGTCGACCTCCGTAAATCGGCCGAGAACACTGTTTGGGGGAAGTTCTTCAACGCCGCCCAAACCTGTATTGCCCCGGATTACCTCCTCGTCGACCATAGCCAATTCGATAGCTACGTCGCTGAGTTGCGCGGAGCCATTACCCGCTTTTACGGGGAATACCCGCAAGCTTCCGACAGTTACGCGCGCATCGTTAACCACCGCCACTTCGACCGGCTGGAGGCGCTTTACGACGATGCCCTCTCCAAGGGGGCCACGGTAGTTTGTGGGGGCGTCTTCGACCGGGAGGATCGCTACGTAGCGCCTACCCTCCTGACGGGAGTGACCGAGGATATGCGGGTGATGCAAGAAGAGATATTCGGCCCGCTCTGGCCCGCCCTCCCCTATCGAGATCTCGACGAGGCGATTGCCATCATCAACCGCCGGCCCAAACCGCTCTCTTTCTACATTCAATCCAACGACCGCAAAACGATCGACCGACTTAAGCGCTCCACCAGCTCCGGTGGCATATTAGTCAACGAATACCTATTGGGTGGCGGCTCCCCCACCGTTCCCTTCGGCGGGGTCAATAATTCAGGTATTGGTAAGTCCTTCGGCTACCACGGCTTCGTTGAATTCTCCAATGAGCGGGCGGTGATGGAGCGCAAGCTCTTCGACCTCAGCATCGGTTACCCACCGCATACCGATCGCGTCACGGAAATCTTCCGCCGCCTCTATAAATGGATGTGATCAGCCGGCCTCCCCCACCTCGAAGCCGGGGATGCCTTTCCCGCCGGTCAGCTCCCGCCCCGGCACGAAATCGAATTGTACGTAAGTGATCGTTTTGCCAAGTGCTTTGTGTAGTTTCTCGTAGTACGTCTCGGTCGCCAATTCAGGTACTGGGAGGGGCCGCGCGTAGATGTCGTGATCGTGGTAGCGTACGTTCACCGCAGGTTGTTCCGCAAAGGTTTCCAAGGTCCATTCATACAATTGCCGACTATCCGTTTTTAGGTGAACGGTTCCTCCCTCTTTCAGGATATGCCGGTACTGCCGCAGGTAGCGGCTGGCCGTTAGCCGGCGGTTCTCTTTCCCCCGTTTCAGGAAGGGATCCGGGAAGGTGATCCAGATCTCATCTACCTCCCCTTTCTCAAAGAACTGGCCGATGATCTCGATTCGGGTGCGCAGAAAGGCCGCGTTTGTCAGCCCTGCTTCCTGCGCGATGGTAGCCCCTTTCCAGATACGCGCGCCTTTAATATCAACGCCGATAAAATTCCGTTGCGGATACTGCCGCGCCAAATCGACCGTGTATTCCCCGCGCCCGCAGGCCAGCTCCAGCGTAATGGGGTGTTCGTTACCGAAGTGGTCCCGCGCCCAGCCTCCTTTGCGCCGGCACGGTTTGCCCCCCGCCCCGATCAATTCCGGGCTGGTAGGATCGAAATTCTCGTAGACGTGCGCCATCTCGAGGATTTCAGCGAATTTTTGAAGTTTGTTGCGGGTAGCCATCTTAGGGTACTTATTCGTCCGCAAAAAACGAATATTTCGCGTTTAGTAGCGCAGCGCGTTCCTTTCTGCGTGATAGTTGGTTTAATCGAAGCAGGTAGATAGTTCCAATAGCAGTTTTACTCTTGCCTTGGATCGAGCCGTCTTCATTGAGCGAAAAATGTTCCGACCAGGATTCTTTCCGCGGGTTGAACAAGTTGACAATTAGTCCTTCTTCCGGAAGATAGGTAGACAGATTTGTCCCTTTGTATGCATTGCACTCTGGGCAACACCATGCCAAATTATTGAAGTCCGTTGAGCCGCGGTGCTGCTCACTGATTATATGGTCGACATGGTAGCTGAATTGATGCACAATCGCCGGCCTAAGGCAATACTCACACTGGTCTCTAGCTCGAAGCAGTACATCTTGGCGGAGAGCTTCCGGAATCCGAGTACTACTCATTATCTAGTCCTAACTCTCTTAATGCCTTAATCTTCACCATCGACATTAGGTGATTGGCCCGCTGTAATTCTTGCAGTTCAAACTGCTCATCCGGCGTGCGGTAATCTTCTCCTATCTGAAGTAAGCTTTCATAGCGGCTCTCTTCATTGGGAGTGGCTTTAAAGTTCAGCACTTCACGAGCACTCGGCCTATCTGAAAGAAAGTCAACAAACCGAGATAAAATACTTTGATCGATAACCATCAGATCTGAATTGAGGCTTACAGAACGTTAAAATATAGAAATTAGATGAGCCGAGCTTGCACGCGCTCAAAAACACACTCCACCACCTCCGTAATCAACTCCCGATGAACGATGGTATTCCGTTTGCGGCGGTTCTTGATGTTACGGGGTAGGTCTTTACCGGTTGCTTTGATGTATTTCTCTTCCAGTTCGTCGCGCTCGTGAGCGTAAATGAGTACGGGGATTTCGCTGTAGGCGGGGCTGAGGAGAAGTTGTTCGGCAAAGGTGACCCCGCGGCGGTCGTCGGGGCCACCACCCTCTTCGCGGGTGGCGTCGGACAGGATGAGCTCGATGCGCTCGAGGGGGTCGCTGGATTCGATGTTGCGGCGGCGGAGGATGGAGTAGGCGTCGAGGCTGGAACGACAGGTGATCACGTCGATACCTACTTCGTAGAGGATGGCTACGGGGAGGGCGTAAGTGAAGGCATCGTCAATCCAGAGGGCTTTGTAGCGGCCGTTCGCTTGTTCCTCGCTGCGCTGGCGGAGGAAGGCGATCTTTTCGATGAGGGGGTCGGTGTCTTCTATGCCGAATACGGCCAGGATCTCGTCGAGGTCGCGCAGTGCGGAGAGCTCCCACATGGCGGGGCGGATGCGCTGAAGCAGGAGGCGGTTTTGCTCGGCCTTGTACTCGCGCCAGTTGAAACGACGCAGAAACCGGGCGGCGGCCTCGGCCCCCCTTTTAAATAGGGCGACCTTTTGGTCGAGACCGATGGAGAAATCCAGCCAATCAAAATCGTCGACGCGGATGTACTCTACCAGGTCTTTGTACTCGGGGTTGGCTCGGAGGAACTCAAAATCGCGGAGGTTACGCACGCCGTCGAACATGATCTTTACGTAATCGCGGAGGTTGTCGATGGCGTGGCTTTGGTTGCGGTCGATACCGAGCTTTACGCCGAAGGTGGGTAGGTTGGGGATTTCGTTTTGGCCGTGGAAGATGTCGATGGGGAAGTTGCTCATGATGCCCCCGTCAGCGAAGAGCACCTCGTCGGGCAGGTGGCCGGTAAAGTGAGCCAGGCGGCGCCATCGCCTACGCATATCGTCGCGCTCTTGTTCGTCTTTGTCGCGCACCCAGCTCAGGTCTACCCGGTGGGGTTGGAAGAAGGCGGGGATGGACATACTGGCGCGTACGAACTCGGCGGGGTTAACGGAATTAGGTTGTTCGTAGTAGAGCGGGGCCATGGCGGGGAACTCCACCTTCGTCTGGGTAGTAATGTCGGCCGCAACGATACCGATCTTGATGGGCAGGGCTTCGGCGGGGAGGCGGTAGCGTTCTTGCCCGAGGTCGTCTTTAAGGATGAGCTCGCCGTCGGGGATGCGTTGGAGGTTGGCAAGTAAGTCCTGGTAATTATCGTGCTCCAGGATGCTTTTGAGCCAGCGCTCGAATTCGTGGCCGGGGTTGATACCGAGGTCGCTCCAGAGCTCGCGGGCGTTGCGCAGGAGTTGGAAGATCATACTGCCCCAACCGCCGCTGAAAGAGTTCATCAGGGCCTGAGCGTCGTTGCCACCGTCCACGAAATCCATGAAATTCTTGGTGGCTACTTTGCTGAGAACGCGGAGGCTTTTGGCCTCCCCCGGCGTGCCGGCGTCGGCCAGTAGCAGGGTGTTGATGGCACCGGCGCTGGTGCCCCCGAGGCCCAGGAAGCGAATGCCCATCTCTTCGAGCACGTAGGTATAACCGGCCAGTGCCAGGCCCAGCACGCCCCCACCCTCCTGTACGAAGTTGACGTACTGTTTGCCGGCTGCGTCGTAGACGTCCGAATAGCGGCGTTTGTGAATACCTTCTTCGCGGAGGTCCTCCATCAAGTTGAAAACTGCCTCTTTGTAGGGTTGGACGGCCATTCGAAAACTTTACTGTAGGCAAGGTAACGAAACTACCCAGAGGTTACGGTCCGTGTTTTCTATTTACAACTATACGATGCACCTGCGGCCTCGCAAAACCGAGCGTAGCGACCACGCGGAGCGTAACTATATTTGCCAGATGCCCCCCTATCAAATTGAGCCAACCGCCGAATTCAAAGATTTTCATCGGGTGTTGGACACGATCTACGCCAGCGACCCGCTGTTCGTACACCCGCTTCGGTCGGATATCGAACGTATCCTGAGTGAGCAAAACGTTGCTCATACGGGCAGTAACCTGCGCAAGTGGGTGGCAAAAAAAGACGGCAAACCGGTGGGTCGTATCGCCGCCTTCATCGATGAGGGGCGGCAGCAAGAGCTCTCTTTGCCCACCGGCGGGGTCGGCTTTTTCGAATGTATCAACGACGGGGCCATCGCCGACAGCCTCTTTGACGTGGCGGAAGACTGGCTGCGCGAAAAGGGCATGAAAGCCGTAGACGGGCCCATCAACTTCGGGGAGCGGGATAAATTCTGGGGGCTGCTGACCCGGGGTCGCTACCGGCCGATCTACCAGGAAAGCTACAACCCCGCCTATTACCAGGAGCTCTTCGAGCAGCGGGGCTTCGTACCCCACGAGCAGTGCCTGACCATGCGCGGTATCGTCGCGGAATTCCCCGGTGACCGCCTTGCCGGGTTGGCCAAGCGCGTGCGCGATCGCTACGGGCTTTACACCAAGCAGATCACCCGCAACAACCTGGAGGAGGGCGCCAACGACTTCGCCGCGGCCTACAATGCGGCCTTCAACCACTGGCCGTACTTCAAGCCGCTGACCGGCCCGGAGGTACTGCCCACCTTCAAGCAAATGCGCCCGGTGTTGGACCCCCACCTGACCTGCCTGGCCTACACCAAGGAGGGCAAACCCATTGGGTTGGCGGGCCTCATCCCCGATCTCAACTGCTTTTTGGGCGGGGTGAAGGGTAAGCTCAATTTTTTCGGCCTGCCCAAATTCCTCTACCGACTGAAGTTTCAGAAGCGCCCGCGCAATTGCAAGGGGGTGGCCTTCGGCATCGCCAAGGAATTCCAACGGCAGGGCGTTTACCCGCTAATGGTGGATGCGATGTTTCAGTCCGGTAACAAGCACACGAGCCGTACCTATAAATACGTGGATATGGCGACCATTCGCGGCCACAACAAGATCATGGTGGACACCTGCCGTCAGATGAACACGGAGATCCACCGGGTGCACGTTGCCTACCGCAAAGGGTTGGTTGCGGGCGCTAGCTGGAAACCCTTCGAGATGATGGACGTCAGCGAGGTGGCCATGGGGCAGCCGGCAGATTAATCCTCAGAGTTTGGTGTAGTGCTTCTTCACCGTCAGGGAAGCAGCCGGGTTGCGCCAGCCGTTTCCTTCGCCGCTCCAGAGCGCGTCGGACTGTAGCGGCCCCCAGGTGCCCGCCGGGTAGCTGTAGAGGGGCACCTCATTGGCTTTCCAGGCCTCGAGGATCGGATCGACGAACTCCCAGGCGGCCTCGACACTGTCGCCGCGGGCGTAGAGCGTCGGGTCGCCCTTCATGCAGTCGAGCAGCAGGCGGGTGTAGGCGTCGGGTACGTCGTTGCTGGTG
Organism: uncultured Lewinella sp.; assembly: GCA_963668285.1. Classification (GTDB taxonomy): domain Bacteria; phylum Bacteroidota; class Bacteroidia; order Chitinophagales; family Saprospiraceae; genus Neolewinella. The sequence goes on along the minus strand of OY764655.1, from coordinate 10,175 downwards.
AGGTCGCGGTAGAAGAAGTCCATATCGACGTTCTTCACGCGGAACCCTTCGCCGGGTACCTTCATGCCGAACTCCAGGGCCATGCCCTCATCGGGCTGGATGCGGATGATGAGCTGGTTATCGCAGCGCATGGCGTAGTTATCGAACTGGGAGAAGATCGCCTGGGGTGGATTCTTGAAGGTGATGACCACCTCGGTCACCTTGAGCGGGAGGCACTTACCGGTACGCACGAAAAACGGTACGCCCGCCCAGCGCCAGTTATCGATGAAGAACTTCATGCCGACGTAGGTCTCCGTCGAGCTGTTATCCGGTACGCCGGGGGCATCGCGGTAGGCGACGACGTCCCCATCTTTGGTGCGACCCTCATCGTACTGGGCGCGGATGACCTGGCGGCGAACGTCCTGGCGGGTAATCGGGCGGAGGCTTTGGAACAACTTGAGTTTCTCGCCGCGGATGCTGTGGGCGTCGGCGCGGATCGGGGGTTCCATAGCGACGTGGGCCAGGACCTGAAGGAGGTGGTTCTGGACCATGTCGCGCAGTGCGCCACTGCCGTCGTAGTAGCCGCCCCGGGTACCTACCCCGACGGTTTCGGCGGCGGTGATCTGGACGGATTGCACGTAGTTGCGGTTCCAGAGCGGCTCGAAAAAGCCGTTGGCGAAGCGGGTGACCAGCAGGTTTTGCACGGTCTCCTTACCCAGGTAGTGGTCGATGCGGTAGATCGTGTCCTCCTCGAAGTGGGATTGGATCTGCTCGTTGAGTTGCTTGGCGGAGTCTTCGTCGTAGCCGAAGGGTTTTTCTACGATGAGGCGCGACCAGCCCTGGGGGGTTTCGTTGAGGCCGGCTTTCGCCAGGGCGGGGGGGATGGTGTGGTAAAGGCTGGGGGGCGTGGAGAGGTAGAAGATGTAGTTGCTGCCTACCTTATGGTCCTTATCCAGTTGCTTGAGGCGCTTGGACAAATTTTTGATGTCTTTTTCCCCATCGTAGGATTCCAGGTCCTCGTAGAAGAGCATGCCCGCGTACTCCTTGACCTGCTCGTCGGTGCAGTCCTTTCGGTCGAAATGCTCGTTGTCGTAGACGACCTTTTTGCGAAACGCCTCGTCGGTCATGTTCGTACGGCTAGCCCCCAGCAACGCGAAGTGCTCCGGCAGGTAGCCACCACGGTAGAGGTCGAAGACGGCGGGGATGAGCTTACGCTGCGCGAGATCCCCGGAAGCGCCGAAGATGATGAGCGTGTGGGAGTCGAGTGGTTTTGGCATAAGGGGCGGTCTGGGTAGTGAAGTGGCGCTATTGCCTTACCACATTATCGGACGTTTAGAGTAAGGTGGCAACTTTTATGAAGGTTTAGAGGAAGGATGAAGTAATTTGCGGCCGCACCCATAAATCTTGCAATCATGAAAGTTGGCATCGCGACGGACCACGGTGGTATCGAGCTCAAGCAACAGGTACAGGCATACCTGGAACACAAGGGCTTTAGCGTTAAAGATTTCGGGGCGTTCGAATACGATAAGCAGGATGACTTCCCGGACTTCGTGGTACCCCTGGCGCGCGCCGTTGCCGCCGGGGAGGTGGAGCGTGGGATTGCCGTTTGCGGAAGTGGCGTCGGGGCCAGCATCGCCGCCAACAAGATCAAGGGTATCCGCGCCTGCCTGATCAACGAGAGCTACTCGGCCAGGCAGGGGGTGGAGCACGACGATATGAACATGATTTGCCTGGGCGGGCGGGTCATCGGAATTGCCCTGGCGCAGGAGTTGGTCGACAACTTCCTGGGGGCGGAGTACCAGGGGTTGCCGCGGCAACTGCGGCGGATGGGGAAAGTGGCGGATCTGGAGTGATAAAACCAATAGCTATTCCGGCCCGGTAATTCAAGTACCGCCTTTTCCTACTCCTTTCTCTTATCTGACTGCCCTTCCGAGTTCAGGCCTTTACGCGATAGCGGGGCCGAAATCTACTGAGATTACGTGCGGCTGTATCGACAACCTACTTCCCGATAGCCTCGATCACGTGCTCCACCCGTTCGTTCGGCACCAGCATACTCAGGGTGTAGTGCTTGATCTTCCATTCCCCGTCGGCCGTCCGTTCTACTATGCCGGTACCGCGGCAGGGGCCCATCCAGGTAGCCAGCACCTCATCCCACCAAGCGATCCGGCTGTTCTTATCGTAGAATAGGTGGCGTTCCGTAGCGGTGAATGCCCACGCCTTGCCCCGTGCGAAGTAAGGGGCCGCGAAGCCCAGGAACTCTTGCTTTGTCCAGTGCTCCCCCTTATCCGTCCCGAGGTAGTAACCGTCATCCGCGATGGCGTCGAAGAAGGTCGATGAATCCGCTTCCGCCGCGGCCCGGTGCCAGCGGGAGGCCAGCGAGTCGATGGCTGCGCTTGCATCCGGTTGTTCTTGCGGCAATTCACGGCAGTCGCCTTTCCCATCCCGCCGCGTGTCGGTGATCTGCAGTACCCGCCATACATCGTCTTGCCGTACCAATTGAAAGGCGTTCGTCCCACAGTGGTGTATCTCGCCCTTCAGGTAGAAGACGTAGGGTACCCAAGCCGTCGCCAGATGCCCGTCGTACCGCGTCTCGATGTAGGGGACGCGCTCGTTGTAATCCCCGGGGGCGGCCTTTGCGATACCCGCAAGCCAATCGTCGATAAGCCCCGCTTGTAGCCGGGTCGTGCCGTCAGGGTGCGTCACGATGCTGTTCAGTTGCGCACCGGGCAAGAACAGATCACGCATGCCGCTCGTGTCAGCGCGCCGCATCCCGTCGAATATTTCGGTGATAACCGCTTCGGCGCCCGTTGCTTCAATATTTTTTTGGGCGAGGACGCAGGTGCGAGGTGGATTGGTAGCAAGCAAGGTAGGGCGTTGCCCGAAGACGAATAACAGGGAAAGCAGCGGGAGGTAGAGGTAGTGGCGCATGGGGTAAAAGTAGCGCTAAAGGGAGGTTCATTGATAGGTAGGGAAGTACCGAGACCCCTCCGTCAACCTGGGTTGCGTCAACCACAGTTGACGCAACCCAGGTTGACGCTCATACCATACCTTTGCTCCATGAAGTTCTATGGAAGACAAGAAGAGCTCTCGGCGCTAGACCAAGTTGATGAGCTAAGTCGAATGAGAGGCTATATGACCGTACTCACAGGCCGTAGACGTATCGGAAAAACCAGACTTATCAAGGAAAGGTATCAAGGCCGTGAGTATGTATACCTGTTTGTCAGTCGACAAAATGAGCACTTACTCTGCGAGCGTCTTACGCGAAGTATTACCGAGGTTCTCGATGAGGCGGTATATAGCCCGTTCACGGATTTCCGTACCCTATTTAAGTTTCTACTTGATATAGCCACTAAACGACATTTAACGGTGGTGATTGATGAATTTCAGGAATTCACCCGTGTGAATTCTACGATCTACGGCGATATTCAGAACCTGTGGGATGAGTATCGGAATCAGATCGAAATGCACTTGATACTTACCGGTTCCGTACAATCACTGATGGTCCGCATCTTCGATCATTACCAGGAACCCCTGTACGGGCGGGCGGACCGCCGAATACGATTAATCTCGTTTCCCCTGGCGACACTAAAGGAAATTCTGAAAGATCGCTTTCCCGAAGCCACCCCAAGAGATCTACTGACGCTATACGCAACCACCGGTGGCGTACCCCGCTACGTTGAGACGTTCATAGATGAGCGCGCCGTATCGCAGGAAGCTATGCTTGCTACTCTTCTAAACACCCAATTGTACTTCCTCACTGAAGGAGAATTTCTGTTACTGCAGGAATTTGGAAGGGAACACGGCACCTACTTTTCCGTCCTGGCCATGATCGCGGGCGGGCGCACCACGCGCGGGCAGATCGAAAGTACGCTGCAGCGCTCCGTTGGCGGTTACATCACTAAACTTCAGCAGGAATACGCGCTTATTGATCGCCAGCGCCCCCTATTTAGTAAACCACAGACTTCAAACGTCCGCTATTATCTCAAAGATAACTTCCTCCGTTTTTGGTTTCAGTTCATCTACCGCAATGACAACCTCGTCCAGTTGAAGCAGTACGACTTACTACGCAAGGCGGTGGAAAAAAGCTGGTCGGAATTCTTAGGACAATCCTTCGAACGGATGATTCGGCAAGAGTTCGGCGAGTCTGGCAAGTACACCCACGTAGGTAACTATTGGGAACGCGGCCATAAGAACGAAATCGACCTGATCGCCTACAACGAGTTTGACAAAACGGCGGTGATTGCGGAGATCAAACTCAACCAAAAGAAAATTTCCCTTCCTAAACTACGGGAGAAGGCAGCCAAAGCAGTCAAGCATCTAGCAGGCTACACGATCGAATATAAAGGCTATGGGCTGTCAGATTACACCTTATAAGTATTCGACAGAATTAATCTATAATCTCCACCCGCCAAGCACAATCCTCCGTGATCGGAGAATCACCCATTCCATAAAGAACGTTTCCGGCAGCATTGATGGCGGTGATCTTCGGCAGCCACCAGCCTTCCTCATTGATGAGCGTCCGCAGCTCTACTTCCCCTCGGTCCGTGTACCACAGCATGGCGATGGCATTACGGTACGATCCGACGACGACACTTCCGTCGGCGTTCAGGTCGGTGGCGATCCAGGTCCCGAGCCATTCCAGGCCTTCGGCCTTGCTGTAGCGCCAGGCACGGGCGTCAGGCAGGTTCGATAGCGGCCCGTCGTACGCGTAGCCGACTATGTACCGGCCGTCGGCGGAAACGGCGTTGGCCTCGGAGGTTCCGTAGGCTTCCAGCCCCGGCACGGGCCTGCTGCCCTCAGTGGGCGTCCAGTAGAAGGCGCGGCGGCTGAAGATGGTGTCGGAGCGTGGCGGGAAGCTCGTACCAACTGCTACGGTACCGCTACCGGATACACCACGTAGAAAACAGCGCGTATTTCCCGCGATCGGGGGTACCGTGTCGACGGTTCCATCAGCATGCCACCGCACTTCACGTGCCGGGTTTGTGCTATGACGCAGTATTCTACCGATCACGTAGCTACCGTCATCGGAGCAAGCATAGGCGCGCGTCTGAGCCTCATCCGGTGCCGGGAGCCACTGGAAACCGGCGCTTTCCGACCAGCGGTAGGCGCGGTCGAGGGTACGCGCTTTGAGCGGGTCGCGGTGCGACCGACTGAGGGTCCCCACGGTGGCATTCCCATCGGAGGACAGCTGGGCCGTCGCTACTACCAAGACCAGGGAAGTATCCTGCTCGACGGGCTGCTTGCGGTAGCCGCTTGACGGTGCCCACAGGATGGGTTCCATACCCGGCGGGGGCCAGTCGATACTGAGTAGATCCGCTGCGTACGCGTAGCCGGAAGCACGGTCACCGGTGGCTGTCGTGGAGCTTATTTGCACTTTGGGGTGGGCCTCCGAATACGGTGGCAGTTCCATGATTTCAGCCGATAGCCGCGGCGGTTCAGGCTCGGATTGGGCGAATACGGGTATTGAGGTAATAGAAAGGGCTAGCGCACCCATCCAGAAGAATAAGTAAATAAGCAGATACTTTTGATTCATACAAATAATTAAGCGACACAGGGGGGGGAATAGGCATAAGCCTCAATAGTTCGTCGCGTTAATCCTTAAGGTTGTCAAATAAGCCTAACCGTTTGTTCGTATGCGATGCGGGTACTTCCCCTTATTTTTGCTTTCCTGATGAACACCGCACCTGCGTCCTCGCAAAATTACTCATTGCTTTAATGGGATCGTGGAAGCGTTGCCGTCGCGTATGGCCATATAGTGACTGCTCATGATCTCTACCCCGGCCGCATTGAAGTTATCTTGAATATTAGCGTGGAGGTCGGAATAGATGCGGGCCATCTTGTGGCTTTCTTTGGTGTAGCAGTTTAATTCATATTCAACGTACCAATCGTTGAGGGCTTTTTGGAGGACGAACGCCATCGGTTTATCGTCCACTAATTTCGTCTTGGCTGCGGCGCGGAGTAAGAGTTCGTGTACTTGCGGCCAGGGGACGTCGTAGCCGATCGTAATCGAAGTATGCAGCGCGAGACCTTCGGATTCGGCTAATGCGCTATAATTCATGACGCCGCCGGCCATGAGGTTACCGTTGGGTATGGTGACCTCCTCGTTGCGAATGGTGCGGAGTTTGGTAACCAATAAGGTTTTGCCGATCACGTCGCCGGTTACGTCGCCGATCTTTACGCGGTCGCCGATGACGAAGGGGCGCATGTAGGTCAGGACGATGCCGGAAATTACGTTGCCGATAATACCGGCCGAGCCGAGGGAAAGGAGCAGACCGATAAAAACGGAGATCCCCTGAAAAGCATCCGAGCCGGCGCCGGGCAGCTTCGGAAAGATCATGACCAGCGTGAAGACGATCACGAGCACGCGCGCCAGGTTGAAGGTGGGCAAGGCCCAATCGGGGTAAAACCCGTCAAGCTTGGTGCGGCCGGACTTGACCTGCACGGCGATCTGCCCCATCCCGCGGATCAGGTAGTGAGCTACCATGATGAAGACGATGATGAAGAGCAGGTTAGGAAGGAAGCCCGTAAGGCCATCCCACAGCGTGCGCAACGGCGTCAGGACGTACCCCAGTAATCGCTCCCCGAAACCGCGGGTGTAGGTGAGGTGGCTGAACAACCAGGGGAGGTAGAGGTAAAGGAAGCCGAACAGGACCGTGAAGCGCAGCATCCGCAATACGAAAAGGAGGGTTTTCTTTTCCGTCGTAGGGGTAATCAGCTGGAAGCGCCTCACCAACATATTCTTGCCGAAGTAGCGTTCCGTATCGAGCCCATCCAGGCGGTTGCGGAGAAAGTTGAAGGCTTTGTTGACGGCGTAAAAGACCAGTAGAAGCACCAGAATGGCCAGTAGAAACAGCCCGACGTCCGTAGCAATGGTGCGGAAGGAATGGTCTTCGGCATCTTGGATCAGGGCGTTGCGGATGACGGTAAGTCGCTCTTGCGCGATCTGTTCCGCGTTGACGCCGATGGTGGCGGAGTCTCGCGGGGATATGCTGGTGATGATGTCGTCGCGCAGATATACTTCGGCACCGCCGTTGTCGAGGGTGGCTACGGAGAGGCTGTCGTAGTCGCTGACCGGTAGTTTGCTGAGCCGCTCGATGATCTTGCCGACGCGTTCGGCACGTTGGGCGGGGGTGAACGTCCCAATCTTGTTGTTGATGAAGAAGAGGGTATCCTGGTTGAACAGGACGGGGGCCGGGGTAGACTGCGCACCCAGGCTAAAACCGGTCAGGAGCAGGCACAGGAAGAGCAGGGGGCGGGTGAGCATGGCGTAAATGTAGTGTTTGCACGGTGTTTACCCGGGCGGGTAATTTTCCGGCCATCCTACATCACCCATACGACCTTACCGCAGTCAGCTCGGCTGAACTGCATCCCACCTAATAACTGAAGTATTCACAGCTCAAAAGCAAGTTACAACGGACTGCCAATCGCTCCGCTAGTTCCGCAGTAGCTATAGCGTAAAATACAAGAGCGGGCCTAAGGCTTCAGCTGCACTACCTCCCGCATAAATTTCACCACTCGCTCCGGTTCTTCCAGCGGGCTTACGTGCCCGCCCGGCACGAGGGTCAGCGGCAGGCCGGGCGGGGCCGGGACGTAGTCCTCCGCACCCTTCAGCGCCAGGGTGGGTACCCGCAGCGACTCCAATAACGGGCGGGCATCATCCGCTTCGACGATTACCCGACGGTCGATCGTCCGCAAGGCCGCATCGCTGAGTACGGCAAGGCTGCGACGTACCTTTTCCGCTAACTCCGGCTGTCGCCGCAGAGCGTCTTTCCCAAACATGGCCTTTGCTACCTGCCCCCCGTAAAAGCTACGAAACCCCACGATAAGATGTTGCAGACGAAACTGCCAAACCGTACGCGTACCGGCTGGTAAGAACGGCATGTTACACAGCCCGAGAGCAGCAAAGCGACCGGGGGCCAGGTTACCGGCTCGCAATAGGCTCATGCTCCCCCAGGAATGCCCTACACCGATAACCAGTTTGAACTGTAAACCGTCGAGAATCTCGATCACCAGCCGTCCGCAGTCGGCCAGATTCCACGCATTCTGCCCCGCCTCCTTGCTCAGCCCGTGTAGCGGCATATCTACGGTGACGACGGTACGGTCGGTAAAAGCGGGCAGCTGCCCGTCCCACAGGCGGTGGTCGAAGTATACGCCATGCAGCAGAAGCAGAGGTGTGCACCCCGGGTTACCGGGGTGGATATAGGCGGCAAGCCGGCCAAAGGATGTACTCAGGTAAACGGGTGACATAGCTTAAAATTGGGGGGGGTAAGTCGCCGGCCGTTAGCCTTCGCATCCTCTCTACCTCTAAATCGTAGAAAGGTAAACGCCGCCTGAAAATAACGGAACTGACCGATACAGATAGTGCCGTTAGCAAAAAGGAATAGACTTGAAGCCTTACCCGACAACCAATTGCTCCGTAAAGAACTCGACAAATTCCGCGATGCTCTTAGTGCCAACGTCCCCCTCTCCCTGCACCCGCACGGCAACCCCACCGGCCGCTACTTCCTGCTCCCCGACAATCAACATAAACGGAATCCGTTTCGTCTCGTTATCCCGAATCTTCCGGCCGATCGTCTCGTTCCGGTCATCCACTAAACCGCGGATGTCGTGCTCGGCCAACTGCTTCGCTACTTCGTAAGCGTAGTCATTAAAGCGCTCGCTGATCGGCAAAATAGCATACTGCTCCGGCGCTAGCCAGAGCGGAAATTTGCCCGCCGTATGCTCGATTAATATCGACACGAACCGCTCCAGAGAACCGAAGGGCGCCCGGTGGATCATTACCGGCCGGTGCGGCTGGTTATCCGAGCCGATGTACTCCAGCTCGAAGCGGTCGGGCAAGTTATAGTCTACCTGCACCGTCCCTAGTTGCCAACTACGGCCGAGGGCGTCGCGCACCATGAAGTCCAGCTTCGGACCGTAAAAGGCAGCTTCCCCGTAAGCGGTGACCGTACGGATGTCGATCTCCTGGCAGGCATCGATGATAGCCTGCTCGGCGCTGGCCCAATTCTCGTCACTGCCAATGTACTTGTCGGGGGTTTCCGGGTCGCGCAGGCTGATCTGCGCGGTCACGTCGTCAAAGCCGATCATCGCCAGCACTTCTTGCACGATGTCCACCACGGCAATAAACTCATCCTTCACCTGTTCGGGGGTGCAGAAAAGGTGGGCATCATCCTGCGTAAAGCCCCGGACGCGGGAAAGGCCGTGCAACTCCCCCGTCTGCTCGTAGCGGTAAACGGTACCGAATTCGGCAAAGCGTAGCGGTAGCTCCCGGTAGGAACGGGGCCGGAATTTGAACAGCTCGCAGTGGTGCGGGCAGTTCATCGGCTTAAGCAAAAACTGCTCGCCTTCGCGCGGGGTATTGATGGGCTGGAAGCTGTCTTCGCCGTATTTCTCCCAGTGGCCGGAGGTGACGTACAATTCCTTCTTACCGATATGCGGGGTGGTAACCTGCTGGTAGCCGGCAGCCTCCTGCTTTTTCTGCAGGTAGTTCGCTAAGCGCTCCCGCAGTTGGGTACCCTTCGGCAGCCACATCGGTAGCCCCGCCCCGACTTTTTCGGAGAACATGAACAGCTCCAGCTCCTGACCGATCTTGCGGTGGTCGCGCTTTTTGGCTTCCTCCAGATTGTGCAGGTATTCCTTGAGCTCCTTCGCCTTCGGGAAGCTGATGCCGCTGATGCGCGTCAGTTGCTCGTTCTCTTCGTTACCCCGCCAGAAAGCCCCACCGACCTTCATCAACTTCACGGCTTTGATCGCTCCGGTATTCGGGATGTGCGGGCCACGGCAAAGGTCCGTAAACTCCCCTTGCGTATAGAAGGTGATGGTGCCGTCTTCGAGGTCACGCAGCAGCTCGAGTTTGTATTCGTCGCCCTTGTGCTCGAAGTAGCGGGTTGCCTCTTCCTTGCTAATCTCCCGGCGCACGTAGTCGTTCTTTTGCCGCGCCAGCTCCAGCATCTTCTGTTCGATTTTCGGGAAGTCATCCGAGCTGATCGATACCCCTTCCGGCGGTAAGACGTCGTAAAAAAAGCCGTTCTCCCCGGCCGGCCCGTAACCAAATTTGATGCCCGGGTACAGCGCTTCGAGGGCCTCGGCCATCAGGTGAGCGGTGCTGTGCCAGAAGGTCTCCTTCCCCTTTTCGTCCCGCCAGGTGTGCAGCGCGATCGTCGCGTCTTGCGTGATCGGCAGTTCGCGGTCCGCGA